>JAJFIK010000047.1 GCA_021775005.1 Rhodospirillales bacterium
TGGAGACCGGACACCTTTGAAGGGGATTTGAAAATGATACGAGTATTGGTGGCCGCAAGCCTTTTCGTGACATTGGCAGCGTGCCAGCACGCAGGCGATGAGCCGCATCGGGATCGCCGGGCGGAATTGGCTGTCGAACACCCTCTCAATGGCACCTGGCATCAGGAAGCCAAATCGAGCGATTCGCGCGCCAACACGGTTGTCTTCGACACCCAGCCGCTTGATCGGTATTGGCAAGTACGCGGCGGCTCATTCGATGGCTCGCTGGATTCTGGTGATTCCGCAGCGGTGGATTTCGCCTGGGACGGGTTCAACAGCTATTGGCACCCAGAGCCGCAACACGGCTATGCTGGCACCGTTGAGCTGACCTATTCCACTCGCGTCTACTACGGCGACCGAGGCAATGGCCCGTTCGGGAGTGACAACGAATTGCGGCAAACTGATTACTGCACCTATTCTGTGAATGCAGATGAGAGTGAAGTTACGTTCTCAGATGGCTGTTTGCTGTTTAGCGGGACGTTTAGCAAATCTATGTAGCTCGGGTTGCAATAATTCAGGGCGGCGAGATGACAAGTCTCTGCCGCCCTTTTTTGTGACTGAAAATTGTGCGTAATATTACTGTACGAAGAAACACCAAGGGGAACATTGTGGCGCGCCTCATTATCATTGCCGCTATTTGCTTTGCCGTCGCGAGCTGCTCAAGATTTGATGCCTCGTCCATGGAAGATCTGCTCGGCAATCATTCCCAGGACCACCCCCTCAATGGCACTTGGCAGCAATTGCAAAGCCCCGAGGGTCCGGTGAACGAGATCCGCTTCAACCGGGTTCCCACCCCAAGCAACTCGCGCATTGGCCGCTTCACCGGGCGCGTGGGAGAGGGGGATACGGTGCAGGTGGATTTGGTCTGGTTCTCCCTGCCAGCCTTTACCTTCGCGGGCCCCCTGGAGCTGAGCTATGATCAGGGTCAACTGATCAACCCGCCGATCTTTGGGGCGGAGGTTTCCTCAGCCTGCGAATTTGAAGTAAGCGCCGACCGCACCCAGCTGGATTTTGGCCCCGGATGTCAACTTTTCCGCGGCTCCTATACCAAGGAAGGCCAGCCGCTGGTTTATGGCGACCGGCTTTGGCGTTAGGTCGCACCGACCGCCCTTGCGCCCACCCCTCAATTCCTCTAAGACGCGCGCCTTAAGCCGTTCTGCGGTCGTCTGGCGGGCATTCCTTTAGGGCGTGCCTTGCGTGAGGGGGCGTGTTCCCCCCTTCACCGATCCGGTCGAACCATCGTGGGGGTCTCCCCCGCGCCGCTGGACAAACGAAACAAAAATGAATGAGGACACCACATGTCGCTCTACGAGCACATTTTCATTGCGCGCCAAGACGTCTCGGTGCAGCAAGTTGAACAACTCACCGACACTTTCAAATCAGCCATCGAAGCTGGCGAGGGTACGGTTGAGATGGTCGAAAACTGGGGTCTGCGGACCCTGGCCTATAAAATCAAGAAGAACCGCAAGGGCCACTATGTGCGCCTGAACATCAACGCCCCCCATAGTGCGGTGGCGGAGATGGAACGCCTGATGAGCCTGAATGAAGACGTCTTGCGCTACATGACCATCAAAGTTGATGAGCTTGACGAGAAGCCATCCGCTATTCTTGCGAAGGTCCGTGATGACCGCCGCGGTGGTGGCCGTTTTGGTGATCGTGATCGCCCGCGCCGCGACGACCGCTCCCCGCGCCGGGATGATCGCCCGCCACGCCGGGATGACGCCCCTGCTGCCGTTGCCGCGCCTGCCGCCGTGGCAGCGCCAGATGCCGAACCAACCCCTAAAGCCGAATAAGGGAGGCCAAAATGTCAGATCGTATTCCTCAGGTGCCTGTCCGCCGCCCTTTCTTCCGTCGGCGCAAAACATGTCCGTTCTCCGGTGATAACGCACCGAAGATCGACTACAAAGACATCCGCTTGCTTCAGCGCTTTGTCTCTGAACGCGGCAAGATTGTCCCTAGCCGTATCACCGCCGTTTCGGCCAAGCACCAGCGGAAACTTGCGCAAGCTGTAAAGCGCGCGCGATTCCTGGCGCTTTTGCCCTATTCAATCGACTAAGCAGGAAGGAGCAAAATCATGGATGTCATCCTGCTAGAACGCGTGGAAAAACTGGGCCAGATGGGTGATCTGGTCAAAGTCCGCGACGGGTATGCCCGCAATTTCCTTCTGCCTCACGGCAAGGCCTTGCGCGCAACCAACGAAAACAAGAAATCCTTTGAGACCCGCCGCGCGGATCTCGAAGCCCGCAACCTGGAGCGCAGGTCCGAAGCCGAAACCGTTGGCGAAAAGCTCAATGGTGAAAGCTTTACGATCATCCGTCAGGCGGGTGAAAGCGGCCAGCTTTATGGTTCCGTCAGTGCCCGCGATATTTCAGACGTAATGGTTGATGGTGGTTTCAAGATTGACAAAAACCAAGTCATGCTCGAACGCCCGATCAAGATGCTGGGCCTTGTGGAGCAGCGCGTTCAGTTGCATCCCGAACTCTTCGTGACCGTCACAATCAATGTGGCGCGCTCACAAGATGAAGCCGAGCGTCAGGCCCGTGGCGAGAAAGGTCTCGCCTCTGCAGTTGATCTTGAAGACGAAGCGGCTCTGAATATTGAAGAGGTCTTTGAAGAAGACGTTGTTGCTGAAGTTGCCGAAGAAATCGCGGCGTCTTCGGAAGAAGAAACGCCCAAAGAACCCTCTGAAGCGGCAGATGAAAGCGGCAGTGATGCCCCGTCTGACGAAGAAAAAACAAAATCTGAGTAGTTCGCGCCAATAGCCGTAGACTCTGATTTCAATATTTGCGAAAAAGGCGGGGCAATGCTCTGCCTTTTTCCGTATACGGACGAAATATTTGCCACAGGGCGAGGGAATGTTTTCCACAGACTTGTTATTCTGTGGATAAGTCCCCTGTGAGCAGAATTTCTAACCCCAATTTGGCAATTGCGCTGCGCCTTTGATCAGGATTGAGTGCCATAATGGAAGCTGAAGATATCCTCACCCAAAATGCGCCCACGGGCAGCGTTGAACACGCGCGTGATGCACTTGCCAATATTGAGGCTGAGCAAATGGTGCTCGGCACCATTCTCCTCAACAACGAATCCTTCCATCGGGTTGCCGATATTTTGCGCGCAGAAGATTTTGCCGAAGCTTTGCACGGGCGCATATACGATACCGCCGCCAAACTGATTGAGCGCGGGCACATCGCCTCGCCTATTTCGCTGGCACCCTATTTTGAGCGCGACCCGGCCATCGTTGAGATTGGCGGCACCGACTATCTCGCGCGCGTTGCGGCCTGGGCCACCCCTGCAACCATTGTCACGGACTATGCCCGGCTCATTCACGCCTTGGCCGTGCGGCGCGGGCTCATTGAGATCGGGCAGTCGTTGATTGAGGATTCAATCCACGCCGATATTGATGACAAGCCTGAGGACATGATCACTGAGGCGGAGAAGGAGCTCTACATTCTCGCTGAAACTGGTCAGCGCCAAGGGGGGTTCGTCCAATTCAGCGCCGCTTTGGAACAAGCGCGGCAGATGGCAGAAAATGCCTACAAGCGCGATGGCCATTTGTCAGGGCTTTCGACGGGGCTGAAAGATCTCGACCATCGTTTGGGCGGGTTGCAAAATTCCGATCTTGTCATTCTTGCCGGTCGCCCCGGCATGGGGAAAACCTCGCTAGCGACAAATATTGCCTTCAATGTCGCCTCCCAGCTCAAACCCAAAAGCGATGGGGAGGAAGATTTTGAGCATCACAAGGTCGCGTTTTACTCCCTGGAAATGTCGGCAGAGCAATTGGCCACGCGGGTAATCTCAGAGCAGGCGGAAATTCCATCCTCCGACATTCGCCGCGGACAGATCAATGAGAACCAGTACCGCAGCCTCGTAAGCGCCATTGATGAGCTTCAAGAAGTGCCGCTGATGATTGATGATTCCGGCGGATTGAACATAGCGGCCCTTGCGGCGCGCGCGCGGCGCCAGTATCGCAAATCCGGCGGGCTTGATCTCATTGTCGTTGACTATATTCAACTGCTGGCCGGATCAGACAAGCGCCGCAATGAAAGCCGGGTGCAAGAAGTCACTGAGATAACCACCAGCCTCAAAGCACTGGCCAAAGAACTTAACGTGCCCATTTTGGCCTTGAGCCAGCTTTCACGGGCCGTGGAATCGCGCACTGATCGCCGCCCCATGCTGTCGGACTTGCGCGAGTCAGGCTCCATCGAGCAGGACGCCGATGTGGTCATGTTCGTCTATCGCGAGGAATACTATTTGCGCCTCGATGGGGCTTCAGACAGCGAAATTGTAGAAAAAGGCGCGGCGCAAAAAGCCGAAGTGATAGTCGCCAAACAGCGCCATGGACCCACCGGCGATGTGCCGCTCCACTTCACTGCCGAATACACCCGCTTTGGCAATCTTGAGCGCACTCATCAAAGCGACGATTTCAAGTATTAACCTATCCATTTGCGTGCCCTGCCACGCCCTCGCCATAGTGCCAAGGTGCTATAGGGTCGTATAAAGGGCGCTACGATGAATCCAATTGAGAAATCTACTACCAAGCTAATTGAGCTTGACCCCAATACCGCCCGGCTCACGGTTGATTTGAGCGCGCTGAAGACAAACTTTCTGCTCTTGAATGAGATGACCGGCGACGCCCGACTTGCAGCGGTGGTCAAGGCCGACGGCTATGGCCTCGGTGCCGCGCGCCTCGCGCCGCCACTGGTGGAGGCGGGATGCGATCTTTTCTTTGTCGCCCGCGCCCATGAAGGGGCCGCTTTGCGCGATGCAGGCATTAGCCAAGACATTTTCATTCTCGATGGCCTTGCTGTGGCGGAACCAGAGCAATTGCACCGCTACAACTTGACGCCCTGCCTCAACCGCCTTGCGGAAATTGAACGTTGGGGGGCCTATGCCCAAGCGCAAGGCATCAAACTGTCCGCTGCGGTGCATTTCGATACCGGCATTAGCCGCCTTGCCATGCCGCTGGCGGAGTTTGAAACCATGGCGGGCGATCCTTCATGCCTCAATGGCATCGACGTCGCGTTCTGGATGAGCCATCTGGCGTGCGCCGACGCCCCCAGCCACCCGCAAAACGCCAAGCAGCTTAATCGCTTCAAGGCCGCGCTGGCGCGATTGCCAGCGGCCAAGGCCTGCCTCGCTAATTCCGGTGGGATCTTTTTGGGCAAGGACTATCACTTCGATGTCTGCCGCACCGGGATCGCGCTTTTTGGCTGTCGCCCTGGCAAATTGAAGTCGGAGCGCCTCAGCGCCGTCGTTCTGGCGGAAGCCCGTGTATTGCAGGTTCGCGACATCCCTGCGGGCACCACCGTGGGCTATGGTGCCACATGGGAAGCCAAGCGCCCCTCCCGCATCGCCACCATGGGTCTGGGCTATGCCGACGGCTACCCCCGACACCTCGGGGGACTGGCCGATGTGGGCTTCAAAGGTCAACGGGCCCCCATCATCGGGCGCATCTCCATGGATCTGCTGATGGCGGATCTCACGGATCTTCCGCCAGATTTGGTCAGCGCGGGCGACTGGGCAGAAATCATGGGCGAAACCGTCCGCGCCGAAGAATTGGCGGCCATGGCGGGCACCATTCCCTACGAGATGTTGACGAGCCTCGGCAGGCGGTACAGAAGACAGTACGCTTGATCTGACCGACTCAGAGGCATTTGGTATGGCATTTAACCCCTTGGCGATTATTGGGCGCTCCACGATGGCAGCGCTGCGGCAGGTCGGGCACCTGGCCCGTTTTACCTGGACCGCCCTGCGCCACACCTTCACCCCGCCGTTTTATCCAAGATTACTGCTAGAGCAGTTCATGCGCATCGGGTTTTATTCACTCCCGGTCGTGGGCATGACGGCGGTCTTCACCGGCGCAGCGCTGGCGCTTCAGATTTATATTGGTGGCGCGCGCTTCAATGCAGAACAGATCGTCCCCAATATTGTGGTTCTTGGTATTACGCGCGAGCTTGGGCCGGTGATCGCCTCGCTGATGGTGGCGGGCCGCGTGGCAGCCGCCATCGCTGCTGAGATCGGCACCATGCGCGTCACTGAACAAATTGATGCTCTCTCAACGCTGTCCACCAATCCGTTCAAATATCTTGTGGCACCGCGCTTGATCGCAGCGGTTATCGCCCTGCCCCTGCTGGTTTTGATTGCTGACACCATCGGGGTGATGGGCGGCTATTTAGTCTCCACCTATGGCCTGGGATTTAACTCCGCTGTCTACCTGCAGAACACGGCGGAGTTTTTAGAGCTGGGCGACGTGACGTCAGGACTTTATAAGGCGGCGGTGTTCGGCTTTATCATCTCGCTCATGGGGTGCTATCAGGGCTTCAACTCAAAAGGCGGCGCAGAAGGGGTCGGACGTGCCACCACCAATGCCGTTGTGGCCGCGTCAATTCTGATTTTGGCAGCAAACTATCTCATGACGTCGCTCCTTTTCAGCGGGGGGGCGACACCGCTTTAAGCCATGACAGAAAACGCAAAAATTCACATCAAAAATGCCCACAAGAGTTTTGGCAAAAACCATGTTTTGAATGGGCTCGACCTGAGTGTCAAAGATGGCAAATCCCTTGTGGTCATTGGCGGCTCGGGCACCGGCAAATCAGTCATGCTGAAATGCATTCTGGGACTGCTGACACCGGAAAGAGGTTCCATTTTGGTGGACGGCGAAGAAACCGTCGGCATGGGCGAGCAGGGGCGCGACACAATCATGCGAAAGTTCGGCATGTTGTTTCAGGGCGGCGCGCTGTTTGACTCGCTGAGTGTTTGGGAGAATGTGGCCTTCGGCCTGACCCAAACCAAACGCGCCACCCGCAAAGACGCGCATGACATCGCCATCGACAACTTACGCAAAGTGGGGCTCGCCCCCGAAGTGGGCAAGCTCTACCCGTCTGAGCTTTCCGGCGGTATGCAAAAGCGCGTCGGCCTAGCCCGCGCCATCGCCACCCAGCCGGAGATCATATTCTTTGACGAACCCACCACCGGGCTCGACCCCATCATGGCCGACATCATCAATGAGCTCATTGTTGAGCGGGTGAAAGATTTGGGCGCGACGGCGCTTTCCATTACCCATGACATGGCATCGGCGCGCAAAATTGCTGACGACATCGCCATGATCCACAAAGGCCAGATCATCTGGCGCGGGCCCGCAGGCGAGATCGACCACACCGGCAATCCCATGGTGGATCAATTCATCAATGGCCGCGCCGAAGGCCCCATTCAAATGGAAGTGCTGAAGGCCTGATATGGCGCGCGCGGCTGCTTCTTACGTTTGCCAATCTTGCGGGGCCGCCGCGTCCAAATGGGCCGGGCGCTGCGACGCCTGCGGGGATTGGAACACGCTGCAAGAAGAAGTGGGCGCTGCCGCGGCGGGCGAAAGCGCACACAAAACCTCCCTCGCCGCAACGCGCGGCAAAGGGGCAAAACTCAATCTTGTGCCGCTCAAAGGCGAAAGCGCTGAGCCGCCCCGAGCCGTCTCCGGCATGGCGGAATTTGATCGCGTCACCGGCGGGGGTTTGGTGCCCGGTTCCGCTATTCTTGTGGGCGGTGATCCAGGCATCGGCAAGTCGACAATCTTGTTACAAGTGGCGGCAAGAATTGCGGGCAGTGACGGTGTGGTTTACGTCTCGGGCGAAGAAGCTATCGAGCAGGTGCGCTTGCGGGCGCGCCGCCTCGGCCTCAGCGAAAGCCCGGTCCAGCTCGCCGCCGCCACCAACTTGCGTGATATTCTCTCGACGTTAGAGGCCGCCAAGCCGCGTCTTGTGGTCATCGATTCTATCCAGACCATGTGGTCCGATGTGCTGGAAAGCGCGCCCGGCACCGTGAGCCAGGTCCGCGCTTGCAGCCAAGAACTAGTGCGCTTTGCCAAACGCTCCGGTGCCTGTGTGCTGCTGGTGGGACATGTCACCAAGGACGGGCAAATCGCCGGCCCCCGCGTGGTGGAGCACATGGTGGATACGGTGCTCTATTTTGAAGGCGAGCGTGGGCACCAATTCCGCATCTTGCGCGCGGTAAAAAACCGCTTTGGGCCCACAGACGAAATTGGTGTCTTTGAGATGACCGGCGAAGGTCTGCAAGAAGTCGCCAACCCGTCTGCCTTGTTTCTCTCCTCCCGCGAGGAGGGTGCCACAGGCAGTTGCGTTTTTGCGGGCATTGAAGGCACGCGGCCGGTGCTGGTAGAGATCCAAGCCCTCGTCGCGCCCTCCCCCCTTGGCACGCCGCGCCGCGCCGTGGTGGGGTGCGATGCCGGGCGTCTCGCCATGGTTCTTGCGGTGCTGGAGACCCGCGCCGGGCTTTCGCTGGCCGGCAATGACATCTACCTCAACGTGGCGGGCGGGCTGCGGGTCACAGAACCCGCAGCTGATCTGGCCGTGGCGGCTGCGCTGATTTCCTCGCACCTCAATATCCCTGTGGCGGCGGACCGGGTGATTTTTGGTGAGGTCAGCCTTTCGGGCACCGTGCGCCGGGTGGCCCAGGCCGAAGCGCGGCTCAAAGAGGCGGCAAAGCTGGGATTTGGTGCCGCCATTGTTCCCGGTGCCCCTGACAGCGGTGGCGCTGCCCAGGCAAAAAGTGACCCTTCATTAACCACTTATGAAGTTCGTGACCTGCACTCTCTCCTCGACCTCCTGAAGGGCGACGCCTGAGGCCTTTGCGCCCCGGGATGCGCCAGTACCCGTGGTGCGGAGACGAGATATGGGCTTTGTCGATCTGATCATTTTGGGCGTGATGCTGATCTCAGCGCTTTTTGCCTTTGCGCGCGGCTTTGCCCGCGAGGCTGTTAGCCTGTTTTCCTGGGTCTCCACCGCCGTTGCGGTCTACTACGTCTTTCCCATCGTCAGACCTTATGCCCATGCCTCCATTGGCTCTGGCATGGTGGCAGATGCCATCGGCTTGTTTGTGGTCTTTTTCGGCTTCCTGACGCTGCTCTCCTACATCAGCTCCAAGCTGGCAGGCCGCCTTAGAAGTGGCCGCACAGGGGCTGTAGATCGCGCCCTGGGCTTTGGCTACGGCCTCTCCCGGGGATTGGTCCTGGTGGCCGGACTTTATTGGGTGTTGGGATTTACTACCTACCAATCCAGCCAACCTCGATTCTTGGAAAGCGCCAGCCTGATGCCGCTTGTGGATACCACCGCGCGGACCATGGAAGCCTATTTCCCAAGCGAGAGCAGGACTTACCAAATGGGACTTGCTCAGGCCCAAGATACCACCTATGTGTCGCCCACCGGCGCTGAGGACGAGGAGGGTTATGCCTCCTCTGAGCGGCGCGCGCTGGATCAGCTGATCGAAAGCACAAGCGGCGACTAATTTATGGTTCAAATTATCGGTACCGATAGCGGGGAACGCGAAGACGATTCTCTGGGCACGAATCCGTTTGATGACGACAAGATGCACGAAGAATGCGGCATCTTCGGCATTTTAGGCACAACGGACGCCGCAGCCTTTACCGCGCTGGGGCTGCACGCGCTTCAGCATCGCGGCCAAGAAGCCGCTGGTATCGTTGCCTTTGATGGCAAGCACTTCAATTCCGACAGACGTCTCGGCCTTGTCGGGGACAAGTTCACCCGGCCCGATGTGATTGAGCGCCTTCAAGGCGAATCTGCCATCGGCCATGTGCGCTATTCCACCGCCGGCGGCACCGTGGTGCGCAATACCCAGCCCCTTTTTGCCGACCTAACCGGCGGCGGCATCGCCTTGGCGCATAATGGTAATCTGACCAACGCCAATCAGCTGCGCCGAAAATTGGTCGAAGAAGGTGCCATATTTCAATCCACATCGGACTCAGAGAACATTGTCCACTTGGTTGCACGCAGTCGCGAGCCGCGCATCGTCGGCCGCATCGCGGATGCCTTGCGCCAAGTGGAAGGGGCTTATTCCCTTATTTGCCTAACCAACAAGAAGCTCATCGGCATTCGTGACCCCCTTGGGGTGCGCCCGCTGGTCTTAGGCAAACTTGATGGGGCTTACATGCTCGCGTCTGAGTCCTGTGCGCTGGACATCATCGGCGCTGAATTTGTGCGCGACATCCGCGCCGGAGAGATGATCGTGATCACGCCCGGCGGCATCGAGAGTTTCGAGCCCTTCCCCAAGACACAGCAGCGCTTCTGCATCTTTGAATATGTCTATTTCTCACGCCCCGACAGCGTGGTGGAAACCCGTTCGGTCTATCAGGTGCGCAAACAAATCGGCGCAGAACTGGCCAAGGAAGCGCCCATTGACGTGGACCTTGTGGTGCCGGTGCCGGATTCAGGTGTGCCCGGCGCTATTGGCTACGCTGAACAATCCGGTGTGCCCTTCCAATTGGGTATTATCCGCAACCACTATGTAGGGCGGACCTTCATTGAGCCCTCGGAACAAATTCGCCACTTAGGTGTGAAGCTGAAACACAATGCCAACCGCGCCCTCTTGAAAGGCAAGCGCGTGGTATTGGTGGACGATTCCATTGTCCGCGGCACCACCTCCGTCAAGATTGTCGATATGATTCGCGAAGCGGGCGCGAGCGAGGTGCATATGCGCATCGCCAGCCCGCCAACAACAGACTCCTGCTTTTATGGCGTCAACACACCGCAAAAAGAAAAGCTGCTTGCGGCCCGTATGGATGTGGCCGCCATGTGCAAGCACATTGGCGCGAACAGCCTTGCCTTTGTTTCTATCGATGGTCTTTACCGCGCGGTGGGCGAAGCGCAACGAAATGGCGATTGCCCGCAATATTGCGATGCCTGTTTCACTGGCACATATCCGATCCCGCGCGTGGACTTCGAGGGCGGCGAAGATGATGGCCAGCTCTCCCTATTGACGGAAGTTTCATGACCACACGATCGCTTGAAGGCCGCGTGGCGCTGGTCACCGGCGCGTCCCGCGGCATTGGCTACTTCACTGCCATCGCCTTGGCGGAAGCTGGCGCGCATGTCCTTGCCGTTGCGCGCACGGTGGGCGGCCTTGAAGAACTCGACGATGCCATCAAAGCCAAGGGTGGGCAGGCAACGCTTGTGCCAATGGACTTGCGCGACATGGAGGCCTATGAGCGCCTTGGGGCCAGCATCGGGGAGCGCTGGGGCAAGCTCGACATCCTATTGGCTAACGCAGGCGCGCTTGGCACCTTGAGCCCCTTGGGGCATATCAAGCCCAAAGACTGGGCCGAGGTGATGGACGTCAATGTCACCGCGAATTGGCTCTTGATCCGTGCGCTTGATCCATGGCTTCAGAAATCTGACGCAGGGCGCGCGATCTTCGTGAGCTCTGGCGCGGCAACGAATTTCCGCGCCTATTGGGGCGCCTATAGCGTCACCAAGGCAGCGCTGAACGCTCTCGCCCATGTCTATGCCGCTGAATGCGACAAGACCAACGTGCGCGTGAATATTGTGAACCCTGGTCCCATGCGTACCGGCATGCGCGCCAAGGCCTTTCCTGGTGAAGACCCGCAGATGCTGCCGCATCCGCGCGAAATAGCGCCGTTGTTCCTGGAGCTTTCAAGCCCTGATTGCGCACGCCACAACGAAGTCATTCAATTCCAGACGAAATAGGCTCTAAGTCTTATTCTTTCGCGATTTGGAAAGATGACGCTTGGGGTTTTTCTTGTCGTCAAAGGGATTTTCGCGCTCGCGCAGATTCAGCCGCAACGGTACTGACGGAATTTCAAACGACTCTCGAAGCCCATTGATCAAATAGCGCACGTATGACTCAGGCAACTTGTCCGCCCGCTGCGTAAATGCGGCAAAGGTTGGTGGCCTTGAAGTGGTCTGGGTGAGATATTTGATGCGAATGCGGCGGCCGGCCACTGCGGGCGGCGGGTGACGCTGCACCGCTTCCAGGAGCCACCGATTAAGCGGGCCCGTGGCCACGCGGGTGTTCCACAACTGCTCAACTTCAAACACATGGCGCATCAATCGCTCGATACCCTTACCGCGCTCTGCTGACATGGTGAGGATCGGCACACCGGGCACTTGCGGCAACAACCGCGCAGTCTTTTCCTTAATCTCGGCCAGCAATTCTTTCTTGTCTTCAACAAGATCCCACTTGTTGACCGCGAGCACCAGCGCACGCCCTTCCTGGATGACAAGATCTGCCAGTTGCAGGTCTTGCTTTTCAAAGGCGTTATCGGCGTCCATCATCAACACAACGACCTCGGCAAAGCGGATGGCGCGTAAGGACTCGCCCACAGACAGCTTTTCCAGCTTTTCGACAACCCGAGAGCGACGGCGCATCCCGGCAGTGTCGAAGAGTTTGATCTTGCGATCTTCCCAGAGCCAATCCACCGCAATGGCATCACGGGTGATACCTGCTTCGGGGCCCACCAAAAGGCGGTCTTCACCAAGCATGCGATTGATGAGCGTCGACTTGCCTGCGTTGGGCCGACCGACAATGGCGATGCGCAAGGGTTTTGTGGGGTCGTATTCTTCTTCGGCGGCAAGGGCGGCGTCAGCGTCTGCTAGCGCGGCAAATGGCTCCAGCGCTCTATAAAGATCGCTCATGCCTTCGCCATGTTCCGCCGAAATGCCAATAGGATCGCCCAGGCCAAGACTATAGGCTTCCGCAATGCCCGCATCGGCGACACGGCTTTCGGCCTTGTTGGCTATGAGCAATACCGGTCGCCCGGATTTGCGCAGCATGTCGGCAAAATATTGATCGATCGGGGTGACGCCAGCGCGGGCATCAATGAGAAAAAGATTTACATCCGCTTCGGCAATGGCCATTTCTGTTTGCTGCTGCATGCGGCCTTCAAGGCTCGCATCGTCCGCATCCTCAAGGCCTGCAGTGTCAATGACGCGAAATTTCAGATCCCCAAGCTTGCCATCGCCTTCGCGGCGGTCGCGGGTCACGCCGGGCGTATCATCAACCAGCGCAACGCGCTGCCCGACTAGCCGATTGAAAAGAGTGGATTTACCGACGTTAGGTCGGCCTATTACCGAAACAGTGAGGGCCATCGGAACCACCCCCGATCATCCCCATCATCGCCTTCCGCATCATCCTGGCTGCTGCTGCTTGCACTAGCCTGATTCCGCGGTTGTCCGCTCGCCGCTGCTGAGCGATTGAAAACCTCGCGTCCTTGATAGGCCATGATGTCGCCATCGGCAGTGTAAATGTAGAGCGTGTTGTTGGCCACAATAGGCGGCAGGGTTACGTCATCCCCCAGGCGCGTTTCATCGCGGATCTCGCCAGTGAAGGGCGAGAGTTCAAACAAGTGCCCCCTCGATGAAATCACCAGAAGACGTTCGCTGACCAATACAGGGCCGACATACTGCACTTCGTTGCGCTCGTTCCGTCCCTCGTATTGATCAAGTTGTGTGATCCAACGAATGCGGCCATCACGGGCGGAAAGGCAAATTACTTCGGCATCAACCGTCACCACGTAGATATAGCTGCCCACCACCCAAGGGGTTTGCATGCTCGCGATATTCGCCGTCCAAATTCGCTCACCAGTGCGCAGGTCGATGGCCACAAAGCGGCCCGAGTGGGATACCGCATAGACGCGGCCCCCATGAATCACAGGCCGCGCGGCAATGGCATTGATATTTGCCAACGGCGTGAATGTCCCCGTGCGGGTCAATTGATCCGACCAGGTCACATTGCCGGTCTGAATGCGCACCGCATCAAGCTCACCTGAGGTAAAGGGCGCAATGACAATATCTGAATTGGCCGCGGGGCTGGTTGCCGCCAGTAACCCGGCACTTTCTGTAAAGGCGCGGTGATTCCATAGAACCGTTCCATCATTGACGTCGATGGCAAGAAGTTGGTTATCCGTTGTCGTAATAAAGGCCCGGCCGCTCACCACCGTTGGCGCGGTTCGAATGGGAACCCCAACGTTCCGCGTCCAAAGAAGCGTGCCATCGGTTTCGGAGAGTGCATGCACTTGCCCGTAGCCCGTTGTAACCACAACGCGGTCACCCGCGTGAGCAATACCACCGCCAAATCCGACCGTGCGGTTTTCGCCGCGAGGGACCAGGCGTTGACGCCAAATGCGATCACCGTTTGCCACATCAATCGCGCGCACCGTCGACTCTGAATCGAGCGCGAAGATCATGCCATTCGCAATCACTGGAACAGCTGTCATGCGGGTACTTCTACGATTACCTGTCCCGCCATTGGCACGCCAAATGCGGCGCAGCTCGCCGCCTTCCACCTGCAAATGCTGCATGGCATTGGAGGGTGCGCCACCAGGCTGCGGCCATTGAATGTTTTCATAGGCGCGCGGTAGATTGACGGGTGTATTCGCAAGCCTTGGGTCAGCCTGAAGAATATTCTCAAGCGTCAAAACCGCAATTGCGTCGTCGCTGATCTCTTCGTCATGGTCTGTACCGAGATATTTCTGCACTGTCTGACAGGCGGAAAGGCTGATTGCTGCGGCAATAATAATCGCGGTGGCCCGAAGGCTGTGACGGTTACGAACATGCATCGGCGTTCTCTTTTCAAAATGCAAAAAAGGGGTCAATCCCCAGATGGTTCGGGCGTCGCCCCACGCGCCACATTTAAAAGTTCGTCGGCTCTGCGCACAATCCCCGTTGGCGCGGAACTGTCGTCGGTTATCTGGCTAAGGTGTTCGATCGCCAGCTCATGTTCCCCCGATTGAAGGGCGGCAAACCCCAGCAGCTCTCGTGCATGATAGCGCCAAGAGCTGTTACTATCGGCAACGGGTTCAAGGCGCGTCGCCAATTCGGCGTAGCGCATATTACCCATACCTAAAAGTGTGTACCCGCCATAGATACGCGCAAGATTGCGGTAGGTGTCTTCAAATTCTTCGTTTGCGGCGATGCCATCATAGGTCGCCAGCGCCCCGGCTAAATCGCCAAGCTCGCGCTGGGTCACGGCAACTTGAAACCCTGCAAGCAAGCGATAACCCGATGGGCCATCTGCCGCGAGGGCGGAAAATGTTTCAAGCGCGCTTTGCTGGTTCCCATTATCGAACGCTTCAATGCCCGCGATCAATTGCTCTCCGGCGCGGCCCTGGACCGCGAGGCGTTGGTTCTGCCAAAGGTTATACCCGCCGTAAATGCCCACAAGCAAAACTGCGGCAATGGCCAAAAACGGGCCATAGCGGCGGACGATGGCTTCCACTTCTTGACTGCGGACGTCTTCATCGACTTCGCGAAAAATGTCACTCAAGGTCGTCGGCTCCCAATGGGGTCAAAGGCTTTGCCGGGGGCGGCAGCGGGAAAGCGCCGTACCCTAACGCTCACGTGGCTCGCTTTCAAACAGGAAGGCGGGGCAAATGCAAGGCAAATCAAGCGTTTTTCTTGAGAGGCGGCGGCTCATCCTTGAGGCTGTAGGTGTGCTCTAGGGCTGGAAACGCCCGCGCTTTCACATCGGCGGCATAGCTGCCCACGGCATCGTGGATAATGCCGCGCAAATCTGCGTATTTCTTGACGAAACTCGGCACCCGGCCGGTAAGCCCCAAAAGATCATCTGTGACCAGGATTTGGCCATCACATTGGGCTGAAGCACCAATGCCAATGGTGGGGATCTCTATCAATTTGGTGATTTTGGCCGCGAGGGGCTCGGCCATGCCTTCCAGCACAATGGAAAACGCACCTGCGTTCGTGACCGCGATGGCATCCGCCTCGACCCGCGCCCATTCCGATTTGACCCGGCCTGAGGTTTTATAGCCGCCCATGGCGTGGACCGCTTGCGGTGTAAGGCCGATATGAGCCATGACAGGGATACCGCGCTTCACCATGAATTCAATCGTGGCGGCCATGTGCGTGCCGCCTTCAAGCTTTACCGCCGTGCAGCCCGTTTCCTGCATCACGCGCGATGCATTGCGGTAGGCAATTTCCGGCGATTCCTCATAACTGCCAAAAGGCATGTCGACAACAATGCAAGCGCGCTGCGAACCGCGCAGCACCGCTTGGGCATGCAGGATCATCATATCGAGGGTGACGGGAACCGTGTTGTCAAAGCCGTGCACGACCATACCAACGCTGTCCCCAATGAGAATGAGGTCGGAAACCTCGTCCACAAGCTCAGCGATGGGTGTTGTGTAGGCGGTTAAACAGACCAGTGGATCTTTACCCTTCTGGGCACGGATTTTTGTCACGGTCTTGCGGCGAATGGGGGTCTGAGCCGACATGGGGCCCTCCTTGGAAAGCAGCGACGTTGTGCTCTCGCGTCAAGAGTGGCGCGGACCCTACCCCATGCGATGGTGCAGCGCAAACAAATGACGTCAAATGAGCTAGCGCGCGCCCATTTCAGCGAGTTTTTCCTGAATGCGCGGCTCTTGCGGTGCCAGCGCGACCGCCCGTTCATAGCTCAAAGAGGCTTCCCGCAAATTGCCACCCATCTCGTAGGCGAGGCCGCGATAGAAATGCGTCTCCCAATATTGCGGGCCGAACTGCACAGCCAGGTCCGCATCTTCAGCGGCCGCGGCCTGATCGCCGAGTTGCATCAGAACAAAAGCCCGGCTGGCCAACGCGATGGGGTCCAGCGGTTCGATATCAATCGCATCATCGCAGTCAAGGCGCGCAAGCTCAAAGTGTTCCTGAATAGCGTAGACCCAACACCGGTTGGTAAGGGCAACGGCATTGTCGCCGCGCAAAATGATCGCCTGATTGAGATCCATAAGCGCGCGCTCATAGAGCTCCAATTCAATGAGCGCGGCACCCCGATTTGAAAGCGTGACGGAGTCGTCGGGTTGCAATTCAAGCGCGACATCATAATCGGTAACAGCGCGGTCAAATTGCCCAAGATCAAAAAATGAATTGCCGCGATTTGAATATGTGATGGCAAGATTGGCTTGATCCAGACCGGGGGTATCAATGGCCTCAGAGCACAGCACTATGCCGCCGGCCGGACTATCCCCGGCCTGGTAACAGGCCTCCGCCTCGCTGGTCCATTCCGCCTTCGCAGGTGCAGCATATAATGCCGCAAGGACGGCCAGGACCGCGAATCGCCAATTTTTCCACATCCGCGTCATCAGACGTCTATGGAGCCTCAAAAATGGCCCCTAAGTCAATGAATCAACGAATAGACCACAACTGAGGTTCCAGGCCTTCCCGGGCATGTGGGGACCTTCTCACTTAAGGCGAATCGGTGAGGCCAATTGATTCGCATAAAGATGATTCCCAGACGGATGGCGTGTTAGGCAAGGAATCGTTGACCCTCCCCAGAATCGGGGCCTACGAGTCAGGCGACGCTTCGGTCTGACCCCGTAGTGTCTTCCCGAGGAACCCTCCCCAAAAGGTTCCACACCCCCCTGCCCCTGCGGTTCCCGCCGCAGGGGCATCTTATTTCAGGAAGCTGCATCTTTGGCCGTGACGTGCCCCGTCGCTGCGTACTTAAGAATGCCTTTGTCGGCGGTTAGCATGATCGCCTTGTGATGCCGCGCTGTGGCGACAATCATTCTGTCAGCCGGGTCATTGTTGAGCCCATTGGGAAGCCTCACACTTTCAACCGCAATGGCTGGTAACAGCGGGGCAATGCTTATGCCGGGAAGGTCCAACGCTTCTTCGATCCAATTGCCGACGTTATGCGCCAAGGCGAGCCGCCCCTTCTCGACTAACATTGCAATTTCCCAAGGTGTGATGGCCGCGATTAGAATTTCGTCGGCGCGACCTTTGCGTTCAATTGAGCGCCGCGAATTTGAGCCAATACGATCATCGCCTTCCATGAGCCAGATGAGCACGTGGGTATCCAGAACAATCACTGACCGGCCGACCACTCATCAGGTTCGGTGGCGGGATCAAACGGTTTGTCATATCGAAGCACGGAGCCTTTCAACGCCCCAAACAAGCCCTTGAATTTCGCCGAAATGGGAACCGGGCCAAGCACCGCCACAGGCGTTCCCCGTTTGGTAATCGTAATGGATTGACCCGTCCGCTCAATGGCCACCACGAGCTTCAGGCATTCAGCTTGAAATTCAGACGCGCCAATGTGTTTCGCAGTCATTCGATCCTCCATTATATGTACGTATTATATATACATATTACCAACCATAGTCAAGGCCCAATGCTGGCCCCGTCCAGTGGCTCCTAATGGTTCCTGGTGGGCATAACGTGATGTCTTAGAATCCGCGCCGGCGATTCGAGCTACCGATATGCAACCAGGTCGTGAACAAACAGCTCCACCGTATAATTTAACGCGGCAAGTTCACGGAGCAATTTTTCCCGAATCTCATCGGTCAGATGCACGTACTCAAGAATGAGAACTTTTGGTGCGTATTTACTAAGGTCGAGCGTGCTGAGAACGTCGTAGTCATAGCCTTCCGCATCGATGTGCAACAAATAGAGATCTTTATCACGACTACGCTCCATCAAACCATCGAGGCTCATAACTTCTACCGGCAGCTCTTCTATATAGGGCTCCAACACGCCATCGAGATGATTGGTGATATTCTCTCTTTTGAACGAACTCAATTGACTAACCCAGTAGGGTACTGAGACATCAATTAAATCATGGACGTTCTGCTTGACCGTATAGAAGACGAGGTTTTCTCTCTGGGGGGAAACAGCCGCGTTGAGAAGCGTCACGCGATCATAGTCACGATATAAATCCTGCAGTTTGGCAAATAGAAACGGGACGGGCTCAAAGAGATAACCGCGCCATTTCAGGTCAACGATATACTTCCGCAATGGATCGTTCGTGACGCCATCGTTTGAGCCGACCTGAATAAAGAAGATGTCTTCCTTGTCCGCCACAAGACTGTCCACAAGCTTGGTGAAGGTTTCTTCGTCCCTTCGCCGCGCAGCGATTCTTGCTCTCTCAGTCGGATCAATATTGTCTCTGAGGAATTTTGCCACTCTGTAGGTGACCACATTGCTTTTGAGCAGGTCTTTCACAGCTTCAATCATCGAGGCATTACTCCCAGCCAATAAACTATCCGTCAGCGCAGCTTATGACTGGTAGGCAACCAAGTCTCTGCTGAAGAGCTCTATAGCATATCCGCGCCCGCGCAGGTCGCCAATTAGCCTATGCAGAACATCTTCCGGCAGGTGCATGTGCTCAAGAATAATGACCTTTGGCGTGCACGCGTCCAAATTAAGGGAACTCAAAACCTCAAAGTCGTATCCTTCCGCATCAATGTGCAGCAGATACAAATCCTTGTCAGGGCTTTGCCTCAACACATCATCAAGGCTCATGACTTTAACGGGTATCTCAATAATGTGGGGGTTCAGAATACCGTTCAAATGTTTGGCAATATTGGCTCTGTTAAATGAACTCAAATTGGTATGCCAACGGGGCAAGCGCTCATCTACCAGCTCCTGAACATTTTCTTTGACCGTATAGAACGTCAAATCATCTCGTTGTGGAGAGATCGCGACATTGAGGGTTTTGAGATGATCATGCGCGCTGTACAGGCTCTCCAATTTGGCAAAAATCTGCGGTACGGGCTCAAAGAGATAGCCGTGCCAATTCAACGGCAGGATAAATTTTCGTAAAGGGTCGCCCACGATCCCATCGTTGGACCCAACCTGAATGAAGAAGATACCCTCTTGGTCCAACAACAGGCGATCCAGAAGACTTTTGTATGCGTCCTCGTCCCTCCGCGTGGCAATCATTTCCGCTCTGGATTTGGGGTCAATGCGCGTCCACAGGAATTTCGTCGCCCGGTGCACATGGACATTTTTCTTGAGAATAGATTTCACGCGATCGATCAACAAATCAATCACTCCCACTCAATGGTACCGGGGGGTTTTGACGTAATGTCATAGGTCACACGATTGATGCCGTTCACCTCATTTATGATGCGGGTGGCAACGCGGCCCAGGAATTCATGATCAAAGGGATAGTAATCCGCCGTCATACCGTCGGTGGAGGTCACGGCGCGCAAAGCACAAACATAGTCATAGGTGCGCGCATCCCCCATCACGCCAACGGTGCGCACGGGCAGCAGTACGGCAAAAGCCTGCCAGATGGCATCGTAGAGCCCCGCGTTGCGGATTTCCTCCAGGTAGATGCTGTCGGCCTTACGCAGAATTTCAAGTTTCTCGCTGGTGATTTCCCCCGGCATACGGATGGCAAGGCCCGGACCCGGGAACGGATGCCGCCCCACAAATGCCGCAGGCAGACCCAATTCGCGGCCCAGCTCCCGCACTTCATCTTTGAAAAGCTCGCGCAAAGGTTCCACCAGTTTCATATTCATGCGTTCAGGCAAGCCGCCTACGTTATGATGTGACTTAATGGTGGCAGACGGGCCGCCCGCAAATGACACACTTTCGATGACATCAGGGTAGAGCGTGCCCTGAGCAAGAAAGTCCGCCCCGCCGACTTTTTTGGCTTCTTCATCGAAGACATCAATAAACGTGGCGCCAATAATCTTGCGCTTGGTTTCAGGATCGCTGACGCCCTCCAGCTTGCCTAGAAACAAATCCTGCGCTTGGGAATGCACCAGCGGAATATTGTAGTGATCGCGGAACAGCGAGACGACCTCATCCGCTTCGCCCGCACGCATCATGCCTGTATCCACAAAAACGCAAGTGAGCTGATC
This sequence comes from Rhodospirillales bacterium, assembly GCA_021775005.1. GTDB lineage: Bacteria > Pseudomonadota > Alphaproteobacteria > JAJFIK01 > JAJFIK01 > JAJFIK01. The sequence continues at coordinate 20,444 of JAJFIK010000047.1, forward strand.
GCCAATGGCCTCGTGCAGCAGCACGGCGACGACGGAGCTATCAACCCCGCCAGAGAGCCCGCAAATGACGCGGCCCTTGCCCACCTGCCGACGCACCGCCGCAATGGCTTCGTCCTTAAACGTGCCCATGGTCCAGTCGCTTTTGCAGCCCGCTACATTATGGGTGAAGTTTTTAATCAGCGCAGCCCCGTGGGGGGTGTGCACGACCTCCGGGTGAAACATTAAGCCGTAGAATTTACGGTTCTCATCGGCGATGGCGGCAAAGGGCGCGCCGTCGCTGGTACCCACCACTTCAAAGCCTTCGGGCATTTGGATGACCCGGTCGCCATGGCTCATCCACACCTGTTCGCGCATGCCGGGGGTCCATAAATCCTGAAACAGCGCGCAGTCTTTTTGCACCTCCACAAAGGCGCGGCCGAATTCGCGATGATCGGGCGCTTCAATAGTGCCGCCCAGTTGCTCCACCATGGCCATCTGCCCATAACAAATGCCAAGAACGGGAATACCGCGGGTAAACACCGTCTCAGGCGCGCGCGGAGTTCCTTCCCCCACAACACTCGCCGGGCCGCCAGAAAGAATGACCGCTTTGGGGTTCATTTCTTCCAAGGCTTTTTCGGCGCTCTGAAACGGTACAATTTCAGAATAAACGCCGCTTTCGCGAACGCGGCGCGCGATCAACTGCGTCACCTGGGAGCCGAAGTCGATGATAAGAATGCGATCGTGGGACATGAGCCTCGCTTAAGCAGTTGCGGCGCGGCGGAAGAGCGCGACGAAGAAACCGTCTGTGCCGCTTAAGGTTGGAGATAATTGGATCGAACCAGTTTCGCCAAGCCCGTCTTTCAGCGCAACGGGGAATGGCTCTGAAATATCCGATTCCCATGCGGCGTCGCAGGGCTCGATTGAAAATTCTGGCAACTGTTCAAGGAACCATTGCACTTGGTCAGTATTTTCCCGTGCAAAGACAGAGCACGTTACAAATGCGAGCCGCCCGCCAGGCTTCACCAGCGCGGCGCCGCGTTGTAAAATTCTTCGCTGGGTTTCAACCAATTGATCCACCGCGTCTTTGTCGAGGTTCCACTTGCCTTCGGGTTGTCGCCGCCAGGCGCCGGAGCCAGAGCACGGTACATCGAGCAGAACGAGATCAGCCCTGCCGACAAACTCTTCCAAATCAGGATCGGTACTCGAGCCGTCAGGCGCCCAATCGGAAATGAGCTTAGGTTGGACATTGTGTAGTCCGGCGCGCTTCACACGGGTTTGCCCGGCCTTGAGGCGGCGTTCATCCACATCACAGGCAATGATCTGTCCGCTCCGGCCCATTGCAGCGCCGAGCACGAGGGTTTTGCCGCCGCCGCCCGCGCAAAGCTCAATCACTTGCATTCCCGATTTGGCACCGGCAAGCAAGGTCGCCAGTTGGCTCGCTTCATCTTGCACTTCAATGCGGCCATCCATGAACATAGGCAGGGCGCGGACGTTCTGGCCGTCCATAGCACCGATCTTTCGTTCAATACGAATACCGACGGGACTAAAGGGTGTTGCCTTGGCTGGAAAGCCTACCGCTTCCAATGCGGCTAGCGCCGTGGCGCGATCGGTCTTGCTGGTGTTGACGCGGAGATCCAGTGGCGCAATGTCAGTGAGTGCGAGGGCCAAGGCTTGCGTTGCGTCGTCCGTTCGCCCACGGGCCAGTTCCTCAAGCGCCCACGCGGGCCACTCAATGGCCTCGGGCGGTGTGTCAGCAAGCAGGGCTTTGGTTTCTGCATCGTTGAGGGGCTCTGCGTTGTGCCCTTCCCCATTGCAAACCGCCGCAAGATCATCACAAGACGCGCCCATGCCCCAGCGGGCACCAGCAAGGACGAGCGCGCGGGGGGTGCCCTGCCCCATAGCGCTTTCATAGGATGCCCGATGGCGCAGCACGGTGAACACCAGATCACGCAAGTAGCGGCGATCTTTGGATCCAGCGTAGCGGTTCTTGCCGGCCCAGGATTTGAGGTAGCGATCTGCCGCCTGCCCGGTACGCTCCAACTCACTGAGAATGTCTGAGGCCGCTTTAATTCTTGCGCCGGGGGTCACAGGATCAAGACCCCATTGGATAGTTGGGCGCTTCCCGCGTGATCGACACATCATGAGGGTGGCTTTCACGTAACGAAGCGGCGGTGATTTTGATGAATTTAGCGCCACCTTGAAAGTCCTGCACCGTGGCGCAACCGGTATAGCCCATGGCTGCGCGCATGCCACCTACCAATTGGTGGATGACCGTGCTGACGGGGCCCTTATAGGCTACGCGGCCCTCAATTCCCTCTGGCACCAGCTTCATGAGGTCGCGCACTTCGGCTTGGAAGTAACGATCCGCTGACCCCCGCGCCATGGCGCCGACGGAGCCCATGCCGCGATAGGATTTGTAGGAACGGCCTTGATAGAGAAAGACCTCGCCGGGGCTTTCTTCGGTGCCCGCAAATAGCGACCCGATCATGGCGCAGTCCGCGCCCGCCGCGATGGCCTTGGCGAAATCGCCGGAATATTTGATGCCGCCGTCAGCGATAATGGGCGTGTCGTGCTTCTGTCCTTCTTCAACACAATCCATGATCGCGGTTAGCTGCGGAACGCCAACGCCCGCAACAATGCGCGTGGTACAAATGGAGCCCGGTCCGATACCAACTTTTACGCCATCCGCACCTGCATCAATAAGCGCCTTGGTCGCTTCCGCGGTAGCCACATTACCGGCAACAATTTGAATTTCGTTGGAATGCCTTTTCACCCGCTCAACAGCTGTGAGCACGCCTTTGGAGTGCCCATGCGCCGTGTCGATGACAATGCAATCAACGCCCGCATCAATTAGCGCTAACGAGCGTTCAAATCCTGTATCGCCCACGCTGGACGCAGCAGCAACACGCAAACGCCCTTGATCGTCCTTGCATGCATTGGGATGAAGCTTGGCCTTTTCCATGTCTTTGACTGTGATGAGCCCAATGCAGCGATGGGCGTCATCAATCACAAGAAGTTTCTCGATGCGATGAAGATGCAAAAGCCGCTTTGCTTCAGCCTGATTGACGCTTTCATTCACCGTGATGAGACTTTCGTGGGTCATCAACGCTGACACTGGCGTGTTGGGATTGTCGGCAAAGCGCACATCGCGATTGGTAAGGATGCCGACAAGCTTGCCGCGCCCTTGATCATCAAGGGGCTCCGCAACAACAGGAATACCGGAGATTTTGTGGTACTCCATCAGCGCATGGGCGTCTGCAAGGGTCTTGTCCGGGCCGATGGTCACGGGATTGACCACCATGCCACTTTCAAACTTTTTGACCTGGCGCACTTCTTCGGCCTGCGCTTCGGGCGACATATTCCTGTGAAGAACGCCAATGCCGCCGGCCTGAGCCAATGCAATGGCGAGCTTGGATTCGGTCACCGTATCCATGGCAGCAGAGATAAGCGGAATACCGAGGGAAATGGAGCGCGTCAGCCGCGAGCGGGTGTCGACTTGGCCTGGCAACACGTCCGAGGCCGCAGGCATCAGGAGGACATCATCAAAGGTCAAAGCCTCGCGTATATCCACGTAACACCTCCTGAAAAAGTTGGCGGGAAGTATCAAAGGAGCGGGGGGAAAGCAAGCACAATCGAAAAGATCAGCTTTCCAGCGCCTCTCGTTCGGGTGCCCCGCGGAAACCCAAGGCAACAACATACATTTCTGCCGAATCTGCCCGGCTGGCCGCTGGCTTTGAATGACGCACGCTATCGAAGTGCAATCGCATCTTCTTGAGCAATTCGCCTTCGGTGCCCCCGCGCAAGACTTTGGCCACAAAAACGCCCCCCGGCGCCAAAACGTCATAGGCCAAATCCAGCCCCGCCTCGCAAAGGGCAATGATGCGCATGTGATCGGTTTGGCGGTGGCCGGTTGAGCTCGCCGCCATATCCGAAAGCACAATATCAACTGGTCCCTTGAGCGCCGCCTTGATACGCTCCGGCGCTTGCTCGTCATGAATATCAAGAACCATCAATTCGGCTCCGGCGATGGGGTCAATTTCCTGGATATCCATGCCGAGAACCTTGCCCTTGCCGCACTTGGCAACGCTGACTTGGCACCACCCACCTGGCGCGGCCCCGAGATCAAGAACCGTCCTGCCTTGTTTGAGAAATTGATACTTTTCATCAAGCTCAATCAATTTGAACGCCGCCCGCGAGCGATAGCCCTCAGCACGCGCCGCTTCAACGTAAGGATCATTGAGCTGACGTTGCAGCCATCGGGTCGAGGATGTCTTGCGCCCGCGCGCTGACTTCACCCGCGTCTTCAAGCGGTGGCTTGGTCGCGACCCTTTAGGCGGTCCGCCTTTGCGCTCTGTCATGGTTGTACCTCACCCTGCGGCATTTCCCCCTCGCCCATAACGCGGGCGCGAGCGGGTGCAAGGTCCCCGCCATCTGCCATCAACTGAATTAGAATGCCTTCGCGTAAACCTCTATCAGCCACGCGCAACCGATCACAAGGCCAGAGATGTCGAATGGTGTCGAGAATGGCGCAGCCTGCCAGAATGAACTCCGCCCGGTCCTCGCCGATGCAGGGGTGGCCAGACCGCGCTGTGCGACCCATGGAGACAAGTCGCCCCACTTCCCGGTCGACCCGGGCCAAATCGAGCCACGAGCCATCAACAATGTTGCGATCATATTTGGGTAGATCAAGGGCAATCCCGGCAAGCGTGGTGACTGTGCCAGAGGTGCCAAGCAAGTGCGCAGATCTGTCCGACGCGGCGCGGCTAAACCTGGTGTAGCCGTCGCAAGAAATGAGCTGCGCCTTCACAAAATCAATCATCCGATCGTAGAGATCAAACGAGATCGGCACCTCCGAGAAGCGCTCATGGGCAAGCCCAAACCGATCTGTCAAGGTGGCAACGCCGCATGGCAGCGACGCCCAGTCGACAATTTTGGGCTCCCCTGTGCGTTCATTTCGATCCTTGAGATCAAGCCAAACAAGTTCCGTACTGCCGCCGCCGATATCGAAGACCAAGACGTCGTCACTCTCCGGGTCAGCAAGGGCTGCGCATCCTGTGGCGGCCAGCGCGGCTTCCTCTTGAGTGGAGATAATGTCGAAATCGATGCCGATTTGTTTTTTGATCCGCGCCATAAACGCCGGGCCATTATCGGCAAGGCGGCAGGCTTCTGTGGCAATGGCACGCACATGGGTCACTTGGCGACGGCGAAGTTTTTGCGCGCATATGCGCAGCGCCACCATGGTTCGGTCTTCCGCGTCAGTGCTCAGGGCTTTGGTCTTGGCAAGGCCCTCCCCTAGGCGCACCGTGCGCGAAAAGGCATCTATGACCTCAAACCCGGTGGCTACCGGCTTGGCCACCAACAGGCGGCAATTATTGGTCCCCAGGTCCAGGGCCGCATAAACATTGTTGGTGAGGGTTGAACTATCAGCCGCGTTCGGCGGCACGTCTCGCACAGAACCGTTCACCTCAGAGTTTTCATCTGAGGCGGTCGTCGTTTTGGTCGAACGACGGCGCCGATTCCCGCCGCGGCGTGATCGGTGCCGCCTGGGACCGCTTTTGCGTTCCTCGGCCGACACGCGAGCCTCTCTCAATGGAGCGCGCGCTATCTCTTGTGGGAGGTAGGCCGACCCAATCAGGGCCTGCCGCGCCGCGTCTCCGCGCTTTGATGCCGACCCTAGCAGACCTTCCGGGGTTCGCATAAAAATTAGTGATCCCCATGAAAATCCCATTGCAAACCGCTACAAACCCCCTATATCGGACCAACATAGGTTAGAATCGCCGCTAATTTGGCGGAATTGCCATTTGGGGTTGCAACGATGGATGTACGCACCGTTTGCTTGGGGTTGTTGTCTGAAGCTGATCGCTCGGGCTATGAGATCAAGAAACTTTTGGAAGATGGTCCCCTTGGCAATTTTGTCGAGGCAAGCTTTGGCGCGATCTATCCAGCTTTGACACGGCTCACCGAGGACGGTCTGGTTGAGTTCCGTACCGAAGTCCAGGACGGGCGCCCAGACAAGAAAACCTATTCCCTGACGCCCGCGGGCCGCGAGACATTTCGTAAAGCGCTGGCGGAACCGATTTCGCCAGACCGGTTTCGCTCAGACTTTCTTTTTGTTTTGTGGTTTGCCGAGACCTTAGAAGCCGATTACCTGAGCGAAATTCTTGATCATCGTATCGCTGAGTTTGAGGCCAAAATCGCGCGCATCAAATCAGAGCACGACCGACCCGAAGGCCCTGGGCCCGCATTCGTTGCCGGCCAGGCCATCGCTATTATCACTGCGGCCAAAACCTATTTGGAAGAAAATCGACATCTTATTGAAGCGGATTCCCGCACGCGTATCAAAACGCCGCGTAGCTTCGATGCGACTGTGTTGGGAGATTAGAAAATATGCGTATTCAAGGATCTATCGTTATTGCCTTTGCCTTCGCGGGGATCATCGTGTTGTGGATGGTCTCGGGCGTGTTGCGCAGCGAAACAAATCCTGGCGATAGCGATACACAAACAGAATTAGAATCTGCCAGTGATTTGATTGCGGTTCGTGTCGCCAATTTGACGGCAGAACCACGCGATGCGTCGCTCACAATCAGGGGGCGGACTGAGGCGTTGCGCAAAGTGACTTTGCGATCAGAAACCCAAGGCATCATTGCCAATATGCCTGTTGAACGCGGTGCCATGGTCGCGGAAGGTGAAATCATTTGTGAGATTGCCATCAATGATCGCGAAGCCCGCCTCGAAGAAGCGCGCGCCACATTGGCTCAGCGCCGGGCGGAATATGACGCCGCGCAAGAGCTCGGAGAGCGTGGCTTTCGCTCAGACATTCAGCGATCGGGCGCACGCGCGGCCTTCAATGCGGCACAAGCCAATTTGCGCGCCGCTGAAGTTGAAGTGGAGCGGACGCGCATTCGAGCCCCCTTTGAGGGCATCCTCGATGAACGCCACGTCAATATTGGTGACTACATGTCCCCCGGCGCCCCTTGCGGTGTTGTGGTGGATCAAGATCCGTTTTTGATTGTCGGCCAGGTTTCCGAGCGCGACGTGGGGTCACTTACGGTTGGCACCGCTGGCATCGGCCGTTTGGTGGACGGCACCGAGGTCCAAGGCATCATACGGTTCATCGGCACACAAGCGGACTCCGCCACACGCACCTTCCGGGTGGAACTTGCGGTGGCCAATGCGGAAGGCCAACTTCGCGACGGCATTACAAGTGACATCTTGGTCGCGATCCGCTCAGTGGAAGCCCACCGTGTTTCGCCAGCAGTTTTAACGCTTGCCGCCAATGGCCAGATCGGCATCAAAATTTTGGATGAGAATGACATCGTACGATTTGCAGCGGTTGAGATTGTTGCGGACGGCTTTGATGGCTTTTGGGTGCGTGGGCTCCCTCCTCGCGCGCGCGTAATCGTCGTAGGTCATGAGTACGTCATCGATGGTCAACGGGTGCGCCCGGTGGACGTGACAGAGGATTACCAATCATGAATGCCATCGTTGACGCGGCCATCGCCCGGTCCCGTACTGTTCTTTTCATCTTGGTCGTCTCGGTAGCTGCCGGATTTTATAGCTATCTCACAATTCCCAAAGAAGCCGACCCCGATATCCCGATTCCGGTGTTTTTCATTTCCCTTGCCATGCAAGGCATCTCGCCCGAAGACGGCGAGCGCCTGCTTGTGCGCCCGATGGAACTTGAGCTGCAGTCCATCGAAGGCCTGGTGGAAATGACATCCTATGCCGCGCAAGGTCATGCCGGTATTTTCCTTGAGTTTGACGTCTCGTTCGACAACGAAGCGGCGCTTTTAGATGTGCGCGAAAGGGTTGATTTGGCGCGCCCTGAACTGCCCGATGATGCTGAGGAGCCCGTTGTTCAGGAATTCAACACCAGCCTGGAGCCGGTTGTCATCGTTGCCCTTTATGGCGACGTCCCTGAGCGCACTTTGCGGCAGCTTGGCGAAGACGTGCAGGAGGCGGTTGAAACTCTGCCCGGCGTATTGGAAGCAGACCTCAACGGCGTACGTGAAGAATTGCTTGAAGTCATCATCGATCCGGCTCTGCTTGAAAGCTACAACATCAGCCAGACCGAATTGATCAATGCGGTCTCCCTCAACAACCGCCTAATCCCCGCAGGATCAATTGATACGGGACGCGGGCGATTTGCGGTGAGCGTTCCCGGGCTCTTTGAAACCCGCGAAGATGTATTGAACCTTCCCATTCGCGCCTCAGGTGACGGGGTCGTCACGCTTGACGACATTGCTGACATTCGCCGCACGTTTCAGGATGCTGCCGGGTATGCGCGCTTTAATGGTCAATCCGCGGTAACCGTTTTTGTGCGCAAACGTATCGGCGCAAATATCATTGAAACCAATGATTCAGTGCGCGCGCTTGTGGCTGAAATGTCAGAGGATTGGCCAGCCGGTGTGAATGTGGACCTCACCTTCGATGCCTCCGACTGGATTCACCGCTCTTTGAACCAACTTCAAAGCGCGATCATGACGGCAATTTCCCTCGTCATGATTGTTATTGTGGCTGCCCTTGGGTTGCGCTCCGGCTTGCTGGTGGGTTTTGCCATTCCTGGATCGTTCATGCTCGGGTTCTTGCTGCTCGCCTTCACCGGTCAAACCGTCAATATGATGGTGATGTTCGGGATGGTGATATCTGTCGGGATATTGGTGGATGGCGCCATTGTCGTGGTGGAATTCGCTGACCGAAAAATGTCGGAAGGATTTCATCGAAAAGAAGCCTATGCCCTTGCGGCCAAGCGCATGTGGTGGCCGATCATATCTTCCACCGCCACAACCCTGGCTGCCTTCACGCCCATGCTGCTGTGGCCAGGTGTGTCAGGCGAATTCATGAAATTCCTGCCCATCACCTTGATTTATGTCTTAACCGCATCGCTGTTCATGGCTTTGGTGTTCCTTCCCGTGCTTGGTTCGAATTTCGGTCGCGCGCAAGTTGGGAACGAGAAAACCATGAAAGCGCTGGCAGCTGCTGAAGGCGGCGACCTGAGAGACATCGGCGGATTAACAGGTATCTACGTGCGGCTCATTACTTTCTGCACCAAGCGTGTGCTCATGTCACTTGTCGTTACAGGTATGGCGTTTGCGATGCTATTTTCGATATTTATCTATTATGGCTCCCACAATTATGGCACGCAGTTTTTTGTTGCGACCGAACCTGAGTTCGTCAACGTCTTTGTAGGTGCGCGCGGGAATCTGTCTGCGGAAGAATCCCGCGACCTTGTCATGGATGTGGAAGAGCAAATCCTGGCCATCGACGGCATTCGTTCGATCTCCACCTCAACCTCAACAGGGGGCACTGGTGGCGGTAGTCCCTTTGGTGGGGGCTCCCCGTTAGATCAAATTGGCAATTTGTTTGTGCAGCTGGAGCCCTATGGTTCCAGACGTGACGGCGGCGAAATCATTCAAGACATGCGTGATTTTGCCAATAGCGTTCCTGGCATCTGGGTTGAAGTAAGGCCAATGGAGCAAGGCCCACCCACCGGCAAAGACGTGCAGGTCGAACTTCGGTCTGAAAACAGCACGGCCCTGATGGCGACAATGGCCGCCATTTCAAACCATATGCGCACTGAGGTTGACGGTCTTATCGAGATTGAAGACACCAGCCCACTTCCCGGCATTGAGTGGGAATTGGATGTGGATCGGGAGCAGGCGAGCCGATTTGGGGCTGACATCACCTCAATTGGCACAACGGTTCAGCTTGTGACCAATGGCATTCTGATCGGGCGGTATCGCCCTGATGATGCGGATGACGAAGTCGATATTCGCGCCCGCTTCCCTGACAACGCGCGTTCCATCGATCAGCTGGATCAACTGCGGGTACAAACCCGGGATGGTTTGGTGCCGCTTTCGAATTTCGTAACAAGAACCGCCACTCAACGGGTCACACAAATTGACCGCATTGATGGATTGCGGGTCATGAATGTCCGCGCCAATGTGGAAGAGGGATTGTTACCGGACAACGTTATTCGCGAATTGCGCGACTGGGTCGATGGGCAATCGTTTAACCCGCGCGTCCAAATCCGATTCCGCGGCGCAAGCGAAGAACAAGCCGAATCTGCCGAATTCCTTGGTGGCGCAATGTTGATTGCACTCTTCATCATGTTTTTGATTTTGATCACGCAATTCAACAACTTTTTCCATTCATTTGTAATTCTGCTGACGGTCGTTTTCTCCACGGTGGGTGTGTTGCTGGGCCTTATGGTGATGCAGCAACCATTTAGCATCATTATGACCGGGACAGGAGTTGTCGCGCTCGCTGGTATTGTGGTGAACAACAACATTGTGCTGATTGATACTTATCAACGCCTGTTGCAGGAGGGCTTTTCCGGCGCTGATGCCATTGTGCGCACCTGTGCTCAGCGCTTGCGCCCGATCTTTCTCACCTCAATCACAACCATCTGCGGCTTGCTACCCATGATGTACATGTTGAACGTGAATTACATTGATCGGGCCTTTTCCATTGGCGGCCCTGTTTCAGTTTGGTGGGTGCCGCTTTCCACCGCAGTGGTCTGGGGGCTTGGGTTCTCAACCATCTTGACTTTGATTGTCACACCCTGCCTGCTGCGCCTGTGGGAAGCATTTGTGAACACGCTCTATCGCTCAGCACCGGCTATCGGACGAAGAATTGTCGGGCGCAAACCTGAAGAGCCTGTTGAGCAATCAGGTCCAGCCGAATAGTCAGGCGTCTGCAGGCACATCGCCGGTGTCGCGGAGGGCTTCAAGCTTTTCTGCGACTTCCTCTACTTCAAGCTGGCGCTGCCACATAGAGGCGTAGCGCCCAGCTTTTGCCAGCAACGCATCGTGGCGTCCGCGCTCAATAATATGCCCGCCATCGAGCACAATAATCTCATCGGCATTGATCACCGTGGAAAGCCGGTGCGCCACAATGAGCGTTGAACGCCCCCGTGATACGGCATTGAGGGCGGTTTGGATTTCTTTTTCGGTATGAGAATCCAGCGCCGATGTCGCTTCATCCAGCACAAGTATCGGTGGGTCTTTGAGCAGCGTGCGGGCGATGGCAACGCGCTGCTTTTCCCCGCCGGAAAGCTTCAGGCCGCGCTCCCCCACTCGTGTGTCATAGCCTTTTGGCAAGCCCACGACAAAATCATGGATCTGCGCCTGCCTTGCGGCATGTTCAATTTCGTCTTGGCTGGCACCAGGGCGGCCATAGCCGATGTTGTAGCGAATGGTGTCATTAAAAAGCACGGTGTCTTGCGGCACCATGCCAATCACATCGCGCAGGCTCCCTTGCGTGACATCTCGAATGTCCTGACCATCAATGGTGACGCGGCCTTCGCTCACTTCATAAAATCGGTAAAGGATGCGCGATAGCGTTGACTTGCCTGCACCAGTGGGGCCCACAACGGCGACGGTTTTGCCCGCCGGGATTTCAAAACTGATGTTGTGAATAATGCTGCGGTCTGCATCATAGTGAAAACAAACATCTTCGAATTTGATTTCCCCGCCGCGCACGTCAAGCGCCTTGGCATCAGAGGCATCCTCAATTTCCGGTTCCTGCTCCAACACATCAAACATGCGTTCCATGTCCACCAGGGACTCGCGGATTTGGTGGTAGACAAACCCAAGTAGATTCAATGGCACATAGAGCTGAATTAAAAGCGCATTGAGCATGACAAAGTCGCCCAGTGTCTTGGTCCCGTTCGCTACTTCCATGCCCGCAAGGGTCATCAGCGCCGTCAACCCAATGGCGAAGACCACAGCTTGGCCAAAGTTGAGGAAGTAAAGCGAGGTCATGGCCTGAATCGCCGCGCGTTCATAGGCCGCCATAGAGCGATCAAAGCGCTTGGCCTCGTGCTCTTCGTTGCCAAAGTACTTCACGGTCTCATAATTGATCAGGCTATCCACGGCCTTGGTGCTGGATTCCGTGTCCGTATCATTCATTTGCCGGCGAAACTTTGTGCGCCATTCGGTAATGCCAAAGGTGAACCAGATATAAAAGATAATGGTGACACCGGTGATGGCCGCAAACCGCCAATCAAATGCCAATGTCAGCACCACGCAAACAAGGGCAAGTTCGATCAATGCGGGAACAATATTGAAAAGCGTAAAGCGCAGGAAAAACCCGATCGCTTCTGTGCCGCGATCAATAAGCCGGTTGAGCCCGCCTGTACGCCGATCCAGATGAAACCGCAGAGAAAGTTTGTGAAGATGTCGAAATGTCGTCACCGCGATGGAGCGCTGAGCATGTTGGCTCACTGGCACGAAAACAGCGTTTTGTAACTGCTGAAACAACGCCATCATGATGCGAGCGCCGCCATAGGCCACAATCGCCAGCACCGGGACCGCCACAATGGCTGCTGCCTCCGCCCCCACTGCCGGGGTCAAACCGTCCACCGCCATTTTGTAAAAAAACGGAACAATCACAGTAATGACGCGCCCTACCACCATCACAACAAGGGCAATCACAACGCGGGCACGCAAATCCATGCGCGATTTCGGCCACATATAAGGGAGGATCGCCCGCATTGTCCGACCGATCCCGCCGCGGGTCGCGGTCATGGATGCAGAAGCTGCCGCGTCTGACACAGGGGCGGTGGAGGCGTTGTGGGCGTTGGCCATGGGTGTCCTTGGTCCAAGGGGAATGACCATTCAACATGGCCCTCGCCTTGCCCGCGGACAACCCCTGGCAAGTTAGGGTGTTTTAATTACCCGGCGGCACCGCAAAAATTTGTCCCGGATAAATCAGGTCCGGGTCGCGTATTTGATCTTCGTTGGCTGCATAAATGATGGTGTAGCGTTGGCCTTGGCCATAAATCACCCGGGAAATGCGCCACAGGCTATTGCCCGGCTGAACGATGACGCGGCCGTCGGTTAGAGCAACATCCGCAGGAGACGCGCGCTCAAATGGCACCTCGATGCGCTCCAGCACCACGCCATCATCAGCAATCAGGTCGACGCGCAACGTGTATAGCCCTGGCAGGATTGGTTCGTCGGCAATAATGGTCCAGCGACCATCGGGGCCGGCGCGGACAACGCCAACTGAGCGGTCACCCACATAGGCGCGAACGGCCGCCCCGTTCTCCGCCTCGCCGGCAAATATCACATTGCCGTCGTCGTCATAGTCGACCGAACTGAGCACCAGGCTGCCTTCACGAACGCCGTCTTGCGGCGCTTGCAGAACACGGCTGGGGCCATCTTGGGTCGAAAGCACAACAAGGGGCAGGTCATCCGGTCGATCTGGCACCGCCACCACGACCACCTGGGTCGAGGTATGCTCGTTTCCGTCGGCATCAAATGAGGTCAGGGTTATTTCCTGGTCGCCTTGATCAAGCGGCGCGGTGACAATCATGGTCCATTCGCCACGGGCATCTGCTTGAGCTTCACCGATCACTTCGCCGTTGGCATAGACCCGCACGGTTTCACCTGGCTCTGTCCGGCCAGCGATAACGGCTTCGCCGGTGCGGTCCACGCGCACAATGTCAAAAGTGGGCATTTCTCGGCCCAGGACGGCGGCATCATTCGCAGTGGACAGGTCCTCACTCGTCGGCGGCGGTGCGTCATAGGCAGATTGAGGGAGTTGCGGTGCTTGCACGCCAAAGAAAAGATAAAACGCCACGGCCACGGCAGCGAGCGCCACCAGACCAGCAAATATGAGAATAATACGCATAGACAAAAGCCCCTCTTTACATCTCCCCCATAGAGTTAAACCATCAAATGTGGCCCGTTCGTGACCCATCCTGCGTTCAACCCCTTGCGGAGTACTGTATATGCCCGATCTCAAATCCGTTTGCGTTTATTGCGGCTCAAGCCCTGGCAACGACCAAGCCTATATGACTGCGGCCAAGACCCTTGGCGAGACCCTCGCCAGTGAGGGCGTGGAACTTGTCTTTGGCGGCGGCAATGTGGGCATGATGGGGCAGGTCGCAAACGCGACCCTGGCCAAAGGTGGCCGAGTAATCGGCATTATTCCCGAATTTCTACGCGCCGTGGAGTTACCGTCCTCAAACCTCCATGAGTTGATCATCACCGAGACCATGCACGAGCGCAAGCACGACATGTATGATCGATCCGATGCTTTTGTGGTCCTGCCGGGCGGCATTGGCACCTTGGAAGAAGTGGTGGAGATGATTTCATGGGCGCAGTTGCAACAACACGACAAGCCCATTGTTCTTGTCAGCGTGAACGGCTTTTGGGAGCCTTTTGTCACCCTTCTGGAACACATTATTGATCATGGCTTTGCGCGTTATGACATTCGCGCCTGCTGGGCAATTGTTGACGGTACAGAAGACGTGTTGCCTGCCATCCGAACATGGCTGGCAAGTGAAGACCGGAAGATCGCACCCAAATTTTAACGCATCACGCCAAGGCGTCGTCGCACTTGCGCTTCCGTATGAATGGCATTGCCGGTGTAAAGCGCCAGCGCGGTCCAGATCAGTGCAAAGGTAATAATGTGGCGAAGGGTGATGGCCTCGCCGTAACTCACCGCAATAATGAAATGAATCGATGGGGCGATATATTGCGCGATACCGAGGGTCGTCAGGCGTATGCGCCGCGCCGCGTAATTATACATCATCAGCGGCACAGAGGTGAACGGCCCGCAAAACAGAAAGAGCAGCGCGATCAACCAGCCGCTGTTTAGAAAGTGGCTTTCACCTTGAATCATCAACCAGATCAAATAGGCAAGGGCAAAAGGCGCCACCAAAAGCGTCTCAACCAACAGGCCCTCAACAGATTCAATGTTGACGGTTTTGCGGATGTAGCCATAAAAGGCAAAACTCACGGCAAGCGTCACCGGAATCCACGGCAAGGTGGTTAAATCGAGCGAAAGATTGATCACCCCAAGGGCGGCCAATCCAACGGCCGCCATTTGAATGCGATTAAGCCGTTCACCAAGCAGCGCCGCCCCGATGACCACGTTCACCAACGGATTCATGAAGTATCCAAGGCTGGCATCAAGCACGCGGCCATGGGTGGTGGCCCAAATGAACAAGAGCCAATTGATCACGATAAGTCCCGCGCTCAACATGAGCATGCGTAAGACACGCGGGTCCTTTACCTTTTCCCAAACATGGGCAAAGCCCTCGCCCCTTTGCACAACGATGGCCAGCATGACGCCTGCCCACAGAACCCGATGCACGAGGATTTCAGCCGCGCCATAGGCGCCGAGCAATTTCCAATAGAGCGGACTTACGCCCCAGGCGACGAACCCGCCCACTGCGGCTCCCGTTCCCAGATGAACACGGGCGCGGACTTCGGCTTCGCTCCGCTCTGTCATTTTGTAATGGTCCAGGTGGTGCCTTCCGCCCCGTCCATAATCTCAACACCCATGGCCTTTAATTCATCGCGAATACGATCAGACGCAGCAAAGTCTTTAGCTGCACGGGCTTTGGTACGTTCCGCAAGAAGTGCCTCGACAACCATAGGATCGACGGACGACCGATTGAGCTTGGCCGCTTCCCACGCCTCCGCCGTGCCCTCAAGAAATCCAAGCAATTGCGCACCAGTTTTAAGCCCCGCGCCATCGCCTGCACTTGCCAGTTTGTGCAACTCTGCAATGGCACCGGGCGCGTTGAGATCATCTGAGATCGCTTTCAGCACACCTTCCGGCGCTTCCTTCGTCGCTTCAACGCCATCGGTCAAAGCGTACCACCTGTCGAGGGTGCCTTGAGCTTCCTTGCCTGAACGCTCTGTCCAATCGATCGGTTGGCGATAGTGGGACTGCAACATCTGCAGGCGCAACACCTCCCCCGGCCATTCATCAAGCAATTCATGAATGGTGCGGAAGTTGCCGAGGGATTTCGACATCTTCTCGCCCTCGACCTGCAGAAATCCATTGTGCATCCAAAAATTGGCCAAGGGTTCGCCGTGGGCGCAGACGCTCTGCGCCACTTCGTTCTCATGGTGGGGAAAGACAAGATCAATGCCGCCGCCATGAATGTCGATGGTGGTGCCCATATGAGCTTCAATCATGGCGGAGCATTCAATGTGCCAGCCCGGGCGCCCGCGGCCATAAGCTGAGTCCCAGCCGGGCTCAATGTCGGACGACGGCTTCCACAACACAAAGTCCATGGGATTTTTCTTATAGGGCGCAACTTCCACCCGCGCGCCGGCGATCATGTCATCAATGGAGCGTCCGGATAACTTGCCATAATCCGCCATGGATGTGACGTCGAACAGCACATGGCCTTCGGCGGCATAGGCGTGACCCTTTTCCACAAGCGTGTCGATAAGCGTGAGCATTTCTGCAACGTGATCCGTCGCCCGTGGCACCAGCGTTGGCACCAGGGCGCCAAGGGCGGCCACGTCATCTTCGTATACTTTTGCAGTTTCTTCGGTGAGGTCGCGAATGGTGCGACCTTCTTTGGCCGCCCGCGCGATGATCTTGTCTTCAATGTCGGTGATGTTACGCGCGTAGGTAACGTGGTCCGCGCCATAGAAATGGCGCAGCAAGCGGAACAAAACATCGAATACAATCACAGGGCGCGCATTGCCGATGTGGGCATAGTCATAGACCGTTGGCCCACAAACATACATGCGCACATTCTTCGCATCGATGGGGGTGAAGATCTCTTTTGAGCGCGTTTTGGTGTTGTAAAGTTTCAAGGTCATGGGACGTCTCATTGGTAATGCGAATCAATAGGGATGAACGTCGCGTGCTGCGACGATGCCTGACGGTGAACCCAATTGTCGATGAGGAAATACGCAGGCAAGCTATGCGCTAGGCACAACACCAGCGCGGGCCGCCCCTGCGGGCGGCGGCGGTTTCGAAATTCACGGTGTTGCGGGCCATTGCGGCTCCCCTTTACCGAATTAGGCGGTTTCGCCTTTGAGACGGGCCCGCACGCGCGCCGCGCCGATGAGCGGCAGAAGATGCGCCATATCAGGGCCTCGATCAAGCCCAGTTATGGCGGTTCGCAAGGGGTGGAAGAGCGCCTTGCCCTTGCGCCCGGTTTTCTCCTTCAGAGCTGCCGTCCAAATCCCCCAGGTTTCCACCGTCAGATCCCCTGATGGCAGAAGCGCTGCGGCGTCGGCGATATAGTCCGCCTCTTCGATGCGAGGTGTCACCGGTTCGGTCACAAGAGCCCAAAGCTCCGCCACATCGGCAAATTTTTTCAGGTTCGGTCGCACCGTGTTCCAGAATTCCTCGCCTGCTTCAATGCCCAGCGCTACCAAGCGGTCCACCACATCTGCGAACGCGATCTCGTGGAGAAGTTTGGCGTTGAGAGATTCAAGCTCGCGCATGTCAAACCGTGCTGGTGCTCGACTGATCTTTTCAAAAGCAAATTCATCAGCAAGAGCCAGCAGCGAGGTGCGCGGCTCTACCTGATCAGAGGTGCCGATTTTGGCCAGCTGGCTCAAAAGCGCCAACGCCTCAAAGCCTTCCTCGCGCAAGCCTTGCACCGTAAGTGACCCAAGCCGCTTGGACAGCTTCCCGCCATCGGCATCCGTCAACAGCGGATGGTGGGCAAATTCTGGCACCTTGCCACCCAAGGCTTCAAAGATTTCGATTTGCGCGCCCGAATTTGTCACGTGATCCTCGCCGCGCACAATGTGGCTGATACCGAACTCGATATCGTCAACAATGCTTGGCAGAGTATAAAGATAGCTGCCGTCTTCGCGGATCAAAACCGGATCTGAAATCGATGCCGTCTCAATGGTTTGCTCGCCGCGAATAAGGTCGATCCATTTCACCGCATTACCGGATAGCTTGAAACGCCAATGGGCTTGACGCCCTTCAGCCATCAATTGTTTCTTCTCATCATCGCTGAGCTTCAGCGCGCTACGATCATAGACCGGCGGCAGGCCGCGGGTGCGCTGCACACGGCGTTTGCGGTCAAGCTCGTCGGAGGTCTCATAGCAAGGATACAAAAGCCCCGCTGCTTTCAGCTTGTCCCTCGCCGCATCGTATTTCGCAAATCGTGCGGATTGATGCTCAATGCGGTCATGCTTGAGCCCGAGCCACGCCAGGTCATCAATGATGCCTTGGGCAAACTCAGCGGTGGAGCGCTCTAAATCGGTATCGTCCAGACGCAATACGAATTGCCCACCTGCCCTCTTCGCCATCAAAAAATTGATCAGCGCGGTGCGGATGTTGCCCACATGAATGCGGCCCGTGGGGCTCGGTGCAAAGCGAACGATGGTGGTCATGGATGGTCCCTGCAGCGTCGAAATTCTGCGGGAGTGTTAGCGCTAATCTGAGCCGCTGCGCAATGCCTTGACGATGACGACCGCCAGAACGACCGCCAAGACCCCGGCTGCAGCCATGGGCAGGAACAAAAGACCAAAGCTCAAGAGCCCAATGATCAGGCTAATCAAAGTCCCGATAAGCGCCGCAACAAAGGCAAAAATCGCCAGAATCAGCCCAAAGATCGCGCCGAAGATGGCGAAAATGCCGCCAAAGACGATCCAGAAAAACGCCCCTATTACCGGTATGGCCCAGGCCGCCACAAAAATGGCCGCCAGTACCAAGATGAAGACACCTAGAGGATTGGGGCCCGATTTCTCTGGGCTGGCGTCGGATGGGGCAGTATCAGTCTCTGGCATCGCGGAACCTGTTTGTTATGGGGTAGCGCCGATCGCGACCGAAATTCTTGGCCGTGATCTTCACCCCTGGCGGCGCCTGCCGCCGCTTGTACTCCGCTATATATAGGAGATGTTCCACGTGTTTCACTACCTCATGGGTGTGTCCGCGCGCCACGATTTCCGCCGTTCCCATCTCTTCTTCCACCAAACAGGCCAGAATATCGTCCAATTCCTCGTATGGGGGGAGCGAATCCTGATCGGTTTGGCCTGCGCGAAGCTCGGCCGTGGGCGGCTTTGTGATGATATTTTCGGGGATCACGACCCCCGCTGGGCCCTTGGCATTTTTGGGATGGTTGGCATTGCGCCAATGAGAAAGCGCAAAAACTTCAGTTTTGTAGATATCTTTTAGCGCGTTAAAGCCGCCGGACATGTCGCCATAGAGTGTGGCATAGCCCACCGACATTTCTGACTTATTGCCGGTGGTGAGCAACATGGCACCAAATTTATTTGAAAGCGCCATGAGCAGCACACCGCGAATGCGCGCCTGTATATTTTCCTCGGTGGTGTCGGGCTTGGTCCCCTTGAACATGTCGGCCAGGGCGGCGTCATAGCTATCCACAAGCCCTTCTATGGCGAGGCTGTCATAGCGCACGCCCAAGGCCTCCGCGCAGGCCTTGGCATCGTCAAGGCTTTCCGCGCTGGTGAACTTTGACGGCAGCATGACACAATGAACGTTTTCTGCGCCCAAGGCATCCACCGCGATGGCGGCGGTCAGCGCACTATCAATGCCCCCAGACATGCCCAAGACGACACCGGGAAAGCCGTTTTTACGGACATAATCGCCGAGCCCCAATGTCACAGCTTGATAGATCGCGGCATGGCCTTCCTCGGCCACATCAAGTTCGCCCATCGCGCAATGCCAACCGTCTGCTTTGCGCGTCCAATTCGTAACCACGAGGGCTTCATCCCAAGCCGGCAGTTGCGCCGCGAGGGCGCAATCGCCATTGAGCACAAAGGAGCGGCCGTCAAATGTGAGCTCGTCCTGCCCGCCAAGCTGGTTCACATATGCCAGCGGGCGGCCGGATTCTTTTACCCGCGCCACGGCGTGCATCATCCGGTCGTGGATTTTGTCTGTCTCAAACGGGGAGCTGTTGGGCACGAGAAAAAGTTCTGCGCCGGTTTCTTCCAGGCACTCCACCACATCCTCAAACCAGATGTCTTCGCAAATGGGAACACCAATGCGCACGCCGCGAAAATCTATTGGGCTCGGCATAGCGCCTTGTTCAAACACGCGCAGTTCGTCGAAAACGCCATAGTTCGGTAAATGCACTTTATGGCGCATGGCTTTCACCTCGCCGCCATCGAGAAGCGCCACAGCGTTGTAGACCTTGTTGCCGATACGATCAGAGGTGCCAAGCAATATGCCCGGCCCGCCATCAGCGGTTTCAGCGGCCAAGGCGGCCAGCGCGGCGTCTACATCGTCCTGAAAGGCACGCTTCAGAACCATGTCTTCGGGGGGATAACCGAGCAGAAAGAGCTCGCTGAAAAGCACAAGGTCCGCGCCCAAAGCCCCCGCCTCTGCCCGCGCGCGGCGAACTTGGGCGACATTGCCGTCGATGTCCCCCACGGTGGGATTTAGCTGCGCAAGGGCAATCCGAAGCTGATCAGTCATGAGTTATGAAGTAGCCCGACTGCCCCTCCTCCGCAATGGCTCAAAGCGCCTTGATGAGCTCGTCACATACCCGATCAATTTGACCTTCTGTGAGGTAGGGATGCATGGGCAGCGCCAATACCTCACCGGCAAGCGCCTCACATATGGGCAAGCCCCCCTCGCGCGCATAGGGCGTAAACGCCGCCATCTGGTGCAGCGCTTGGCGGTAGTAGATCGCCGTGGGAATTTTAGCGGCACCAAGCGCATCTCGCACTTTGTCGCGGCTTGGCACCGTGATGGTGTAGTACCCCCAGGAGCTTTGAAAGCCTTCCTCCCGCGCCGGAAGATTCAGATACTCCCCCAGTCGCGCATCGTAATAGGCCGCATGCTTGGCGCGAAGCTCAAGCTCTTCTGGGAAAATAGCGAGCT
Source organism: Rhodospirillales bacterium (assembly GCA_021775005.1). Taxonomy (GTDB): domain Bacteria; phylum Pseudomonadota; class Alphaproteobacteria; order JAJFIK01; family JAJFIK01; genus JAJFIK01. The sequence goes on from JAJFIK010000047.1 coordinate 40,997, forward strand.
TTTCAAGCAACACACCTGCTTGCATAGAATCAAGGCGACCATTGAAGCCCACACGAACTGATTCAGCCCGCGCGGCGTCGGTGCCATGCCAGCGGATCGAGCGCCAGATCTCTGCTTTGTCATGGTCAGTCGTGAACAGCGCACCGGCCTCGCCATAGGCCCCAAGTGCTTTGCCGGGGAAGAAACTTGTGGAGGTGATTTCGCAAAGCGCGCCCACCCGGGCATTGCCCATAGCGCCGCCGAAACTTTGCGCCGCATCGCCGAACACGGTCAGCCCATAGGCGTCCGCCACTTTGCCTATGGCGGTATAGTCCGCTGGCAGCCCGAACAGATCCACCGGGATAACCATGCGCGGCACCAGTTTGCCTTCTTCGCGTACAGCTTCGATTTTCATCGCAAGATCAGCCGCGTTCATGTTGAACGTTCCAGGTTTAACATCGACGAAGACCGGCGTTGCCCCGGCAAGAAGCACGGCATTGGCCGTCGCGTTATAAGTAAAGCCGGGGATGAACACTGCGTCCCCTGCGCCGATCCCCTCACCCATGATGGCAATAATCAACGAGTCCGTGCCACTGGCCACACCGACGCATTCTGTTGCGCCGGTAAATTCGCACAGCGCCGCTTCAAGTTCAGCGATCTCTGGCCCGTTGATGTATTGCCCGTGGTCAAGCACCGCCATCAGGCGCGCTTCGATCCGATCACGAATGCGCAGCTGCTGCGCTTTAAGGTCAATGAACGCAATGGGGGCATCATCAGCTGTCACAGGGCGAAGGGGCTCAGTGGTCATGGCATCGGTCCTTAATATTACGCAGCCGCTTTGGCGGCAGATTGAATTTTGAGGGCAGTTTCAAGGGCGCGACGACCGCAGCGCCCGGTTACAACAGGTTCGGTGCGATTGCGCACCGCAGAGATAAAATGCTGCACGGCGAACCCCAAAGGGTCAGACATCACCGCTGAGTTGGTGTCACCAAAAAGGTCCGCCAGTTTCGCAGGGGTTGAATTCTCAACCGCGCGATTGACAAAATCGATGGTGACAATGCCATCGGGATAGGTCAGCGACATGTCCCGGTCGCGCGCATCCGCAATGCGGCTGGCGTGAAGATGCACTTCTCCGCCATCATCAAAACTAAGCATTGCCGTAACCTCATCAGGGTGGGCGCCATGCAAGGTCTTGGAGGTCGCGGAAACGTCTGTAATTATGCCCGGCATTACCTGATGCACCAGGTCGATGTCATGGATCATCAAATCCATAATCACAGAAGTATCCATGGCCCGCCCCGAGAACGGCCCGGTGCGCCGCACTTTGATATGCTGCGGCGAGACCTCGCGCTTCAAAATACCAAGGGCATCGAAGACAAAACGCTCTTGATGGCCCACCTGCAGGACCAGCCCATGGGCGTTGGCGAGCGCGATCAGCTCATCCGCGTGGTCGGTATTGAGCGCTATGGGTTTTTCCACAAGCACGTGCTTTTGCGCTTCAAGGGCTTCTTTGGTGAGGCCATAGTGATGGGTGGCGGGCGCGGCCACGGTCAGCACATCCAGCTGAGGCAATGCCGCCGCAAGGTCGGTAAAGGCTGTGGCGCCAAGCTCGGCCGCCAGTGCGCTTGCGCGGGCTTCATCGGGGTCGATAATGGCCACCAATTCGACCTCTGTAATCTCGGCATATTTGCGCCCATGGAAAGTGCCAAAAACACCTGCACCTACTACGCCTGCCTTGAGCCGTTCCGCCACGTCAATTGCCTCGGGTTTGTACAAAATATCCACGTCCCCGCGCCATCAATGGCGGCATCTGAGGGGGCCAATCAAGTCAACTATTGTTTCATGATTATTACCGGCTAGGGTGAACGACAACACTCATTCTCCTATTCAAAGGATTACCCCCATGTCAGGCCTCAAATCAAAAGAAATCCGTCTCGCCTCCCGCCCCTCCGGTACGCCGGTTCCAGAGAATTTTGAACTCGCTGAGATCGATGTGCCGGCCATTGGCGATGGCCAGATTCTCATCCGCAATCACTGGATGAGCGTTGACCCCTATATGCGCGGGCGCATGATGGATGTTCAAAGCTATGTCCCGCCCTTTCAGATTGGCGAGGCCTTAAGCGGCGGTGCCATTGGCGAGGTTGTCGATTCAAACAACCCTGACGTCCCGGTGGGCACCTGGCTCAACCATATGAATGGCTGGCGCGAATACGCTATCTCTGATGGCTCCTTTGATCAAAAAATTGACCCCAGCCTTGCCCCGCCTGAGGCCTTCCTGGGCGTGCTGGGCATGCCTGGCCTCACAGCCTATGCCGGGCTTTTGCGGATCGGCGAGCTGAAACAAGGCGATAATGTTTTTGTCACCGCCGCGTCCGGCGCGGTGGGATCTGTCGTGTGTCAGATCGCCAAGGCCAAGGGCTGTTATGTGGCAGGATCGGCAGGGTCGGATGAAAAGTGCGACTGGCTCAAAAACGAAGCGGGCGTCGATGCGGTAATCAATTACAAAAATTGCAAAACCCAGCAAGACCTAGAGGCCGCCATGGCGGCGGCTTGCCCCAAAGGCATCGATGTTTACTTTGAGAATGTGGGCGGCGACCACCTGATCAGCGCGCTCAACCTGATGAACCCGTTTGGGCGCATGCCCCTTTGCGGCATGATCTCGCGCTATAATGACACCGCACCGCAGCCGGGCCCGTGGAACCTCATCCTCGCTGTAGGCAAGAGCCTGAAAATGCAGGGTTTCATCGTCTCCAATCATCTTGACATGGCCGAAGACTTTTTGCGTGATGTGCCTGCGTGGCTTGCGGAGGGCAAAATCAAGCGCAAGGAAACCATCTACGAGGGCATTGAGAGAGCGCCTGATGCGTTCATGGGGCTCTTCTCCGGTGCGAACTTTGGCAAGATGCTGGTGAAGCTGAGCTAGGCATTGACGAATTGATGAGGGTCAAATGAGTTGGCGGCGGATAGCAATAGTAGCTGGCATTCTTCTTGTAATGGTCCTTGTCGCCGACGGTATTCGCAACGCTGACTTCGTCCGCGCCTATTTCGCATCGACCGATCACTTCGTTGTTCATGCCGCTAACCCACATGTTCTCTATGAAGAAGACATTGGCGGCCTTGCCGATGAGATTGCCGCCCTGTTGCCGGGCGCGGTCGCAGATGTGGAGGCGCATTATGGCATGCCCTTCCCTGCCGCTGCGCGCGTGTTCGTTTGTGCCACAAAGGATTGCTTCAACGGTCTGACGGGGACCAACAATCGTTTTATCCGGGCGGCCACACCGCCCCGCGGCGTTGTCATCTCACCTGATATACTAGAGTGGCGCGAGAGTGTTCCGGCGATCATCCGTCATGAACTCTCGCACCTCTACCTCAAGCAACGCCTTGGGCTCTTTCAGCGCCCACCGCCTGCTTGGTTTGATGAAGGATATGCGGTTTGGATATCCGGCGGTGCGGGTGCGGAGCGCGTAACCGCCGAAGAGGCCAGCGCTGCCATTGGGCAAGGCCATCACTTCGTGCCGCGAAGTGCGCCGCGCTGGATCGGCCGCGATCATGCAGCGCAGTGGGGCCTGACTAATCACATGTACTACCGCCAGGCGGTATTGTTCATTGAGTACCTTGAGCAATTGCGCCCTGGGGGCGTTGACCAGTTTTCGCAAGAAATCGCTGTGGGGCGGAGTTTTGGACCAACCTTCACGCAGGTCTTTAGCGCAGACGTAGAAACGCGCTGGCGTGAGTTTGTGGCAAGCCTGACCGTGGTTGACGTTCGTTCTTAGCAGCAGACCGAAACCCCGCATAAACTCATAGCTGTCATGTGCTGACCATTTCATTTGTGCGGCATCCCATGGGATAACCCGCCGCACAGAGGAGATTCGTACATGGCCCAATACCCCAGCGACATCGGCTTTACGCCGACGGTGAAACACGAGCAGGAGCTACGCGGCTCGCGCACCGCCTATGCCAAGATGGAGGAAAGCGGCGGTTGGCGTACCACCATTGATCCTGTTTTGCAGGGATTTGTGGCGCAGCGAAACTCATTCTTTCTGGGTACCGCCAGCGCCGATGGGCAGCCCTATATTCAACATCGCGGGGGACCGAAAGGGTTCTTGAAGGTCATTGACGACAAAACCCTTGGGTTTGCTGATTACGCGGGCAATCGGCAATACATCACCCTTGGCAACCTCAGCGATAATCCCAAGGCGTATATTTTCCTTATCGACTACGCCACCAAACGCCGCATGAAGTTATGGGGCACAGCGCGCGTTGTGGAAGATGACGAGGCGCTGCTGGAGCAGCTCATGGATGAAGGCTACCGCGCGCGGCCAGAACGGGCGATCCTGTTCACGCTGGAGGCCTATGACATCAATTGCCCGCAGCACATTCCCCACATGCTCACCGATGACGAGTTCGAGACGCAACTCAGCGCGCTCGAAGGCCGTATCGAACAGCTGGAGCAGGAAAACATACGCCTGCGACAGGAGCTGGCTGGGGGTTAGGCCACGGCCCGAGACTTGTCCCGTTCCTTGGCAGCGTTTTGCGCAATAAGGAACGACAGCTCCAGCGCTTGGTCCGCATTGAGGCGTGGGTCGCAATGGGTGTGATAGCGGTCTGACAGCTGCGCCTCGGAAATGGCCTGCGCACCGCCAATGCATTCAGTGACGTTTTTGCCCGTCATCTCAAAATGCACGCCGCCCGCATGGGTTCCCTCCGTGCGATGAACCGCAAAGAAGCTCTCCACTTCTTTCAGCACACGCTCAAAGGGGCGGGTCTTAAAGCCACTGTCGGTTTTGATGGTGTTGCCGTGCATGGGATCGCAAGACCACACAACGGTGCGGCCTTCCCTTTCCACCGCGCGGATCAGCTTGGGCAAATATTCAGCCACTTTGTCGGCACCAAAGCGGCAGATCAGCGTCAA
>JAJFIK010000048.1 GCA_021775005.1 Rhodospirillales bacterium
CCCATTTGGTGGATGCCACTGTCGATCCGGCGCTGGATGTCTTTGACTTGGCGAACGTGCCAACATTGCAGGGCGCGCACAATTGGCAGAATGCCGCGGCGGCCTATGCCGTCGCTAGGGCCTTTAATATGGCGCAGGGCGATATTGCCGCGGCGCTGGAAACATTTCCTGGGCTCGCGCACCGGCAAGAGATCGTGATGGAATTGGGCTCCATCATGTTTGTAAATGATTCCAAAGCCACCAACGGCGCTGCTGCTGCGCGCGCGCTTGCGTCCTATGAAAACATCTATTGGATTGTTGGCGGCGAGGCCAAAGATGACGGGCTTGATGCCGTCATGCCGCATCTCGCCCCAGTGCGTCAGGCCTACCTTATTGGGCAAGCGGCAGAGGACTTTGTGGCGGAGCTTGCGGGCAAAGTTGAGACCAAAAATGTCGGCACTCTGGCGCGCGCGGTTGCCTTTGCCTATGCAGATGCGATGCGGGATGGCGAACCGGCAGTGATTTTACTCTCACCGGCCTGTGCATCGTTCGATCAGTTCAGTGACTTTGAAGTGCGCGGGCAGGCCTTTCGCGATGCTGTGGAAGGCCTCATGGCCCCCACAGACGCCCCCGCAGACGTTGAAGAGGCGACATCATGAGTCGTTTCTCGCGTACAGATCGCAGTGCCATGGTGGAATGGTGGCGTACCATCGATCAACCAACATTGATCTGCATATTGGGACTGGCGATCTTCGGCGTATTTGTTTCGGTGGCAACCGGTAGCGCGTCGGAAGCGCGCGGGCTTGGCGTAGCCGCACAGTATTTTGTACGCCATGCCATCTTTACAGGGTTTGCAATCGCTGCGCTGCTACTGGTGTCCATGCGCAGTGTGCGGGAGGTGCGAACCCTTGGCATCATCTTGTTCGTCGGCGCGTTGGGGGCCATGGCGTTGACGTTATTAATCGGGCCAGAGGTCAATGGCGCAACCCGCTGGTTGCGATTTGGCCCTCTATCTGTCCAGCCAGCGGAGTTTCTGAAGCCCGCATTTGTCGTGCTTGTGGCCTGGACCCTTTCGCAGGGCAATCGCGTGCCGGGGTTTCCAGGCTACAGCTTGGCGCTGTTTATTTTGCTCGCGCCTTTGTTTTTGTTGTTGCTTCAGCCAGATGTCGGGCAGTCCGTATTGCTCACCGCGGTTTGGGGTGCGCTCTTGTTCGCGGCGGGGCTACCGTTTGTTTGGACCGTTGGGCTTGCGGTCGCAGCAGGGGTCATGCTGGGGGCGGCCTATGTTATTTTCCCCCATGTGACGGACCGCATAAATGCTTATCTGATGGGCACAGAGGGTGGCCTCACCCAAGTTGATTTTGCTTTGCGCGCCATGCGCAACGGCGGTCTTTTCGGAACCGGTCCGGGGGAGGGGACCGTGAAGGTTCATGTGCCCGATGCCCACACAGATTTTGCCTTCGCGGTGATGGGCGAGGAATTGGGGCTTTGGACGTGTATCGCGGTGGCTGTCATTTTCCTTGTGATCGTTACGCGCGGCATTATCCGCTCAATGGGGGAGCGCGATCACTTTGTGCAGCTCGCTGCGGCGGGATTGTTTTTGCTTGTGGGTATGCAAGCTTTCATCAACATGGGTGTGAATGTGGGGCTGCTGCCCGCCAAGGGGATGACCTTGCCGTTCATTTCCTATGGCGGCTCGTCGCTTGTCGCCACCGGCATCACTTTGGGTTTTGCCCTTGCCCTCACCAGACGCCGCGCCGGGTCGCGGAGCGTGCGGGGGCTCGCCAATGCCGGCGCCCACTAAAGCCACCATCGTTCTCGCCGCCGGCGGTTCGGGCGGTCATATGTTTCCCGCTCAAGCCCTGGCGGTAGAGTTGCAATCGCGCGGCTACGATATAGTCCTCATCTCTGATGAGCGCGGCCTTGCCTTCACCGACCACTTTCCAAGTGACGACATTCGCGCCATCGAGGCGGCAACTTTCGCCGGGGCAAACCCCATCAAGCGCGGCGTGGCGGGGGTAAAAATTATTGGCGGGCTGATTCAATCCATTGGCACCTTGCGAGACCTTAAACCGGTCGCGGTGGTTGGTTTTGGGGGCTATCCTTCGTTCCCCACAATGGTCGCAGCAACCTTGTTACGGATCCCGACGGCTTTGCATGATCCCAATGCAGTGCTCGGGCGCGTCAACAAGTTTCTCGCAGGGTATGTGAATTTGATCGGCGCCGCCTTTGATAACATGCAAGGGGCGGCGGCAAAGCATCGTTCCAAGGTTCATGTGGTTGGCAACCCGATCCGCGAAAATGTGCGGGCCGCGCGCAACATTGAATACCACGCACCGGGCGAGTCCGATGCCATACATTTGCTGGTCTTTGGCGGTAGTCAGGGGGCGCAATCCCTCAGTCAAACCGTGCCGGACGCCATTGGACACTTACCCGAAGCGATGAAGGCGCGTCTTCATGTGGTACAACAAGCACGCACCGAAGATATGGCAGGTGTTCAGCGCGCCTATGATGACATGGGGGTCCGAGCCCAGGTGGCGACGTTCTTTGCCAACCTGCCTGAACGCATGGCCGAGGCGCACCTGGTGATCGCCCGCGCAGGGGCCTCTACAGTGACGGAACTCGGCGTGATTGGGCGCCCCTCAATTCTGGTCCCTTTGCCCACAGCGATGGATGACCATCAGACGGTTAATGCCGCCGCCTTGACCGGTCCCGGCGGGGCATGGTTGATGCCTCAAGCCGCGTTAACCGCAGAATCTCTCGGCGACAAATTGCTGTCGCTTTTGTGTGATCAAACCGCACTGGCAAACGCGGCCAAGGCGGCGCGGTCTACTGGACGGCCGGACGCGGGCCGCGAATTTGCCGACCTCATTGAAGGTCTGATTGAGAGCGATGGCCCCGATAAGGGGTGAGGGGACATAAACCGTGGCGCAATTGCCCATCGACATTGGCACAATTCATTTCGTCGGTATCGGCGGTATTGGCATGAGCGGTATTGCCGAAGTGATGTTTGAGCTTGGCCATGCCGTGCGCGGGTCAGACATTTCCGATAGCCCCAATGTTCGCCGCCTGCGCCGCTTGGGAATTCCCATTGAGGTTGGCCATCGGGCTGAGAACGTGGAAGGTGCCCATGTGGTGGTGATCTCGTCCGCCATCAAAGAAACCAACCCAGAAGTCATTGCCGCACGCGAAGCGCTGCTGCCGGTGGTGCGCCGCGCTGAAATGCTGGCAGAACTGATGCGGATCAAATCAGCGGTTGCGGTGGGCGGCACCCATGGCAAAACCACGACCACCTCAATGGTGGCGGCCTTGCTCGAAGCGGGGCGGTTCGATCCCACCGTGATCAACGGCGGTATCATCACCAAGCGCGGCACCAATGCCTATCTAGGGACCGGCGACTGGATGGTGGTTGAAGCAGATGAAAGCGACGGCACCTTTGTGAACCTGCCCTCAACCGTGGCCATTGTTACGAACATTGATCCCGAGCACATGGATCACTACGGCGATTTCGACCATGTGAAAGATGCGTTTCTGACCTTTGCGCAAAACATACCATTCTATGGCTTTACCGTGCTCTGCATTGATGACCCCGATGTGCAGGCCATCATTGGGCGTATAGAGAACCGCCGCATTGTCACTTATGGATTTAATCCTCAAGCGGATTTGCGCGCCAAAGATGTCACCTACGACGGCGGCATGGCGGAGTTTTCAGTTCAATTTGGTGAGCGTCTTAAAGGCGGCAAGCGACTTGTTGATAAGTTGCGCTTGCCCATGCCTGGTGACCATAACGTTTCCAATGCGCTGGCAGCCATCATGGTCGCCAACGAATTGGGCATGTCCGAGGCGACAATCAAGTTGGGCCTGGCGAGTTTTGGTGGTGTCAACCGGCGCTTCACGCGGGTGGGGACCTGGAACGATGTGGCCATTATTGACGACTATGGTCATCATCCGGTGGAAATTGCAGCGGTATTGAAAGCCGCGCGGGCGTCGAACAAGGGCAAGGTCGTCGCCGTGGTGCAGCCTCACCGATACTCACGTCTCAAGAATCTGTTTGATGAATTTTGCACCTGTTTCAACGACGCCCACAAGGTCATCGTCGCTGATGTGTTTGAGGCTGGCGAAGATCCCATTGAAGGCATGGATAAAGATCATTTGGTTGAGGGGCTCCGGCGTCACGGCCACAAAGATGTCACGGCGCTTTCATCGCCGGATGCTCTTGCCGCCCTTGTCGCCGACAAGACGGCACCGGGGGATATGGTTGTATGTCTCGGCGCGGGCAACATCACCACCTGGGCCCATGCCCTGCCAGAGCAGCTCAAATCCCTTCGAGGCGATGCCGCATGAGCGCTGCCGTTGCCGCCTCTCGTTTGGTTGACCGCCTGCCATCAGTGCGCGGGCGTTTGACCCCGGAACAGCCTTTGTCGGCTTTGACGTGGTTTCGAGTTGGCGGACCCGCGGAGGTCTTGTTCGTGCCAGCCGATGAGGCTGACCTTTCAACCTTTCTGCAGGCCCTCCCCAGTGACATCCCGGTGACTGTTGCGGGGGTTGGTTCCAATTTATTGGTGCGAGATGGCGGTATTGACGGTGTGGTTATTCGCCTCGGCAAAGGGTTTGCAACAATTTCACAAGAGCCCGGCAACAAGCTGCGCGCGGGCGTGGCTGCCCTTGATGCCATGGTGGCGAAGGCCGCAGCCAAGGCAGGCGTCGCGGGGCTGGAGTTTTATCGCGGCATTCCCGGCAGCATCGGCGGTGCGCTGCGCATGAATGCAGGGTGCTATGGCCGCGAGACCAAAGACGTGTTGGTGGAAGCGGTGGTGCTTGACCGCCAAGGCAATCGTCACGTGATCCCAGCGCAAGAGATGGGTTTTTCTTATCGTCACACTTCCGTGCCGCCGGACTTTATTTTCATTGAAGCGCTTTTCCAAGGCGCGGCAGGAGATCCAATTGAGATCACCGCGCGCATGGATGAGATCACCAGAAGCCGCGAGAGTACGCAGCCTATTCGCGAGCGCACCGGCGGTAGCACTTTTCGCAATCCTGACGGTTTTAAGGCCTGGCAGCTTATCGATGCAGCCGGCGGGCGCGGGGCACGACGGGGCGGCGCGCAGGTGTCAGAACTTCACTGCAACTTTCTGATCAACAAGGGCGGGGCCACTGCGGCGGACCTTGAGGGATTGGGCGAGGACATGCGCGCGCGTGTGCGGGAGCAAAGCGGTGTCGAGCTTCAATGGGAAATCAAACGTATCGGTAAGGAGAGCCCTTGATGGCGCAGTTCGACCCCAAATCAACGCATGTGGCTGTGCTCAAGGGTGGCTGGTCGCCAGAGCGCGAAGTCTCACTTGTGTCCGGCGCGGCCTGCGCGACGGGATTGCGTGAGGCGGGTTTCAAAGTCACCGAAGTTGATGCCACGCCTGAATTGGCGTCGGTCTTGTCTGAGCTAAAACCCGATGTGGTGTTTAACGCGCTCCATGGGCGCTGGGGGGAAGATGGCTGCGTGCAAGGCATCTTGGAGGTCCTGCGCATTCCCTACACGCACTCCGGTGTGCTGGCATCGTCTCTTGCCATGGATAAGCAACGCACAAAGCTGGTTTATGAGAAGGAAGGTATTCCCGTAGCGGAGAGCTATCTTGTTGATCGCATTGAAGCGAGCAGTGGGCATAAGATGGAACCGCCTTATGTGATCAAGCCCTATAATCAAGGCTCCAGCGTGGGGGTATTTATTATCCGCGAAGGCGATAATCGCCCACCGGGAGAGCTTGGCACCGACAAATGGGACCTGGGCGATCAAGTGATGATCGAGAAATTCATACCGGGTCGTGAGCTGACCGTGGCCGTCATGGGCGATCGGGCGTTAACAGTTACCGAGATCGTCACCGATCTTAAGTTTTATGACTATGAGGCAAAATACGCTCCCGGTGGCTCTCACCATATCTTTCCGGCGGAACTGCCCGGTAATCTTAGCGAAACCTTAATGGACTATGCCGTAAAGGCTCATAAGGCGCTGGGGTGCCGAGGGGTTACGCGGACCGATTTTCGGTACGATGACGCCACGGGAGCGCTTGCAACATTAGAAACAAATACACAACCGGGCATGACACCGACGTCACTAGCACCGGAACAAGCTGGGTTTATTGGGGTGGACTTCAAGGATCTTGTAGTTTGGATTCTTGAGGACGCTGGATGCGACAGGTAAAAGGTACCGCACGCAAAAAAACAACGAAGCGTCGGGCACCGTCCAAAAAGAAAGCGTCTCCCCGCCGTCGCGGCAAGCAACCGACGGCAGCGCGCGTGTGGGAGCGACGCATTGAAGGTTGGCGCCGGTTTCTCGGCCGCCACGCCTATTTGCGTACCTATGCCCTATTGAGCGTTGCGACCATTGCCCTTTACGGCGTGTGGGCCAGCGGGTTTGTTGAGCGCTCGCTGCATTATGCGGATGAGCAAGCGCAACTTACTCTCATCAATGCTGGCTTCACTGTGCAACGCATTACCATTGAGGGGCAGGATCAAACCAGCCCCGGCGCGGTGATGGACGCGTTAGAAATTGAGTATGGCGACGCCATATTTGGCATTAACCTGGATGAGATGCGCGCCCGTGTTGAGGAACTCGATTGGGTTGATCGCGCCATAATTGTGCGCGCTCTACCCGGCAGCATTCACGTTATTATCGAAGAACGACAAGCCTTTGCGGTTTGGCAGCGCGATGGGGCGTTCCGCGTCATCGCCGCAAATGGCGACGTCATCGAAACCGCGCGGGCAGACCAATACGCGCATTTGCCGCAAGTCATTGGCGCGGGTGCCAATCACGGTGCTGGAGATCTTTTTCTGGCGGTCAATGCCACACCAATTTTGGCGCCGCGGGTGCGCTATGCGGTGCGCGTTGGAGATCGGCGTTGGGACTTACATCTGGACAATGGCGTCGTGGTCAAGCTCCCCGAAGTTGATCTTGGCGGTGCGCTCAGGGCACTGGTTGATTATGATCAGGAACACCGGCTGTTGGCACGGGCGGTTAGTATTGTGGACATGCGTCTTGCAGACCGCATTGTCGTCACACCCAGTGATGATGGAGAAGGTTTAGCTTCTGAGTTGCCCGATTTTGAGCGGGAGACCTGATCATGGCCTTGCTCAAAGGAAATTCCCTTAGCACATCGGAGCGGCGCGGCACCCTCGCCGCAGCTCTTGATGTGGGTACGACAAAGATCACCTGCCTTATAGGGCGCATCAGCAACGACCCCAATTCGGACGGCCTTGAGACGCGCGTGTTGGGTATCGGCCACCACCGTGCGCGGGGCATTAAAGGTGGCGCCATCATCGATATGGTGCAGGCGGAGGAAGCCATCTGCGCCACGGTTGAAGCGGCGGAGCAGATGGCTGGCGAAAACATCCATCACGTGGCGCTTAATGTTTCCAGCGCCACGCTGCAAAGCCGGTTGATCCGGGAAGAAACTTTACTGAGCAACGGTGAGGTGGGGTCTGGCGAAATGAGGCGCGTCTTGCGCGCGGCCTTTGACCGCTCCCGCGACCATGAGCGCGCGACGATCCACACCATCCCGGCAGGGTATTCCATTGATGGCAGTAAAGGCATTCGCGAACCCAATGGTATGCTGGGTGAAGTGCTGGGTGTGAACCTGCACGAAGTAACCTGCGCCCCTGGCCCCTTACGCAATTTGAATGTCTGCGTGGAGCGCTGCCATTTGGAGCCCGATGGGCCGATTTATTCAGGCTATGCCTCGGCCCTTGCCGCCCTCATCGAAGATGAAATGGATCTGGGCACAACACTCATTGAATTGGGCGGGGGTACGACATCGGTGGCGTCATTTGTCGACGGCCGGATGATTTTTGCCAAGACCATTGGCATTGGCGGGGTGCATGTCACCAATGATCTGGCGCGGGGGCTCTCTACTCCGCTGGTGCACGCCGAGCGTATGAAAGTCCTCTATGGCAGCACCCTTGCCAGCCCCAATGACGACCGAGAGTTGATTGACGTGCCCTCCATCGGCGACGAAATGCAAACGGCAGCGAACCATGTGCCGCGCTCCATGTTGGTGGGCATTATTCGCCCGCGCATTGAAGAAACCCTGGAGCTTGTGCGTGACGCGCTGAAAGACGCCGGTGTCCAGCGTGTCGCGGGGCATCGCATTGTGCTCACCGGCGGGGCCTGTCAGCTTTCTGGCCTCAGGGAATTTGCAACGCGCATTTTTGACGGCCATGTGCGCATTGGTCGTCCCTTGGGAATTCTGGGGTTGCCAGAGGCCGCCAGCGGCCCGGCGTTCGCGACCGCGGCGGGGCTTTTGACCTTTGCGGACCGGGCCCCGTCAGAGGCGCCAAGCCCGGCGTCCTCGAAATCCGGCCTTTTGGGCCTCTTCCAGCGCCTGACGCCTGCCAGAGCCCACGCCTAAATCCCTCGTATTTTCCCCATTTCGGACCCGCTTATTAAGAATCGGGTAACCAACAGCAGTTAACCTTTCTTAATCGATTTCGAAGGGGGTAACGGCGGCAGCCGCCGCACGGGAGATTTGCCATGAGCCTCAATTTGCGCATGCCACAGGTTACAGAACTTCAACCAAAAATCGCCGTCTTTGGCGTTGGCGGTGCCGGGGGAAATGCGGTCAATAATATGATCGCGGCAGAACTCGGAGGCGTCGATTTTGTCGTCGCCAACACGGATGCTCAGTCTTTGAGCCAATCCTCAGCTGAGCGGAAAATTCAGATTGGGTCGGAAATCACCCAAGGGCTCGGCGCCGGTGCGCGGCCTGAAGTAGGGGCCGCAGCCGCTGAAGAAAGCATGGACGAAATTATTGAGTCCCTGGCTGGCTGCCATATGACATTCATAACCGCCGGAATGGGCGGGGGGACCGGGACCGGTGCCGCGCCGGTTATCGCACGCGCCTCTCGCGACCAAGGCATATTAACCGTTGGCGTTGTCACCAAGCCTTTTTCCTTTGAAGGTCAGCGCCGCATGCGCATTGCTGATGCGGGTATTGCCGAGCTGCAGAAATATGTCGATACGCTGATTATCATTCCTAACCAGAATCTTTTCCGGGTGGCGAATGAGAAAACCACCTTTGCTGATGCCTTTGCCATGGCCGATGAAGTTCTTCATTCAGGTGTGCGCGGCATTACCGACCTGATGGTTATGCCTGGGTTGATCAATCTCGATTTTGCCGATGTTCGCACCGTGATGAACGAGATGGGCAAAGCCATGATGGGTACTGGCGAAAGCGAAGGCGATGGCCGGGCCCTGGATGCTGCTGAAGCCGCTATTAATAATCCGCTGCTTGATGAAGTGTCCATGAACGGCGCGCGCGGCGTATTGATCAATATCACCGGCGGTCACGATCTGACCCTGTTTGAAGTCGATGAAGCGGCCAACCGCATTCGCGGTGAAGTGGATCCGGACGCGAATATCATTGTGGGGTCCACCTTTTCTGAAGCGCTCGAAGGCCGTATGCGCGTTTCCATCGTGGCCACCGGGATTGAAGTGGAAGAAGCCCTTGCGCCGCGCCGGGATCACATCACCCAGCCGATCCGTGCGCACCGCCCTCACGATCAAGACCATGCGCCTGCTGCCATGCCGGAGCCGCAGGAAATCCCGGCCGATGAGCCATGGCAGCCCGCAGCCGCCGCCATCATCCCCGACGAGCCCCTTGATGAGATAGCGATGGATGAGGCCGCCCCGCAGCGCCCCCAAGGCACGTTGTTGCTTGATGGCACTATGGCGCTGACCCCAGGTGGTGAGTTGGCCGATACGGAATATACGGAAGACACCGCGCCACGGTTTGAGGAAGATGACGAAGCCATTCCCATGGCACCCAGTGCCAAGAAGTCCGGGAATAAGTTGAGCCTCATTGATCGTATGACCGGGCGGGGCAAGCGAAGAAAAATGAACATCGAGCCCGCGCCGACGGCGATCCAAAGGCGTCAGGAGCGTATTGCGGAAGCCGAGCCGTTATTTCCAACTTCGGCTGAAGAAAGCGACCTGGACATCCCCGCATTCCTGCGGCGGCAGGCGAATTAGCCAATCTTGAGATTGCTGAATTAACAGGGGCCTTGCTGCGATGCGGGGCCCCTTTTTGCGTCGCAACACACAGTTTTGCTGACAGTCGCTATCTCCTCGCTTATGGTTTGTCTTGGTGTGGCGGTTCTGGTTGCGTGCACCGAACTGACTCGGTGCCTGCATCTTGGCTGCGGCAATTCACGGTCGGGGGAAACTATGGCCAAAAAATCAAAGCTCAGTCGCCGTTCGTTTTTGGCAAATGTTGTCGGATCGACATCGGCGCTAGGGGCCTTAGGAATTGTCTTTGGTGCGAATGAAGCCTTAGGGCAGGGCATCACTGATGCGGACGGTGGTCAGCATCCTGATCCTGTGGGCGGCGGTCGCGGTGGCGGAACTGGCATCACTGATTCCGACAGTGGAGCGAATTATGATCCTGCCGGTCGGGGGCGAGGCGGTGCGGGAAGTGTTCCAAACGCCGGGTACACGGATTCTGACTATGGCTACAACGCCGATCCCGTTGGGCAGGGAACAGGACAACGAGGGACGCCGCGTCCGACCTACACCACCGATGCAGACGGCGGACCGAATGCTGATGCCCCAGGGCATGGCCGCTATGGCGGGACCGGCATTACTGATTCCGATCAAGGGTCCAATGCCGATCAGGCGGGGCGCGGCCGGGGCGGCCCAGGAAGTGTGGAGAGTACGGGGCTGACTGATAGCGACTACGGTCAGGTTATGGATCCTGTGGGTCAAGGGCGCGGATCGCAAAACCCCAATCCGGGACCGAACGGGCTGACGGATTCCGACGGCGGCCAAAACGCTGATCGGGTTGGCTATGGTCGTGGCGCGGGGACAGGTATTACCGATAGCGACCAGGGTGCTAATGCGGATCAGTCAGGCCGTGGGCGCGGCACCGGATATACTGATAGTGACTCCGGGCAAAATGCGGATGCCTCAGGAAGCGGCCAAGGCCCAGGTGCCCGCAGTGGTTATACGGATTCCGACTTTGGCGATGCCCGCGGCAATGGCCAAGGCCCTCAGTCTGACAGCGACATTAGTGTCTATGGCTACACGGACCCTGCGCGCGGCAAGAGCCATCATCGATTGGGCAAGCGGCGATAGCCTTGGGCCCGAAATCGCCCCTCAAACGTAACAATTCGTCACAAACTGTCATTTCTGCTGGTCGTGGCTCCCTGATACAAGAAAAGAGGGAGAATTCCGCCCCTTTTGGGGGGTGTCCGGCGATTGCGCAAAGCGATCTGGGGAGTCGGGCAGTCAGGAAGGATTTGTTGGGGGCGGCGCATAACAAAACTGCGCCATGCGTGAATTGAAGGGCAAGTCAGTGACATTGAACAATAGCACCGTGCAGCAGACCACACTTGGTGACGTGATTACTTGTGAGGGTGTGGGCGTTCACTCCGGCGCACAAGTCAAAATGACACTGCGGCCAGCCCCTGCAAACGCAGGAATTCGATTTCGCCGCCTTGATATAGAGCGCGATAATTCCGTCGCCGCGCTTTATGACAATGTCGTCGATACCCAACTGGGTACCACCATTGCAAATACCGCAGGTGTGCGCGTGCTCACTATTGAACATTTGATGGCAGCCCTTTCCGGCTCGGGCATCGACAATGCGATTATTGAGCTTGATGCGGAAGAAGTCCCCATTATGGACGGCAGCGCCGCACCATTTGTGTTTTTGATTGAGTGCGTTGGGACCGTAGAACTGGAAGAAGCCAGAAAAGTTCTCCGCATCACCCGCCCGGTTCGTGTCGGCGACCATGATCGCTACGCCACGTTGCGACCTGCAGAAGATTTCGAAGTCGATCTTGCTATTGATTTTAATTCTGGTGCCATTGGCAGACAGAAAAAGCATGTGCGGTTGGTCAATGGGGCGTTCAAGTCTGAACTGGCCCGCGCACGCACTTTTGGGTTTCTGAAAGACGTGGAAACGCTACGCTCCATGGGTCTTGCCCAGGGCGGCAGTCTTGATAATTCTATTGTCGTGGATGGCGATGACATCATCAATGATGGTGGCTTGCGCTTTGATGATGAATTTGTGCGCCATAAATTGCTTGATGTCGTCGGTGATTTGGCGACCGCCGGTCACGCCATTGAAGGGCGCTTTGAAGGCGCGCGCACAGGTCATACGCTAAATAATGAATTGCTGCGGGCCGTGTTTTCTGATCCGGCAAATTATGAAGTTGTGCCGGCTACCCGGTCGGGTAGTTATCTGCAACCAGTCGCAACCGCTGCGTTTTAGTCCTTGCCGCTGCTTTGGTCATTGACCAAGCTTCGCACCAGATTCATAACCGCATTGCGCACAACAGAATCATTTATGCGCGTGAAATTTCGCACCAGCTCGATGGTGGACCGATTGCGACCGCCATGGGGTTGGGCAGACTTTGGCGCATCGGCTTCCAGCCCTTCAAAAAATTGCGCCACTGGGCAATCGAGTTCTTGGGCGATTTCAAATAAC
This sequence comes from Rhodospirillales bacterium, assembly GCA_021775005.1. Classification (GTDB taxonomy): domain Bacteria; phylum Pseudomonadota; class Alphaproteobacteria; order JAJFIK01; family JAJFIK01; genus JAJFIK01. Next base: position 12,453 of record JAJFIK010000048.1, read on the forward strand.
CGTCCCGCACTGACCCGATTGGCTCCGGTCTCATACTTCTGGACCTGCTGATATGAGATTTTCAGAGTTCCCGCCAATTGTTCCTGCGTAAGGCCCAATAAGGTCCGTCGTTCGCGGATTCGCTCGCCAACGTGGCGATCGACCCGGCGCGCCAAGGGTACCGCAGTGGTCGAGGATGGCTTGGAAAGAGGCGCTGAAACGGCGCGATCCATTGACTACTCCCATTAATACGCTGGCCCGGCCCAAACCGGGATCCGGTCGCCTATAAGTAGTAACATGTTTCCCCCTGTGCCAAAGGCAAGAGGCGGTAGCCAAGCCCGGTTCCTTGCGGTAAAAGGGCGTCCGCGCGATAGGGGCGTCGCCGTAGAATCCGGCTATTTTCCTGAATATGGGGCGGCCGGAATGAGATATTTGGTAGTAAAAGGTGCAGTTGCGCTGGAATTTCAAGGAAGTGTGAGTTCCCCCCGATGATCAGAAAAATAGTAAATCTGACGCTCATAATGGTATTGACGGCTCTCGTCGCCGCCTGCTCTGGTCGCAATGACGGTGAAGAGCTTGAGTATGTGGAAACCACGGTGGAGGAGCTTTACAACCTCGGCGTGGACTACCTCCAGGAGGGGCGCTATAGCGACGCCTTCGTCCAGTTTGATGAAGTTGAGCGCCAGCACCCCTATTCGGTATGGGCCCGGCGGGCGATGCTCATGTCTTCGTTTTCGCACTATCAGCAAAACGAATATGACGAAGCAATTCTTGCAGCGAACCGGTTTATCTCGCTCCACCCCGGTCACCGCGATGCGGCATATGCCTACTACCTGATCGCCGTCAGCTATTATGAGCAGATCCGCGATGTCGGGCGCGATCAGCGCATTACTGAACGGGCGTTGGCGACCTTGACTGAAGTGGTGCGCCGCTTTCCCAACAGCGAATATGCCCGCGATGCGCGGTTGAAAATTGACCTCACCCGCGATCACCTTGCTGGCAAGGAGATGGAAATCGGGCGCTGGTATCAAAACCGGCATGAGCTGAATGCCGCCATCAATCGCTTTCGGTTGGTCATTACGGACTATCAAACCACGGCGCATGTGCCTGAGGCCCTCCACCGGTTGGTCGAATCATATCTCTCCCTCGGCTTGACGGAAGAAGCCACCGCGACCGCCGCAGTGCTGGGATACAACTATCCTGGCGACCGTTGGTACTCAGATAGCTACAGATTGCTGCGGCGGCAGGATCTTGAGCCTGAAGTACGTGAAAATTCTTGGATTTCGCGTGTGTGGAACCCCCTTAACCGGGTATTCTAAGACCAGCGGGAATCGGGCTTGATCGGCTTCCGTGTGGGGAGAGGATCAGCGCTTATGCTCGCTTCACTCAGCATATTTGATATCGTTTTGATCGAACGGCTCCGCTTTGAGCTGGAGGCTGGTCTTTGCGCGCTGACGGGGGAAACCGGGGCGGGCAAATCGATCCTGCTCGATGCTTTGGGTCTGGCCACCGGGGCGCGGGCTGACAAGGGCCTTGTGCGCCACGGCTGCGTTGAGGGCAGCGCGGTGGCGACGTTTGAAATTGCCTCTGATCACCCAGCGCTTACTCGTTTGACCGAAGCAGGAATTGATTGCGGCGATGGCCAGCTCATTTTGCGCCGCGTGCAGAAAGCCGAAGGTCCAAGCCGGGCTTTTATCAACGACGCCCCCGTAAGCGTCGGTCTGCTTCAAGACATAGGCGCGTCCCTTGTGGAAGTGCACGGCCAATTTGAGTCCCAAGGCCTGCTTGACCCGGCAAGTCATCGCACCTTGCTTGATGTCTTCGGTGGTCTTGAGGCTGAAACCGCCGCCACCGCGCTTGCTTGGCAGGCATGGCAAGGGGCCAATGCTGCCCTCAGCGCCTATAGGGCTCAGCGCGCCAGTGATGAAGACAATGCGTCTTATCTGGAACATGTCATCGCTGAGTTGGAAGACCTTGATGTGGTGCAAGGCGAAGAAGAAACCCTTGCTGCGCGGCGCACTCAATTGATGAACGCAGAAAAAATCTCTGATGAACTGCGCGACGCCGCAAAAGGGCTCATGGACGGCAATGGGCTTGAGGCTAAGGTCGCCAAGGCTCTCAAGCGTCTTGAGCGTATTGCGCCCCAGGCCGGCGGAGCGCTGGATGCCACCGTGGACGCCCTGTCACAAGTCTTGGACCAAACTGCCGAGGCACAAGCGCATTTGCGAGCAGCAGTTGACGCGTTGGTTTTCGATGCAGGCGAGCTTGAACAATCCGAAGAACGGCTTTTTGCCCTTCGTGCTGCGGCGCGCAAGCATCGTGTGACGGTAGATCAATTGCCTGCCGCTCTTGATGATGCCCGCGCACGATTGGCCGCCGTAGAAAGTGCAGAAAGCCGTGAGGCTGAACTCGAAGCGGCCATCGCGGTCGCACGTATAGCCTATGAAACAACGGCGCAAGGGTTATCCACCAAGCGAAAGGCCGCGTCGGTTAGGCTCGACAAGGCTGTCGCGACGGAGCTAAAACCGCTTAAACTGGACAAGGCGAAATTTCGCACTGACATTTCGCCGCTTCGGGAGGGCAGTGAAGGAGCGGGCGGTATTGACCGCGTGCGTTTTGAGATTGCCACTAATCCCGGCGCACCCTTCGGTCCGTTGACAGAGATTGCATCGGGCGGGGAGCTTTCACGCTTTACGCTCGCCATCAAAGTCGCATTGGCCGAGACCGGGGCTGCGTCTACGTTGATATTTGATGAGATTGATCAAGGGGTCGGCGGGGCGGTTGCGGCTGCCATCGGCGACAGGCTTTCTACATTGGCGTCTGTGGGCGGGGCGCAAGTACTTGTGGTGACGCATTCTCCCCAAGTGGCGGCACGCGCCGATACCCATTGGAAGATTAGCAAGTCTATCCAAAAGGGCGCGGCGCTGACTGCGGTCGCAAACCTTGATACGGATGATCGCCTGGAGGAAGTGGCGCGTATGCTGTCGGGCGCGAATGTGACTGATGAGGCGCGCGGCGCAGCTCAGCGGCTGCTTGATGCGCCGGCAAAGCAAGCGAAACAAGCGAAATCTGCATGAGCAAGGTGCGCCCGTCTCCCCAGCCCGTCGATACGTTGACGCCCAAGCAGGCTGCTGCTGAGCTTGCTGCGCTGGCGGCGGAGATCGCCGACCATGATCGCCACTACCACCAAGATGATGCGCCGGTGGTTTCAGATGCAGATTATGACGCCTTGCGTCAGCGCAATGCTGCAATTGAAGCGCGGTTCCCCGATCTTGTGCGGCCCGATAGCCCTTCGGATCGTGTCGGGGCGGCACCATCGGCGAAGTTTGAGAAAACACGCCATGCAGTGGCAATGCTGTCGTTGGGCAATGCTTTCGATGATGCAGATG
>JAJFIK010000049.1 GCA_021775005.1 Rhodospirillales bacterium
CTATCTCGACAAGCGCCGCCCGGGCCAATCGCGCTATACCACCCAGCGCCAGGAGGTCGACGAAGTTCGCATCCTCTCTGGCACTTTTGAAGGTAAGACCACGGGCGCGCCCATCAGCTTGTTGATTGAAAACACGGATCAACGCTCAAAAGATTACAGTGAGATTGAAAACAAATTTCGCCCCGGCCATGCAGATTTTACTTACAGCCACAAATATGGCATCCGCGATCCCCGTGGTGGCGGGCGCTCCAGCGCGCGTGAAACCGCATGCCGCGTTGCTGCAGGTGCCATCGCGCGGCTGATCCTCAATGCCTTTGTGCCCGGCGGCGTGCAAGTGCGCGGGGCCTTGGTGCAAGTGGGTGTGCACAAGGTCGACCGCGCCAAATGGGATTGGGATGAAGTTGCCAACAACGATTTCTTCTCCCCCGACAAAGAGGCCGCTGCCATTTGGGCAAGTTATCTCGACGGCATTCGCAAAAGCGGCTCGTCTATCGGTGCCGTAGTGGAGGTCGTCGCTGAAAATGTGCCGCCGGGATTGGGCGCGCCCACTTACGGCAAGCTTGACGTCGATTTAGCCAGCGCCCTTATGGGCATCAACGCCTCGAAGGGTGTGGAAATCGGTGCCGGGTTCGGAGCCGCGGAACTTTCCGGCGAAGACAACGCCGATGAAATGACCCGCGAAGGCAACAAGATCGTGTTCAAGTCCAACCGCGCGGGCGGTGTTCTGGGGGGTATCTCCACAGGCCAGCCGATCATGGCGCGCTTTGCGGTGAAACCAACGTCTTCCATCCTGACCCCGCGCGAGACCGTGACAACAACCGGTGAGCCCACTACCATTCAGACCAAGGGTCGCCATGACCCATGCGTAGGCATCCGCGCGGTGCCGGTTGGGGAAGCCATGATGGCATGTGTTTTGGCGGATCATCTTCTGCGCCACCTGGGGCAAGGGCTCAGCATCAAGCCCGATGCGTTTTGATTGCCCATTTGTGATGAGGGCGTTTTCTGACTCGTCTCTTACTCTCCCCCCACGTCATTCCGGGGCCCTGCTTGGCAGGGAGCCCGGAATCTCGAAGAATGTACCGTGTCGCAAGATCCCGGGCTCGGGCAGTCGCCCGCCCCGGGATGACAAACGAGGGGACTATTGATGATTAGATCACTCATCATCGCCGCCGCACTGGCGCTTTCATTCGTGACTGGTAACCTGCCGCGTTGCGCCCTCTAATGTCATGCTCGGACTTGATCCGAGCATCTGGCTGAATTGAGGGTATACTCTGCGGAACACAGTTACTCAGCCAGATCCCCGGGTCGCGCGTCGCTTGCCCATTTGTGATGAGGCGTTTTCTGACTCGTCTCTTACTCTCCCCCCACGTCATTCCGGGGCCCTGCTTGGCAGGGAGCCCGGAATCTCGAAGAATGTACCGTGTCGTAAGATCCCGGGCTCGGACAGACGTCCGCCCCGGGATGACAGCGGAGGAAAAGATGTTCAAAACACTATTTCTGAGTGCCGCACTGGCGCTTTCATTTGGAGGGGCCGCCATGGCGCAAGCAACAGTTGAAGACTTGATGCAAGCGGACCGCGACTTCAATCAACTGGCACATGATAGCCAAGTGCGCGATGCCTTCCTCGCCTATGCGGCGAGCGATGCCATTATGATGAACCCCGGCCAACATTTTGTGCATGGTGAAGGCGTGACGGCGGACTATCTCAGCCAATGGCCGGACGGCATCGACCTCTCATGGGAGCCTATCGGCGGCATGATTGCGGCCAGCGGAGACTTGGGTTTTACCTATGGCACCTATGTCTCGCGCAGCACCGATGAAGAAGGTGCTGAGGTCGCCAACTACGGCAAGTACGTCACCGTCTGGGCTCTGCAAGATGACGGCTCATGGAAATGGGCATTTGATGGTGGTAACCCCAGCCCCGCGCCAGACGCTGAATAATCCCAGCCGTCATTCCGGGGCCGTGCAATGCGCGGAGCCCGGAATCTTTTGCTCGATGCAACGACGCAAGATCCCGGGCTCGGTCTTCGTCCGCCCCGGGATGACACATTAAGTTTTCTTCGCGATGACAAGGAATTCCTTGTTGCCGCCACCGCCTTCGATGGGGCTTGGCATAACGCCTTGCACCGCCCATCCCTCCCCCTGAAGCCAAGCGACAATGTCATCGCAGGCTTTTGTTTGCAGAGCTTCATCGCGCACGATGCCGCCGCTGGCGACGTTTTTCCGCCCCACTTCAAACTGTGGTTTGATCAGCGCAACAAGATGCGCGCCCTTGCGTGCCAAGGCCAATGCGTGCGGCAGCGCTTTGCTCAGACTGATAAAACTCACGTCAGCGGTGATGACGTCCGGTGCACTTGGCACTAGGTCCATATTTAGATTTCGCGCATCGGTGCCCTCAAGTGAGGTAACCCGCGTATCCTCGGCAATGTCGCGCGCGAGTTGCCCTGTGCCCACATCAACGGCCACAACATGCACGCCCCCACGTTCCAGCAGTACTTGGGTGAAGCCGCCGGTAGATGCGCCCACGTCAAGACAAACACAGCCCTTCACACTGATCTTAAACTCATCCAGCGCAGCCGCGAGCTTCAACCCCCCGCGTGAAACATAAGGCACTTTGATACCGGTAACGGTGAGATTAGCGCCTGGGTCAAGCAAGGCGCTGGGTTTTGTAACGCGGGCACCATCCGCGACAAGATTACCTGCTTTGATTTCTTCAGAAGCCTTTGCCCGCGAGGTAAACAGCCCCGCTTCGACGCTCAACACATCGGCGCGGCGTTTTTTGGACATAGGAGATTAGGCCCGAAGGGCGCGCGCACCAGCTTCGGTTTGGGCAAGCACCCGCGCCACAATGTGCTGGGCGTTAAGCTCGGCGGCATCGTACATGGCGACCGGATTATCTTGATCAATGAAGCTATCGGGCAAATGCATGGTGGAGATTTTTGCGCGGCCATCAAGCAGACCTTCATTGGCAAGAAAGTCGAGGACATGACTACCAAAGCCGCCAATGGACCCTTCTTCAATGGTAATAAGGGCTTCATGGTCTGATAGAAGTTGACGAATGAGGTCGTGGTCCAGCGGCTTGGCAAAGCGCGCATCCGCCAATGTAACGCTCACGCCATAACGCGCCGACAGCTCATTGGCTGCCTTTTCGCATTCACCAAGGCGCGCGCCAAAGCACAAAAGTGCCGCGTCGGAGCCTTCCCTTAAGATGCGGCCCTTGCCAATTTCAAGGGGCTTGCCTTGGGCCGGCATATCAACGCCCATGCCTTCGCCGCGCGGATAACGCACCGCGCTGGGGCGATCATCAATGGCCGCCGCAGTGGCCACCATATGCATCAGTTCTGCTTCATCACCTGCCGCCATGACGACAAAGTTCGGCAGCGTGGCGAGGTATGTGACATCAAAAGCGCCCGCGTGAGTGGGGCCATCCGCGCCCACAAGCCCCGCGCGATCAATGGCGAAGCGCACGGGCAATTTTTGGATTGCCACATCATGCACCACCTGATCATAGGCGCGCTGCAGGAAGGTTGAATATATAGTGGCAAAGGGCTTGTAACCTTCGGTGGCCATTCCGGCCGCGAAGGTCACCGCGTGTTGTTCGGCAATGCCCACATCAAAGGTGCGATCAGGAAAGCGCTTGCCAAATATATCAAGCCCGGTGCCGCCGGGCATGGCGGCGGTAATGGCGACAATCTTGTCGTCTTTCTCCGCCTCAATGCAGAGCGCTTCCGCGTAGACCTTGGTATAGGCCGGCGCGTTCGAGGTGCCTTTTTTCTGTTTGCCGGTGGCAACATCAAACTTGGCAACGCCATGGTATTTGTCGTCGGAGCTTTCGGCGGGCGCGTAGCCTTTACCCTTTTGCGTCACCACATGGATAAGAATGGGGCCAAGGTTTGCGTCGCGCGCGTTTTTCAGCACCGGAATAAGGTGTTCAAAATTATGCCCATCAATGGGGCCGACGTAATAAAATCCCATTTCCTCAAACAGCGTGCCGCCGCCAAGGGTCATGCCGCGGGTATATTCTTCCGCGCGTTTGGCCACATCATGAAGACTTTTCGGCAGCATCTCCGCCACTTGTTTGGCGAAGCTGCGAAAGTTTCGATACGCGCCGCCCGACCAGAGCCTGGAGAGATAGGCGCTCATAGCCCCCACCGGCGGGGCAATGGACATATCATTGTCGTTGAGAACAACAATCAGATTGGACTTCAGCGCGCCCGCGTTGTTCATGGCTTCATAAGCCATGCCCGCGCTCATGGCACCATCGCCAATGACGCAAACGACGTTGTTGTCTTTCCCGGCAAGGTCTCGCGCCACCGCCATGCCAAGGCCGGACGAAATTGATGTCGATGAATGCGCCGCGCCAAAGGGATCGTATTCACTCTCGCTGCGTTTGGTAAAGCCGGAGATGCCGCCGCCCTGCCGTAATGTCCGAATGCGATCACGGCGTCCGGTCAAAATTTTGTGCGGATAGCATTGGTGGCCAACATCCCAGATGAGGCGGTCGTCAGGCGTATTGAAAATGTGATGGATCGCGACAGTAAGCTCAACCACACCGAGCCCCGCCCCCAGATGTCCGCCGGTAACAGACACCGCATTGATGGTCTCATTGCGCAGCTCATCGGCGAGCTGACGTAATTGCGAGCGATCAAGCGCGCGCAAATCCGCCGGTGACTTGATGGTATCAAGCAAAGGGGTCTCGCCGGAGTGAGCCAGCACGACCGCCGCTGTCTGGGTCGGGGCCGTGATCTCGGGCTCGCTGTCGCTGCCTCTATTCATATTCTTTTCGGTCAAGGAACGCTGGCCCCCGCCATTTGGTTTTGTTCGCTCAGTAGCATAGGGTGCCCACGCATTGCAGCAGGCCCCCCGCGACGATTTATCCCTTCAGCTGCGGCGGTCTACAACAAACCCAGCCACGGCCCGCAGAAGGTCGGCCTTTTCATCAAACAAATCAAGGTGACGGACGGCCTGATCGGCGAGCAATTGGGCCTGCGCCCGGGCCCGATCAGGCCCCAGTATGCCAACGAATGTGGCCTTTCCACGGCTCTCATCCTTGCCGGTGGCCTTGCCGCTTTCTGCTGGTGTGCTTTCAAGATCGATCAGATCATCAGCCATCTGGAAGGCCAGCCCCAGATCATGGGCATAGCCTTCAAGGGCATGGAGCGACTCCTTACCCGCGCGGCCCATAATTGCGCCAGTGGCGCAGGCAAAGGCGATCAACGCTCCGGTTTTAAGCCGCTGCAACCGTGTCACCGTGCCAATGCCGGGATCGCCATGTTCGGCGGCGAGATCAATCATCTGCCCCGCCACCATGCCCTGCCCCCCTGCTGCTTGAGCCAGCGCCCCGACCAAGGCGCAGCGAATGTAGGGATCGGGATGGGTCTCGTCATGGGCCAGAATTTCAAACGCCAAAGTCAGCAACGCGTCCCCTGCCAGGATGGCAGTGGCCTCGTCATATTGAATGTGGGTTGTCGCTTTACCGCGCCGGAGCGTGTCATCATCCATCGCCGGCAAATCATCATGCACCAGCGAATAGGTGTGGACGCACTCCACCGCCGCCGCCACGCGGGCCATCATCTCTGGCTCAAGTCCAAACAACCGCCCGCTTTGCATGGCCAAGAAAGGGCGCAACCGTTTGCCGCCGCCTAGCGCGGCATAGCGCATGGCATCGTGCAAGCGTTTTTCCACCCCATCTGTTTCAGGCAGCAATTCATCAAGAGCGATTTCGACGCGACTTGCGGCCTCTTCCAGCGCGCTTTGAAGATCAACATTCATGGAAAGATTATCCAAGGTCGCTGGGTTCCGCGGACACAGTGCCATCAGCGTCGACGACAATCTTGTCGATCCGCGCCTGGGCATCTTTTAGTTTGGATTCGCAATGGGCTTTCAGCGCCGTGCCACGCTCGTAAATCTCGATGGATTTTTCCAGCTCCACCTTGCCTTGCTCCAGCTCGGTGACAATTTTTTCAAGTTCCTTGAGCGCGTCCTCGAATGAGAGCGCGGCAATGTCGGCCGGAATTTTCGCGGATTTCGCCATGCAAGTCTCCTCTGCGCCTCAGCCTATGCCGAGCGCTCATACTTTCGCCAGCCCCAATAGGCATCACCGCCATCACGCACCAACCGATACCCGGCGCGCTGCAAGCGTTTTGAGACCATGCGATTGAACCACCCGTGGCCGCACAAGAGCACATCGCCTTCTTCAGCAGCCTTGAGCAAGCGCACGCCCGCATCATTGGCCCGTAAGCTGACCGATTGGCGCTGCTCATATTCGCCACTGAGCCCGAGCCACCAGTAAAACCGCGCCAGCGCCCACCACATCGTTATGGGCAAAAAAAGCGGAATCGGCGGCGCAGGTAATGGGGCCTCCAAAAACACGTCATCGGCTATCACCGCCTTACCAGAGGCCACGGCCGCGGCGGTTTCCTGGGCCCGGGGCAAGCTGCTGGCGAAAACAATATCCGCCTCTGCCCCGACGGATTTAAGGCTCTCCGGCGCGGGTAATTCTGGGTCAAGCCCAGCCGCTTCATAGCGCTGCCACCAGGCATCAAATCCGCGCGCGGTGGACCAGCCTTCACGTTTCACCGTGGGCCGCCCATGTCGCGCCAAGTAGATCGCCCTTTTACCGTCGCCCATTGGTGCCCTCGCCCGTCCGGGCTCTCCGCTTTGCCTCATGTGGGGATAGGCAAGCGCCGCCCCCGGGTCAAGATCGCGCCTCAGCGAATCAGCCCCGCCTGCTCATGTTTTGGCGAGAAGGCTGACCCCTGGCGGCGGCGGCATGGCATCAGGCACAAAGAAGTCTTGCATCAGATCTTTTGTGGGGTCCACGCGATATTTGTCAAAATCGCGCTCGCCCTCGCCATACAAAAACGTGTCGTCGATGAGGAAATTGCCGGTAAATTCACGCGACGGTTTGGTCAGGACCGCATGGGCCGCATCCGACATAATATCGATGCTGCGACATAGCTTGAGCCCGTCTTCCCCCGCAAGGGCAAACTCAATCGCCGCCGTGGCAATGCCCGTGCGGGGCCAAAGGGCGTTGAACGCAATGCCGTCCTCGCGGAATTCTTCCGCCATGCCAAGCACACACATAGACATGCCAAACTTGGCCATGGTGTAGGCGACATTTCCGCGAAACCATTTGGGGTCCATGTCGAGGGGCGGGCTTAGGTTCAACACATGAGGATTTTGGGCTTCCTTGAGATACGGGATGCACGCTTGTGAGGTCACAAACGTGCCGCGCGTGTTGACCTGGTGCATCAGGTCATAGCGCGTCATTTTGGTTTGGAGCGTGCCGGTCATGGCAATGGCGCTGGCGTTATTGATGCAAATGTCTATGCCGCCAAATTCAGCAACGGTTTTAGCGACCGCCTCTTTCACATGTTCCGGCGAGCGTACGTCCACCACCAGTGGCAAGGCTTTGCCGCCAGCCGCCTCAATCTCTTCAGCGGCGCTGTAAATTGTGCCTTTGAGTTTAGGGTGCGGCTCAGCGGTTTTGGCCGCGATAGCCACATTCGCGCCGTCCCTTGCCGCACGCAGAGCAATGCCAAGCCCGATGCCGCGACTGGCGCCGGTAATGAAAAGCGTTTTGCCTTTTAGGTCCGCCATGGCGGTCTCCCTTTCGTATGCTGCAAATTTTACCTAGAGCCAGTAACGCCGACCAACGAGGTAGCGGCGTTCAAATTTCTCATCATCGAGCGAGAGATAGATGAGCCCTTCAATGATACCAAGCCCGATGGTGGCTAGGGGCCCGACAACGGCCCATGCCAAACCAATGGTGATCAATATTGTTGCCATGCCCAACGTTGTGTAGCCGAGATAGAACCTGTGCAATCCAAACAATCCGCCGAAGATCGCGAGCATTGCCGCCACCTTGCGTGAGCGCGCGCGGCGCGGGGCCCCTTCCATGACAATGGCAAATGCATAGGGCCCGTGAAGATCCGCGCGATAGGAAACCCGCCGCCCCGGCGCAAGGCCAATAGGGAAGATCACATCTTCGCTGCGAAAGCCGAGCAATTGGCCCTCGCCCGGCTCGTCGGGCTCAATAAGGCCAACGCCGCTGTAGTTGTCATAACTGTGAATAAGACCAAGCAAGGTTTCAGGTTCCCTTCGGCTCTACCGAAGGAAACCCTAACCCAAGATCGCCTTAACGGGAATGATGATGCATACCGTTGGATTTCACCCCATACCGTGCCACATCAGACGGCAAGAGATCGAACGTGATGTCGAACTCCGCATAGTTACTGGTCAGCTCAACACCGGCCGGAATATCGGTCAGCGCATAGCCAATGTCTTGGCCTGTGAAGTCAGTGTTGGGATGTTCTGCATGGTTCATGAACCGGCCATTGTCAGATTCCAGCACGAAGTACCCCGCCATCTGGTGGTGGGGGTAGGAATATTTGGTCATAAATTCACGAATAGACGGCGGGTAGCTGTCCAGTTTTTCCTGACTCACAAGCCGGTCGAAATCTGAATCGAAGCGCCAAATTTCTTGCCCGGCCATGAGGGGCTCAGCCGCATACACGCCGACACCTTCGATGCCGCTGGGGGCAACGTAAGTTTTGATGAGCATCATTTGCTTTGTACCTTGAAAGGCTACAGCCGTCGGGTGCTCATCTTGCAGTGATGAGGCGGCCCCCTTATCTGAGCCATGCTGGTCGGACACCCTGTCCGTCCCAATCACATTTTTTGCGCAGATTGTGATTTTGACAAGAGGGAAAATGCGTCCCCTAAACCGACGTTCTCGGGCCGGACCGGAGACCCAGCTGAACCGATGATGGGCACCCCGGTTTAACCGGGGCGCGTCTAAACTTCTTCCTAAACCGCCCGGTACCAATCAACACCGTCGTCATCGCGGCTTCGCGTCGCCAACCCCCGGCCCATAAGACAATTCAGATGCGCCAGGCTTTCCCCTGTGGCCATACCGAGCAGGTCCGGTTCAATCTTGCGCTTATAGAGAGCGCCAAAGACATCGACGGAGCGCTTGGGTTCGGCCAACGCCTTATAAAGATTATCAAGATTACGCTCATGTCCATTGATGAGCTGATCAAGGCGCGCGTGAAGACCGCGAAAGGCGCGCTGATGCGCCGGGCACACAAGCACGCTATCGGGCACAATCGCTTTGATCTTGTGGCAGCTATCAATCCATGCGGTGAGCGGGTCTGCGTCCGGCTCTGTCGGATGCACGGAGACATTGCTTGAGATGCGGCTGATCACTTGATCACCGGAGAGAAATAATTCTTGTTCGGGGCTCCAGAGGCAGGCGTGTTCCGGCGCGTGACCAGACCCCATCACCACGTGCCAATCCATGCCGTTGATCTGAATCACTTCGCCATCGTGCAAGCGGCGATAGCTATCAGGCATGCGCTCAACGCCTTTGCCAAAACCCCCAAAACGTTGCTTATAGGTGTCAATGGCGTCTTCGGGGAATCCGGCGGCGCGGTAAAACCGTATGCCCGCCTCCGGCGCTTCGCGACCCGTATCGTGCCACAGCATACGGCACTGAATATAATCGGTGCGGCTCATCCATAATGGCGCGCCAAAGCGTTGTTCCATCCAACCCGCGAGGCCCACATGATCGGGATGCAGATGCGTCACGATCATGCGCGTGATGGGTTTGCCATCAAGTAGATTTGTCGCGACGTTTTCCCACACTTTTTTGGACTCGCCCATCTTCAGGCCGGTATCGACCACGGTCCAGCCATCGCCATCTTGCAGAACCCAAAGGTTGATATGATCAAGCTGAAACGGCAATGGCATGCGGAGCCAATGAACGCCAGGGGCAATTTCAAAGGTGGTGCCGGTCTCCGGTGCTTCAAAGGGATACTCAAGGCGCCGACCAAGGCTGCCAGATTGCGCAAGCGAGGCGTCGGACATGCAGGCTCCTTCGGTTAAGCCGCAACCTAGGAAGGGCCCCATCCGGCGTCAACGTGCCGTAGGGGACGCATTTGGCGGCCAGCGCTCAAAAGGCTATGTAGTCTGGCGCAAAGTTCAATGCAGCAACCACCGGAGCCAAAGCCCCTTGTCCATCGCCTCTGCATCCATCGCCCGCGTGTCCGACGCCGCTATTGCGGAAGCTGCGCAACTGCTGCAAGACGGCGAATTGATCGCGTTCCCCACTGAGACCGTCTATGGCCTGGGCGCCGATGCCACCAATGCCAAAGCCGTTGCCCGCATATTTGAGGTTAAAGGCCGACCGACCTTCAACCCGCTGATTGTGCACATTGCCGATCTGGCCATGGCGGACACGCTGGTGGAGTTGCCGCCCCGCGCGCGCGCGCTGGCTCAGGCATTTTGGCCTGGCGCGCTTACGCTGGTGGCCCCGCGAAAACCGGGGTGCCCCGTGAGCGAGCTGGCCAGCGCCGGGCTCAACACTTTGGCAGTGCGTGCCCCCGCCCACGCCATCGCGCAAGACCTGATAAAGGCTGCTGGCGTGCCCATCGCTGCCCCCAGCGCCAACGCGAGCGAGGCGCTTTCCCCCACCCGCGCAACCCATGTTGCAGAAAGTTTGGGCGACCGCGTGCAGATAATCCTTGACGGCGGGCCGTGCATCCTCGGCCTGGAATCCACCGTGATCGGCTTTGACGGTGATGTGCCGGTGCTGTTGCGCGTGGGGGCGATCCCTCGCGCTGAAATTGAGCGCGTCGTCGGCGCTGTTGCGAACCCATCGGACACCACTGTGCGATCCCCCGGTCAGCTTGCGCGACATTACGCACCAAAGGCACCGTTGCGCCTTGATGCGGATGGCCCACGTGATCGCGAGGCATGGCTTGGATTTGGTGCTGATAGCCACGGGGGCCTCAACCTCAGTGCGAAAGCCGATCTCACCGAAGCGGCGGCCAATTTATATGCCCATCTGCGCGCGCTGGATGCATCTGCGCCCAACGCCATCGCTGTGGCGCGCATTCCCCATGAGGGTCTTGGGGAAGCAATCAATGACCGCCTGGCCCGCGCGGCCACGCCAAAAGACCTCGCCCCATGAGCGCGCCCACGGCAGAGACGCTAGAGCGCCTCAAGACAATCGTCGGCGCTGCCGGGTGGAGCGATGACGCAGAAACCCTGGCGCCTAAACTTATTGAGGGACGCAGTAAATATCTCGGTGCCACGCCGCTTCTTTTGCGACCAAACTCCACCGAAGATGTGTCCGAGCTTGTGCGCATTTGTGCTGAGACCCGCACCGCCATCGTGCCCCAAGGGGGCAACACCGGCCTTGTGGGCGGGCAGATTCCCATGGGCGGGGAAATTCTCCTCAGCCTTGAGCGCATGACCGCCATCCGCGATCTCGACAGTGCAAATGCGGCCATTACTGTGGAGGGCGGGTGCCCTTTGGCCGTCGCGCAAACCGCCGCGCAGGAACGCGATCTGCTGTTGGCGGTGTCGCTCGCGTCAGAAGGCAGCGCCACCATTGGCGGCATTGTCTCGACCAATGCCGGCGGCACAAATGTTCTCAAATATGGCATGACCCGCGAGCAAGTGCTTGGTCTTGAAGTGGTGCTACCAAGCGGTGAGATTTGGCACGGGCTCACAGGCTTGCGCAAAGACAACACGGGCTATGATCTGACTCAGCTTTTCATAGGGGCGGAGGGGACGCTGGGCATTGTCACGGCGGCAACGTTTAAGCTGCACGCATCGCCGAAAGCAACGGCAACCGCGTTTTGCGCCGTGCCTTCCCCCCAAGCAGCCATCGATCTGTTGCGCTTTGCGCAAAAGGCGAGCGGCGATCGCATCGTGGCATTTGAGTTGATCCCGCGCTTGGGGCTTGAATTTGCCATCAAGCACGGCGGCGCACGCGACCCTTTGGCGGAGACGAGCGCGTGGTACGTCCTGATCGACCTCAGCTCTGCCGCTGATGATGCCCAGGCGACGTTGCAGCAGGCCATAGCCGCCGCGTCCGAAACCGGCCTTGTGACTGATGCGGTGCTGGCATCATCCCAGGCACAAGCCATAGCTCTTTGGACAATCCGGGAAAAACTTTCGGAGGTGCAAAAATTTGAAGGCGGGTCTATCAAACACGACATCTCCGTGCCGGTGTCTGCTATCCCAGCGTTTTTGGAGGACGCCCTAGCGGCCGTGCGCCGCGCTTGCCCCGGTGTGCGTCCCGTGCCGTTCGGTCATGCGGGCGACGGCAACATACATTTCAACCTGAGCCAACCGGTGGATATGGATAAGGAGCAATTCTTGGCGCAATGGTCTGATCTTAGTACGCTAGTGCATGACATTGTTGCCAAGCACAACGGCTCCATCAGTGCCGAACATGGCATTGGTCAGCTCAAGCGACATGAGTTGGTGCGCGTTAAACAAAGCGTTGAAATAGAAATGATGAAGGGGATCAAACACGCGCTTGACCCCCTTAACATCATGAACCCCGGTAAGTTGCTCTAATCAAATCACTGCGGACTAGTCTTCTGCAACCGGCGTGACGTTGAACAACTCAACTTGGAAGATCAGCACCGCATTGGGCGGAATGCCTGGTCCGGGGCTGCGCTCCCCGTAGGCCAAATCTGATGGCAACACCAGTTGATGCTGCGCGCCCACTTGCATGTATTGCAGACCTTCGGTCCAGCCGGGGATCACCCGATCAAGGGGAAACTCAATGGTCTCGCCACGTTCATAGGAGGAGTCAAATATTGAGCCGTCCACAAGGCGGCCTTCATAATGCACTTCCACCGTGTCACGCGGGCCGGGGCTTGCGCCGTCCCCCTCGCGCTGCACCTGATACATCAACCCGCTGTCGGTGGTGACGGTTGCAGGAAGCTCTGCATAGGACGCCAAAAGCGCCGACTGCGCCTGTTGAAAACTGAAGTCCACCACATCCGCTGCAGGATCTTCTGAAAGCGGCAATTCTGGTTCAGCCATTGTTTCCTCTGCCATATCATCCATCATGTCGTCGGCCATCTCGCCGCCGTCATCTAAGTCGCTCAATTCCTGCTCAACTTGATCCACAGAATCAGCGGCATTTTCATCAGCCCCCTGGTCCCCTTGTCCGCAACCTGCGAGCCCAAGGGCCAATGCGCCGATCATCATTAAAACCCACTTTTGCATTCGTAACTCCTCCCGAAAAACCATCTACCGCATCCTATCGACCCGATCCGCCGCTGACCAGCGAACAGATCATCAAAAAAGGGATGATTGCTCATCGTTGGGGCTGCTTGCGTCGAGGGGGCGGAGGAGCTCAGGCCCATCATTGGCAACCTTATTAACGGCGGTTGAGATCGCATCAACTGTTAAAAGTTCATCCGGCGCTGGTGCCAGCAGCGGCAGCAAGGCCTTCGCATTTTGCTCAGGTGTGGTGAGCCAACGCTCCCAATCGCCGGGGGCCAGGATGACGGGCATGCGGTGGTGGGTCGGCGCAACAGTTTTATTGGCGCTGGTGGTCAAAATTGCACATGACTGTAGCGCGCTGCCATCAGGGCCGGTCCATGTTTCCCAAATCGACGCCATGGCAAATGGTGAACCATCACGGCAATGAATATTGAACGGTTGTTTGGGGCCGCCATCGGGGCGGTGCCATTCATAAAACCCATCTGCCGGCATGAGGGCGCGACGGCGGCGAAACCCACTCCGAAACGACGGCATTTCATTAACGGTTTCGGAACGAGCATTAATAAGAGGTTTCGCAGAGGGGCCTTCTTTCGACCAGGACGGGATCAATCCCCAACGTAAAAACTTTAATTCAGTGAGGCCGTCGCTGGCGATTATGAGCGGCACATCTTGTGTCGGCGCGACGTTGTATCGCGCAGGAAAGTTGGGCAAAGCGCCTGTAAGATTGAACAGGCGCGCCATGGCTTCTGGCGGCGTTGTAATGGAGTAGCGACCACACATCGGTCAACAATAGCGCGCATTGCCGCAAAACACACCCGATGGAAGTCTTTCTTAACCACGCATCGCTAGTATTCAATCGATCATACCTGCTCGCCATTGGGGGGAAATGGGGCGTGTCAAGACTTGATATCATAGGAGCGTTTCGGCAATTTGCGGAAAACGCCACCTCGCGCCTGACACGTCAGGTGGGGCTGGCGACGCTGGTTGTTGTCGTGATTGCCGAAATGCTCGTCCTCGCACCGCTATATCAAATTCAGCGAGATGACCTGTTAGAAACGCTGACTCATGAATCCGTCGCGCTTCTTACGGCAACACTATATGCCCATCAAAATGAAATAGCTGAGGGTGAATTCAACGGCGCACTTTCTGCCATCGAGGATCTAACGCATTCGACACGGATTGTGGGCGGAACAATCGATACACTCAATGGTGAGCGGCTCGCGCGATTTGGCGAGCCCCTGTATTTCAGCGTCGCTGAGCTAAGCGCGCCACGCAGAGATGTCTCCGGCGACTATCTGGAAGGCACCTTTGGACCAGAGATCACCGGCGCGCCGTTGCAAATTTCCATTCGCATGAACGCTGGCTGGATTTCCACCCGTCTCGCCCAAATCATGTGGAAACAGATGGCGTTGGTCGCAGTGCTCGCCATACTGATTACCATCGCCCTTGTGGGTGTCATCGGCCAGATCATCATCGGGCCATTGTTGATTTTGCGCGCAAGCTTGGATGCGGCAGGCCAAGACCCTACAAACGCCGACGCTTTCTCGCCAAATTTGCGCCGCAGTGGCGTGCTGGGTGATCTCTCACGCATCATTCAAAGGCTGTTCCATCGGGTTAGCCAAACCTTCCGCGAAGAACTTGCCATATTTGCCGCCATGGTGAATCAAGCCGGTGACGGCATCATTGCCTATGATCGTGACGGCCACTTGGTTTATTCCAACAACTCTTTCCGCGCCATGTGCAATGCGGACTCACTCATGGATATAAAACGCCTTGGCGGCCCGTTATTTCGCCTTAGCTCGGAAGATGCCCCTCAAGCATTGCAACATATGCTGCAAGACGGGCGGTTTAGTGGTGAAGTTGATCTGCTGATTGAAGGGCAACAACCGCGCCGCTGCCTTATGAGCGCGGCGGTGTTGAAATCCAAAGATGGCCGCCTCCTTCGCAACTACGCATCCTTGAGCGACATTACCGCGATCCGCGAGGCACAATGGGCGGTAGAGGGAAAGAACCGGGAGTTGGAAGAAGCCAATCGCATCAAGTCAGAATTTTTGGCCCAGATGAGCCACGAACTTCGCACACCGCTAAACGCCATCATTGGCTTTTCCGAAATTCTGACCAATCAGCCGGAGAACGAATCGAACGGCGATGTGGGAACCTTTGCGCGGGACATTAACGATTCCGGCCATCACTTGCTGGGAGTGATCAACAGCATTCTTGACCTCTCCAAAATGGAAGCAGGCAAGCAGGATCTGGTCGAGACCGATGTTGATATTACTGATCTGGCGCAATCTACCCTTGCCATGGTGCGCAAAGTTGCCGACAGCCACAGCGTCCTTTTGCAGGCTGAGCTGCCTGCGGAAACAACGGTCTTGCGCTGCGATCCTGTTCGCCTGAAACAAGTCCTTCTCAATTTGCTTTCGAACGCTATCAAGTTTACCGACCCCGAAGGCACCGTTACTCTTTCCATTGAGCCGGCAAACGATGGCCTGGTGTTTGCGGTGCGCGATTCAGGCATAGGCATGAACCCGCAAGACGTACCGCGCGCGCTGCAACCGTTTGCCCAAATCGACAGCGGCATTAGTCGCAAATATGAGGGCACCGGGTTAGGCCTTCCCATTTCCGCCGGGATTGTCGACCTCCATGGCGGCAAGATGGAAATTGAGAGTGAAAAGGGCGTCGGCACCAGCGTCACCTTCACCCTGCCCATTGAGCGATTGATTTCTCAAGCGGCTTGAAGCAATTGCATGATGCACCGAACGGGGTAAGTTCGGGCCATGAGCGATCATCGATCCTATCAAAAGCGACCCATTGTTGGCATCGGCACCGTCATCTGGAAGGATGGCAAGGTTCTGTTGATCAAGCGCGGCAAAGCCCCCGGACTTGGCGATTGGAGCATCCCCGGCGGCGCGCAGGAGCTGGGCGAAACCATAGAGGCCACCGCGCACCGGGAAGCTTTGGAAGAAGCCGGGTGCTGCATCAAGAACCTGAAATTCTTACGCGTGGTTGATGAATTGCTCCACGATTCAAGCGGCAATCTTGAGTATCACTACACGCTCATCGACTTTGACGCCGACTGGGCCAGTGGCACCCCTTCCCCTGGGGAACATGAAACCGATGTGGGGTTCTTTTCGTTGGATGACCTTGCGTCACTGCAAATGTGGGATGAAACCCGGAAAGCAATAGTCCTGAGTGCGGAGCGCCGACGATAGCTTCGCATCCTTGATGCGATGCCCACGCCAAGGCACACTCTCGCCAACTGAGACATAGAGAGGACGCGCCCATGGCCTACACCCCATTTGATTTAAGCGGCAAAGTCGTTCTGGTCACCGGCGGCAACGGCGGCATTGGTTTGGGCATGGCGCGGGCTTGCGCCCAGGCCGGGGCCAACATCGCCATTTGGGGTACCAATGCGGACAAGAATGCCAAAGCGCTGGACGCTCTCAAAAGCGACGGAGCCAACGCTTTTGCCTATAAAGTCGATGTCTCTGACGAAGCGGCGGTTATCAAAGGGGTTGCCGACACCCTCAGCGATCTTGGCCGCATTGATTCCATGTTTGCCAACGCCGGCATTGGCGCTGGCGCGCGTTCGTTCCTTGAAATGGACACAGAGCAATATCGCAAAGTGCTGTCGGTGAACTTGGATGGCGTCTTTTTCACATTGCGCGAAACCGCCAAGCACATGGTGGAGCGTGCCAAAGCGGGCGATCCCGGCGGATCACTCATCGGGGTGGCAAGTCTCGCCGCCATCGAAGGGGCCGCGCGCAATCAACACTATGCCGCCACCAAAGGCGCGGTCACCGCTATGATCCGCGGCGTTGCGGTTGAATTCGCGCGCTATGGCATTCGCGCCAATTCCATATTGCCGGGCTGGATTGCCACCGACATGACGGCGGGAGCGCAAGCCCTGCCCGCCTTCACTGAGAAAGTAATTCCGCGCGTGCCCATGCGGCGCTGGGGGGAGCCGGAAGATTTTGGCGGCATGGCGATCTATCTCGCCTCCGACGCTTCAAAGTTTCACACCGGCGACATGTTCGTCATTGATGGCGGCTACGCCATTTTTTAGAGGATTTTTCAAATGACCTTACGCACCCTCATTTGCGACCTCCTTGGCATTGAACATCCGGTCTTGCTCGCGGGCATGGGCGGCGTTTCCTACGCTGAGCTTGTGGCCGCGGTGTCCGAGGCAGGCGGTTTTGGCACCTTAGGCATGGCAAGCGCGGGGCCCGATCAAATTCGCGAGCAAATGAAGCGGGTAAAAGACCTCACCGACAAGCCCTTTGGTGTGGACCTGCTCACCGCCCTGCCCGATAGCCTGAAAGCTGCATGCGACGTGATCATTGAAGAAGGTGCCACAGCGTTTGTGGCCGGCCTTGGTGTGCCAGGCCCGATCATGCCGCAACTGAAAGAAGCGGGCATCAAGGTCGCCACCGTTTGCGGCACTGTGCGTCATGCGCAAAAGGCTGAAGCGGCGGGCTGCGATTTTGTCGTCGGTCAAGGCACTGAAGGGGGCGGGCACACCGGCCGCGTTGCCGCCACGGCCCTGATCCCGCAAATGGTGGATGCGGTAGATATTCCCGTTATTGCTGCCGGTGGTCTTTACGATGGCCGCGGCCTTGCCGCCGCCTTGGCGTTTGGCGCGCAGGGGGTGTGGATGGGTACGCGCTTTATCGCCACTCATGAAGCAAACGCAGGCGCGGTTTATAAGGACGCGATCTTGGATGCACGGGACGAAGATACCATTGTCACGCGCTGCTATACCGGCAAAACCTTACGCACCTTCAAGAACGCTTATGTGGATGATTGGGAATCCCGGCCCGGGGACATCAAGCCCTTCCCCGACCAAGCGATGATTTCGTTTCAAGCTGACGTGCTGGGCGGTATCGCGGCCAAAACTGAAAACCTCGATCGCGAACGCGATTGCCTGCCCATGGGGCAAGGCGCGGGCGGCGTTTGTCAAGTCATGCCCGCAGCGCAGGTCGTGCAAGATGTACTGGATGAAGCGCGGGCGGCCATCGCCGGGATGCAGAAGTACCTCTAGCTAATCGCTCGACGTCCCCCGGTTTATCCGGGGGACCCAGCTACCGTCCACCTAGGCACCCCGGATAAACCGGGGCGCGTCGCGTGGGTGGGAACACCAAGCCCCAATTTCGCCGCCTTCAAACGCTTGAGTGCACACCATGCGCACCACGCTCACCATTTTGGCCCTGCTTTTGGCGCTCCCCGCGTCGGCACAATCGCTGACGCCGTTTGAGCGACAAATGCTAGAGATGGCGGGCAATTTTGGCTCTATGCATCACCTCGCCCAGATTTGCGATGGGGAGCACAACCAAATGTGGCGAGATTCCATGCTGGAGCTGATCCGCCTGGAAAACCCCAGCCGCGAGCAACGGCAACGCATGGGGGAGCGCTTCAATGACGCCTATAACGAAGTCTCAGAGCGGTTTCCCTATTGCGATAACCCGGCGCGGCGCTACACCGCCCAATTGGCCGATGACGGAGCCGCGCTCTCAGATCGTATGGCGAATTCCCTGCGCTAAGCGCCCCTCTCTCAGAATTGCCTTGCCGCCGGCGACTCGCCTGCTAGCATCAGCCCCAGGATGACGGGGGTCGTTCCGAGGCCGCGAACACAAATGAGGTGAGCGGTATGTTCTCTTTTGCAAAGGCAGGGCGGCAATTGAGTGAGAATGAGCAACGGCAGGTCGCCCTACGACTCCTGCTGGACGCCTGGAACTCAGCCATTGATCAAGGCATCGACAAGGATGTGGTGGCCTCGACCGCTATGTTTGCGGCGTTGAGTGATATGATCGGCGCGTATGGCGAGGACTCAGTGGCGGATCTGACCACGGAATTGCCGGAACGCATTCGCAAGGGCGATTTTACCGTCGCCGGTTAAGGCACCAAACATTCAATAAGACGTGGGCCCTTTTGAGCCATGGCAGACGCAAACGCAGCTGTGAAGCCTTCGGCTGTGTCCACACGGGTTGCTTCCACGCCCATGCCTTCGGAAAGCTTCACCCAATCCAGATCGGGGTTGCCTATGTTGAGCATGGACTTGGCCTTCTCACCCGGTTCCTCCACACCAACGCGATCAAATTCGATGTTGAGAATTTGATAGGCGCGATTGGCAAACACCACCGTTGTCACATCGAGGTTCTCGCGCGCCATGGTCCAAAGCGCTTGCACCGTGTACATGCCGGAGCCATCGCCTTCGAGGCAGATGGTCTTGCGATCCGGCGCCGCGAGCGCCGCCCCGGTTGCCACCGGGAGCCCTTGCCCAATGGCCCCGCCGGTCAAATTCAGCCAATCATGACGCGGCGCGCCTGCGCTGAAGACATTGGACCAAATGCCGTTGGAAACGCCCTCATCGCTGACGATGGAGCCCTCCGGCATCATCGCGCCGATGCTTTGACCTATGGAGACAGATGTGAGCTCCCCAGCGTCCGGCAGATCCGGGCGCGAAAGCGCTTGCAATTCAATATCTGCGCCGCTTGCGCCCACTTCATCGCTGAGGGCATCGAGCACGCCGAGCACATCCTTGTCGCGATCACATACCTCTAACACTTCGCACCCTTCAGGGACCACGACGCTTGGTTTGCCCGGATAAGCAAAAAACGCCACCGGCGTTTTGGTGCCGATGATGACCATCAGATCGACACCGTCCATGGCATCAAGGGCCATCTCACCGAAATAGGGAATGGTTGTGATCGGTACGCGCCCGGCCCCGCGTTCAACACGCTTGTTGAAGGTGTTGCAGAACAGAACCGCGCCGGTCTTCGTGGCAATGCGCGCGGCAACTTCCAGCGGCGCTTCGCGAAGCCCTGGCTCGCCCAACAAGATCATAGGTTTACGCGCTGAGGCGATTTGCTTGGCAGCATTTGTAATGGCGGCGCTATCGACTTTGGGAATTTCGGGGCGCGGCAAAGACTTGGCCGCCATGCGCGCCACATCCCAGGCGCTATCGGCAGGCACAAGCAAAGTGGCGATATTGCCCGGACTGCGCATGGATTCTTGCACCGCCTGCGCACCAAGGGGTGCCAGCGACGCCGCATCGGGGGCCATTTTCACCCAGCTAGAAACTGGGCGCGCTAGGCTTTCGATGTCAGAGGAGAGCGGCGCCTCGTATTTGCGATGATAGGTGGCGTGTTCCCCAACAATGTTGACGATGGGGCTGCCTGCTTTTTTGGCGTTATGCAGATTGGCGATGCCATTGCCCAGGCCTGGCCCCAAATGAAGCAGCGTGCAGGCCGGCTTTTCTGCAATGCGCGCGTAGCCATCTGCCGCGCCGGTGACAACCCCCTCAAACAAACCCAATACGGGCCTCATGCCAGGGATCTTGTCGATCGCGGCCACCAAATGCATCTCGGAGGTGCCGGGATTTGTGAAGCACATCTCAACACCGCAATTTACCAGCGTTTCGATGAGGGTTTCCGCGCCGGTGACTTTGTTGCGGCGATCAATTTTGGCGTCCGACATGGGGGTGCTTTCGTCCTTGAGGGGAAGCTTGTTGAGACTATATGGCGATCACATCATTTCCGGGGGGCTCTGCATAGAGTTTGTCCACAAGCGCTTTGCGCCGCGCCAGCGAAGTCGATTGATTGATGTAGCCTTTGTCGGTCAGCTCCCCGGCATCCATGCTGGCGGGCTCCGTCATCAAAAGGGCGCGCTTTATGCGGGACGAGGAACCGGGGTGATGTTTGTTGTGGCGGCGCAGCCCCTCTGCAATGTGGTTCAGCACTTTTTCGTTGACCACGATCTCGTCAGGGGTGGCATCAGGGCTCTCCATTAATGCCCGGCAGGCCGCCAAATTGGTAAATCCAAGTACGCCTACATATGGCAAATCAAGCCCGGCAACGAGGGCATCTTGCATGAGCCCGCCCGAAGCCTCAATCGCTTGCACGCGCAGGCGCCCTGCGTTGACCCATGTTCCGGTGTCGAGCTTGAAGTCTTCCGACACACGGCCATCAAAAACCAAACCTTCTTCTGGATGCTCGGGGTCGACAAATTTCGCCCCATCGCCCAAACGATAAAACCCTTCTTCATCGAAGGCCTTGGCCGTCAGATCCGGGCGCTTGTAATACCCCGGCGTGACAAGGTCGCCTTTGACGCGCACTTCCAGTTTGTCACCCACCGGCGCAAGTTTCAGCGTTAGCCCGGGCACGGGAAGCCCAAGCAATCCCATGCGTTCCGTCGCCCAATGCACCGTCGTCACCAATGGCGAGGTTTCTGTGGCGCCATAGCCGGTCAAAAACGGAATGCGCTCGCCAGTGTGTTTGACCGCGAGCTTTTGAATACGATCGTTGAGGTCTTGCGCCAGCGCCGCGCCGCCATATGAAAGACTTTTGAGGTTTTTGAAAAACAGCGCGGCAAAATCATCATCGACTTCAAGTTCCGGCAGCAGCACACCAAACGCGGCGGGCACATTGGAATAGGTCGAGGGCGAAATTTCCTTGAGATTGCGAATGGTCTTTTCAAAGAATCCGGGGATGGGCATGCCATCGTCAAGATAAAGCGTGCCGCCAACGGTGGTGATACCGTGCAGAACTGAGTTTGCCCCAAAAGTGTGGTTCCATGGCAGCCAGCTCAATACAACAGGCGGATCCTCTTCCTGCTTTTGCATACTGCGCGCTTGCGCGGCGTTCACCGCCAACATGCGGTGCGTGTTGATCACCGCCTTGGGCATGCCGGTGGAGCCCGACGTGAACATATAGATCGCCACCGTGTCGAAGGTGATGGCGCTATAGGAGTCTTCCACCGCGCTGGTTGGCGCTTCGGTGAGAAAATCATCAAACGGCGTGGATGCAATCCCTTCGGGCGGGTTGGTCACATGCACGACATCAACACCGTCGAGATCAAGGGCCGCCAGCGCTTTGCCGAACATCGCGCCGTCCTGCACAAAAATGACTTTGGGCTCAATGAGATCAAAAACGTATTTCAGCTTCTCAAAATCTGAGCTGAGCAGCGAGTATGACCGGCTGATGGGGGCCACTTCCACGCGAGCCATGATGGCACCGTATTTGATCAGCGCGTGCTCAATGGAGTTGCCTGAAAGGATCATCAACGCGCCTTCATTGACGCCGCCGGGGCCATAACCACGGGTGATGAACGCCTGGGCGATGCGATTGACACTGTCATTGGCGGCTTTGTAGCTGAGATGACGCCAGCCAACGGCACCGTCGCGCTCTGCAAGCCAGGTATGATCCGGCCGCTCGCTCGCCCATTTGCGGAGCGGCGCGACAATGTTGGCGTGAGGCTCCATCAGTGGATGGGGATTGCGAAGAATAATCGATCCGTCATCGCGATATTCAACTTCGACTTTGCGGGGTTTCAGATTCAGTTCTTTGAACGGCGCATTCATATGCAAAGCCTCACTTGGAAACATCGACGACGACACGGCCACGGGTTTGGCCACTAAGAATTTTACTGCCCCACTCAGAAATTTCGGACAGGGGGACATCGGTAATCATGGCTTCGAGTTTTTCTAGATCAAGATCTTGGGCCAGCCGCGCCCAAGCCAACTCGCGGCGGGCAAGCGGCGCATGGACGGACTCAATACCAATGAGCTTCACCCCGCGCAAAATGAACGGTGCCACCGATGTAGGCAGATCCATGCCGCCCGCCAATCCGCAGGCGGCAATTGTGCCGCCGTATTTAGTCATGGAAATGGCATTGGCGAGGGTTTTGGAGCCGACACAATCAACTACACCGGCAAAGCGTTCCTTGGCCATGGCGCGCGGCTCACCAGACAGCTCATCACGAGCTATGATCTCATTTGCGCCAAGGCTTTTGAGATAGTCCGCCTCGCTGGCGCGCCCTGTTGACGCGATAATCTCAAAACCCAGCTTGGCCAGCAGCGCCACGGCAACACTGCCCACGCCCCCCGCCGCGCCGGTGACAAGGATCGGGCCATGATCCGGCGTAGTGCCGCCTTCTTCCAATGCCAGCACACAAAGCATCGCGGTGTAGCCTGCCGTGCCCACGGCCATGGCGTGGCGCGGTGATATCCCGTCTGGCAAACGCACCAACCACTTCGCATTCACTCTGGCGCGTTCTGCATAGCCGCCGAAATGGGTCTCGCCCAATCCAAAGCCGTTGAGGATGACTTGGTCGCCGGGCTGAAACGCGCCGCCTTCGCAGGAGATAACCTCGCCCGCGAAATCAATGCCGGGGATCATGGGGAAACTGCGCACCACGGGCGCCGCGCCGGTGAGGGCCAAGCCGTCTTTGTAGTTGAGGGTGGAAAACGCTGGTGCCACCACGGTATCGCCCGGCATCAAATCATCCAGCGTTAAGGCTTTTAAACTTGGCTCTTGACCTTGGTCGGTCTTGTCCAGCACCAGCGCGCGGAACCGCTCGCTCATCTACCCCACCTTTCAATGAAAAAATTCAGGTCTGACGCCCCTTTGAGCGGCCCACCATGACGAAAATGACGGGGGCGTCAAGCGCCCCGCCGGCGACCTCCCGCTGCTTCAAGGCCACATTTTCGTGAAACAAGTCGCGGGATGATACCGAATTATTGACATATTCGGAAAGCTGAACGACGCTTTCAGGCAAGATTAATCTGATTCAGTCAGGATAGGACCAGAGCCGAATCAGTTGGTTGCGTGAAAGGAGCAGACCGATGTCGGAAATGGAAAAAATGCTCAAGGGCTATGAGCTCACCGCGGCGGAGATTCTATATCACCTGCCGGACCACCCCAAACTGCTGCAGACCTATGTTTGGCAGGAGTACGACATGGCTCCAAAATTTCCCATTCTCGGCAAATTTCTGCATTTCTGGCATTTGAATCTGGATGGCAAACTGCACTCGGTACGGGTTGCTTCATCGGCGCTGGTGTCCGCGCGGGAGATGTCCCTCGTCACCGATATCGAGACGATGCACTAGGCGCTATCCCCGCAAAGTCGAATGAAACCGCATGGGCTCGCCCAATGACGGGGCCACAAGTTCATCTTCCCACATGACCTTCTGCCCACGGATGATGGTGCCCTTGGGCCAGCCGGTCACCTCCATACCGTCAAACGGCGTCCAACCGCTTTTGGTTTCAATCCAGTCATTGGTGATGGTGCGCTTGGCTTTCAGATCTACAATGGTGATGTCGGCATCATAGCCAAGGGCAAGCCGCCCCTTGCCCGCGATACCAAAGACGCGGTTCGCCCCATGGGAGGTGAGATCCACCAGGCGCTCCAGGCTAAGCCGCCCCGCCGCCACATGATCCAGCATCAGCGGCAACATGGTCTGCACCCCCGGCATGCCGCTGGGAGATTTGGGGTAGGTCGCGGATTTTTCCTCAAATGTATGGGGCGCATGATCAGAACCGATGACATCCACAAGACCGCTTTGTACCGCAGCCCAGAGGCCTTCGCGATGTTCCGCCGTGCGCAGTGGCGGATTTTGCTGCGCAAATGTGCCCAGACGGTCATAGCAATCAGGTGCGGACAAAGTGAGATGCTGCGGCAGCACTTCCACTGTGGCAATATCCCGATGGGCCTGGAGCAGGGGCAGCTCATCGCGGGTTGAGATGTGCAGCACGTGAATGAGCGCGCCAGCCTCTTTCGCCAGCGCCAACAAGCGCCGGGTGCAGGAAACCGCCGTTTCCACATCGCGCCAAACCGCATGGGTTTCCACTTTGCCAAGTTCCGCCAACGCGCGTCGTTCGCGCAGGCGGTATTCATCTTCGCTATGAAACGCCGCGCGGCGGCGAATGCGGCTCAGGATTTTGCCAACGCCTTCATCGCCCGCCACTAGCAATGTGCCGGTGGACGAGCCCATGAAAACTTTGACGCCGCAGACGCCCGGTAGCTGCTCCAGCTCAGGCAGATCGTCAGCATTTTCTTCTGTGCCGCCCACATAGAACGCATGGTCACAATGCATGCGGCCATGGGCCCGCCTGAGCTTGTCTTCAATGGCGGGAACATCTGTCGTCGGCGGCTTGGTGTTGGGCATTTCAAACACCGCAGTGACGCCGCCCATAACCGCACCGCGACTGCCGCTTTCGAGATCTTCCTTGCTGTCGAGACCAGGCTCGCGAAAATGCACTTGGGTGTCGATCACACCGGGCAGCACATGGAGCCCGGTGGCGTCAATCACTTCCCCCGCCACGTCTGCATCAAAAGAGCCCACACCGGCAATGCGGCCATCAAGTATGCCCACATCCCGCGCGCCGGTGCTGTCATGATTGACTACCGTGCCGCCCTTGATGAGCAGATCAAAGTTTTTCGTCATATCAGGCGCTTAGTGCCTCCGGCATCTCGTCGTTGATCCAAACCGCATCTGGCGCGATGCCCTCCACATGAATTTGGTACCAGGTGGCAAGGTAAAGCAATTGCCAAGCGGCCATGCCAATGCGTTTGTTCGTTGCCGTCGTGATAGCACCAAACACCGCCTTCGCGTAACCCGATGGCAGCACACCTGCCGCGGTCAAAACCTGGTCGACCCATGGCCCAAGCTCACTGGCACGAGGACCAATCCATGACGACAAAGGCAGCCCGCCACGGCTGACCCGTTGATAGTCAAAGCCGGTGGGGAAGGTCCGCTCTAGCCATTGATGCAATAGGGAACCGCTCTTGCTGGGGCTGATCTTCAGGTGATCTGACAAAGCAAATGCAAACCCTGCAAAGGCGTGACCCAGATAGGGCCGATCCACCTCAACGCCTTTACGCACCAGCAGTTGGTTTTCAGCCAGCAGCACATCATTAGGCAGCCAAGTGCCCAGATCAAGCAATTGCAGGCGCTGCACCCGGGAAAAGCCACCGCCGCGCAATTTGTTTTCAGTCGAGAGAAGCCCATCGCGCCAATGCGCCGGGCCGTCAGGTACAACACCGAGCCCTTGCAGGTGCCCACGGCTGCGCATGACGCGCCCGCCTAAAAACAACGGCCTTAGTGCACTGCGGTAGCGCCCATAAGCGGCAAAGAGTTCTTGCCCGCCTGTAGGCAGCGCCAAGCGCACACTGTGTTGTTTCGCCTGATCGGCAAGGGCATCTAGCATCACCGCCGCATAGTCACCCACCGGATCAGGACTGGCGGCGACAATCTGCGGCAATCGCGCCCAAAAACGATCTGCGGTAAGCGAGACCGTCACCGGCGTGAAGCCAAGAGATTCGGCAAAACGCACGGCCAGGGCTGCGCGATCATCCACAATAGTGCGATCAAGCCAATCAGGGATCAATGCGATCGTTTTGGTTTTGCTGCGCCGGGCAATGGCAACCGCGAGGGCGGTTGACGCCAAATCCCCCCACAAGACGCACGCAAGGCGCTGATCGCTTTCGCTGAGCCGGTCGACCGCGCGATCAAAATAGGCGTCCAGCGCATCGAGCGCGCCTTCGCGATTGACCGGGCGGCGATCACTTAATGGAACTGGTGGGCGGCGCAGACGATCAATAACCCGGCCCCGTTCGATAACTATGGTTTCTCCCGGCTGCACACGGCGAATGGTTCGATAGGGCGATTGGGCCTGGGCCAAAAATTGTAATTGCAGCAACTCTGCTGTGCATTCAGGATCAAAGCCCGTTTCCACAGCCGCGCTATGCACCAGCCAAGGCAATGAGGTGGAAAACAAGGTCCCGCCGCTTACTTCAGCGTAATAAAGCGGCTGCTCGCCAAACTGATCCCGCGCGAGCCAGATGCGGTGCTCATCCCTGAGTAGCCGGGCAGCCGCAAAGCCCCCGCGCGCGCCTTCGCCGAAACTTGAGATTGAGGGCGTTAAAGACCAGGCCCGCGCCATCGCCTCCGGCGCGCCTTGCCCCACAAGGGCGAAGTCTTTCAAGGAATCGGCGTCTTTGGGGCCAAAGCCCGCCAATACCATCTCATCGCCAGCCATGACATGGGCAGGCGCGATCCCGCCCGGCAGCGTAAGGGCGGCTTTCGATGTGGCCGCGCCGATGTTCCCAGAACCATCCCAGGCGGCGCCCACAAAATCACTGAAACCTTTGATCATTGGATCGGATATGGCGGGGTGCCGGGCGCTCTTGTCAAGCACGGGCTGGCCGCTTAGGTCAGTGAGCCAATTGCCTTGCCAGAAAGCCCTAGCCCGATGCCCAACTCGCAGCCCTACATAGAGCTTCCCTCGCGCGGCGTTGTGCGCGTGGGCGGGCCGGAGCGGCAGACGTTTCTCAATAATCTGGTGACCAACTCCGTTGCTGAGTCGCTGGATGGCGCGGTTTATTCCGCCCTGCTGACACCACAGGGCAAAATCCTCTTCGACTTCTTTGTGGTCCAACACGGCGACGACTATCTGCTCGATTGTCACGGCGCTTTTGCTGCCGATCTGGTAAAGCGCCTCACCATGTATCGCTTGCGGGCAAAAGTAGAAATCGAGGATGTAAGCGCGCAGTGGCAGGTTTTCGCGGCCGATCAGGGCGCCCCCGCGGTAGAGGACGCGATCATCTTTGCAGATCCGCGCGCCAGCAGCATGCCGACCCGCCTTCTTGCCCCGCGCGACACCATCAAGGCCGAAGATTGCCGCAAAGAAGAAGACTACCTCGCGCGCCAATTGGCGGCAGGGTTGCCTCATGTGCCGCTGGATGCGGGACAAAATGAAATGTTTCTGCTCGAAGCCAATTTTGAGGAACTCCACGGGGTCGATTTCAAAAAGGGCTGCTACATCGGTCAGGAACTCGCCGCGCGCATGAAACACCGCGCCACAGTGCGCAAACGTTTGATGCCGGTGACACTCAACGGTCCCCTGCCTGCGCCCGGCACATCTGTTCTTGCCGGGGAGCGTGAAGTAGGAACGCTGAAACACGGCATTGGCAAGCGCGCCATTGCCCTTGTGCGCATTGATCGCGTTGAAGGTGCTGAACACCTAACCGCCGATGATGTCTCCCTGACAATTAACTGGCCTGAGTGGTTTCCAAGATGAGCAAACAAAACTCCCGTTGCACATGGCCGGGGGAAGACCCGTTCTATGTCGCCTATCACGATGATGAATGGGGCGTGCCTGAATGGGACGATCGGGCGCTCTTTGAAAAACTTACCCTTGATGGGTTTCAGGCCGGGCTTTCGTGGATCACCATCCTGCGCAAGCGGGAAAATTTCCGCAAAGCGTTTGACGGTTTTGAGCCTGCGAAGATTGCGCGCTACACCGACAAAAAGATCGAGCGCCTGTTGGGGGACGCGGGCATCATTCGTCATCGCGGCAAAATAGTTGCGACCATTGGTAACGCGCGCGCTTATCTCGACATCATGGAGAGTGAGCCCGGCAGCTTCTCTGGCTACCTCTGGGGCTTTGTGGATGGCGCGCCGCTGCAAAACAAATGGAAGTCCATGAAGTCCGTGCCCGCTCAAACGCCCATGAGCCAGGCGCTGTCCAAAGACCTCAAAGGGCGGGGATTTAAGTTCTGCGGTCCCACCATCGTCTATGCCTTTGCGCAGGCGGTGGGCATGGTGAATGACCACACCACAAGCTGCTTCCGACACAAGGAATGCGCCAAGCTGGCGAAGTAAATTCTCAGAAATTGCCGCCCTCCGGCTCGACCCGAGGGTCCACAGCAACGCCTGAATACGCGCCGTTATGGATGCTCCGATCAAGTCGGAGCATGACCACAATACAAGCCCCGTTCACCGCATTTGACCGGCTTGCCGGATTAGGTCAAAACTCGCTCCAAAGCCCCGTTTGAAGGGCAATGTTAAGAGTAACGAGGACATCCACTATGGCGCAGCCGGTGATCAGCGCGACGGGGCTCTATACCCCGCCCCATTCCATTTCCAATGAAGAACTGGTGGAGTCCTTCAACGCCTATGTTGAACAATTCAACAAGGAGCACGCGGCGGACATTGCTGCGGGCACGGTTCAGCCCCTTGAGCCCTCCAATGCACCTTTCATCGAAAAAGCGTCCGGTATCAAAGCGCGCTTTGTTGTGAACAAAGATGGCATCCTTGATCCCGCGCGCATGACGCCAAACATTCCAGAACGCCCCGACGGCGAGATTTCTGTGCTCGCAGAAATGGCTGTTGCCGCCGCACAGCAAGCCATGGAGCGCGGCGGCAAAACAGCCCAAGATATTGACGCGGTATTGGTCGCGGCCTCCAATATGCAGCGGGCCTACCCTGCCATGGCGGTGGAGGTGCAAGACGCGCTCGGTATCGAAGGCTTTGGCTTTGACATCAATGTGGCGTGCTCATCAGCAACATTTGGCATTCAGACGGCGGCAGATTTTATTCGCGCCGGTCATGCCCGTGCGGTGCTGGTGGTCAATCCGGAAATTTGTTCCGGGCATTTGAACTTCCGCGATCGCGACAGCCATTTTATCTTTGGCGATGTGGCAACGGCGATTCTGATCGAAGACGCAAGCACCTGCACCACGCCGCATCCGTTTGAGATTGTCTCAACGCGCCTTAAGACAAAGTTCTCAAACAACATCCGCAACAATTTCGGCTTTCTCAACCGCGCCGCCCCGGAAGGCGTTGACCAGCCGGACAAGTTGTTCGTGCAGGAGGGCCGCAAGGTCTTCAAGGAAGTGGTGCCCATGGTATCGGAAATGATCCTGACCCATCTGGGCGACGAAGGCCTTGAAGCATCGGCTCTGAAGCGCCTTTGGCTCCACCAGGCCAATCAGGGCATGAACGACATGATCTCCAAGCGCGTCATTGGCCGCGATGTCACGCGGGAAGAAGCGCCGGTCATTCTGGACACCTATGCGAACACAAGTTCCGCAGGCTCCATCATTGCGTTCCACAAATATTCCGAAGACATGGCCCCAGGCGAGCTGGGGCTGATCTGTTCCTTTGGTGCAGGCTATTCCGCCGGTAGCGTGATCGTGAGACGGGCGGCCTGAGCAATGTCACGAATGTGACAGCGCAAACTGTTGACGGCAGGCGGCAACTGGCAGTCTAAGACATCCATTGTATCATTTTGTGGAGGGGTCCCATGAGAGTTCTAGTTGCAGTTTGTGCCGGTCTTATGGCGCTGGCCGCGCCCGCCTTTGCGGCGCACCACGAAGCAGGCGAAATGGATCATCACGGCGCAGGCGCTGATGCCATTACGGCAGCCATTGCCGATACCGATCGCGCCGCATGGGAACTTGAGCGCGACCCCGGTCGCCATCCCGCCCTTGTGCTTGCCCATGCAGAAATCCAACCCGGCGACCGCGTGGCTGACCTGGGCGCGGGCGGCGGATACTTCACCCACCTTGTGGCAAATCTTGTTGGCCCCGAAGGCAGTGTTGTGGGGCAAAACCCGCCAACCTGGGCAACCAACTATGGCGCGAACTGGCCGGAACAACATGGCGCCATCACCACAAGCCATCCCAATGTGTCATTCGTTGTTGCCCCTATTGACGACATGGGGTTTGAGGCTGGCAGCCTGGATGCCATCACCATGGCGCTGATCTATCATGATATCGCGCTTCTGGATGTTGACCGCGCGGTGGTGGCGGCGGGTCTTTATGACGCGCTCGCTCCCGGCGGATCTCTTCTGGTCACCGATCACCACACAGCCGATGGCGGCGATTTCCATGACAATGCGGATAGCCTTCACCGCGGCAATGAAGCTGTGACGGTTGCGGAGCTTGAAGCTGCCGGGTTTGAACTGGTCGGCAGCTATGATGACCTGGTCAATGAAGACGACGATCTGACGCTGATGGTCTATGATCCGGCCATCCGCGGCCACACCAGCCGGTTCGTTCTGGTGTTCCGCAAGCCTGAATAGGCGCTAAGTGGCACAAGCGTTATGCAGCGATGGCGGCGCCCACAAGGGTGCCGCCAACATAGACCAGCCAAATCCCGATCAGCACAGCAAAGACGCCGATGACACGCAGCACGGTCTCGCTGAACATGTTCCAGATGTTCACCGCCAATTGCCGCAAGGGGCTGGGGAAGATGGCCCACACCACTGTCAGTGCAAAGATAATTGCACTGAACCAGCGCACCAGCTGACCGGGCATGGTCAGGTCATTCATGGTCAACACATAACAAATCACGCTGACCAGCGCCATGATAAGCCCCAGCCGCCGAAATTTGGCGTCCGTATCAAGCAGGCTCAGCAGTTTGGTGCGCCACCCGCCCGGGTTCCAAATCAGCGGCCCGCGCGTGACAATCATCAAAAGTCCTGCAAGGGTGATAATAATTCCGGTGGTCATGTCTGACCTCCCATTGTTGTGCGCTTAATGCGCGAGCAGCACCGGTACGCTGGCGTGGCTGAGCACAAAGCGCGTCGCTCCGCCCAGGAGCAATTCACGAATGCGGCTGTGACCATAGCCGCCCATCACTAGAAGATCCGCGCCTTCCCGTGCCGCTTCTTCCAGCAGTACCTCGCCAATGGGCTTGTTGCCCGGATCCACAAGGTGTTCCCGCGTCTCAATCCCGTGGAGCGCCAAGTAATCAGCCAGCATGTCGGCGATCGTGGGGTCAAGCTCACCCTTGGAGACATTTAGAATTTCAACTTCATCGGCGCTGGCCAAAAACGGCTGCGCCGCTGTCACCGCATGGGCGGATTCTACACTGCCGTCCCACCCTATGACGATCTTCGTTCCCACTGTTTTTGGCGCTTCCTGCGGCGCCAGCAAAATGGGCCGTCCGGCATCCATCAAACAGGCTTGCAGCGCTTCGGATACGCCCGCGCCCTGATCACCAGGACCTGCAAGGAAAACAACAAGGTCTGACAGGCGGCTGCGGCGCGACACCACTTGATCGAAGTGCCCTTTGATGTCGCAGAAATGGGCAGCGGCTTCCCCCGGGCCTGTAGCGCCTTTGACCATAGCTATGCCAGCCTTCCCGGCGGCGCGGGTCAGATTCGCCAACGCTTTCTCGCCTGCGTTGTCGGCGGCTTCTCTTGCGGTGTCGATAATGTCCTGCACCACAGCGCCGGAAACACCTTCGCCCATGAAGGGCAATGCTTCTGCCGCATCAGGCCGCACAAACAGGCCTTCAACAAAACTCTTTTGTGCATTGGCGACCGCCATGGCCGTTGCCAGCGGCACCGCATCCCGGTCAGCGCCGGTCAGGGGAACTAGAATTTTGCGCAAAGCCATGGGGCATCCTTTGGGATAAGAGATCTTTGGGCCCAAGGCTGCCGCGCGCCGGGGCAAAAGGTCAAGAGCGCGTCTTGGCGCGGGCGCAGCCCCCGTGTAACAAGGCGCTCATGACAAAGCGCCCTGCGACAAAAAAGACCAAAGCCCCCGCCCCCCGCGCCTGGCAGCGCATGCTGTCAGGCCGGCGACTCAATCTGCTGGACCCCTCACCGCTGGATATCGAGATCGAGGATATTGCCCATGGCCTTGCCCGTGTGGCGCGCTGGAATGGGCAGACCGTGGGACGGCACGCTTTTTCTGTCGCGGAGCACTCATTGCTTGTGCATAACATTTGTGTCGCCCTGCGCCCGGGCCTTCCGGCCAATTGGCGTTTGGCGGCCCTGTTGCACGATGCGCCGGAATATGTGGTGGGGGATCTGATCAGCCCGTTCAAGGCAGCGGTCGGCCTGGACTACAAAGCATTTGAGCTGCGCCTGCTCAGCGCCATTCATGTGCGCTTTGGCCTGCCCGCAGAATTGCCCAAGGGCATTTCCGCCCTCATCAAACGTGCTGACATTGCCGCTGCCTATTTCGAGGCCACGCAACTTGCCGGATTTGAGGAAAAAGAAGCAAGAAAGTTTTTCGGAAATCCGCGCGGCATCACGCCGATCATTCTAACGCCGGCTTCAGTGCACGATGCGCAGAAGAAGTTCTTGAACGTATTCGGAGAGATCGAAAAAGCACGCGGGCACTAGGCTACAAAACACCGATAACAAAAAATGACGTCCCCCGGCTCGACCGGGGGACCCATCCAACGCTGTTCTGGGCACCCCGGTTAAACCGGGGTGCGTCAGGAGTGGTATGTCAATTCAGCTCGATACCGTGCAGCTGTTTGCGCCTGCTGCCGTATGGGTCGTCAGTGTGGCTTCAAATGAACCATCTGAGGGAACTGAGATTTCCGAAAGCGCAATGGGGCCTGGTCCGTCAGGGTAAATCTCCCCGCCTTGGCTAATGCT
Source organism: Rhodospirillales bacterium (assembly GCA_021775005.1). Lineage (GTDB taxonomy): Bacteria > Pseudomonadota > Alphaproteobacteria > JAJFIK01 > JAJFIK01 > JAJFIK01. The sequence continues at coordinate 32,997 of JAJFIK010000049.1, forward strand.
GGATGAGCCACCAGAGCCATATTGCGAAAACGTCAGCTGCCATTCGCCAACAGCGCCTTCTGCTGCATAGGCGTAAAGAACGGCTTGGCCTTGCTCGTAGTCCACAATTAATTCGCAAGGCTGGCCATAATCGTCGGCGTAGTTATTGTCGCTGTAGCCATCATCGTGACCGCCATTGGCGGCGTGATCATGAGCCGCTTCTTCGGTGCCATCATCGTCATGCGCATTCTCATCAAAGTCGTAATCAGACCCGATGACAGTACTAAGTTGAGCCGCCAGAGCGACACCTGCGACAACGCCAATACTAAGGATGAGAGATTTCTTTTTCATGTCCTTGTCTCCTAATGGTGCGGCTGTATGCGCAGGCGGGAGAGGCGCATGGCCTCTCCCGCTCACGCGGAGCCTTTTAAAATCCGCCCTGAATGACGAGGGTGACGTTGCCACTACCGGTTTGGGTCACAACTGTTTCCTGACCTTCACCGATCTGGATGACGCCTAATGCGTTATTGCGGCCTTCTTGGATTGTGGTCGCGGAGTGTCCGTTGCCGATCTGCGCGACGCCGACCAGATTGCCATTACCGTCTTGCACGACGGCGGTGGAAAGATCGTTGCCGTACTGACCCACTACTGCATCATTGTTGTTGCCGTACTGATCAACACCGGCACTGTTGTAATTGCCGTTTTGGTCAACGGTGGCATCGTTGTTCCGCCCGCGTTGCTGGGACCATGCTTCGTTCCGTCGGCCACGTTGGTCAAATTGTGCGCGATTGCGACGGCCACGTTGTTGTGAGCGGATGTATTGACGCCGACCGCGTTGGTTCACTTGAATTTCCTGGTTTGCGCCTTCTTGCTGCACCGCAAGCTCATTGGCGCGCCCATCTTGATTGATATTGATTCGGTTTGCGCCCGCATTTGCTGCGGACATTGAGCCCAGTGCGGTCATCACCACAACGGCACCTGCAATAATTACTCGATTAAACATGATCATTCTCCCTACAGTCTTCGCTGCAATGGCCCGATCGCCTGCTGCTGATTAAAACCCTAGCGAGGCCCCATTGAGCGGGGCGTGAACATGGAATTCATCTTCTGTTGGGGTAGATGAACAAGATGAACGGCGCAAAAACCAAGGGTTTCAGACATCTAGCGCTGAATTGGCGGTATAACCGAAAATAGTAGTAGGCTGACGCATACCAATTCAGGGGGTAGCAATGCCTTGCATGGAATCGGTTCAACGGGCGTATGTCGCATTGATCTTGGCACTGATGAACATTGTGCCAAATTTTGCGCACGCCATTTATCCAAGCAATGATGCCATGCAATCCAATTGGGCCGCCAATACATCTTGTAAATTTCAGTCATGGGCTGAATGCACTTGATCTTTTTGGAGCAATAAAAATGGCAGACGAGTCAAAACTGAGCAGACGATCATTTCTCAACCGCGTAGCTGGCGGTGCCGCTGCCATTGGCGCATTTAGCGTTATTCAACACCGCAGTGCGTTCGCGCAGTCCAGCGGCGTGACCGACACTGACGGTGGTGTCACCGCTGATCCGGTGGGGGCCGGTCAGGGCTCTTCTGCGCCGGGCTATACTGGCGTGACGGATTCTGACACCGGCGCAAGTTTTGACCCAATTGGCCATGGTCGCGGACAAGCCACATCTGGCAACAACACATACACTGGCATATCGGACCATGATCCGACCGACGCAGGCGGATATGGCACTGGCGGAAATTCTGGACGCTCAGGGATCACTGACAACGACTATGGCACCACGGCGGACCCTTACGGCAATGGGCGCGGCACGGTCAGTCCCGACAGCCGAGCCCAAACCGGGGTTACCGATCAAGATGGCGGCGCCAACGCTGACCGAAGCGGATATGGGCGCGGCGGGCAAACAGGCGTCACTGACTTTGACCAAGGCGCAAATGGCGACCAAGCCGGGCGCGGCACTGGACAGAATACGGGCCGCAACCCAGATACGGATGGATTTACTGATTCTGACTTTGCCGATGCGCGCGGCCGAGGTCGCGGCACCTATGAGGAAACCGGTACAACTGATCAAGATGGCTCGGACGCCGCTGGATACGGACGGCACGGCCCGCGGACCTATGTCACAGATCGGGATGCCACAGATGTTCCCGGGTACGGCACCGGCGAACGACAAGGCGGGCAAACCGACAATGACGGCTGGGATACGTCCGGTCAGGGGCGGGGCAATTTCCAACCCGGCACTGGTTGGGAACATGAGCATACAGGTCAAACAGATAGGGACACCGGAAGTTATGCCGATCGTGGTGGCTATGGGCGCGGTGCAGGAAACAATTCGTCGACCGGTCTCACAGACTCAGACAACGGGACTGACCAGCCCAACTTTGGACGCGGCGGCCAGGGCGCAAGCCGTTCGAGCGGAACCAAGACCAGAAAGTAAAAGCACCTCCCCGTCGCCAAAGCTCAAATCAAACGATAGAGTGCGCGCCAGAGGGGTGCTTCCATGATCATTGTTTGTCCATTGTCCGATTTGCCAAAAGCCATACGCGAGGAACGTCCTGCCGGCGTGATCACGTTATTGGGATCGGACCTTATGATTCAGCAAATCTCCACGCTCGATGCGGAGCAGCACCTGCGCCTTGAGATGGACGATATTTCCGAGCCGCGTCGCGGCGAAGTTCTACCGGACCATGGGCATTTGGAGCAGTTGCTCAGCTTTGTGGCGAAGTGGGACCAAAGTGCGGGGCCCCTTATCGTGCATTGTTGGGCCGGGATCAGCCGATCAACAGCATCCGCCTTGATCGCTCAGGCACACTTGCACCCAGACGCCGACGAATTTGCTCTGGCGAGCGCGCTAAGAGACATCGCGCCCCACGCCAAACCAAACCGCCGCCTCATTGCCCTCGCGGATGATGTGTTGGGCCGGTCAGGCCGCCTTAAGGAAGCGGCAAAAAGCGTCTACACAGCAACGACGGTCTATGAAGGCGTGCGTTTTAAATATCCGCTTCACGGAAATCGATGAGCAGCGCGGCGCAAAGCCACGCCGTTGTCATCGGCCTTCATGCGGTCATTGTGGCGGTGATCGATACCGCACCCCATGTCTTGTTAGTGCGGCGCGCCTATGCGCCCCTTGGCAGCGGCGCTGCAGCCGACCATCAGCCCGCAGGCGACGACGGTGAAAAAACCTATGGGCTTCCCTTCGGGCCCTTTGATCCGGCGCTCCATCGCACCCTGGAAATCGGCCTGCGCGATTGGGTGGAAGATCAAACCGCCTTGCGCCTTGGCTATGTGGAACAGCTTTACACTTTTGGGGACCGGGGGCGCCATGACAGCGGAGCCACCAGCGCGCCGCGCGTTGTTTCCGTCGGCTACCTCGCCCTTAGTCGCTCTGACGATGAAGCCTCATCCAAAGAGACTTTGTGGCAGGACTGGTACCGCTATTTGCCTTGGGAGGATTGGCGCAAGGGCGAGCCGCGCATTATTGAAGCCTCCATCCGACCTACGCTTTCCAAATGGGCGGGGCGCTCAGGTACCAAGGGCCAACAGGCGAGCCGCGCGGAGCGTGTGCGGCAAACTTTTGCCGGCGATGGTGCCCTTTGGGACGAGGAAAAGGTTTTGGAGCGCTATGAGCTTCTATATGAGGCCGGCATTGTGACTGAAGCGGTGCGCGACCAGCAGCAGCAGCTCAAAGCCATGGGCAAGACCCTGCCAAAACCCTCGACCGGGACAAAACTTGGTGAGCCTTTGCAATTTGATCACCGCCGCATTCTGGCCACCGCCATGGGACGCATTCGCGGCAAGTTGAAATACCGCCCGGTGGTGTTTGAGCTCATGCCGCCGTCATTCACGCTTTTGGAGTTGCAACGTACCGTGGAATCCATTTCCGGCGTCACGCTTCACAAACAAAACTTCCGCCGTCTTGTGGAGCGCGAAGGGCTGGTGGAAGGCACCGGCGAGCAAAGCACCAAGTCCGGCGGTCGCCCGGCAGAGCTGTTCCGCTTCCGCCGTGAGGTGCTGTCCGAGCGCCCCGCGCCGGGGGTGCGGGTCAGAGGCAGGGGGTGACTAGCTACCCCTTTTTTAACTCGACAACTTTTGAGACCAACTTCTTAGTTCTGAGTTGTCCAATTTTTATTGAAGCCTCGAACTTTCCAGCGGATTCAAATTCTATTGGAACAGCTGGGACTGATAGCGAGAATATATCGCTTCCATCATCAAGGTCGACAGATCCTTCTATTTCAGCTTCGGATCCATTTGTCGCATGCAGCTTGAGCAAGAACGGCTCCTTGCCTTCGCCGTAAATCTTGCCATTTATCCAAAGCGCAATACTCAATCGCGCTGGAAAGCTGTTTACAATTATCTTTCCTGAGTACACTCCGATAAGAAATTCTTTACCATTGATCTCCCGTCGAATGTCGTCACACACCACAGTCGATAGTTGATCAATTTTAATCGGTCGCTTCGTCATCAACTTGTCCAAATATTTGGATGAGATATCGAGGCAGTTGTCGCCACATACGTTGATCCAGTTTCGAATTTTATGGACACCAAACCAGCAACTCCCGATGTTCCTGGGCGAGTATCCTCTTCAATCGATATCAAGTTCTCTTGGTGAATGTTTTGAATTGGCCGACCCAATAGCGAAACGGAAGCGGGCCGTAATTCTTCGGTCGAGATGCCTGCCAAAAGTTCCGCAATCGTGTCTAAAGTCCAATTTCCGGGCGCACCCAAAATGTGAGAAACTCGGTCTGGCGACTTATGAATGCGACGAGCCAACTTGGATTTAGTCAGCCCCTTTTTTTCAGAGGCTTCAACAAATTTTTCCATTACAAAATTGTAGTATTGATTTCGTGTTCTCTCGCACAAGTAGGCCAGCGCGCCAACTGACAATTGATCTGAATTAGCCAACTCAGACAGAAGTGGCGTTTTTTGCGATGTAGTCGTCAACGTCGTTTCCTTTGATTGCTTGCTCACGATCAAATACCTCTTTCCATCTTTCTCGGCACATCATAATCTCGTCACGCCATTCATTCGAATCGCGCGGACCAAGCGCCTTCTTCTTACTCCAATCCTGACTGCGTGACCTGGGGCACCAATTTGTTGCCACAAATACATCTCTCTTAGCAAAACAGCCAAAGACTCTGATGCCAGGACTCGGATCACGGCTTCGAATATCCCAGCATCTGTTCTCTGGAGGGTTGAGCAAGCCCATAAATGCTGTGCGATGTTTGAAGGGGGCCAGACACATCGTTATGTGTTGTCCAACGACAAACGCCTCCAAGTCAGCCTGTAACCGACGCATTCGACGTTCATGGCTCACATCCACCCAAGGTCCGTCCAAGGACTGCTTGACATCGGGGTGCAAAAGCATCGTTCGTCGAACGGTGTCACTTGGCATCAAGAGTTCCAGGTAAAAGAGCTTCTTCTCCCGTATAGCTCGCTTAATCTGCGTATCTATTGACATATAAGTCAATACCTTGAATTATCAACGTGTAATAGTGTGGATGATTAACAAATAGTTGTACACGAAGATACTCCAGAAAGCCGCCAATTTCTGCCTGTTTGAAAGTCTGCATTCCCGCACTATTTTCCTCAAGCTGCGGCGGGCGCGCCCAAACAAAAACGGCCCGGCGTTTCCGCCGAGCCGTCAATTCCAACTTTGTCATCCCGGGGCGGACAAAAGTCCGAGCCCGGGATCTTGCCAAACACCAAGCGGCGCGAGATCCCGGACAACCGCTCTAGCGATTTCCGGGATGACGAAATTCTGCCTACCAGATCGAAACGCGTTCTTCCGGCGGCAGGTAAAGCGCATTGTCTTCGGTGATGCCAAAGGCGTCGTACCAGGCATCGATGTTCCGCACCACGCCGTTGACCCGATAAGGACCGGGGCTGTGGGGGCCCGCTTCAATGCGCGAGATCAACGAATCCTCTGAGCGAACCACGCGGAAGGCCTGCGCCCAGCCAAAGAACACCCGTTGCTCGGCCGTGAAGCCGTCCAGGTCCGGCAATTCGCCGTGATCGGCTTCGTATATGGCCAAAGCTTCAAGGGCGATACTAAGACCGCCGAGATCGCCAATGTTTTCACCAAGCGTCAGTTCGCCATTGAGATTGTAGCCTTCAACCGGCTCAAAGGCGCTGTATTGCGCAATCAAGCGGCTGGTGCGTTCTTCAAAGGCGGCGCGAGAGGCTTCGGTCCACCAGTCGCGCAGAAGGCCGGTGCCATCGGTGCGGCTGCCCTGATCATCAAAGCCGTGGCCAATCTCATGGCCGATGACGCCGCCAATGGCACCGAAATTCACTGCCATGTCCGCATTAGGGTCGAAGAACGGGGCTTGCAAAATCGCAGCCGGAAACACGATCTCGTTCCGTGTGGGGCTGTAATAGGCATTCACCGTTTGCGGGCTCATACCCCACTCCCAATCGCGGATGGGACCACCAAGGCGAGAGCGGGAATCATCCCATGACCACGCACCGATACGCCGTGCATTGCCGATCACATCGCCTGCATCGATTTCGATGGACGCATAATCGCGCCAACGGTCAGGGAACCCGATCTTGGGGGTGAACGCTTCGAGCTTCGCCAAAGCTTCAACGCGGGTTTCTTCGTCCATCCAGTCAAGCTCACCGATGCTCGCCTCATAGGCGCTGGTCAAATATCCCACCAGCTCTTCCATGGTGTCTTTGCTGGATTGCGGGAAGTACCGGTCCACATAAACCTGACCGATGACCTCGCCCATGCTGCCCGAGGTGTAGGATACGCCGCGCTGATCCATGGGGCGTTGTTCTTCCACACCGCGAAGGGTGCGGCTGTAGAATTCCCAACTCGCCGTGTCATAGGCTTCCGGCAGGAAGGCTGATTGATTGTCGATGAAGTTGAAGGCCAGATAAGACGCCAGCGTATCCACTGGGGTTTCCGCCATCACCTGCCCGATGCCCTGCAAGGCGGAATCAGTTTGCGCGATGTATTGCGGCTGATCGGCAATCTCAAGTTCCTCAAAGAACGCCTGCCAGGCGAAACCCGGGGCATATTCTGCAAGCTCTTCAAGGGACTTCGGCTTGTAATTGGCCACCCGGTCCCGTGCAGCTTCCGGTGTCCAATGCACCTCGGCAATTGCGGTTTCAAATGCCATCACCGCTTCGGCGCGTTCCCGTGGGCGATCAATGCCCGCGCGGGTAAAGGTGGCTTCCATGTAATCCACATAGGCCGCGCGGAACGCCGCAAAACGTTCATCGTCTTCAAGGTAGTAGCTGCGTTCCGGCAAGTTCAATCCGGATTGATAAAGCCAGGTCGTGTATTGCGTGGGATCACCTGCATCGGGGCTGATGTAAAGTCCAACGACAGAGGAATGAACCGGACGGCCCATCCAGCGCGCAATCTCTTCATGAGTTGTGCTGGCAAGCACCGCGTCGAGTTCTTCCTGGATGGGCAAGAGACCAAGCTCTTCGATCAACTCCCGATTCATGAAGCTTGCGTAAATATCACCAACTTGTTGTTCGGCATGGGTGCGGTCTGTGCTGCTTGACGCATCTTCAATAATGGCGCGCACCTGCTCCTGGCTCTCCAGGTGCAAGTCCAGAAACCCGCCAGCGGATGGATAGCCGGGGCGGAACTCGGCCGTTTCAAGAAAGCCTTCGTTGACATAGGTATAGAAGTCGTCGCCCGGAGCGACGGTTTCAGAGATATTCTGGGTCTCAATGCCCCAATCTCCCATTGTGGCGGATGGCGCGGTGACCTCGACCGGCGCGCTGCCGGCGACCTGCGCTTCGACTTCAGCCAGCACATCATCTGTGATTTGCGCATCGTCTTCGACTTGCGCTGTTTCACTTGCTTGCTCGCAGGCCATCAGACTCGCGCTTAGCGCGGCGATGCCAACAGTTCTCATAAGTAATGACCGCATGGGGTCCCCCTCAAAATTCACCAATATTCGGGCAGAAACGTACCCATCTGCCCTCGGTTTTCAAATGAACTCTCTGTTAGATTTGGACAATTTTCCGGAACACAACGAAGATCGCAGATTTCTGGTCCTTTATTCCCCTACCGCCGCCATAATTTCTGCAATGAGCGAGCCCATATCGGCCCGGCGCGCACCGGGCGTAAAGCCCAGACGCACAACTACAAGATCGGCGCTGGGAATAATGGCCACGTGCTGGCCTTGATAGCCGCTCATGCGATAGGCGTCGCGCGGCACTTCGGGCCAGATCGGTGCCCAGCCCTCCACCGCATAACCATCCTCTGGTTCTGCGTTGAGCCAAAAGTGAGCTCCGTAATTGTTTGCAGGATTGTTGGGCGTAGGGGTCTTTGAATAATCCACCCAGCCTTCGGGCAGAATGCGCTGGCCCCGCCATATGCCATCTTGCAGATAGAGCTGCCCCAGACGTGCCCAATCTCGCGCCGTCGCGTAAGCATAAGACGAGCCGACAAAGGTACCCGACGCATCTGCTTCAAATACCGCACTGCGCGCATTGAGCGGGATGAACAGGTTTTCTTGCACGAACAGATAGTGATCTTGCGTTGACCCGCCAACGGTTTGCCGTATCAATCGCGAAAGAATATTTGTTGTTCCGCTTGAGTATGACCAATGCTCACCAGGGGCAAACTCAAGCGGCAGCGACGCCGCATAGGCCCCCGCGTCAGGTTCCTGCGCCAGCATGCGCGAGACGTGAGTGGAAATGCCATAGTCCTCATTGAACTCAAGGCCGGATGACATGCGCAAAAGTTGATCCAATGTAATCGCGCCACGCCGGTCGCCGTCCCCGGACCATTCAGGCACTGCAACCGGTGCATAGAGATCCAAAAGCCCTTCCCGCACCAAAATGCCGATCTGCGCTTGGGTGACACTTTTGGCCATCGACCAACTGTGGAGCGGCGTCGAGGCGCCGACACCATCAGCATATCGCTCGGCGATAAGCTGCCCGCGATAGATCACCACCACGGCTTTGGTGTTGCGTGGATCGTCTGGCAGATAGGGTTCATCAAATGCAGCCGCTAAAGCGGCATTGAGCGCAGCGTAATCGACGCCTTCCATCGCGTCGTTTATGGGGCCCTCTCCTCGCGGCCAAGGATCATTGCTGGGCGGCGCGAAATACTGGATCGGGCTGACATCGAAGCGCGGGACATCTTCGCCGGGGGCGAGCAAGATACAGCCAATGCCCACGCGGTGAACCGCGCGATGGGCGAACATGCCGAAAAGCGTGACATCCACTTGGCGCAAGTCGTCGTCCACTTGATAGCTTGTGCGGCCAAGAATAGGCGAGGCTGGCGCGATTGCCTGCTCCATCATCAGCTCTGGCGTAAAGCCGGAGACAAAATGCCCTGAGCAAAGGTTTTTGGCCGTAAAGCCTGTGGCCTGAAGACCCACATCGCGGATGGTGGGATAAAACCACACCCCGCCGACGATGATTACCCCAAAAACAATCGCGAATACGGTTGTGACTATGGTGCGCATATTGAGCAATCCCCACTCGCCCCCACGGCGGATCAGCAATGAAATACCACGGAACAGGGTCCGAGATTCAACTGAATTTCTGTTAGAATATTGCGAATCCGCATGATTGAATGGGTCGGCGGCGGCCAGCACAGGTGGAAACAGCGTATGGCATTGAGCAGACGGGAGATTATCACGGGCCTGGCAGGGGTGCCGCTGCTTTCAGCCGCCGCGCGAGGTCAGAGTACGGCCTCAGGTCGTGACCGACCCATGAACGTCATTCTGATCATGGCCGATGACGCGGGCCGGGAACTTTTTGACTTCACCGATGGACAATACCAGCCCACCCCGCATCTCAGTGCCTTGGCGGCCACATCGGCCAATTTGCGCACGTGCTACGCGACGCCGCTTTGTTCGCCCTCTCGCGCCAGCTTGTTGACCGGGCTCTATGCATTTGAAAACGGCTGGGCTGACAATCCGCGCGACGATGCCCTCTGCCGGGTGCTGGCTCCCGGATTGCGAACTTTGGGCAATATCTTTCAAGACGCAGGCTACCACACAGCCCTGGCCGGCAAATGGCACTTGTCCCATCAAGACATCGCTCCAGAGCGCGTTGCCGAGGCCGGGTTTGACAATGCGCTTGCGTGGGCCTGGCGCTATGGTCGGCAAGATAGCTCATACAGCTACTACTGGGAGCCCGATGTATTGCTCAACGGCGGCACGGTTGAGATCCCCCAAGGCACTTATCGGCCTGACATGTTTGCAGGATTTATGTTGCGCGCCATGGCAGAGGCCGCGGCTGACGGTGTGCCGTTCTTTGGCTACTATCCCATGGTGCTCACCCACGGCCCCTATTGCCCTGCCCCCGGCGAGGCACCGGACTTCAGCTCCCTGATGGACGAAACGCGCTTTCACGACACCGCGCTACCGTGTGACGAGGGCAATGTGAATACCGCCGCAAGTTTTCGCTCCATGGTGAATTACACCGATCAACTGGTAGGCCGCGTGTTGCAATATCTTGACTACACAGGCTTGCGCGACAACACGCTTGTGGTGTTCACCACCGACAACGGCACCAAACGCGATGTCACCGGGCGCTATCATGGCTCTGAAGTGAGCGGCGGCAAGGGCACCTTCACGGACCTCGGCATCAACGTGCCGACCATTGTGAGCGCGCCAGGCGTTGCCGCCGGGCCCGTCAACATGCCGTTCGATTTTGTTGGTATCCACAACATGTTGGCCGAAGTGGCAGCCGGCGCGCGCGGGCCAGCGATTAATGCTGCACTCAACACCTCAACCCACGCCATGACCGGACTTGGGGGCAGTTGGGCCATTACTGATGGGACATGGAAGCTTGTATCACTCGACGGCGCGGGGTTTGCCGATATGCGCCGCCGCAGCAGCCGCCGCAATATTCCTTTTACCATGCCCCATACGCGCCAGGCGCTCTTCCACATAGCCAGCGACCCCCTTGAGCAGCGCCCGATCACACCGACGGCAGCGCTTTCAGGCGATACGACGCGCGCGGCATGGCAGAACTTGATGGGCGAGGCCCGCGCACGGCTGAATGCGCGGCATCATGTGCCTCGCTCAGCCCACTACCCCTTTGGTCGCAACTGCGACACGGACACATAGGAGGCCCCTCATGCTGTTACGCCGGGTTATGGAGCACGTGAACGAGCAAAACTGGTTTGCCGTGGTGCTCGACTTTTTCATTGTCGTCTCAGGGGTCTTTCTCGCCTTTCAGCTCGCCACCTGGGCGGAGGAACGCGAAACCGGTCAACGGGTCGATGTGGCGCTGGCGCGCTTGCATGAAGAGTCCGAGCAGATCGTGCGCGCGCTGGATGCACAAACAGCGGCGTTTAGTTATCTGACAGGCTTGCAGGATCGCACCATCGGCGCGCTCTCAATTGGCGATGTATCCGGCATTGATGAAGCGACCGCCTCGCGCGGGATTAGTTCTCTGATTTTTTATCCCGCAGTGACCCCGCCGCGCACAATCTATGTTGAAGTTAGCGCCATGGGCATGCTCACCCGCATTGAAGATGCAGATGTTCGCGCCTCCATTGCCGCCTATTATGAAACGCTTGCGTTCTATCAAGGGCAACTCGACTACTTCCGCGCCGGCACCACTGCTAATCCCGCCGAGTACCCTGGCGCTGAGGTATCTTACGATCCTGAAGCAGAGTCCCGCATGACCGTCCGCTTTGATTTGGAAACCCTCGCCCAGAGCGAAGACACAATCGTGGAGCTTATCGGCCTATTGCGAAACCAACTCACCATTCACCACGAACGGCAGATTTTGAGGGACACTGCGGTCGCCATGTGCGAGGCGCTGGCCAATGCGGTTGCTGACACTTGTGAACGGGAAGATTTCTCAGCCCGCATACCTCCTGGACCGAGGCCGCAGCAGCCCGGATGAGGGCGACTAAGGCCCCCCTTCGTCATCCCGGAAATCGTGCAAGCGATTGTCCGGGATCTCGCCGCATTTAGGAGCGCATGAGAGTCCGGGCTCAGGCTGCCGCCTGCCCCGGAATGACCGAGAATTATTGCTCGCTCACCATGCCGTCGAACCAGGCCGCAAAGAACGGCGCGGCGGCCTCTGACATATAAAGCGCTTCGGGGGTATCAAACCTGAGCACCGCGCGATGGGGCATATAGGCCATCACGGCGCCGGGCACATGGTGAGACGGCGCACCAAAACTATAGTCAAATGCCGCCTGCATCCCCGGCAAGTCCTCAGCGCCCGTGAGCACCCAAACATGGGTGAGCGCGCCATCGGCAAAGACAAATTCCGCCAGTCGCGGCGCGCCGTAATACTCAAACCCCTCACAGTCCACCTGCATATGGCTTTCCGTCGCCAGCGGCATTTCCTCCACCGGCAGGGTGCGGGTGCCAAATGATGTGCAATCGCTGGCAAATGTGGCGGCGTGAGCCTCCACGCTTTCCCCAAACTGGAACGCGGGCGGGGGCGCGGGATCAAAGGTCGAGGGATCAAACCCATCGGCGGCATGGGCCGGGTTAGCGAGGAGCGCAACCATGGCGGCAGCGCAGGTTGAAATCAAAGCAGATCTGTTGGTCATGGCGGTTTCGCTGAGGCCGCGCGCGGCCCCCTCCCTCTTATGTGTCATCTAGGCCCTTGATGCCGCTGGGCGGCGTTTGGATGCGGGTTGCGAGGTACTTTAGAGCCAAAGTGCTCTAAATATTCTTTGCTGGGTCTGTGGCTATGAAAAGAACGGTGCTGATGGGAGGTATTACCCAAACACTGTTTCGACAAATGCCAGCAATGTTTTTAGTCTAGGATCACCTAGGGGAATAGAACTTAGTACCCCTGAAACAAACTTAGATTTGTTTGGCTTTACCGATGGGCAGAATTGTTCAATTTCGCCACATGGAACCCAAAAAAGACCAATCGCCTCAAGGCCAGACTTTAATGCCTTATATGCACCCGCACCCACCATTGTTGGAATTCCAGATTCTCCAACATTCTTTATCATGCCCCATGCAGTTCGTTGCCTAAGTACTTCTTCGATCCGCCGCTTTGGAATTTCCTCAACATCCGTACTGTCAAACAGCATGTTAACTTGAGCCTGAATCTGACTCTTACTTGGCGGCTGAATCCCGCTCGTCACCGCGGTATCGACAATGGACCAATCTGCCTCAAAATCAGACCAGTCCCCTCCAATACTTTCTACTATCGCGACTAACTCAGCTTTCTTTCCAAGAATGTCAAAGTCAACAATGATCTTTACCGGCACACCGAACGAGCGGAGCGCGGAAGCAATTTTTGGAACCCCTCCGATTCCGCCTGTTGGAACAAAGTGCGTATCGGGAAACCTCGTCTCGTCACCACTGTTCTTCAAGTCGTTGAGATAATCGCTAACAGCGTTGTACAATTTGCAATCTGAATCATGTTCGCAGATCACGGCCTGTTCATGGAACAGCGCCTCCAGCGCATTCGAGTATTTCAACTCGGGACGTGACCACAGACTGGCCAAGTCCTGTTGCGACATTGAAGAAACTACATTCGCAGCAGCGCGCCGCTGTAGTCTAATCACACGAGTTGACTCCTTTGTGCTATCAAGAAAACCCTTCAGGATGTCTGAACTATGTGTCGCAACAAATATTTGCTTTGTTTCTGAGGCACCAAGGATTGCGCCTAGTTGTTTCATTTGAGGCGGGTGAAGAAAAGCCTCAGGCTCATCAAGCAGTGTTATGTCCCTCGGAGATACAATCGCGTCAAATAGGATTCCTGCAAAGCTCCGCATCCCGTCACCCTGCTCGTGCAGTCTCGGCAATTTTCGAACCGCGTCTACGTACTTCTTTGATAAGCGGTCACTTTCCTGATCCCAACTTGGCTGCGGACCAACATGAATGATCAGGTTGGTGCCACTCTTCGTGTCAAAGACCAAATTCACCTTGAATGCCTTCTCGAAGGCATTCCCAATATCTTTCATGAGCTCCTCATCCTCCCACAACAATTGTGCAGGCTCCACGGCCTGGGCATCGGGATCGCGTTGCGGTCTGGGATTTGCAGCTTCCAAGCGGCTCTTTGCATCAAGTCTCTTGCAGTAAAATGGACCAAGCTGTCCCCCCAAGACTTTCTCAGAAATGAACTTGCAGTTGTTCGCTTTGATGCGTTGATCCCGATAGACATAATAGGAGCCGTCTTTGGTAGCATTCTTTTCAAAAAAGCTCTCCAATGCCTGCTGATCACCAGAGGCTTCCAATGTGATGGAAACAATGCAGAGTCCTTCTTTGGTCTCGGCCGGCTGACTCTTGATGATCTCTTCAATGTCGCGGAGCGCCTGTGATTTACCCGAGTTATTCGGGCCTACCAATAAAATTACCTCATCGCCGCTTAGATCAATTTCCGAACCGTCAGAAAAACCAACTTGGCTGACATGTACGTTTGGGCGTTTCGGATTTGCTTCACTCATAGAACTCGGTGCCTTTGGTAGAGACTTTTCATCAAAGCAGGGCCTGCGGAAGGCTTTGCAATTTTGCCGCAAACTGGTTTTCTCGCGGTTCCGACGGCGAAGTTGCTTACGGTAGACAATGTACACATTTCGCGCGCCCTGCGAATTTTGCTGGTCTAGAATTTGGCCCACCACCAATAGTTTGTCATGCTCGGACTTGATCCGAGCATCTGGCTGACCCTGAATCATAGACTCAGCCAGATCCCCGGGTCGCGCTTCGCTTGCCCGAGGATGACAAATGGGGGCATTGACTCTTCCCCCTAAAAGGCCAAGTATTTTGTCACGTCTGCCCTTGCGGGCGCTTTTTTAGGCCCTATATATGCTCAAAGTGAGCATTAGTCTCGTAAGCCTGAAC
>JAJFIK010000050.1 GCA_021775005.1 Rhodospirillales bacterium
CCCGCAATAAAAGGCAGTGGCGGCAATCAGAAAAACAGTTTTATAGAGCACTCGGACGCTGGATTCCAAGTTGACTCCCGCCTCACATCTATCGCGAAAGCCAGGTCAGGCCAAACCCAATCAAGATCACAACAACAAGCCCCGGCAAGGAACTAAAGCTCCAGATATGAATGCCCAGCAAACCAAGCAGCCACAGGGCGAGGCCGACAACGCCCACCACAATAAAGAATGAGCCGATGAGGCTCACAAGTCGTCCCATATTCATTGACTCAATTCCTTCAGTCCTTCGCGGATGAGCAGTTTCACTTCCGCGCCTTCGTCCAGCCGCCGTAATGCCTCTGATATGGCGGCAGCGGCCTGGGCTTCAGGATAGCCCAAGTTCATCAAGGCAGAAACCGCATCGGCCTTGGCGATAATTTCAGGCGCAATATGGGGCGCAGCGCCGCCTTTGATGGCGGTTCCGATGGGGATGATGGTGGCCGAGGCGGGGGCGCGGTCTTTCAGTTCCGCCACTATGCGCTTGGCGAGCTTGGGGCCCACGCCTTTGGCCCGCACGACAGCGGCGTGGTCTTGCATAGCGACCGCACTGGCGACATCATCAACGCTCAGCACACTGAGGATTTCCATGGCGACCTTGGCACCGACGCCTTGCACGCTTTGCAGCGCGCGGAACCAGTCCCGCTCACTCTCGGTCTCAAAACCATAAAGGCGAATCATATCTTCGCGCACCACGGTCTCAATAGACAGGGTGACCGCTTCGCCCACCCCCGGCAGGCGGCTGAGCACACGTGCAGGCGCAAAGATCACATAGCCCACGCCCTGCACATCGATGATGGCGGAGTCGGTGCCGATTGAATCCAGAACGCCTTTGAGCTTTCCAATCATTTCGCGCGCTCCGGCTGCGACCAATCAAATATGAATGTCAGATAAGTGAGCCCCGCAAGGGCCGACAAATGAACAATGTGAAATGCCCATATGAGAATCTCGAGGATGGCATTAGCGCCAGAAAGGGACATGCCATCATATTGCATGCTTCGGCCTGCCTGGTCCGCCATATCCCACAAGGCCATATAAATTACATAGGCCTCAAGTTGAGCCCACAACATCACCCAAAGCGATATTACGATAACCACAATGCCAACAAATGCATAAATGCGAAGCGGCAATCGCGCGCTATGCAGGAAAAAGTGTGTCCCTGCCACATAGGCAAAGAGCAAGCTGAATTCGGCTGTCAGGATCATCACGATCGCCTGCGCAGAGGCGGTCGTGTACATCAGCCCTTCCATGTCAGTGGGAAGTGTCGGCTCCATCAGCTTGCTCCTGTTGGCATGCGAAAGTGATGCGCATGAGTAATCGCAATGGCGAGGGCGTCGGCGGCGTCTTCTTGCTGAACTTTGCAGCCCGGTAATAGCACGCTGACCATCAGTCCGATTTGTTCTTTTGCGGCGTGACCCGAACCCACCACGGATTTTTTCACTTTGTTGGGCGAGTACTCTGCAATGGGCACGTCGGCCTCCGCAGCGGCGAGCATACATACCCCCCGCGCCTGACCGAGCTTCAAAGTCGATTGCCCATTCACGTTCACAAAGGTTTCTTCAATGGCGATGGTGTGGGGGCTGTGCTCCAGGATCACTGCCGTCAGCCCCTGATGAATTTCGCGCAGCCGGTTTGGCAGCGCGTTTTTGGCCGCTGACACAACGATGCCGTGGTTGATGTGGCGCAGCTTGGTGCCCTCGCACTCAATCACCCCCCAGCCGGTTCGCTGAAGGCCCGGATCAATGCCGAGAATGCGTCGCGCCTGAGTCGCCATAGAACACAAGGTGAACTGAGCTGACCGGTGATGCAAGGCAAAAGAGGTTAACCGGCCTCACACCACCGTCACCCTCCGGCTTGACCGGAGGGTCCAACCAGTGTGGCATTTTGCTATGGCGGAGCAATTCTACGTCTATATCTTGGCGAGCAAACCAAACGGCACACTTTACGTGGACATGACCAACAACCTCATTAGGCGTGTCTATGAGCATCGCGAGGCGCTGGTTGATGGGTTTACCAAACGGCACGGCCTCAAGCAGTTGGTCTATCTCGAAATCCACAAAGACCCGCGAGAAGCAATCCGCCGCGAGAAGCGCCTTAAACATTGGGTGCGCAAGTGGAAGATCGATCTGATCGAACGCGACAATCCCGAGTGGCGCGATCTATGGCACGACATTGCGGGTCTATATTGAATTTTTGCCAACCTGGATGCTCCGGTCAAGCCGGAGCATGACAAGATAGTTGAGAGATTCTGATTGCCCTCAAGGTTCGGGGAAGCAGAGATACCGATCAACTAACCGGCGAGTTCTGCCATGGTTTCGTCTGACATCTCAAAATTGGCATAGACGTTCTGCACGTCGTCATTGTCTTCAAGGAATTCAAACAGCTTGAAGATCGTACTGGCGGTTTGGCCCTCAACCGCGATGGTGTTTTGCGGCTTCCAGATCATCTTGGCGGAGGACGCCTCCCCCAGCTTGACCTCGAGGGCGTCTTTTACGGCTGCAAAACTGCTCGGATCGCAGGTGAATTCATGGGTTTCGTCATCAGAGATGCATTCGTCTGCACCTGCATCAATGGCGATCTCCAACATGTCATCTTCTGAGCCTTTGTCGGCTGGGTACACAAACGCGCCCACTTGATCGAACATGAAGGAGACCGATCCCGTCTCACCCATGTTGCCGCCGTACTTGGTGAAGATGGAGCGCACATCGCCTGCAGTGCGGTTCTTGTTGTCGGTCAATGTTTCAACGATGAGCCCAATGCCGCCAGGGCCAAAACCTTCATAGCGCAGCTCTTCATAGTTTTCTGCTTCGCCGCCGATGGACTTTTTGATAGCGCGTTCAATGTTGTCCTTGGGCATGGACAATGCGCGGGCGTTTTGTACGGCCAGCCGCAAACGCGGATTTGTATCCGGCGTCGGGTCGCCCATCTTTGCGGCCACGGTAATTTCTTTTGACAGTTTGGCGAACTGCTTGGACCGCTTCGCGTCCTGCGCGCCCTTGCGGTACATGATATTCTTGAATTTGGAATGCCCTGCCATGGAACTCTCCGACTACGTGTTTCAGGTTATGGGTTGGGTCTAGACCTCAGGCATTGCGAGGGTCAAGAGACCGCCCACCCGCACCGGCTCGCAGCGGCGGGCAAGACCGGTCTGGTCATCCACCTCAACAAATGTGCCGCAGAGGGTGCCCACGCCGCTGGCCACCTCAAGGCGCGATGAATTGACCTTGGTGATAAAGCGGTTCACGGGCTCTGTCTTGTCCATGCCAATAACGGAATCATACGACCCGCACATGCCAGCGTCGGTCTGATAAGCCGTGCCCCCTGGCAAAATCATCGTGTCTGCTGTCGGCACATGGGTATGGGTGCCAACGCAGAGCGACGCCTTGCCATCCACAAAATGCCCCATGGCCATCTTCTCTGATGTGGCTTCGGCATGGAAATCTACAATGATCGCATCGGCGACTTGTTTCAGCGGCGCATTGGCCAGTTCCTGTTCGATGAGCGCCCAAGGATCATCAAGGGCGTGCATGAAAAGCTGCCCCATGCCGTTAATCACCAAGACCTGATGCCCATTGCGGCCTTCAAACAGCCCGACGCCCTTGCCCGGCGTACCGGCGGGATAGTTGAGCGGACGCAGTAAGCGCGGTTCATCAGCGATGAAATGCAGCGCTTCTTTTTGATCCCAGACATGATTGCCCGTGCTGATCACGTCAGCACCGGCTTCAAACAACTCGTCGCAGATCTTTTTGGTGATGCCAAAACCCGCAGCTGCGTTTTCCCCGTTCACCACAACAAAGTCGATGCGTAATTCTTCCCGCAAGCGCGGCAAATGTTCGGTCACCACATCGCGGCCAGGCCGCCCGACCACATCACCCAAAAATAACAAATGCATCGATAGTTCCGTTCTAAGCCCTCAGGCGGGCCGCCGTCTGACGCCTCGCGGCGTGATTATCCAATCAAGTTGGGCGTCGTGGCTTTCAACGGGCAAGCGCTCAGCCACTTGCTCTTCATACCCAACGCCAACCGCAACAATTTCTCGCACGCCCCGCAAGCCTGCCAGGGTGCGGTCATAGTTTCCCGCGCCATATCCCAGACGATGGCCCTGCCCGTCAAATGCCAATCCTGGCACAATGACAATATCAGGCGGTATTTCCGGCGCTGTCTCTGGCGGCGTTGGGATATCCCACGCATCTCGCGCGCTGGGAATGCCGCCTTGATACTCGCGAAATACCAGCGCACCGCCCACCTCGCTCGTGACCGGCAGTGCCAACACAGCACCTCGCGCCCGTAGTTCATCGAGCAGCGGGCGCACATCAATCTCAGAGCGGAAGGGCCAATACCCTGCCACCACCATGTTTGGGCGCACTTCTGGTCCGTCGCCCAGGAAAACCAGTGCCAGGCGCCGGGCCGCTTCATCGCCAGCAAGGGCTGCGGTAGCGCGCCGTTCTGCGAATTGTTCTCGAAGGGTTTTCTTTTCGCTCAAAATGCTCAGTGCTTTGGGCTTAATGAAGAGAGGTCGCGGGACCGCCAAGGCCGTGGGAACATGGTATCATCCTCTGTGGCCTGCCAGTAGACAGGTGGGTGCCGTGATGCCAAGGACCACGGTCCGAGGCAGGGACAGCTCCCTAGAGATCGGTATGGCCCCAGGGATTTGGGTTCCACACAAACCAGGCAGTACCCGCGATCTTTAATCTAGGTGGCCGCGAGGCGTCCGGCAATCTCTTCAATGCGGGTGGTGACCCCATCGATGGCTTGGACAGCGTGAGCCTCGAAATTCTTGGAGTGGTCTTCCAGTGACGTTTGCTGCTCGCGAATGGCCGTCAGCTCGGTTTCAAGCTCATCTAGCCGGGCAAGAGATTCTGATAGCTCATCGGCCACCATAAGGCCCGCCAGCAGCATTAACCGGCCATTGCCCACAGAGCCCACACTCTCATTGAGTTGATCCACATGGTGGTTGAGGTAGCTCGCCAGCTCGGCAATGTGGTCTTCCTGGCCGTCGTCACAGCCCACAGTGTAGGCGCGCCCGTTGATGGTTACAGATACCTGTCCCATGGCCTCAGCCCTCCAACACTTCTTTGATGCCCGCGATAGCGCCGTCCAGCCGCCCGGCCACTTGTTCGCTCACTTCTTCCAGGGCGGCGGCTTCAGAGCGCACCAGATTCAACTCCTCGGCGAGCTGATCGCGCTCGGTTTGCAACCGGGCAATGGTCGCCTCCGCAGCAGCCCTGGCCTCAACGACTGCTTCGACTGCCACGTCATCACCGTCAGCTCCCGCAGCCATGGCGGCAGCGAGGCGATGTTCAACCGCTGTCTCAAGGGTCCCGAGAGCCGACTGAAGCCGATCCAATGACGCGGAAAGCTCGTTCATACGCACGTCCTTCGTAGTTAGCCTGCGAATTTAGGCTTTATCTGAGCCCAAACGGGTGAGGCAAATTGACCATATGCCCCGCGTGTTTCCCGCGTCAACGAGAGGTGTTGCTCTCAAGGCCTGAATCGGGGCTTGAATGCCGTTGCATTCGCCCCTGTCCCCCCTTAAGAAAGCGCCGCAATGACCGACTCCATGACAGCCGAGGCCGCCAGCGCCGCCACCCCAACCGATTCTGCTTCTCCACGGGAGCTGGCGAACGCGATTCGCGTGCTTTCCATGGACGCTGTGGAAGCTGCCAATTGTGGCCATCCTGGCATGCCCATGGGCATGGCGGATGTGGCGACGGTGCTATATTCGCGCTTTTTGAAATTTGATCCGACCCAGCCGCAATGGCCCGACC
Organism: Rhodospirillales bacterium; assembly: GCA_021775005.1. Lineage (GTDB taxonomy): Bacteria > Pseudomonadota > Alphaproteobacteria > JAJFIK01 > JAJFIK01 > JAJFIK01. Next base: position 5,805 of record JAJFIK010000050.1, read on the forward strand.
GCGACCGCTTTGTGCTCTCTGCTGGTCACGGCTCGATGCTGCTTTATGCGCTGCTGCATCTGACTGGTTACAAAGACATGACCATGGATCAGATCAGAAATTTCCGGCAGCTCGGCGCGATCACCGCAGGTCACCCTGAATTCGGTCACGCCACGGGCATTGAAACGACCACCGGCCCGCTGGGCCAAGGCTTTGGCAATGCCGTGGGCATGGCCATTGCCGAGCGTCATTTAAACGCCCGCTTCGGCGATGATCTTGTGGATCATTACACTTATACCGTTGTCGGCGATGGTTGCTTGATGGAAGGCATCAGTCAGGAAGCCTTGACGCTGGCGGGGCATCTTAAACTCAACAAGTTGATCGTCTTGTTTGACGACAACAACATCACCATCGACGGGCCGGTGTCGCTGAGCGACTCAACGAACCAACTGGAACGCTTCAAGGCCAGCGGTTGGGACGTCATTGCCATTGACGGCCATGACCATGACGCGATCGCAGGCGCCATTGCCGCTGCACGGATTAGCGAAAAGCCATCGCTCATCGCCTGTCGCACAACCATCGGCTATGGCGCACCAAACAAAGGCGGCACCTCTGCCACGCACGGTGCGGCATTGGGCGCCGACGAAGTTGCCGGCACGCGCGAGGCCCTTGGCTGGACCGCAGCTCCCTTTGATATTCCCGGCCCCATCGCTGCCGCGTGGCGCGATATTGGCGCGCGTGGACATGACAACTACAAAGCATGGGCGACGCGGCATAAAGCCAGCCCACAACACAACGCTTTTGACATCGCTATCGCAGGCGGGCTTTCGTCCGCGCTTGGCGCCAAGATCAATGAGCACAAAAAGGCGCTTGCTGAAGCAGCTAAACCAGTGGCGACGCGCAAGGCCTCAGGCGCAGTGCTTGATGTCATCAACGCCATCGTGCCCGAAACTATTGGCGGCTCTGCAGATCTCACCGGCTCCAACAATACCGACTGGAAGGGCGCGGTGGTGATGAACGCCGCTGATTATGGCGGGCGCTTCGTCCACTACGGCATTCGCGAACATGGCATGGCCGCGGCCATGAACGGTATGGCGCTTCACGGCGGTATTATCCCCTATTCCGGGACGTTCTTAGTGTTCACAGATTACTGCCGCGCCTCCATTCGCCTTTCAGCGCTGATGGGCCTGCGGGTCATCTATGTCATGACCCACGACAGCATCGGCCTGGGGGAAGACGGCCCCACCCATCAGCCTGTTGAGCATCTCGCCGCCTTGCGCGCGATCCCCAACCTTGCAGTGTTCCGGCCCGCGGATGCCGTCGAAACAGCAGAGTGCTGGGAGCTGGCGCTTGAGCGCACCGACGGGCCAAGTGTCATCGCCCTCACCCGCCAGAACTTGGCCCCGGCGCGGACCACCCACACCGACGAAAACCTTAGTGCCAATGGGGCCTATGAGCTTGCCGCGCCAACAGGTGAAGCGGCAGTCACATTGCTCGCCACCGGTTCAGAGGTTGAAATCGCTCTCGACGCGAAACACACGCTTGAGTCCGATGGCATTGGCACCCGGGTTATCTCGGTGCCGAGCTGGGAGCTCATCAGCAGCGACAATCCCATTTGCCGTCAGGATGGCACCGTGCGCATCGCTGTTGAAGCAGGCATTGGCATGGGTTGGGAGCGCTTTACCGGCGCGCGCGGCGGCTTTGTCGGCATGTCGAGTTTTGGGGCCAGTGCCCCGGCAAAAGATTTGTATCGCCACTTCGGTATTACGGCAGACGCCGTCGCCGCCTTGGCCAAGAAAAAACTAACCGCATAGTCAACCGGGCTTTTGAACCCGGGACGTAGAGGAGACCATATCATGGCGATCAAAGTAGCGATCAATGGCTTTGGCCGAATTGGACGGCTGGTGCTGCGCGGCATATTAGAATCGGGCCGCAAGGACATCGAAGTAGTTGCGATCAACGATCTTGGCCCGGTGGCGACCAACGCGCATCTTTTGCAATGGGATTCAGTGCACGGCAAATTCCCAGGCGACGTCACTGTCGACGGCGACACCATCAATGCGGGACGCGGGGCCATGAAAGTGACCGCCATTCGCGACCCCAAGGAACTCCCCTGGGGCGATCTTGGTGTTGATATCGCGCTGGAATGTACCGGGCTCTTCGCCTCAAAAGAAAAAGCCTCCGCGCATTTGACCGCCGGAGCCAAGCGTGTGCTTGTGTCCGCGCCCGCCACCGAGGCCGACAAGACCATCGTTTATGGCGTCAATCACAACAGCCTGACGGCCGATGATCTTGTGGTTTCTAACGCCTCTTGCACCACCAACTGCCTTGCGCCAGTGGCGTGGATCCTCAACGAAGCGGTGGGCATTGAGCGTGGCTACATGACCACCATCCATGCCTATACCGGTGACCAGCCGACCCTCGACACCATGCATTCTGATTTGTATCGCGGACGAGCGGCAGCGCTTTCCATGATCCCCACCTCCACTGGCGCTGCCCGCGCGGTCGGCCTGGTGTTGCCGGAACTCAAAGGCAAGCTCGACGGCTCGTCGGTGCGCGTGCCGACACCGAATGTTTCTGTTATCGATCTCAAGTTTGTGCCCTCTCGCGACACCAACGTTGAAGAAATCAATGGCGCGATTATCGCGGCGGCCAATGGCAAGCTCAAAGGCATTCTGGATGCCACTGAGGTGCCGCATGTCTCATCAGACCTCAATCACAATCCGGCATCATCAACCTTTGCCCTACCGCAAACCTCGGTCATCGAAGGCAAGTTGGTTCGGGTACTGAGCTGGTACGACAATGAATGGGGCTTTGCCAATCGTATGAGCGACACCGCCGTTGCCATGGGCAAATTGCTCTAAAGGAAAACCACTTGGCTGCTTACCGTCCTCTTAGTGATGCAGATGTTCACAGCAAGCGCGTTCTTGTGCGCGTTGACCTGAATGTACCCATGCAGGACGGCAAGATTTTTGACGCCACGCGGATTGAGCGCATCCTGCCCACCATCAATGAGCTTCGCCATGGCCGTGCGAAGATCATGTTGTTGAGTCACTTTGGCCGTCCCAAAGGCAGAGTGGTGCCGAAGATGAGCCTTGGCCCCATCGCCGATGCCATTGCCAACGCCCTGGGGGAGCCAGTGTTCTTTGTGGATGATTGCGTGGGTCACAAAGTACGTGACGCGGCCGACGCCTTGAAGCCGGGCCGCGTGCTGCTGCTGGAGAACACACGCTTTCATGCGGGCGAAGAAGCCAATGACCAGAACTTTGCGCGGGAGCTTGCGGGCGAGGCCGATGTTTTCGTCAGCGACGCCTTTTCCGCCGCCCACCGCGCCCATGCCTCCACCGAAGGCATTACCCATTTTCTGCCGACCTTTGCCGGCCGCGCCATGCAGACCGAACTTGATGCCCTCGAAGCAGCGCTGGGCAGCCCGGCGCATCCGGTGGTGGCCGTTGTCGGCGGCGCAAAAGTTTCCACCAAACTTGATCTTTTGAGCAATCTGGTAAGCAAAGTTGACATGCTGATCATCGGCGGCGGTATGGCCAACACATTTCTGGCCGCCCAAGGCAAGCCGGTGGGCAAATCGCTTTGCGAACATGACCTCACCGATACCGCCGCAAAAATCATGAAGCTGGCCAAAAGCGCTTCGTGCGAAATTATTTTGCCAACAGATGTTGTGGTCGCCAGTGAATTCAAAGCGGGCGCGGCCTCCAAAGTCGTGGGCATCAATGATGTGGCAAACGAGGACATGATCCTCGATGTGGGCCCGGACAGTATCGAAGTGGTGGCAGACAAATTCGCCGCCGCTAAAACCTTGGTTTGGAACGGCCCGTTCGGCGCATTTGAAATTGAGCCGTTTGACAAGGGCACCGTTGCTGCCGCGCAAAAAGCAGCAGAGCTAGTCCAGGCAGGAAAGCTTATTGCTGTCGCCGGAGGCGGTGACACGGTGGCGGCGCTTAATGCTGCAGGCGTTGCAGATAAGTTCACATACGTCTCCACAGCCGGGGGCGCATTTTTGGAATGGATGGAAGGCAAGGAATTGCCAGGGGTCGCCGCGCTTGCCGCGCGCGCCACAGCTTGAGGGAGTAAAACATGAACTTGGACGCACTAAACAAAGTGGCAGTGCAAATCGTAGCGCCGGGCAAGGGCATTCTTGCTGCGGACGAAAGCACCGGCACGATCAAAAAGCGTTTTGACAGTATTGGCGCGCAGTCGACCGAAGACAGCCGCCGTGATTATCGCGAGATGTTGTTCCGCACCACCAGCGCCATGGAAAACAACATCTCCGGCGTCATCCTTTATGATGAAACCATTCGCCAAAACGCCAAGGATGGCACGCCGCTGGTAAAACTCATTACCGATGCAGGCAGCCTGCCCGGCATCAAAGTCGACGGCGGCGCCAAGGAATTGCAATTCTGCGAAGGCGAGAAAATCACCGAAGGCCTTGATGGTCTTCCCGCTCGTGTGGCGGAATACGTCAAGCTCGGGGCCAAGTTCGCCAAATGGCGTGCGGTTATTGATATGGGCCGGGGCGGTGATCGCTCCATCCCCTCATACACCTGCATTCAAACCAACGCTCATGCCCTCGCGCGCTATGCAGCGATCTGCCAGGAAGGCGGGTTGGTGCCAATCGTTGAACCTGAAATTCTTATGGACGGCGATCACGACATTGATGCCTGCGCCGCGGCCACCGAATGGGCGCTGAAAGAACTTTACCAACAGCTCTACTTCAATCGCGTGGCGCTCGAAGGCACCATCTTGAAACCGAACATGGTGATCTCTGGCAAGCTCGCCAAAAACCGCGCCAGCGTTACTGAAGTGGCGGAAAAGACTGTGCGCATCTTGAAGGCCAGCGTGCCCGCTGCCGTACCAGCGGTTTGCTTCCTTTCCGGTGGTCAATCGGATGAAGAAGCCACCGCGCATCTTTCCGCGATGAACGCAGCCTTCGACTTGCCGTGGGGGCTTTCGTTCTCCTACGGTCGCGCGCTTCAACACGCCGCGCTCAACGCTTGGGGCGGCAAAGAAGAAAATGAACCCGCCGCGCAGGCTGCCTTTGCCCATCGCGCCCGCATGAATGGCCTCGCCGCCAAAGGCGAATGGACACAAGCGCTTGAGAAAAGCGCCGCCTAAATCTTTCCGTCATTCCGGGGCTTCGCAATGCGAAGAAACCGGAATCTCACTCGTCTTGCCGCGTCGCAAGATCCCGGGTTCGGACAATCGTCCGCCCCGGGATGACAAGGGACAAATATGAACGACGACCGCTGCCGGCTCTACCTAATCACGCCGCCCCGTCTGGATGATGTCGCCGCGTTTGCGGCTGAACTGGAAGCAGCATTAGGTGCTGGCGATGTGGCTTGTCTGCAATTGCGCCTGAAAGATGCCAGCGATGATGTGGTCTTGACCACGGCGGCGGCGCTCTTGCCCCTTTGCCATGCACATGATGTAGCGTTGATTATCAATGATCGCCCAGATTTAGCGATTCAGGCCAGCGCTGACGGCGTCCATGTGGGCCAGGATGATACGCCCTACCACGACGCCCGCGAAGCGCTCGGCCCTGACCGCATCGTCGGCGTCACCTGCCATGACAATCGCCATCTTGCCATGGCCGCAGGCGAAGCAGGGGCGGATTACGTGGCCTTTGGCGCCTTCTTCCATACGGCCACCAAGGTGCCCAAATCCCATGCTGAAATGGACTTGCTTGAATGGTGGGCGACATTTTTCACGGTGCCGTGTGTCGCTATCGGCGGAATTACGTTGGAAAATGCTGCGACAGTTGTTAAAGCAGGGGCTGACTTCATCGCCGTCTCGGGCGGCGTGTGGTCATATCCGGGGGGAGCGGCGGAAGCGGTTTGGGAATTCAACACCCTTATTGACGACGCCATGACGGCAAGAACGATAACGGACTGACGCCATGCGCAACTTCGGATTTCTTCTCACATTGACTTTGGGCCTTGCCATCAGCGCGCCTGCGGCAGCTGATTTCAATGGCGCGTTGCGCGCCTATGAAGCGGGCGATTATCAATCAGCGCTGGGGGAATTTCGCACCCTTGCAAACGCCGGCGATTCCGATGCCCAAACTATTCTCGCGTTGATGTATCTCGAAGGCCAGGCGGTCGAGACAAACATGGCTGAAGCCATTCGCTGGTATGCCAGTGCCGCCGAGCAAGGCCAGATTGATGCCCAATACGCCCTTGCCTTGATCGCCATGGAAGGCGCAGGCGGGGCCGCGCAAGATGCGGCGACCGCAGCCCTTTGGATGACAGAAGCGGCGCGGCGTGGGCATGTCTTTGCGCAATTTGATCTGGGCAATATGTATGCCCAGGGCGACGGTGTTGCAGCCTCAGACGCAGACGCGGCCCGCTGGTTTGAAGCCGCTGCCAATCAAGGTCACCGCGACGCGCAATATAACCTAGGCGTGCTTTATCTCGCCGGACGCGGTGTGGCCCAAAGCGCGCCCACAGCTCTGAGTTGGTTTGAACAGGCTGCCGAACAAGGCCATAGAGACGCGCAATATAACTTGGGTATTTCATTCCTCACCGGGCGCAACGTGGAGGCCAACCCGGCCGAAGCGGTGCGCTGGCTCCAGGCCGCTTCGGACCAAGATCAACTCAATGCCGTAGTCGCGCTGGGCTTGCTGCACTTTGAAGGTCAACAAGGGGTGGAGCGCGACGAAGCGCTTGCCGCCCAGCACTTCCTGCGCGCCGCCGAAGCAGGCAATGCCGAAGGGCAATACTTCCTTGCCGTGCTTTACTCTCGCGGCATGGGCGTCGAGCAGAACCCTGTTGAAGCTTATGCCTGGAATGACCTCGCCAGCCGCCGTGCGCAGGCAGGTACTGAGCTTAGCACGCGGATTGAGTCCCTTCGCCAGTCCTTGACAGGCCTCATGAACCCCAGCGAGGTTGCCCAAGCTGAGACCCTGTCCCGAGATCGGGCCCAAACCATCGCTGGCAACTAGCTACGCCTTAACCCATCTGAGCATTGCCCCACCGATAACCCCCTGATAGGTTCCGCGCGGCTCGTAGAGGGACGCTTGCATGAGCGCCCGCCGCATCGGACATTCACATCAAATGCAAGCAGGACGTTATGAAGATCAACGGCAATGAAATTCGCCAAGGCAATGTGATCGAGCACAAGAAGGGCCTTTGGGTCGCGGTGAAGTGCCAATCTGTAAAACCAGGTAAGGGGGGCGCGTTCAACCAGGTTGAACTGAAAAATCTTATCGATGGCTCAAAGCTCAATGAACGCTTTCGCTCCAGTGAAACTGTTGAGCGGGTGCGCCTTGAGCAAAAGGACCATCAGTTTCTTTATGGCAACGACGAGACCCTCACATTCATGGACCTTGAGAGCTTTGATCAGATTGAACTTCAACGCGACTTTGTTGGCGATCGTGCGGCGTATCTACAAGACGGTATGAAAGTCGTCGTGGAAATCCATGAGGAGCGCCCCATCGGTATTTCCATTCCTGCGCAAGTGGTGCTTGAGATTACTGAGACCGACCCCACCGTTAAAGGTCAAACGGCGGCGGCGTCCTACAAGCCAGCGGTGCTGGAAAATGGCATTCGCATCATGGTGCCGCCTTTTGTGACAGTTGGTGAGAAGATCGTTGTCGACACAAACGAAAGCGCCTACGTGCGCCGCGCTGACTAACGCCCATGGCCCTCACCTCCCCCACTATGACTGTGATGACTGCGGCGGTGCGCAAAGCGTCGCGGAAACTTTCGCGAGATTTTGGCGAAGTCGAAAATCTTCAGGTCTCAAAAAAAGGCCCCGCTGACTTTGTCACGGCAGCTGATCTTGCAGCAGAGAAAGTCCTGCGCGAGGAATTAGAGCGCGCGCGCCCGGGATACAGCTTCTTGCTGGAAGAAGGCGGCGTGATAAAGGGGACTGACGCAACACACCGCTGGATCATTGACCCCCTCGATGGCACCACGAATTTCATGCACGCCATACCGCATTTTGCAATTTCAGTGGCGCTTGAGCGCAACGGTGTGATCGTTGCGGGCGTCGTCTATAATCCTGTCACCAATGAGCTCTACACCGCAGAGCGGGGACGCGGTGCCTACATCAATGACCGCCGCTTACGAGTCTCATCGCGAACCAATTTGACCGAGTGTTTATTCGCCACCGGGCTGCCGTTTCACGGCAAGGCCCATCACGAATCAACCCTCTCAGAAGTGGGTGCCGTAATGACCATGGCGGCAGGCGTGCGCCGATTTGGCGCCGCTTCGCTGGATCTTGCCTATGTGGCGGCAGGGCGCTTTGACGGCTATTGGGAGCGCGACCTCGCCCCTTGGGACATAGCGGCAGGTATTTTGCTGGTTCGCGAGGCCGGCGGTATGGTTTCAGACTTCGTCGGTCGCGATAACTCATTGAAATCAGGGGAAATTCTGGCAACAAACGGCGTGGTTCATGACCGTTTTCGCACCTTATTGGCCGGCGGGCGCTAAAAAGAACCCCCCGCTGCACCGCAAAAAAGGTTAATTTTTCGCGTCAAACGTCACCGAATCGCATGGAACCCGTTTTAATCTGCGGCGTTAAAGGTTAAAACGTCCTTAGGTGGGGGGGCGAGTTGAGGTACATCTGTGCGGCTGGGGACAAGCCGCCAACGTGCAACGCTTGCCAGGAACGAGAAATGAACTCGGACACCAAACAATCGGCGCAGGCCGAACATATTGGGAAGACGCTTAGGCGCTCAAACACGGCGCGCATCGCAGCGTTAACGGCTGTGGCTGTGATCGTTGTAATTGCAGGCCCCCCAGGGCTTGCGACCGGACCAAGCCCAACCAACACATCTGCCTCAACGCTGCTGAGCGGGAACACCGCTGTCTTTCGCGCGCAGATCGAAACCACGCGGATTTCCTTTGAACTGATTGAGACCACCGACACGCTTTCAGAAGAAAGTTCTTCTTACGCTGAGCGCCGTGTGGGGCCACTGTCTTTTCCCGACGGGGCCATAAACGTGCCTTGGGGGCCCTCCATTGGATCGACCACAGGGCGAGCCTATCCCGCTAGTGAAGAGAGCCAAACTGCCGGAGCAGGACAAACCATTACCGCGCCTCGCCTTGAAGGGGCGTTGGATGTCTTAAACGTTGCCTTGCGGCCTGGCCCCTCCGATGCCGACACTGTTGCTGCCATTGACGCCGTTCGCACCTCAGTCGCTTTTGATCAAACCAGCACGCATCTAAGCCAAGACGCAGAAGACAGCCTGGACCAACTTGCCGCGCAACTCTTGCAAGGTGACTTCCGTATTCAATTGCGCGCCTTTGGCGGTTCGGCCTCAGATCGCTCCCATAACGCGCGGCGTCTTGCCCTGCGACGAGCATTGGCGGTGCGCAATCACCTGATGGAGCGCGGTGTGAGCCAGGACCGCATGATTGTGCGGGCATTGGGCGGCGCGGTTGATGGTGGCCCGGCAAATCGGGTCGATGTGGTCGCTGCAACCAGTTAACGAGCACCTCCCACTTGTTCCACGCTCACGCCACAATTCAAAGCTAGCGTCCGCACCAACACATAGGGGCGGATCTGCGACATGGCACGACGCAAGAAAGACGACGACTTTGAATTCGGGTTCAGCTTCACAGAGCCGCGCGCCTATATTTTCCGAATGCTGCTTTGCGTGATTTTTGTGGTGCTGATCGGTGCGGTTCTATTTGAACCTTTGTGGCTCTCCTTTCAGGCAAACGTGGTCATCAATGGGGTGATCCTGGGTGCCCTTGCCATTGGCATTATCTATACCTTCCGACGCGTCACCACGCTGTGGCCAGAAATTCGCTGGATCAAAGAATTCAGACGCGCCGAACCCGGCCTCACTGTTCCCACACGAACGGCCCTTTTGGCACCAATGTCCGCCATGTTGCGCGAACGCACCGGACCTATGCGCCTCAACACGCTCACCATGCGATCCATTTTGGATTCTATCGGCGCGCGGCTTGATGAAAGCCGGGACCTTTCTCGCTACATGATCGGTCTGTTGATTTTTCTCGGGTTGCTGGGAACCTTTTGGGGCCTGCTCGACACAGTGAATTCTGTGGGCACCGCTGTTCGCTCCCTTTCTGTTGATACGGGAACCTCTGAAAACGTGTTCGCTGATTTCCAAAGCGCCCTTGAGGGCCCCTTGGCCGGCATGGGCACGGCATTTTCTTCATCGCTCTTTGGTCTTGCGGGATCACTGGTAGTGGGATTTCTCGACTTGCAAGCCGCCTCTGCACAAAACCGATTCTATAACGATCTTGAGGAATGGCTCTCAACGGTCACCACCATTGATATGGCGCCGGACCCTAGCGGCGCAGGAGGCGGAACGTCTACGGACCGCCTTGCGACGCAATTGGCCGCGCAACAGCAAGTCACAGCAGATCTTCTTGATAGCAATCGTCAACTGTCGGCAGAGCTCGCGCGGCTGTTCCATGCCATCGAGGGGCGCAACGGCCCCCGAAACGACGGCTAGCCATGGCCTATACGCGATACAATCGCGGGCGAAATGTCAGCGCCGATTATTGGCCGGGCTTTGTGGACGCCCTTGCATCGTTGCTTCTTGTCATCATATTTCTGCTCACCGTTTTCATGATGTCGCAGTTTTATCTGCGCAATGAGCTCACCGGCCGCGACGAAACTTTGGCGCGACTGGAAAGCCAAATCGCTGAGCTTTCATCATTGCTTTCACTGGAGCGCCAAACCGCCGAAGACCTCCACGCGGAAATGACCACACTGACAGCCACACTTGCGAGCGTAAGTACCCGCGCCCAAGATGCCGAAGCGGAAGTTAATCGGTTAGGCGGGCTCATTATCGGCATGGAGGGCGGCGCGGGGGAGCGTTCGGACCTGGAAACAGAACTTGCTGACGAGCGCGAGCTGAGCGCCGAAGCGCAAGCGGCCCTGGCCATTGCCAATCAACAAATCGCGGCCCTTCGCCTGCAACTGGCGAGCATTCAGGAAGCCCTTGAGGCGTCTGAGGCCCGCGACCAGGAAAATGGCGCGGTAATTGCGGACTTGGGCCGTCGTCTTAATGCCGCCTTGGCGCAGCGGGTGCAGGAGCTTGCACGCTATCGCTCGGAGTTTTTCGGACGTCTGCGGGAAGTGCTTCAAGCGCGCGACGACATTGAAATTGTCGGCGACCGATTTGTGTTTCAGTCGGAGCTCTTTTTTGCGTCAGGGTCTGCAACGTTGAGCCTCGAAGGTCGCGGGGAATTGCAACGCCTTGCCGGGGCGTTAAACGAGATTTCCACCGCCATTCCCGAAGACATCAATTGGGTCTTGCGCGTGGACGGTCATACGGATCGCCGCCCCATAGCCACGGCAGAATTTCCGAGCAATTGGCACCTCTCCGCGGCACGCGCCATTTCCGTGGTGCAGTTCCTGCGCAGCGAAGGCGTACCGCCAGAGCGGTTGGTGGCAGCCGGCTTTGGTGAATATCAGCCACTGGACCCCGCTGATACTGTCGAGGCTCTGCGGCGCAATCGGCGCATTGAGTTCAAACTCACAGAACGCTAATTCGACGCCCCATTTACGCGGGGGTCCGCCACATCGCAGATCACCACATGCTTGTCGAATATGACGCCGATGACCATTTGCCCATTGTGATAGGCGGCCACCGAAGACCCTGACGCCAATACGCCGCTCCCAAGATAAACCTCAACAACACTGTCAGATCCGTTCTCGCTTGGCGTGAGCATAGAGACTCGCGCGGGCGAGAGATTGGCCGGAGTTTCCATATGCGGACCAATATCAAAGAGACGTGGATGCGACGCGACCCAAACCCGGCCCATCGCATCAATATCAATATTGTCAGGGCCGGTGCCAATGCGCATCAATCCGTCGGTGCCAGTGCGGAGCCTTAGTGCCCCCGTGGCAATATCGCGATCATAGATGCGCAAAGTGCCGTCAGTTAATTCGGTGAGATAAAGCGTGCGCCCGTCGGGTGAAACATTCACACCGTTGGCATAGGTCAAACCATGGGCCGCGATACTGGCCCTGCCATCATCAAAGTGGACAAGCGTGGTTCTGTTCAGTCGCCCAAATAATTCCAATGAATAGTTCAGCCCCTCCCGGTCGCGGGTGGTAAAGTCATTGGTCGTGTAAAAACTGCGAGGGCCGACGGCAACCAAATCATTCGGTGAGACAATTAAAGGATCGCTGAGGGTATCTACATGTGCCAGCGAAGGTACTCCCCTCGCACCATAAGCCACATCAAACAACTCAATTGCTTGTGTGCCATCACCTTGGTGGCTGATCACAAAGAGCCGCATTCCTTCAGGGCCATCATAGAGAGAGACGCCATGAGGCCGAAAATCCGCTGGCGTCGCAGGTGTCAGATCAATGATACCAGCATCCAGATTGCCCAATTGGAACGCCTCGATGCGCCCGCGATGTTGCCCGTTTTGAAAGATCTCTGCCCGGCGGTCATAGCTGGAAACAAACACCCAGCCCGTCTCGTGATCAATGGTCAGATCTTCTGTGCCGCCATCAAACCCTGCATAGCGGGCGCAGGTACCCTCAAAATGGGTGGTGATCTCGCTAAAGGCCCCGGAGTCATACATAAGCCGCAAGAAAAACAGCCCAATGCCAATTGCGACGATTAATATCGCGCCAAGGCAGTAAAATATCCAGCGCATGGTCACGTCCCCCAAATGAAAACTCGCGCGCAGTCTAGCTTATTCCGCCGCTGTGTCGCCCACTTCTGAAAATCCAAATTGAAGCCGTGCCAACCGAGCGTATAGGCCACCTTGTGCAATCAGATCTTCATGCCTGCCGCTCGCAACAATGCGCCCGTGATCCATCACAATAATCCGATCGCACATTTTTACTGTGGCCAGACGATGAGCAATAACGATGGTGGTACGCCCTTTCATGACATGCGAGAGCGCGCCCTGCACCAGGCGCTCGTTCTCTGCATCAAGAGCGCTGGTGGCCTCATCAAGCAGCAAGATCGGCGCATCGCGCAGTATTGCGCGCGCGATGGCTAGGCGCTGGCGTTGGCCGCCGGAAAGGGTCACGCCGCGTTCACCCACGGCACTGGCATAGCCCTGAGGCAGGGCTTCGATGAATTCATGGGCAGCTGCTGCTTTTGCAGCTGCAATGACATCGCCCGCACTGGCATCGGGGCGGCCGTAGCGAATGTTGTCTTCGATGGTGCCAGCAAAAATTACCGGGTCTTGTGGCACCAAAGCGATGTGCTGACGCAGTTCCGTTGGATCAAGCTCGCCGGTGGACAAACCGTCAAAAGTGATGCGACCGGCCTGCGGATCATAGAACCGCAAAAGCAGCTGAAACACGGTGGACTTGCCCGCCCCCGACGGCCCGACCAGAGCGACGGTCTCGCCCGGACGCACCGCAAGGGAGAATTGCTCCAACGCCCTGTCGCTCGGCCGTGTGGGGTAGTGGAATGTGACATCCTCAAAGGTGATTGCCCCGCTGGCATTGGCAGGCATAGCGCGCGGCGCGGCGGGTGCCGCAATCTCGGGCTCAATGGCGAGAATCTCCATCAGCCGCTCCGTTGCCCCCGCGGCCCGTTGCAGCTCGCCCCAAACCTCGCTCAAGGCACCAAAGCTGGATGCAACAAAAACCGCGTAGAGAACAAATTGGCTCAATTCACCACCGGTCATGGTTCCCGCCAGAACCGCTTGCGAGCCGGTCCAGAGAACACCAACAACCGCACCGAATATGGCAAAGATCGCGACCGCTGTGAGCGCCGCGCGCACCGATATGCGCCGTACAGCAACTTTGAACGCCGCCTCCACCGACACGCCAAATGATTGGCGATCTATATCTTCGTGCGTGAAGGCCTGCATGGTCTGGATGGCGTTTAGGCTTTCGCCCGCGTGGGCGCTGGTATCCGCCACACGGTCCTGGCTCGACCGGGAAAGGGTCCGCACCAGGCGGCCCAAAAATATCAACGGCAAGATCACAAACGGAAATGCCAACAAAACCAGAAGCGAGAGCCCCGGTGCGGTCAACACCAGCATAACCATGGCCCCGACGATCATCACCGAATTGCGCAGCGCAATGGAGGCACTTGAGCCCACAACAGATTGCACAAGGGTGGTGTCGGTGGTGAGGCGCGACAGCACCTCCCCCGTGCGTGTGACCTCAAAAAAGCTCGGACTGAGTTTGGTCAGATGGGCATAAACATCCCGGCGCAGGTCCGCCACCATCCGCTCACCAATCCAACTGACAAAGAAAAACCGCGTCGCTGATGCAATCCCCAACAGCAGCGCCACAAGCAGCATGAGCAGGAAGTACTGATCAATGACCCCGGCGTTGTCGGCGGAAAATCCATGATCAATCATCTGCCGCACGGTGAGCGGCACAACTAACGTCACCCCAGCAGCAAAGGCCAAAAACACCGCAGCGCCCAAAAGCTGCAATGGATAGCGCCCCAGATAGGGCAGCAACTTGCCTAGCGCCCCCATATCGCGCCCCTTGGGACGCCTGGCGGCATCATGCTCGATCGATTGTGCCGGGAGCTGAGCTGGGTCGGTCTGCGCCATGGGGGCCTTTATACCTAACGGACAGGACCCCACAAAAGGGGCAACACTGCCCATATAAGCGCCTCAGGGCCCCAATACAAAGGCTACAGGGACGCACAAGGGCCGTTGGCCCCTTTGAGGGGTTGCCCTGCCTTATTGGGGGCGTTATAAGCCGCGCTTCACAAATGTAGGTCAGAGACGATGAAACCAGATACCCACCCCGATTATCACTTCATTACATTGAAGCTGACGGATGGAAGCGAGTACATCACGCGCTCCACTTGGGGCAAAGAAGGCGATTCGCTCACCCTCGACATTGATCCGACCACCCATCCCGCTTGGACCGGTGGCGGTCAGCGTCTTGTGGACCGTGGCGGCCGTGTGTCGCGCTTTAAAGATAAGTTCGGCGGGTTCCTGGGCTCTTAAGCCAGGCCTTAATCTATCAAGTAAATTGATTGGCAAACGCGGCGGCTATGCGGTCGTGTTGTGTTTGTACGCTTGATTGAGCGAGGGGCGCACGCCCCTCGCGGTAGAGCTGAACATCAAGACGCTCGACCCGATCATAAAGATTGGCGCTACGCTCCAATAAATCCTTCAAACGATCCGGGATTTGATCCGCACCCTCTAAAGGTTTAGCCCGCGCTACATCCTGGGCCGCAAGGCGATACTTAGCGTCCACCGCTTCGTCTGCGGTCATTTCTGATTCGCGCACCGCCCGTTGCACCAATAGCCACGACGCCACCTGCATCAGCCGCGTGGTCAGACGCATGCTCTCGCCGGCATAGGCAAGAGCACCCTGACGCTCCAAATCTTTGGATTCTGTGCGACCTGGCCCGTCGAGATAGGCTGCGGTTTCCTCCACCAGCGCCATGCCGTCATCAAAGGTCCGCTGAAACAGATTGGACGAGGCGAAATCCACCACTGCCGCTTTGATACGATGCGTTTCAGCCGCGTCGGGCGCCCGGGGGATGTTGTGCCGCTCATCGGTCATATATCGGACGCTCCTGTCCCGTTTTGAGCCAAGAATCATGGCCCTTTGGGTCAGAGATGAAATTCGCATGCCAATTCTTAAGAATTATTGACGAAATCCTAATAGGCTTAATTTCCAGTCTAGGACTTGAATACAGATTCCGCCGCCGAAAGCGCCCCGTGTTTAGACTTGAGAACCGCCTTGGTGCGCTCGATCTCAGCTGACAAGTACCCAATACGCGCCTCAAGCTCGCTCACGGAGAGACGATTCAGTTGATCATTTGTGGGCGCGACATCAAATCCGCTCAGCTTTGGGCGCTCTTCCTCTTCCATGACGCATCTGCCTTTTTCCAGCTCAGGATAGGCTATAGTCTGCGCTTCAATGCCGACCGCATCAAGGATTGCCCCATGAACCACGCCGCGCCTGCCACCATGACCGCCATCGAAATCAAGATGCCCGGCGGTCCTGAAGTTCTGACGCCCGTATCGCGGCCAGTGCCCACCCCTGGCCATGGCGAACTCTTGGTGAAAGTCGCCGCCGCAGGGGTTAATCGCCCTGATGTGATCCAGCGCTTGGGGCTTTATCCGCCGCCGCCGGGGGCATCCGATATCCCCGGTCTGGAAGTAGCGGGCACCATCATTGATGTGGGATCTGGCGTCAGCCGTTGGCGTGTGGGCGATGAGATCACCGCATTGGTTGCCGGGGGCGGTTACGCGGAATATTGCCTCGTCGATGCGCGGCTGGCCTTGCCCATACCAAAGGGGATGAGCCTGACCCAGGCAGCGGCCCTGCCGGAGACATTCTTTACTGTTTGGACAAATGTGTTTGATCGCGCCGCGCTTTGCCCCGGTGAAACCATCCTCATCCATGGCGGCTCCAGCGGCATTGGCACCGCTGCGATCCAATTGGCCACCTGTTTCGGCGCGCGCGTGCTTACCACAGCGGGGAGCGCTGAAAAATGCGCTGCCTGCACGACCCTTGGCGCCCATCGCGCGATCAATTATCGCGAGGAAGATTTCGTAAAAGTCGCGATGGCTGAAACCAATGGCCAAGGCGTGAATGTCATCTTGGATATGGTGGGCGGTGACTATGTGGCACGCAATATCAAGGTACTGGCCACCGACGGCCGCTTGGTCAACATCGCCTTTCTGCAAGGGCCGAAGGTAGAGCTCAATTTGATGCCGGTCATGCTCAAGCGCTTGACGCTCACCGGATCGACGCTCAGGCCGCGCGCGCTTGAAGAGAAAACAGCCATCGCTGAGGCCCTGGAAGCCCGGGTCTGGCCGCTTCTGAACCAGGGTCGAATCGGCCCCGTAATCGATGGCGTATTCCCGCTGGATCGGGCGTCCGAGGCCCATGAACGCATGGATTCCGGGGCTCATATTGGCAAAATTGTCCTGCAAACAGGGGCCTAGAGAAAAACCGTTCCCATTGCCGCCCAAACCCCTTATAAGCGGCGTCAGAAATTCCCCCTAAACGACGCAAGCGAGGTGGGACCCCGTGAAGAGGTGACACTCTCGCGGCTCAGGACACCCTTTACGCGACCGCCGCCAATGAAAGATTGAAGGAGCAAAAAATGGCTCAAGACCTTCCCCTCATGCCAAAGGCAACCGCGGTCTGGCTTGTGGACACCACCGCGCTGACGTTCGATCAAATTGCGACGTTCTGCGGACTGCATCCGTTGGAAGTCAAAGGCATTGCCGATGGCGAGGTTGCCGCCGGCATTCGCGGTCGCGATCCTATCTTGAACGCTGAACTGTCACGCGAAGAAATAGAGAAAGCTGAAGCTGACCCAAGCCATCAACTGAAAATTCTTGGGCGCAGAAAAGTCGCCGCGGAAAAGAAGCGGGCCGCCCCTCGTTACACGCCCGTTTCACGACGCCAAGACCGCCCCAATGCAATTCTTTGGCTCGTGCGCAATCATCCGGAACTTTCAGATGCGCAAGTGTCGCGTCTTGTGGGTACCACTAAACCCACTATCGTCTCCATTCGCGACAAGTCTCACTGGAATTTCAGCAATCTGAAACCGACCGATCCGGTATCTCTGGGTCTTTCCAGCCAGATTGATCTTGATGCGGCCGTGCTCAAGGCCGCCAAGCGTCGTGGAAATGTTCCACCCGAGGCAACCGGCCCCACACTTCAACCGGCCAGCACGACGATTGCCGAACCAAAAGAAGAACAAAAGAAAAAAGAAGACCACAGCGCGGAAGCTGTGTTCGCGCAATTTGAGTCGAGTGATAATTCAGACGACTAATCGCTATTTCTTTTCGATGACGTAGTTAAGCGCCAAGCGACCGCCATCAGCGTATATGCATTGGCCGGTGATATAGCTCGCTTCTGGCGACGCCAGGAAGACGGCCACGCCCGCAACTTCTTCGGGGTCGCCGATGCGCCCCAGCGGCGTGCGCGACAAAATTGTTTCTCGTGACGCCCCTTCGGCAGGTTCATCCCCTGCCAAATGGGTATTGATCGCGCCGGGACCGATCGCGTTTACGCGAATACCGTGCTCGGCAAGCGATAACGCCATGGCTTTTGTGAGCTGGTTTACCGCGCCCTTCGACACCGTATAGGGCACACGGTCCGGCAGGGCGAGAACCGCACTGACGGAAGACATATTGATAATCGAATAGGTTCGGCCTGACTCAGTGACCCGTCCTTCGCGTTCAATCTGTTGAATCATCTGGCGCGCAACAGCTTGACCAGCCAAAAACGTGCCCTTCAAATTAACCCGCATTACTTTGTCAAAATCACTTTCGTCGAGGGATAAAAAGTCGCCGCTGCCAAATACCCCGGCGCAGTTCACCAAAACATCGATACGGTCATAAGCCTCAAGGGTTGCGGCGATGAGATTATGTATGTCGAGCCGCTCTCCCACGTCGCAACCTACAAATATGGCTTGCCCTCCATTGGAGACAATTTCCTCGCAGGCATCTTTGCCCGCCGCCTGATCAATATCTGCGATAACCACTTTGGCGCCCTTGCGCGCAAAGCGTCGTGCGCTCGCGTGGCCAATGCCCGCTGCGCCGCCTGTTATGATGGCAACTCGATCTCCCCAGCTCATGGGCGCGATCCTTTCAGGTTCGGCAACTCAGTGCAATCAGCTGGCAGGTATGGCTTCATCTTCGGGCTCCGCGCGTGGGTCAAGCACCGCTGATTCATGAGAAGTGCGGTTCACCGGCTGGTAGTCGCCCCGATCTGCGTTGCTGACCCCTGATTGGACCCGGATCCGATAAATAACAAAAAGGAATACAGCGCCGTGCACCGCGGTGGTGAAGGCGAACAAGTATTCAGGGCCAAGCCACTCGGTGAACAAGGATGCCAAAAATGGGCCAAGCATGGCCCCAGTGCCGTAAAGTAGAAGCAACCCCCCTGCCACGCTGACAAATTCATTGGGTGCCGACCGGTCATTCGCATGGGCAACTGCAACGGCATAGACTGACATGGAGAAGGCCCCAAAGAAGGTTGCAGCGACAAACAATAGAACGGTTCCGGCAGCGCCTGCCGCAAAGAAGAACAACAACGCGCCCATCAGGGATGCGCCCGCAAATTCAAATGCAACGATGATGCGTCGGTCAATGAAGTCAGACATGCGCCCAACTGGCCACTGCCAAAGGGCCGCGCCCATGATGGAGACCGCCATGAATGTCGCAATACCTACTTGATCCAGCCCAAGCCGTTGAGCAAATACAGGGCCAAGGGTCCAAAATGCACCGCCCACCAATCCCACAGCCAGCGCCGCGCCGACAGCAACTGGTGAAATTACCCAAAGCCTGCGTAGATCAAGCCGCGCCGTGGCAATGGGTGCCGGTTGCACCGCCGATGTTAGTGATACCGGCACAAGCGCAAGCGACAGCAATACGGATGCCAATGCGAACAGTGTGAAATCTTTGGGGTCAGCGGTCATCAGAAGCAGCTGGCCCACCATCAATGCGCCCTGGTTAATGACGTTGTAGGCCGACAAAACGCCGCCGCGAGCACTGGCTGTCGTGCGTTCATTGAGCCAGCTTTCAATCACCATATAGAGCCCGGCAAAACAGAACCCGGTGGCAGCCCGGAAGAACGCCCATGCGGCCGGTTCAACCAAGATGGCGTGCAGCAGAGGCATCGCAGACGCCGTCGCCGCCAGAGCGGAGAACGTACGAATGTGCCCGACCCGGTGCACAAGATAGGGCCCCATTAGGCAGCCGCCGATGAAGCCGCCGAAATACGCACTCCCCATGAAACCGACCCAGATATCTGAGAAGGCTTCAATGGACGCGCGCACAGGCAGCAACGTGCCCTGCAGCCCTTGCCCTGCTAGCAAGATGGCCATCGCAAAAAGTAGGGCTGAAATGGAAATCAGGGTGCGATACATGAAACGCCGACAATCCTGCCTCGAAAACTTTGTTTCAAGGCTGCTACAGAACTAGACACTGGTCAGCCTACTGCAAAGACTGTATCGAAGCATCCCATGTTTGATCTGGGCGACATCATTACTAATCCCTGGTTTTATGCGGCGGCGGTCCCCGGCGTCTTACTGACCGGCATATCCAAAGGCGGCTTTGCTGGCGGCATTGTGCTGATTGCTGTGCCGCTGATGGCGTTGACGGTAAGCCCCGTGCAAGCGGCAGGCATCATGTTGCCGATCCTAATTTTGATGGACGCCATTGGGGTTTGGGCGTACCGCAAATCCTTTGACCGACGAAATCTCATCATCATGCTCCCGGGTGCCGTTGTCGGCATAGCTATTGGCGGGCTGACGGCACATTTGGTTTCTGACGACAGTGTGCGGCTAATTATCGGTGCCATTGCGGTTGCCTTCACCCTGCATCATTGGTTGCGTGGCGGAGAAACCCGCATGGCCAACGGTACAAGCATTCCAAAAGGCGCTTTTTGGGGCGCGGTAGGCGGCTATACCAGTTTCGTCGCGCACGCTGGCTCGCCGCCCTTTCAGGTCTATATGCTGCCGCAAAAGCTCGACAAGAAACTGTTTGTGGGCACCTCGGTGATGTTCTTTGCCGTGGTCAACTGGGTCAAGCTGGTGCCCTATGCCATGCTGGACCAGCTCTCTCCGGGAAACCTGATGACGTCAGCCCTCCTGCTGCCTCTTGCCCCCATCGGCATGATGCTGGGTCTTTGGCTCCACGATATCGTGCCGGAAAAACCGTTCTATCGGATTATTTATGCGATGATATTTCTAGTTGGCCTCAAGCTCCTATGGGACGGGGCGAGCGCGCTCTTTTTTGGGTAGCGGGTCACTCTGAAATCTCCTTGCCGCTCCCCAGCTTCAGGTTTGGATACTGTGATTTTTGATACGACCGAGACCCGTGCCGTGGCCCGTATCGACATGCCATCAAGCAGGCACCGAAGGATCGTAACGCGAGTTTGGAGTGGAAGCTGTCCCATGCATCATATGTAGTTTACAACTGTTTAAATATCAGTTATTATCTTGCATAGATCATATAATTATTGATATTTGTCAGTTGCAAAAAGGATATATTGCATGTTGTTCACCCACCGTTCCCTCACCCACAGCGAGCGGCGCGTCATAGATCGGGTTTCTGAGATACGGCATAAGATGCGTTTCCAGGTGGTGCAAAACCCCCGTCGATGGACTGGGCTTTTGGCCCGCATGACACGGGCTAAAGCGCTTCGAGCCTCCAATAGCATTGAGGACATTAATGTTAGCGCTGAGGACGCGCTTGCCGTTGTTGACAATGAAGAAACCTCCGAGGCCGACAAAGCCACATACCAAGCCGTGCAGGGCTATCATGCCGCGATGGATTATGTATTGCAGAGATGCCGGTCCGAACATTTCAAGTTTAGCGAAGATATGATCCTTGCGATGCACTTCATGATTTCTCAACACGATTTGCAATCAAACCCCGGAAATTATCGCCCGGGCTGGGTTGGTGTGCACAATACAAAGACTGGTGATATTGTTCACGAAGGTGTTGATCGCGACAAGCTTGAGCCTCTTATGGTGGAGCTAGTGTCTTACTTGAACGATCCAGATGTTGAATCGACCGTTTTAAAGGGTGCGATGGCTCATTTAAACCTCACACTCCTCCACCCGTTTTCCGATGGAAACGGCAGAACAGCGCGCTGTCTACAAACGGCAGTATTGGCAGACAAAGGTATTATGGCACCGGTATTTTCAAGCATCGAAGAATATATCGGACGAAACCAACAAGAATATTACGATGCCCTTGCGCAGACTGGCGGCGGCGGGTGGAACCCGCAACGTGACTGCTCCCAATGGGTTCGATTTTGTATCACTGGTCATTATAGACAAGCGCAAACATTAGTTCGCCGCCTCGACGAGTTCGAGCGTCTGTACGGAGAACTCTACGAAATTGTGCGGAAGGCGGGGCTACAAGAGAGAACAGCGCTCGCATTACTCCAAGCCGCCATTGGAGGGAGGGTTCGAAATTCGTCTTATAGGATTAGCGCTGATGTGTCGAACAACCTTGCAAGCCGCGACCTAAAATCTTTAGTCGATACGCGTCTTTTGATTGGAGAAGGAGAAAGACGCGGCAGATACTATGTTCCAAGCAAAGAGATACTGGAAATTAGAAAAAAAACACGGTTACCCAAATCTATTGATGATCCGTTTGAAGATTAGTCTTTGCTGGGAGGCGGCGCAGAGCAGCCATCGTTGCTTGATTTGTAAGGGGCGCCTGGTCTCCGGGGTTTGCTCTCAACACCATCTTTCGTTCATCATCTACTCGACCGCCGGCCACAGCATCAACAACGCGCTTAGCTAGCTGGTTGGTATATCTAGCCCGCTTGGCTGTTTTGGCTATCATAGCCACAATTTGGCATTGCGGGGGGCTAGTTCCATAGCCAAATTTCAGAGTGACCCACCGCTCTTTTTTGTTTCCACTTGAGCCCGAGACCCGCCGCCGCTAGCTTGTGCGCCGCTCGCCATATGGCGCTTTCAGGAGATATTTGATGGGCAATCCTTACCTCAGCGATCTGGACAAAAACGAAGCGAACTATCAACCGTTGACGCCGATCACCTATCTTGAGCGCTCCGCCACCACCTATCCGACCCGGCCCGCTGTTGTTCATGGGGAGATGACCCGCTCCTATGCCGAGCTTTATGCCCGCTGTCGCCAATTGGGCTCGGCCCTCACGGCGCGCGGCATTGGCTCAGGCGACACGGTGGCGATTGTGTGCGCAAACATTCCGCCCATGATCGAAGCGCACTACGGCGTGCCCATGACCCGCGCTGTGCTCAACACCATCAACTATCGCCTTTCAGCAAAAGAGATCGCCTTCATTCTTGATCACGGTGAAGCAAAGGTCTTGATGGTCGACAAAGAGTTTTCCGCTCTTTGCAAAGAAGCTCTGAGAGAGTGTGACGCCAAGCCGATTGTGATCGACATTGACGATCCTGAATATGATGGTCCGGGAGAGCGCATCGGCGAGATTGAGTACGAAGATTTTATCGCCAGCGGCGATGCCGACTTCGAATGGCTTTTACCTGAAGATGAGTGGGACGCCATTTCCCTCAACTACACCTCCGGCACGACGGGGAACCCCAAGGGCGTGGTTTATCACAATCGCGGCGCGTATCTGCTGGCCATGGGCAATGTGGTCACCGCATCCATGGGTCGCCATCCGGTCTATCTTTGGACCGTGCCCATGTTTCACTGCAACGGGTGGTGCTTCACCTGGTCGATCTCTATACAAACCGGCACTCACGTGTGTTTGCGCCGCGTTGAGTCCGGCACCATGTTCGATGCGATCTCCAAGTACGGCGTGACGCACCTTTGCGGCGCGCCGGTGGTGATGGGTATGCTCATCAATGCGTCTGACGAGGATCGCAAACCGCTCGATCACATGGTGGAATTTTTTACTGCCGCCGCGCCGCCGCCTGCCGCAGTGCTCGCACAAATGAAAACTGCCGGTTTTAATGTCACCCACCTTTATGGGCTGACCGAAACCTATGGCCCGGCTGTGGTCAATGCTTGGCATGACGAATGGGACGATCTGCCCGAAGATGAGCAAGCCGCCGTGAAAGCCCGTCAGGGGGTGCGCTATGCGGTGCTTGAAGATCTCTCTGTGCGCGACCCCGAAACCATGGCCGAGGTGCCCAAAGACGGCGAAACCATGGGTGAGGTTATGTTTCGGGGCAACGTGGTGATGAAGGGCTATCTCAAGAATCCAAACGCATCTCGCGAAGCTTTTGAGGGCGGGTGGTTCCGTTCCGGTGATCTTGGTGTTTGGCACCCGGACAATTACATCCAACTTAAAGATCGCTCAAAGGACATCATCATCTCAGGGGGCGAAAACATCTCGTCCATCGAAGTTGAAGATGCGCTGTATAAACACGCCGCCATCAGTGCCTGCGGGGTGGTCGGCAAATCGGATGAAAAATGGGGCGAAACGCCGGTGGCGTTCATCGAGACCAAGCCCGGCGAAACCCTGACCCCCGAGGACGTCATCAGCCATTGCCGGGAGTATTTGGCCGGCTACAAAGTGCCACGTCTGATTGTGTTCACGGAGCTACCGAAAACATCCACCGGCAAGATACAAAAATTCAAATTGAGAGACAAAGCAAACGCGCTTTAGGCCGGTTCCCGGCGTAGGCGCTCAATTTCTTCCTTAATTCGCAATTTTTCGCGCTTTAGCGCCGATATTTCGCTATCGTGGGCGGATGGATGGGCGAGGACATTGCTGAGGGATTGTTCCAGTTTCGCGTGGCGGTTGTTCAATTCTGCGATCCGGGCCTCTAATGCCATAGTCATCTCCTTGCGCTGTAGGGACTCAAATTAAAGCAGGTTCTAAGAGGTCTGTCAGGGAGATTTGAAGAAATGGCAAAGGGAATCTAACCAAGTGGGTGTGCAGCGCCTCATCGTGGGAATTTCCGGGGCTTCTGGTGCCGCCTATGGCGTGCGCCTGCTTGAGGTTCTGCGCGCCATGGATGTGGAAAGCCACCTGGTTATGTCGCGCGCCGGTGAAATGACCATTGGCTATGAGACAGCTCACAAACCTACGGATGTCGCCGCGCTAGCCCACACGCGCTATAATGTGAACGATGTGGGGGCCGCCATTGCCTCAGGATCATTCAAAACCCTCGGCATGATCATCGCGCCATGCTCTGTGCGCACCATGTCAGAAATAGCCACCGGCGTAACCTCATCGCTGCTGACCCGCGCCGCAGATGTGATCCTCAAAGAACGCCGCCCGTTGATCCTTTTGGTGCGCGAAACACCGCTACATCTGGGTCATCTCAGAACCATGACCCAGCTTGCTGAAATGGGTGCCATTATCGCCCCGCCGGTACCAGCGCTTTATGCCGAGCCGCAATCCATTACCGAACTGGTGGATCAATCAGTTGCCCGTGCCCTTGATCTTCTGGGCTTGGACACCCCCGGTGCCAAGCGCTGGGGGGAGGATCTTGCCAAGGGCCGCCGCCGCGCCAATGAAGAAGGCAACGACCCATGAGCGATACGCGCGAAACTCCAAGTTTCTGGGATTGGTCCTTGCGGATCTATGGTGAGCCGGAGGTGCAACGCACCTGCCTCATTCTTCAGGATCGTCATGGGCTCGACGTCAATATGGCGCTGTGGTGTGTCTGGGCCGTCGCCACCGGATTTGGCATTGTTGATGACGACACTTTGGCGGGCGGTCAGGCTTATTCCATTGAATGGAATGCCAAGGTCACCCAGCACTTGCGTAACGCACGCCGCGGTTTGCGCCCGGCCCCGGCCGGGTGCCCTTCAGAGTGGGCCGAAGCGCTTCGCGCCAACGCTCTGGAGCTGGAACTTGATGCTGAGCGGGTGGAGCAGGACTTCCTCCAGGCGGTGCTTCTGGGTCTGCAAGACCCTACCGACACGCTTGATCTCTCCCCGCGCCGGGCGCGCGCTATCGCAGCGGATAATTTGGTCGCCTACGCCACCCTGGCTGGTGCTGACGGCGGCGCGCTGGAACAAGCGGGGGCTTTCGACCCCTTGCTTGCCGCCGCCTTTCCGGGGTAAAGCGCCCTACCCCTCAGGGGCCAACAGGGGCTTTAGCTTTTCTGATGAATGACAAACGCCAAGATCAACTCAAACAGCGGCTCGTTGAACTGCAACAAGAGCACCGCGATCTTGATGCCGCCATCAGAGCCATGACGGACCAGCCGCCGTTCGATCAATTGCAGCTACAGCGGCTGAAAAAGCGCAAGCTGCAGCTCAAGGACGACATCTCGCGCACCCAGGACATGCTTTACCCGGATATTATTGCTTAGGCGGTTTTTCGAAATAGACCTTGGCCGGTTCGGGCTCAGGTTCAGGTTCAGGCACCGGTTCGGGTTCAGACGCCTTGTCTTCTTGCGGCGCTATGCTTTCATTTTCGGCTTCCGCAGCAAGACGGGCGGCTTCTTCATCCTCAGATTTACTTTCAGCCTTGGCCTTATACATGGCCTCATCGGCGAGACGCAGGGCCTCTTCCACATCGACACCCTTTTGAAAAGTGTAGGCGCCATAAGATGTGGTCACTCGTACGCTGAGGCCAATGCCGGTATCAACGCGCACCGTTTCAATCTGCGCCGCAAGGCGGGCGGCCTTGATTAGCGCGCCATCCAAATCTGCTTTCGCCAGCACCACGGCAAACTCGTCGCCCCCCAAGCGCCCGACAAAGTCAGTATCGCGGATCCCTGTTATCAGTATTTTTCCGATCGAGCGCAGCAACATATCCCCCACCGAATGGCCGTATCGATCATTGATGGGTTTGAAGTTGTTGAGGTCAAAATAGAGCAGGCTGGTCTCGATGTCATACCGTTCGGCAAATGAAATTGCCCGCGCCAGTTCTCGCACAAAGGCGCGGCGATTGAGCACATTGGCCATCAAGACGTCATGATCGGCAAGGGTTTCCATCTCGCGCAGACGGCTCTTGGCGCGCTCCAACTCACCGCGGAGATCGGACACGTCGTCCATCAAAGTGGTCAGTGCCTCCCGCACGCGCGGGGTCAATTCCGATTCCGGTATCGGCTCCGTCGACTTGCGGATGCTGCCTGATGAGGACTGTTGTTTGCCCGCCGCCATTGGAAATTCCGTTTCGTTAAGGCACTTTTCCCCTGTTTTCTTTTAGGGCCAAACACTTAAGGCTTCCTGAGCCTCAAAATGATCCCTTGCCAGCACTGGGGGCAAGACTATACTCCCCCGCTTTCTGGAACCGCCCCTCACGCGAAAATTGGGCCAAAATGACCGAAAAGCCAGCCGTCGCCATCATCATGGGCAGCCAGTCCGACTGGCCCACAATGCGCCACGCCGCCGAGACCCTTGATCTGCTGGGCATTGAACACGAAGCCCGGATCATTTCGGCCCACCGCACTCCTGAACGCATGTACGAGTTCGCCAAGAGTGCTGAGGCAGAGGGCTTCAAGGTGATTATCGCCGGTGCCGGCGGCGCCGCCCATTTGCCGGGCATGACCGCCTCCCTGACCACACTGCCGGTTTTCGGTGTCCCCATCCAATCCAAGTCCTTACGAGGGCAGGATAGCCTTTTGTCCATTGCGCAGATGCCGGGCGGTGTTCCGGTGGGAACTTTGGCAATCGGAAAACCCGGCGCCGTCAATGCGGCGCTGTTGGCCGCTCGGGTACTCGCCCTGCTGGACGATGAATTGGCTGAGCGACTTTCGGAGTGGCAGCGCAGCCAAACCGCCGCTGTGGCGGACTACCCGGCGGATGAGGATGACGAGTAAGCCCCTCCCCCCTCTCAGCACAATTGGCATTTTGGGCAGCGGTCAGCTTGGGCGCATGCTGGCAACCGCTGCGGCGGAGATGGGCTTTCGCACACAGATATACTGCCCGGAGGAAAACGCCCCGGCGTTTCAAGTGGCAAATGACGTCACTGTTGCCGCCTATGACGATGCGGACGCCCTTGAGGCATTTGCCAACACCATTGATGTGGCCACTTATGAGTTTGAAAATGTGCCGGAAGCGGCTGTGCGCCAGATCGCCAACAGCGTGCCGGTGCGACCTGACGCAGACGCCTTGGCGGTGGCGCAAGATCGTTTGAGCGAAAAACGCTTCATGGCACGGATCGGCGTGGCGACAGCGAAGTACGCGGCGGTGGAGAGCGCATCTGATCTAACGGCAGCTGTAAACGAAACCGGCCTGCCGGGTATCCTGAAAACCCGCCGCATGGGCTATGACGGTAAAGGGCAAACCACCGTCACTAAAGACTCTGACCACAAGGAATTGTTTTCAGCGCTCCGCGAGATGCCTTCCATCCTTGAGGAGCGTATTTCATTTGAGCGCGAGCTTTCCATCATCATTGCGCGTGGCATGAACGGCGACATCGCTGCCTATGATCCAGCGGAAAATGACCATCGCGACCATATTCTTTGGCATTCTCATGTGCCCGGCAGCATCCCCGCCGGGCAAGCTTCAGAAGCGCGCGATATAGCAGAGCGGATTGTTGAGGCGCTTGATTATGTGGGGGTCATGGGCGTTGAGTTTTTCGCCAAACCCGACGGGCATTTGCTGGTGAATGAAATTGCGCCGCGCGTGCACAACTCAGGGCATTGGACGCAAGATGCTGCTGACACCAGCCAATTTGAACAACACATTCGCGCTGTCGTCGGGTGGCCCCTCGCCGCCCCGACCCGCCACTCCAATGTGGCAATGGAAAATCTGATTGGCGATGATGTTTTCAGCTGGGACGTGATCGCCAGTGAACCCGGCGCACACCTGCACCTCTATGGCAAACGAGACGCTCGTGCGGGGCGCAAGATGGGCCACGTCAATCGGATCTCAAAGAAAACGGGTTAGCGCCGCGTCCGCGGATAGCGCAAGCCGCTCAACACTTCCCAAGGCGAGCGCCAATCGGCTGATGCCTTGCGGACCTTAGCTTTGACTTTTTCAAATTGCATAACGTTTGCAATACGCCGATCAAGAAACGCCCAAGTGTTTGCATGATCTTCGGAGTCATCGCCAAAAAACCGCATGAGCGTGGTTGAATAGACCCCCGCCAAGGTCGCGCGCTTAGTATAAAAATTAAAGTCAGAAGAAGTGTCACCAATGGCGCGCCAAATGGCGTCCACTGTGTCATAGGTCAGCTTCGCCGCCAGAGGCGCGTTGTGGGGCAGCGCCAGCGTGTGTACCGCGCGCGCTGCGGAATCCTTGTCGCGCAACATGACCTCCAAACGCAATCGCACCGCCAAGGTTATCTTTTCGCGGATCTTGAGCGACGCAAGATCATGCGCCTCAAGCGCCGCCTGCATTTCGTCATCTGCGTGATGGGAAGCATAAGCGAGCAAATCCTCTTTGCCTTTCGGGAAGGCAAGTTTCGCCTTTGCCGGTTCGATATTGAGATTCCTTGCAGCGGCGGCCAACACTTGAAGCGTCCAGCCTTCAAAGGCGGCAAGGGTCAACACCTCTGCAAGCAACGCCTCGCGGACCTCATGAAGATACGATTGATTGTCACTCATTCCGCTGCCTCCGCATTTTCCTCGTGGTATCGCATCTCGCTCTCAAAGACCAACTCAGACAGATCATCCATCCGTTGCGGATAAAGGATGCCGTCAAGATGATCGCACTCATGCTGCACCACGCGCGCGTGGAACCCTCGCGCCTCCCTGGAAAAGGCCTCACCCTTCTCATTAAGTCCAGAATATCGAATGTGATTGGGCCGCGACACATAGCCCCGCATGCCCGGAACCGACAAACAGCCTTCCCAGCCCGGCTCAATCTCATCGCCCAATATCTCAATCACAGGGTTCATGAGGACAGTTAATGGCGCGGTGAGATCAAACCGCTCTTCCCCATCCTCAGGGCCTGTTGAGCGGGTATCAGGAGCCTGAAATATCACCAGCTGGAGCGGCACATGGACCTGAGGGGCTGCCAAGCCCGCTCCATTGGCATCAATCATGGTTGCGACCATATCGCCAATCAGTCGCTGAATTTCCGGGCTCACCGGCGAATCGACCGGTTTTGCTGGTGTTTTGAGCACCGGATGCCCCATTTTCGCGATTTTCAATATAGCCATAGAGCGAAATCTAGGGCCGCACTGGGCCTTCGTCCAGCGTTGCGCTAGAGTGTGGACAAGCCGATAATCTTTGACTATGTTCCGCGCAAATCGCGGGGGGCTTGCTCCCCGCGATGTCGTTTTAATACCTCGGTCCCGGGAACGCCCCCGCGGATCGAAAACCGGAAGGAATGGGAAGTCCCGTGCAAATTATCGTCCGCGACAACAACGTCGATCAAGCCCTGCGCGCGCTAAAGAAGAAAATGCAGCGCGAAGGCATTTTTCGTGAAATGAAATTGCGCTCTCACTATGAGAAGCCCTCTGAGAAGAAGGCTCGCCAAAAGGCTGAAGCCATTCGCCGCGCTCGCAAACTGGCGCGCAAGCGCGCTCAGCGTGAAGGGCTTTTGCCGAAATAGGGCTGAGACCAAATCGAGACTCAAAAAGGCCGTGCGAGGGATTGTCCTCAGCGGCCTTTTTCTATGCCGTTGCTTTAAGAGTTAGACGCGGCTTGGCACAATCAGCGCAACAACAGCTGCAAGGCTGGCGATGCCCATAGTGACCAATGCCTCCGGCGTCAGCGCGCCCAAAAGGCCCGCCTGTTGGCCAAGATCGACAACTTCCATGGCGCCCATAAAGGATGTGGCCTGCGCGCCAGCGATGGCTGAACCGATGGAGCCGGCCGCACCGACCATAATGGCACGGCGACGACGGCGTTTGCCAATCTGCCCAATGACACCTGCAGAGAAGCCGTTATCGGCAATATCGTCCGCTGGGCTGCCCGGCAGCGCAGCGAGGGCTTCTAGTCTCAGATCATCCTCTGTCATCTTAATCACCTGCCTCCTCCCCCCAACGCGATCTTGAGCCGCTTGCGTCCCCTCAAGGCGTGGCTCTTTACTGTGCCAAGCGGGGTATTCATCAATTTGGCCACCTCAGAATGCGAAAACCCATAGGCGTCGCAAAGGAGTATAACCTCTTTCTCAGGGCCCTTGAGAAGGGCCAAGTGGCGCTCCACGTCGATGGCAGCTTCCACCGCCCCGCCATGAGAGGGTTGCGCGCTTTGAAGCTCGCTTTCCTCGCCCTCTTCTCTGCCGCCTCCAATGAGGCCAAGCACCCGGTTCCAGCTTTTCGCCCGCCGCCGGGACATCAAGAATTCCCGGTAGGCGATGGACAGAAGCCATGAGCGCAAGCGCCCAGGGCCCTTGTAGGAGCTGACCTTCTCAAACGCCTTGATGAAGGCGTCCTGGGCGAGGTCGTCAGCCTCTGCCATATTACCTGTCAGGCGGCGGAGAAATCCACGCACGACACCTTGGTGGCGGCGCACAATTTCTCCGAAAGCAGCTGCATCGCCGCCCGTCGCCGCCAACATGGCGAGTTCGTCATCTCCAAGTGCCACGCGTCAGATCCCCATCCCGCGAGCGAAGCCCAATTGTTTGGGCTATGAAAAAGGCCGGTTAGTCGTTACCGCCGCCCATGAAGTGGAACAGGACATAGACCAGTCCCACAAGGCCGGGGAACAAGGCAACGCCGAGCATCGGACCGGTGGCTTGATCGTCTGGAACCAATTGACCCAATGATGCAAATGCAACGGCGATCGCAATAAGAATTAGACCCTTGCGTAGATCTGGATTTTTATGCTGGTGCGGGCGACCGATAGCTTGAACCAAATCGGTGCTCAATTCACCGGTCTTTTCCACCACCGAACGCACCGTCTCAAGTTCTGCCTCGCGCTTTCTCGTGCTGGCATTAAAGCCAAACCAGAAAATCAGCACCATGGCACCAAACACCGATATTGGAACTAGTATGTCTTCCACAATTTCTCTCCCTCGCAATTGCGCAGCAGGGCTTTTCCCCACCTTCGCAAAAGTAGATGCAACTCTTAGCGTGATTGGATGCGCCGCACCAAAATCGGCGGAATCCTGCCACTCTTTGATGGAATGGCGAGGGCGGTTTGGACCTAATTGAGGGTCTTGACGATCTCTTCGACCATCTTCTTGGCATCGCCGAACAGCATCATGGTGTTGTCGCGGAAGAAGAGCTCGTTATCCACGCCGGCATAACCGGACCCAAGAGAGCGTTTGATGAAGAGCACGGTCTTGGCTTTCTCAACATCAAGAATGGGCATGCCATAAATGGCGCTTTGCGGATCGGTTTTGGCTGCCGGATTGGTTACATCATTGGCGCCGATGACAAATGCAATATCAGCCTGCGCAAATTCGCTGTTGATGTCTTCAAGCTCGAAAACCTCATCATAAGGCACGTTCGCTTCCGCCAGCAACACATTCATATGTCCCGGCATGCGGCCTGCCACCGGGTGGATGGCATATGAAACTGAGACGCCTTCGGCTTTCAACAAATCAGCCATTTCACGCAAAGCATGCTGCGCTTGCGCCACCGCCATGCCGTATCCCGGCACGATAATAATCTTGCTGGCGTTCTTCATGATAAAGCTGGCGTCGTCTGCTGAGCCCTGCTTCACCGGGCGTTGCTCCCCACCGGTAGCAGAGGGACCAGCCACTTCGCCGCCAAAGCCCCCAAGGATCACATTGAAGAAGCTGCGGTTCATCCCCTTACACATGATGTAGGAGAGAATCGCCCCAGAAGACCCCACCAGCGCGCCGACAATGATCAGCGCGGTGTTTTCCAGGGTGAAGCCAATGCCCGCCGCTGCCCATCCGGAATAGCTGTTGAGCATGGACACCACCACCGGCATATCCGCGCCGCCAATGGGAATGATGATGAGCACACCCAAGGTGAGCGCGAGCGCGGTGATCATCCAGAAGGTGCCGGTTTGCTGATCAATGCAGAACCACACCACAAGCACGACCATCAAAATGCCCAGCACCGCGTTCAACGGATGCTGCATGGGGAACGTGGTGGGTGCGCCTGAGACAAGCCCCTGCAGCTTCGCAAACGCCACGATAGAGCCGGTGAACGTTACCGCACCAATGGCAACGCCCAATGACATCTCAATGAGGCTTTGCAGATGAATGTCGCCGGGCTGGCCAATGCCATAGGCTTGCGGCGAATAAAGCGCCGAGGCAGCCACAAGAACCGCCGCCAATCCAACGAGACTGTGAAACGCAGCAACCAGTTGCGGCATGGCTGTCATGGAAATGCGCCGCGCAACAATGGCGCCAAAGCCGCCGCCGATAGCAACACCAAGGGCGATGAGCCCCCAGGTGGCCATGTTCGGCACATTGGCAAGCGCCAGCGTTGTACCAATGGCGATGGCCATACCGGCCATGCCGAAGGTATTGCCCTGCCGCGCCGTGGCAGGCGAGGAAAGTCCGCGCAAGGCGAGAATGAATAGAATCGCCGAGGCGAGATAAAGAAGGGCTGCGAGATTGGCGCTCATATCGGTATCCTCAACCCTTTTTATACATGGCCAGCATGCGCTGGGTGACGAGGAAGCCGCCAAAGATATTTACGCTCGCAAGAATGATGGCGAAAAAGCCGAACCACTTGGATGCAGCGGCACCGGAAAATGAGAACCAACTTCCCGGAACCTCAACCGCTACGGCCAAAAGCGCGCCAACGATAATCACCGATGAAATGGCATTGGTGACCGACATCAGCGGCGTATGTAGCGCCGGCGTCACTGACCAGACAACGTAGTAGCCAACGAAAATCGCCAACACAAAAATGGTCAGCCGAAAAATAAACGGGTCGATGTTTACACCAACCGCGTGGCTGGCGGCGGCCAGGGTGTCGGCAACCATGTCTGTTTGCGCCATCATGGTGTCGCCGGTTTCGGCAAGCCCTTCGCCGCCGAATTCATTGAGCGGCATGTCGGACGCGCCGCCTTCATTGATCATCTCTTCCAGGGACGGCCCCGGATCATTGATAAAATCGTTCACCGGCATGTCGTTCATGGGGACATCGCCAGGAGTTTTGTTTTCAGGTCCAGGATCGAGATCGTCTTGCTTTAGCATGGCTTAACTCCCGTTATCCTTTAAGCGCTGGGTGAACCACCTGACCATCTTTGGTCAGGCAGGTGCCGGTGATAATCTCATCTTCCCAATTGATCTTAAGCGCTTGGGTTTCCTCATCGACAAGCAGCGCTACGAATTTCAAAAGATTGCGCGCGTAAAGTGACGAGGCATCAACGGGCAGACGCCCCGGTACATTGGCGTACCCCATGATCTTGACGCCATGGGCTTCCACAATCTCGCCAAGCTTGGAAAGCGGGCAATTGCCGCCCTGTTCCACCGCCAAATCAACAATGATTGAGCCGGGTTTCATGGATTTGACGTGATCCTCGGTAACAAGTACCGGCGCCGCTCGCCCGGGGATCAACGCGGTTAGAACCACAATGTCCTGCCTGGGAATGTGCCCGGCGATGAGCTCAGCTTGCTGGCGCTTATAGTCGTCACTCATTTCCTTGGCGTAACCGGCGGATGTTTCTGCATCTTCGGTTTCTTCACTCTCGACCATGACGAAGGTGGCCCCAAGGGATTCCACTTGTTCCTTGGCCACCGGCCGCACATCTGTGGCGCTAACGATAGCGCCCATGCGCCGCGCCGTCGCAATGGCCTGAAGCCCCGCAACGCCAGCGCCCATCACGAAAATGCGCGCAGCAGGAATGGTGCCCGCTGCGGTCATCATCATGGGCAAAGCACGATGAAATTCAGCCGCCGCGTCAATAACGGCCTTATAGCCCGCAAGGTTTGATTGCGACGACAGCACATCCATGACCTGCGCCCGGGTGATGCGCGGCATAAATTCCATGCCAAACGAAACCGCGCCCGCTGATGCCAAGGCATCCAGAGCTTCACGATCGCCTTGCGGGTTCATGATAGCAATAACGACGGCCCCTTGCTTAAGCTGAGCGGTTT
This sequence comes from Rhodospirillales bacterium, assembly GCA_021775005.1. Taxonomy (GTDB): domain Bacteria; phylum Pseudomonadota; class Alphaproteobacteria; order JAJFIK01; family JAJFIK01; genus JAJFIK01. The sequence goes on from JAJFIK010000050.1 coordinate 39,992, forward strand.
CTTCAGGTGTGGGGCGCAGCACCTTGAGTAAGATATCGGCCTGGCCGAGAGCTACGCTGGCATCATCAGTAATTGTTGCGCCTGCGGCTTGATAATCTTCGTCGGCAAACGCCGCGTGCGCGCCAGCCCCCGCCTCAATGATGAGTTCAACGCCAAGGGCTTTTAGTTTCTTGACCGTCTCTGGTGTCGCGGCAACGCGGGTTTCACCGGCGCGGGATTCTTTAATAACAGCGATTTTCACGGGCGATGGGCTTCCTGATCAGGAGGATAAAAGCTGATACGTGGGCGCTTTAGGAGAACAGAAACATCAACACAAATACCAAGCCCAACACAATGACCGAGCCGTAGGTGCTGAGTTTCATGAAGGTGCCCCAGGTTCGATTGTGCTGGGTGATATCCATCGAACCCAGTTTGTAGTCGTCGTCAGCCATGTCCGGTGCCCCTGATGTCACTTGAGAATTCGCCGGGACTATATCAGAGCCGCCCGGCCCCGCAAGCGGCGACAAAGCGCCTCAGCTTCAATTTGATGGCCCCTGCCTGTGGGGCCGGGAATGGTCCCAGTCCGCCAATAGCGTTCGCAAGGCCGCAACAAACGCCAAAGGCTGATCCAGGATCAAATGATGGCGCGCTTTGGGGATTTCCACCACCGGCACATTGCGACCCAGGAGCTCAAACATATAGTCGCCCACGTCGGCGGGAAAAATGGCTGACGATTCGCCGTGGAAGATGCCAATTCGGCACTTTGTCGCCCGCAACCGTTCTGCGGTGTCCCCGATGGTAAATCGCCGCCAAATCTGAGGATCAAATTTCCAAGTGAAGCCGCCCTCAACTTCCTTGATGGAGTGTCGCCCCACATAGTCCAGCAGATAAAGGTTCTCGCACGGCTGCTCGGGGGCAAGCCGAAAGCGCGCCAGGGCCTCAGAAAGGGTGCCATAGACGCGGCTGGGGCGGATCAGCCGCCTTGGTGGACCGCCAGGCCGATCAGGCGGGTTCACAGGGCTATCCACAATCACCGTGCCCGCTAAACGATCGCCATAAAGGGCACCAGCCAGAATGGTGACAAAGCCGCCAAAGGAATGGCCCACAATGATGGGCGGTTCATCGCAAGCAAACATGCCCGCGTGGTCCATGACGGCCAATTGTTCTTCGGCAAACTGCTCCATGGAATATTGCTCGCGCCAACCGCTATCGCCCATGCCAGAAAATGTCAGCGCGGCGACATTGTAGTGGCGCGCCAAAAAAGGCGCAATAAACGCCCACCAGTGGGCATGTGCGCCGTTGCCGTGGCACAGCAGCAAGCCAGGTTTGGCTTTGTCGCCCCAGCGCAAATACTGGATGTCTGCACCATCGACGGCGACGCGAATTTCCTCATACGGCGCATCGAGGGCCTCCTGAAACCACTCAGGCGCAGGCGGATGCGCGCCTTGATAAGACTTCAGCGGGCCGTCTTTGTTGTCCTGCTCAGCGGCTTGAAGATTGGATTCCAGAGGTGATTTATTGCTCACGTTCTATTCCTGATTAGGTTCCGGGCGGCCGGGCACCGAGCACTTTGAAAAGCGCGGTACCAGACAAAACCGTACGATCGCCAACCCAAATGCGGCCCCGTACAGAGATCATGTCGTCTTCATCTCCAACAATTTCAGCATTGCCCTCAACCCAATCGCCTTTTTGCGCCGAGGAGACAAAGTCCGTCAACAACCGGACTGTCACCCAATAGCGCTGCCTTTGGACCGAGATGACACGCCCAAAGGCCATGTCGGCAAATGCCATCAGCATCCCGCCATGACAAATGCCCATGCCGTTTGTGTGCTGCTCGCCGACGGAAAAGGCAAGCGCGTAGCTTCCATCACCCGGCGCGCGCTCAAAGATCGGCCCGATCTGGTTGCCAAAGCCCTTTGACCACGTTCTTTGATGGTACCCACTTGGGGCGGCGTCAGGCATCGGAGGTATTGCTCATAGGTAGTCGCGCGGGATCGGGTCGATCGGGTGCCAATCAATCCAGCGCCCGTGGGCATCACATACCGAAAGGCGCTGATAGCTCACTTCACCATCTTTGTAGCGGGCGATTCCCAATCCGTTGTCTGCGCCGCCGCCAATGCCGTCGCCGGTATCGATCCATTCAAACCCCAGACGCCAAATGGGCCTTGTGGCGCTGAATTCACGCAAAATTTCTGAGAGCTCGGCTTTGCGGGCTTGGGGAATTTGATACATGCAGAACGAGTGGAAGACACATATGGCACCATCCGCCGGGATAGCCGCCAGGGCTTCATTAATGGTGCCGACAGCATCACCGCCTCTGATACGCATGGGGACGCTTCGTGCCACGCCAAAGGCCTCCACAATACGATTTGCCCGTTCAACATGCTCTGGCCAAATCAAGGCGAGTTGCCAGGCAAGGGTTTCAGGATCATCGATATTGACCGGGTGCAATTCCAGGCCTGACCGGCTGGCAACTTTTGGCAGCGCAGTAAACAATTGCGGCGGCGGCGGCCGGCGCAGCTCCGGGCTGAGTTCAAACGAGCAATTCTCATCCCCAATGGAGGTTTGGTCATAGCGATAGCGATAGCGATCCCAGATCAAGTTAAGGCCGCAGCTGGGGCCGATTTCGACGAGGTGAAGCGGCGTATCTGCTTCCGCAGCAATGGTGGCAAATCCTGGGAGCAAAGCAGCGCAGCGCGCCACTTCATTGGTGTTGGTAACACTATTGGCGATGATGGGTAGAATCTCGCGCTCGTGATCCCAGATGAAGCGTTCAAAAATCCCCACTGTATCAGGATCAAGCGCGCGGTTGCCGCCGAGTGTGGGGTAGTAGTGCGCCAAAGCGTCGTCGGGGTATTGTTCCCGCAAAAGATAGTGCACGGTCGCAAAAAGGAGATTGGCGGGGGGTTGGCCCTTTTTGCATTTTGCCGCTAGCTCAAGAAGATCTGGGGAGGCCGCAATATGGGCTGCAAACGCCTCATAAAGTTTTGAGTTCGGCGCGGCATGCACCGTTGAAAAAGCCTCAAAATACTGTGCCGAACGATTGACATCGAAGAAATCCATAGCGCAGCATAAGCAATTTTGTGCGGTGCAGCAAATATTGTCACCGGGCAAAACAAACCCGCCGCCCCATTTCTGGGACGACGGGAATGGTTCCCCTCAAGAATGTGGCCGAAGCCTCATTCCTCAGCTGCCCTGGATTACGGGCTAACGGTTAGTTCAACACGGCGGTTGAGCGGCTCACGCACGCCATCCCCACTCGGAACCGCAGGGCGGGTTTCCCCGAACCACTGAGCCGAAGTCGTGCCCACCCCACGCTCAGAAAGCGCATCGCGAACGGTGTCCACACGATTTTCCGAAAGGCCAACATTGTAGCTGCTGGAGCCGGACGTATCGGTGTGCCCATCAAGAGCGATATTGGGGCTGGCGTACCGGCCAACGAAATCAACGATCTCGTTTACAGTCCGCACGGCCTCATCGGTGAGGTCATAACGATCCCAGTTGAAGTAGATGATGAACGTTTGGGTATCCATCATGCCTTCGCAAAGTGGGATCCATTCGTAATACGCGGCTTTTTCTGAAGCCACATAGTCTGGCTGAACCGGGCCTTTAAAGCCTGGGCCATAGTCATTGTCGTGTGCCTGCTCAAGCCAACCATCATAATAGACTTGGCTTTTGGCACAGGCTTCCGGTGCGCGTTCGCGACCACCTGAGTTAAGGGCAGCCATCAAACGAGCGCGAGCGGCTTCGAGTTCCGCAAGATCACCATCGGCAACATTCCAATTTGATGGAACCCAAGGAAGGACACTTTCACCATGCATGGCGGCGTAGCCTTTTTCAGCTAGCCGACCCGCGTGGGTCCATTCCATATCAACGTTCCGTTCAACGCCGGTGCGGCGTTGATATTCATGTGCAAGCCAGCTGTTGAAATTGCCTGGCGTAATATCTTCGCCAAGAAATGGATCAACCAAAAACGATCCGCCCATGTCGGCGCAACCGGCCAACCCAACGAACGCTGCAGCTGCCATGATACGGGACAATGCTTTCATCCCACTCTCCGTCGTAAATTGTCCAAACTAACCCCCCGGTCATTAGAGCGGGTGGCCCCCAGCGAAAGCCGGAGCTCCTCTTTCAAGAACACAGGAAGAATCTCATAAATCGGTTAATTCTAGCAACACCATTCACCACACATCTAAGGGTTGGCCTTGAGGAGTCACGTTTGCGCAACACCAATATACAGCAAATCTGCCGACGCTACTGAATCTTGCACCTCCCGGTTGAAACATCGCCTTTATCCAAGAGCCGAAACCGGCCTTTAACCTCTCTCTGACATGATCGCCATGTGCAGCGCATGACCGGTTGTGGGAGCGAGCGCCGCATTTGGGGGAAGTCTGACGGTCAAATTCGCGCTTAACGCGAAAAGCGCCGTCAATTTGTGGGGTATTGGGCCAAATGGGTCAGCAAGTACTTATTGTCGACGACGATCCGACCCAGCGCCGGCTTATGGAAGCCGTGGTGACGCGCCAGGGCTTTCCTGTGGTTCAGGCAGGCGGCGGACGCGAGGCGCTGGAAATTCTTAACGGCCCTTCAGGCAATGACATTTCTGTCGTCTTGCTGGATCTCAATATGCCGGACGTCGATGGCTTGGGCGTACTGGAAGAGATTCGCCCGGTTCACCCAACACTGCCCATCATTGTTTTGACCGCCCAAGGCGGCATCGAAACTGTTGTCAAAGCCATGCGCGCAGGAGCCGATGACTTTGTCGTCAAACCGGCAAGCCCGGAGCGCATTCAGGTTTCCATCCAAACGGCGTTGAAACTTAGCGCGCTCACCGGTGAAGTAAGCCGCCTGCGAAAAACCAGCTCTGGTGAGTTCGGTTTTGAAGACTTGATCGGCGACAGTAACGCCATGGGCCAAGTTGTGGCCCTGGGCGAGCGCGGCGCGCAATCAAACATTCCCATTCTCATCACTGGCGAATCCGGTGTTGGGAAAGAGGTGATCGCCCGCGCCATCCAAGGAGCGAGCGAACGGGCTGGCAAACCTTTTGTGACGGTCAACTGCGGCGCGCTGCCAGAGAACCTCATCGAAAGCATTTTGTTTGGGCACGAAAAAGGCTCATTCACTGGTGCCAGCAGCAAACATGCAGGCAAGTTTCAAGAAGCAAACGGCGGCACTCTTTTCCTCGACGAAATTGGTGAGCTGCGCCACGACATGCAGGTGAAACTTCTGCGCGCCTTGCAAGAAGGCGAGGTCGATCCCATTGGCTCAAAGAAACCGGTGAAGGTGGATATCCGCCTGATCTCGGCCACCAACAAAGATCTTCAGGTCCAGGTAGACAATGGCGAATTTCGTGAAGACCTCTTCTACCGCCTCAACGTATATCCCATTGAAATCCCGCCGCTACGGGCGCGCAAACAGGATATCCCACAGCTGATCAATCATTTTATTGATCGGTTTGCAGTGGAAGAAAGCAAAAAGATTGTTGGAGTAGAAGGCGCTGCTCTTGAAATGCTCAGTTCCTACGCGTGGCCCGGCAATGTGCGCCAACTGGAAAACGCCGTCTTCCGCGCTGTTGTTTTATGCGATACTGATGCGCTTTCCTTGCGCGACTTTCCGCAAATTGCCCAGTTCATGGATGTGGACCTGCCGCCGCAGGAAGCCGCATTACGCAAACCCGACTCAGACCTACCGCCTGTGCGTGGGAGCGTTCAAGCCGTGCCGGTACGCGATGACACCCAACCCACCGATTTGCGCGGCCACATCAAAGCGCTGGCGGGTGACGGGCACTTGCGCGCGCTTGAGGACATTGAAGGCGAAATGATCCGCATGGCCATTGATCGCTATGCCGGGCATATGTCTGAAGTCGCCCGCCGCCTTGGCATTGGGCGCTCTACGCTCTATCGCAAGGTAAGAGAGCTTGGTATAGAGCCGCGCGCAAACGCGGGCTAGCTCACCATTCCCAGGGCCGCCAAGTAAGTATCAAGCAAGGCTTCTTGCTCGGCCCGCTCATGGCCATCCAATTTCCGAATGCGTACGACTTGCCGCATGATCTTGGCGTCATAGCCGTTCGCTTTGGCTTCTGCATAAACCTCACGGATGTCCCCGGCGATGGCGGCCTTTTCTTCTTCCAGACGCTCAATACGCTCAATGAAAGACTTCAGCTGCCCTTTGCTCACATTGGCAACGGATTCGGTGCTGGCGGCTTGTGCGGCCATAACAGTGATCTCCTGCAAGAATGGTTCGGCACACGGTCACCGCGCCGGATTGAGGATCGGTTCCATAGCCGGGTTCGCCCGGGGGCCGCAAGGGTTTTTATAAGTACCTGAGCCTAGTCGCCTTTCGCGGCCTTCATGGCAGCCAGTTGTTCCGGCGTAGCTTCAAGCTGGTGCTGCTCCTTCCAATCGCTGTAGGACATGCCATAGACCTCTGCGCGGGCCTGATCTTTGGTCAACGCCACACCGCGCTCATTGGCGGCCTCCTGCACCCAATTTGAAAGGCAGTTGCGGCAAAACCCGGCCAGGATCATCATATCTATATTCTGGACATCCGTACGCTGACGAAAGTGCGCCACAAGGCGGCGAAAGGCGGCTGCTTCAATTTCAGTTTGTTGGTCCATCTGTGTCTCGTTCTTGCTTGCCGCACCCGCCCCACTCAGGCAAGAGTGCGCAAGATGACAATACCAGCCTCAACCCGCGACACCACCTTTGCGTTCCTGGCCCTCGTGCTGGGTTCGGTTGCCATTGGCGCCTCTCCCATTTTTGTGCGCCTCACCGATGTGGGCCCCTTTGCCTCTGCGTTCTGGCGCGTGGCCCTTGCCCTGCCCGTGTTGTGGGGTTGGCACATATGGGAATCCCGGGCCCGCGACGATCAGCCCAGCTTGCAAGGCTGGCAGGCCTGGAAGCCGATGATCCCTGCGGGGCTCTTATTCGCAGGTGACCTCACCTTCTGGCATTTGTCGATTTTGCATACGACGGTGGCGAACGCGACCTTGTTTGCGAATTTCTCCGCCATTGTTGTCGCCATCGGCGCGTGGCTCTTCTTGGGCGAGCGCATCACCCGGATGTTTGCCTTGGGGCTTGTGATTGCCATCATCGGTATGGGGTTGCTGGTTGGCGCGAGCATAGAGATTGACCCGTCCCACGTGGCCGGCGATGGCTATGGCATGATCACCGCGCTTTTCTTTGGTAGCTATGTTTTGAGCGTCCGGTCTGTGCGCTCAAAAGTCCCCGCCGCCACCCTCATGTTCCGCTCGGGCGTGATAACCGCCGCGGCGTTGCTTGTGGTAACGCTTGTGGGCGGCGGTGATCTCTGGCCCGGCAGCGCTAGCGGCTGGGGAATCCTTCTTGGTCTGGCGCTCTTTGCCCATGCCGCAGGTCAGGGGCTGCTTGCCTACGCCCTTGGCCATGTCCCCGCAGCGCTTTCATCCTTGGTAATTTTGATCGAACCGTTGGCCGCAGCCATTTTGGGCTGGCTGATCCTTGCTGAAGCGATTACGCCGCTGCAAGGCCTGGGGGGTGTTGTCATCCTTGTCGGCATCCTGATTGCCCGCCATCAACGCCATGAGGCACCCGATGACCTCGCGTGAGGAAATGAAAGAGCTGCTGGTTAGTGCCTTTAAAGCGGGCATTGCTGCTGCGCACCCGGAGCAATTGTTTGATCGTGAGGGCATATGCGAAACGCTGAAAGAACTAGCGGTTGAAGTGAAGGGCAAGGTTGTCATTGTCGGTGCAGGAAAAGCATCTGCTGCCATGGCTTGCGCCTTTGAGCGCGAATGGGATGCGGCGGGCGGTGTCGTATCCGACGGATTTGTCGTCACCCGCGAAGACTATGAATGCAAAACGCAATGGACCGAAATTGCGCTCGCCGGCCACCCTTATGCGGATGATCGAAGCATTGATGCTACGGCGCGCCTTCTGCAGCTTGCGCAGTCATTGAGTGCAGATGACTTATTGGTGAGCCTTTGGTCTGGCGGGGCATCATCGCTCCTATCGGCTCCAATACACGGCGTCGATCCTGCATCGTTGCAACATCTCAGCAGAGCCTTGGTGAACGCGGGCGCTGACATCTTTGAAATCAACACCGTGCGCCGCCACCTCCTTGCCGCGTCAGGGGGACGCTTGGCAATGGCCGCCGCTCCGGCGCAGCTACTTAATATTGTGCTGCCAGACGTTGTGGACCCCGACAATGATGAGCTGTGGCTGGCGACCATCGCCTCTGGCCCCACAATGCCCGACCCCACAACGCTTCAAGATGCTGCTCAGGTGCTGAAGACGTGGGAGATTTTGCCGCCGCCAGACATTGCCGCCGCATTGGACGACGCCAAAAATGAAACGCCAAAAACATGGGAAGAAATCCGTGTCACAGCGCAAACCACAATCGTGCTGCCCGGCAATGCCGCGATCGAAGGGGCGGCGGCCTATCTTGAGGCCCATTGGGACGGCGACATTCATATGATTACCCCCGACCCGGCAGGTGACGCGACCGAGATAGGCGTTGAGTTTGGCCAAGGGTTTCAGCAAGCAAGCTTTGGCCGCGGCGTCTATTTGTGTGCCGGGGAGCTGACCGTGCAAGCCAGCGGCGACGGTGCCGGCGGGCCAAATCAGGAGTTTGCTCTGGCGATGGCTCTTACATTGGATGGGGCGGTAAATATCTATGCGCTCTCCGGCGACACAGATGGCATTGACGGCAAGGGCACCCATGCAGGGGCCTTCATTGCGCCGGACACGCTGGCGCATTTTGCCAAAGAAGGCATCGATGCGGGCGAAGCGCTAATGCGCAATAATACCGCGCCCGCCTTTGCAGCCATCGGCGATGCGGTGATCACCGGGCCGACCTTCACCAACGTCAATGATTTGCGCCTTGTCGTCATCAATGGTTAACAACTTCTTGCTTATGCTCAAAACCTGAAGCGATCTGATTCAAACCCCGGTAGGGATATGCAACGCCGCCAACGTAATGTGAAAATTCTGGCCACCTTGGGGCCCGCATCGAACACACCAGAAATGGTGGACAAGTTGTTTGAGACCGGCGTCGATGTCTTCCGCATCAATATGAGCCACACAGATCACGACGGTCTGGCCGAAATTCATGGCGTGCTGCGCGATATGGAGGCCACAAAAGGCCGCCCCATCGCCATCCTGGTGGATCTTCAGGGCCCCAAATTACGCATCGGCAAATTTGAAAAAGGCGACGTGAAGTTGAAGGCCGGCGCGCGCTTTCGCCTCGATCTCGATAAAACCCCGGGCGACAAAACCCGCGTCCAGCTTCCTCACCCTGAAATTTTTGCGGCCGTGTCCCATGGCGCAACACTGCTGCTCGATGATGGCCGTATTCGCCTCAAGGTCGATGCGGTGGGGGCAGACCACATTGAAACGGACGTCATCGTGGGCGGCACACTCTCTAACAAGAAAGGCGTCAACGTACCGGACACGCCTCTCCCACTGGTGTCGCTGTCTGCCAAAGACCGCGCTGATCTCGATCGCGCGCTGGACCTTGGCGTGGATTGGATTGCAATCTCATTCGTGCAGCGCCCCGCCGATGTGGCCGAGACCAAAAAAATTGTTTCCGGCCGCGCCGGTGTGATGGCGAAAATCGAAAAACCCGCGGCTCTGGATCACTTGCAAGAAATCATCGAGCTCTCTGATGCCATCATGGTGGCGCGGGGCGATTTGGGGGTGGAGCTGCCGGTGGAGCAAGTTCCCATCTGGCAAAAACGCATGGTCTATGCCGCCCGGCGTGCAGGGCGGCCGGTTGTGGTCGCCACACAAATGCTGGAGAGCATGATCTCTTCGCCCATGCCTACCCGCGCGGAAGTGTCGGACGTCTCCAATGCCATTTATGAAGGTGCGGATGCGGTCATGCTGTCGGCTGAATCCGCCGCAGGCAAATACCCCCTTGAAGCTGTGGGGATGATGAACCGCATTGCCGAAACCGTGGAGGCCGATCCCGCGTATCGCGTCGGGATTGATATGCAACGCACGGAACCCGAACCCACCACCGCTGATGCCATGATGGCCGCGGCCCATTCGGTGACGGAAACTATCGGTGTGGCCTCTATTGTTTGTTACACGACATCGGGCTCTACCGGTCTGCGCGCCAGTCGGGAGCGGCCCAACGTGCCTATCCTCGCATTCACACCTGTGCCGGCGACGGCGCGGCGCTTGTCGATCGCATGGGGGGTTCATTGTGTGTTGACCGAAGACGCCAAAGACTTTGATGACATGGTGGGGCGGGCCTGCCGCATCGCCCGGCGCGAAGGCTTTGCTTCGGAGGGCGAACGGATCGTAGTCAGCGCAGGACTGCCCTTTGGCACGCCCGGCGCCACGAACATGCTGCGCATCGCCCGCGTGGGGCGCGACGACAATTTGTCGAGCTAAAAACCTGCGCCGGCTGCCAAGGCTTCATGGCGGCGCAATTGAATTTGCAATTCTTCACTCAATGGATACCGCGCCAAGGCCTCTCGCGTGGCGATTAGCGCACTGGCGTTGCGCCCTTGTGCCTCAAAGGCCTGCCCCAAAAGCCCAAGGGCGGCATAATAGTTTGGCGCCCGCTCTGCCGCCGCCATGGCGTCATTGAATGCGCCATCGATGCCGCCTTGTGACAACATGATTTCCCCGCGTAAAACGTAAGCCGCCACCAGGTTCTCATCGAGATCAATGGCGCGGGACAACTTATAGACAGCGCTGGAGGCGTCCTCGTCTTCAAACACCAGAACGGAATGGGTGTAGAGCACGGCGGCGGTGGCGCTTTCTGATTCGCCGTAGACCTGACGCAGGGCTTCCGCGAGTTCCAATGCTTCTTCGGTGGTCACCGCAGCGGCCAGGCGAGCAGTGAGAATTTCAATGATCTCAGGCGTGGCCCCTTCCTCCGCCGCAAAAGCAGGCGGGACCAAGGCAAGCATAAGGCTCACGCAAAGGGTTGCTATACGTCTCATCGGGCTGATGATAGGCCGATCACCCGCCCAAGGCCAATGGTGCCCAAGAGAAGTTGAAGGAGTTGTGATGACCGATAGCCCCAAACCACCGCCGGAAGGGTTCAGCTTGCTCCCGGTGACGGACAGTTTCATGGACCATGTGGGGCCGGTATACGTCAAACAAGGCGAGGGCACGGAGATCCATATGGGGTTCTGGGTCGAGCGCCACCATTGCAACCCCATTGGCATCTGCCACGGGGGCATGCTGATGACCTTGATGGACACCGCCCTCAGCCTCAATGTTTCAACCTCCCGCGAGGGCGGCGCGTTCACGCCAACGATCAATCTTACCTATGACTTTGTCGCGCCGGGCCGCGTCGGCGATTGGCTGCAAAGTAAAATTGAGTGGGTCCACACCGGGCGTAAGACCGGTTTTGCCACTGGGTTTTTGTTGAAAGATGGGACGCCAATCATGCGAGCAAGCGTGGTCTGCAAGATCTTGCGCAAAGACGACCCGCGGTTTGATCAGCCGGCGTCGGGGACGTTCGCATTCCCCCCGAAGGAAGATTGAGCCCCCGCACATAGCAAAAGCCGCAGGGGCGACCGGCCCCGCGCGGCTTTTTGGCAAGGCGAGTGCTGCTTAGCCCTGGCGGGCTTTAAAGCGCGGCTGCACCTTGTTGATCACATAGGTCCGGCCCCGGCGGCGCACAACTTTACAAGCGGCGTGACGGCCCTTTAGTGACTTAATAGAATTGCGTACTTTCATTGGTCCATTCCCTAGGTCCCGAGCGATTTCTCGGGTCTGAACAAGGCGCGGAACCTACCCAGCACCCCTGCCCCTGTCAACCAGCGGAAATGTGAGGGATTCTGCCCTCCCCAGCACGGTTTTTTCCGCTATGGTGGGACTGGCGGTGATGAAAGGGAGCGTCCTGAGTATGAGGCAAATGATCGGGCGTGCTGTAGTGGCAGCCGCTTTGGCGCTGGGGGCCGTTCCGGCCGCCGCCCAGCAAAGCTTTGATGAATGGGTGGCAGGCTTCCGCAGCGAAGCCCTGAACGCCGGTATTACCGCGCAAACCTTTGATAGTGCCTTTGAAGGCGTGGCTCTGAACCCCCGCGTTCTGGAGCTTGATGCCTATCAACCTGAGTTCAGCCGACCCATTTGGGATTATCTCGACGGTGCGGTATCGGACCGGCGAATCGCCAACGGTCAGGAACAACTGGCCACCTATCGCGAGCTTTTAGATTTGCTAGAAGCACGCCACCACGTGGACCGCCACATTATCGTTGCCATTTGGGGGCTGGAAAGCGCCTATGGCGAGGTCAAAGGCAGCTTCAATATCATCGAAGCGCTCGCCACCCTTGCTTATGATGGACGCCGCGCCGGTTTTGCGCATTCTCAGCTGATTGCGGCCCTTCAAATTCTCCAGGAAGGTGCCATGGCACCTGAGGACATGATTGGCAGCTGGGCCGGCGCCATGGGCCACACCCAGTTCATTCCCACGAGCTATTTGGAGTATGGCGTAGACCATGAGGGCGATGGCCGCCGCGACCTTGTAGGCAATCACCAGGACGCCCTTGCCTCCACCGCGAGCTACCTTGCACGCTTTGGCTGGATTGAAGATTGGCGCTGGGGCCGTGAGGTTATTTTGCCGGATGGATTTTCTTTCACCAACGCCGGCGATCACATTCAACAGAGCTTGAGCGAATGGCGCGCGCTTGGAGTGTTGCGCGCCGATGGACAACCGCTGCCTGATGATCCCACGCTCGCCTCCGTCATCATTCCTGGCGGAGCTGAGGGACCGGCGTTCCTCATCTACCAAAATTTTCGCGTCATTAAGCACTACAATAATTCAACCGCATACGCTTTGGCCGTCGGGCACCTGGCAGATCGCCTCGCAGGCGGATCAGGATTTGTAGGCACCTGGCCGCGCGATTCCCGGGCTTTGAGTTTTACTGAGCGCGAGGAAATGCAATCGCTGCTCAATGCAGCTGGCTATGATGCGGGGTCCGTGGACGGCATCATCGGCGCGCAAACAAATTCAGCAGTGCGCGCATTTCAAGGTGACCAAGGCCTTGCGGAAGACGGCTTTGCCACATCGGAATTGTTGGAGTTGTTGCGCGGGAACTAAACGTCCTAAGAAATGATACTTAGCAGGAAGTTCGCAAGATAAAGGCTTCCTCCAAAAAAGCACGCAAACGATATGACTCCAGATGCTATACCGACCCAAGCAGTACGGTTTATAAGCGGCGCCCGTTTTTCTTGTCGTTTTTCAACGGCATCTCGGTTGGCCGAAAAATGCTTGTATTCATCATCACTCAATTCTTTAGGAGACATCTCAATTTCTGCCATCCAAAAAACCATAGGTAGTCGTCATAGGCATGACTTGCATGCATCCAGTAATTCAAATATGCCACGAACATGCTGATCATCGCAGCGGTCAATCCAATGATGTAAGTTATGGCCGCGCCAATATATGCAGCATGTAGTTGTCCGGAAGTGGTTTCCACCGCCGAGACCACCGCTGGAATCGAAATGAGACCGCCCCCATTCAGTGCAACAAGGCTTCCTAAGGCAAGACGCGAAAACGTAGCAGACACATCTTGAAATTTTAATGACTTTTCGGCGTGGGGCCGTAACTCCACTAGGTCATACTGTGACCTTTTCAGTCGATGCTCAATGAATTCTCGTCGCTGGTCAGGCATCCTGGCCTCTTTCGTCATTGGTATATTAAACATCGATCATTGGCGTTTCGTCGTCATAATCGATGGCCGCAAGGCGAAATCTTGGGTCCATTGTGGCAACAACAAAAACCACAACTGACAAGATGGCGATGAGCCCGAACATGTAGGCCGGGTCGATGGGATAGAGGAAGTATGTCAGCGGCGGCACAAAAATAAATCCTGCCGCGCCCATCCCCCCCACAAGTCCCGACACCGATCCTTGCTCCTTATGGCTAACCGAAAGCGATGAGAGCCCGGCGAGGCCAGGGCGCTCGAGCCCCAAGCCCAATCCAATGAGCATCAAGCCAAAGATGAGCGTGCTGAACTCAGTTGAAAACATAAATGTAAGCCCGCCGAGCGCCACCGAAACGCTACCGATCTGAATGAGGCGTTTTGCGGACATATGAAAACGCTGCACGATCACAAGCTGCGAGAAGAGGGTCGCCATGGATAGCGCCATAAGCGCAACTGAAGTGAACTGAACCCCTTGGGTTTCCGCATCAAGGCTGAGCTTGTCCATGAGAAAAAAGCCAACGCTCTGGATCGGGATGGCGCTTGAGACCCCCATCAAAAGACTAACAGCCAAGAACGTGCGCAAACGGGGATCAAGCAAGGTGACCTTTGGCGTATCTTCGCGTTCGCGCGGCTCAGTTTTTTCCGGCAGTACGAACCACACCGCGCCCGCGCTGATCACGGCAAGACCGGCGACAAAATAAAGCGGTCCAAGCAGTCCGAAGAGTTCCGCTATGGGCCCGCCAATGCCGGCCCCCACGATAATGCCCAAGCCAAACGCCGCGCCGATGTTAGCAAGTTCCTTGGTGCGTTCAGCGCGCGTTGTGCGGTCCGCCACATAGGCTTGTGCCGACGCCATTGCGCCAGGGCCGAGCAAACCATAGATCGTTCGCGAGGCGATCATCATAGGATAAAAAAGCCCGAACCCGATGGCGCCCATAAGGCCCGCTGACACGACGCTGGTGAATAGGATTGTCGAAACCGCATAGCCCACAAGGCCGATCAGGATCACCGGCCGCCGCCCCATCATGTCAGAACGCCGCCCCCAAAACGGGCTCATGAAAACCCAGATAAAGGCGGAGAGCGAAAACACCGCCTGCACAAGATACTCAGGGATGGCCAGTTCGCGAGAAAGAGCGGGCAAAGTGGCAAACATGATGGAGTGCCCCATGCCGAGGCAAATCAGGCAGACAAACAACAGCCGAAAGGAAAACCGCCGGCGTTTCTGGGTCGCCGCAAAGTCAGCGATGGTCGCCGCCATGCGCGCCGATTGGCTTTGGGCGCTGGGGCCGTCGCCTGCCGCTTCATGGGCTACGGTCCTGGCTTTGGGGGGTGTTGAAGGGGGATCATTGCTGGTCATGGCTGGAGCAGACGATAATGTGGCTTTCGCTGCACCGCAAAACAAATACGCTGCGAGTCCCCGAATTTGGCTTCTACCCTTGGTTGGGTGATGCGACCCGGCCACTCCAAAGACGCGATTTTCGCAATAAAGTCATGGCACCCTAACGAATTCATCATTTCGCCCTATAATAGTTGTGGATAAGAATATCGGTTACGGAGCCGGCGGAGCTATGCACAGAAAAACGATCCTGGTCGGACTTCTGGTCGCTGCCCTTTGGGGTGGTGGGTCGGCGTATGCCCAAAGCAATAACAGCAGCTATCACGTCAACCCAAGCCTTTTGGGCACCCCTGGGGCCTATGACACGCCCAACGACGAGCAGGGTCAATTTGCCCTTGGCTATACTCTAACGGGATACCGGGGCGTCGTCGGGCACTTAGAGCTCGGTCGTGTCAACCTATCTGATACGGTGATCGACCTGCCCGAGTTTGGCTCAACCACTCCGAGCCGGATCCTGGATGAAACCAATATCGAGTGGAACGTCTCGCCGCGATTGACGGTCGCATCAGGCTTCCGGCGGCAGACAGCGGATCCGCGCTTCAGCGATCAGCAATTCACCGAAGACACCTACTCAGGCGGCGTGGCGCTTTCCATTACCCCGCGCCTTCGCGTAACCGCGGCCGGGGCTGTAGCACTGAGAACGGAAAGCGGTACCAATAATTACACCACGCTAAACGGAGACGCCGCGCGGGTGGGCGCGACTTATTCGTTCCTGCCAGGGCTGCAAGGTTCAGTGAATTACACCTACGAGAGCTATGACGGCCAAGTCGGTAGCCTGGCGGGCGACGCGGATACGACCTTGTCCCTTTCGGTCACGGGCCAGTTTTAGCTCGCGCCCATTTGCAACATCTACTCTACGCCCCTTAGCGATATTCCGGGTTCGGATGATCGAAGCGACAACCCGCATCCCATTCTGACCGTTGATTGCCGTGAGAGGGGAACCCCCCGGCGCTCTTGAGCATCAATGCAAGATGCATCAGATTCCACGTCATGAAAGTCGTGTTGCGCTGGGTGAAATCATTTTCCGGTCCACCTGACCCAGGATCGCGATAGGAAAGACCAGGGCCCGCCTCGCCAATCCAACCCGCATCTGCCTGAGGCGGAATGGAATATCCCAGGTGCTGCAAGGAATAGAGCACGTTCATGGCGCAATGCTTCACACCGTCTTCATTGCCGGTGACAAGGCACCCCCCAACGCGGCCGTAGTAGGCGTACTGGCCATTTTCGTTGAGAGTGGATGAGGACGAATATAAACGCTCAATCGTTTGCGTGCAGACGGACGACTTCTCCCCCAGCCAAATGGGCATACCAAGGATCAAAATATCCGCAGCCATTACTTTTTCCTGGATTTGCGGCCAGTCATCTTTCGCCGCCCCGTGCGCGGTCATGTCGGGGTAAACGCCAAAAGCAATATCAAAATCTACCGGCCTTAAAACTTCGACGGTAATGCCATTTTTTTCCATGATGGCTTTGGAAACATCAATCAGCCCTTCGGTGTGAGACAATGTCGGCGAAGGTTTGAGCGTGCAATTAAGGACCAGTGCGCTCAGGCTTGAGAAGTCCCAAGCATGGTTTTCACAAAGCGCTTCTTGTTTCGGTGACAAAGCCATTGCGGCACCCCTCTCAGTGATCTTTGAATGCGGCGACATCCTGCCATTGAATGCACGCACAGGCGATTTAGTTTCACGATTGCTGAGAAAAACTACAGCTCTCTGCAGCCACAGTAAGATTTGATTCAGCACCCAGGGCCAATGTCAGCTTGCGTCGGCCGTGACCGGCGGGAACACCTGCCACGATAGGCACATCGCCAAAGTGAGCGGCGATCATATCAATGGCTGAGATGCCAAAAGGCACTGTCCCGTCTTCCACATCCACAAGGTCCGCGATTATCACGCCCTGCACCCCCTCAAGGGCCCCCGCTTGGCGCAATTGCACCAAGGCGCGGTCTAGCCGGTAAATGTATTCCGCGACATCCTCCAGCAACAAGATGGCCCCTTGTGCCGAAAACCCAGAGTCTGTTCCCATGATTGAAGCCAGCATAGTCAAGTTCCCGCCCACAAGCGGACCCGACGCCTGACCGGGTCGAACAGGAACCACCGAGGCCATGCTAAGGGGGTCGTCAACGGGCGTGCCTTTGAGGGCCGCGATGAGGCTTTGCGCCGTGGGTTCGGCGGTATCTGCCGATAAATCACGCATAACAGGGCCATGAAATGCCCGCATCCCGCAGCGGTGCACTAACCGCGTCATGACGGCGGTAAGATCGCTATAACCGACAAACGGTTTGGGGTTCAAAGCAATGCGGTTCCAATCAACCAGCTCCATCAAGCGTGGACTGCCATAGCCGCCGCGGGCAGAAATAATCGCGGCAACGTCCGGATCGGCAAAGGCGGTCATCAGACTTTCCGCGCGCATTTGGTCAGACCCGGCAAATTGGCCTTCGCGTTCAAAGAGATTGGCGCAATAGTCAACTTTGAAGCCCGCTGCCTCAAGCATAGCCCGGCCAGGGGCCATAGCGGCTTCTGTCACATAATTCGCTGGAGCTATAATGCGAATGGTACTGTCGGCGCTCAGACCGGGAAAAGGCGGCAACGATGATACAGTCAATGAATTGTCCTAAGGTTTGGATCAACGACCTAGCCGTACTGGCCCATTTGATATTTGGCAACCATGCCGATATGGCTGCCCTATTGTGGCCATGAACAGTGTTCATATAATCGCCCGACGAGAGAGATGAGGCCCCCATGAACAATGTAGAAGCGCAGCACATTGTGGACGCTTTGATCGAAGAGCGCGCCGGGCCTTACATGAAGCGCCCCAGGGTTTGGGCCGCCTTGCAGCGCGTTCTTTATCCCCTGTTGCGCTACCACACGGCCAAACGAATGACCGACGCGGTTGCCACCCGCCCCGCCCATCGTGTGATGACCTTTGCCGCGCGGTTTCTTGATATGCAGCTAGAGATTAGCGGGCTTGAAAACATTCCTCGCGAGGGCAGTTTTCTTCTCATAGCCAATCACCCCACCGGCATTGCCGACGGTGTTGCCGTCTACCAGACGCTGCGCGCCTTACGCCCCGATCTTTGTTTCTTCGCCAATCGCGACGCGCTGCGCGTCAGTCCGGGTCTTTCGGACATGATCATCCCGGTGGATTGGCTGCCAAAAGATCGCGCGGAGGAGAAGTCGATTTCCAACACGCGGGAGCTGGCAAAGAAAATGATCGCAGCGTTTAGGGCGGAGCGCGCCATTGCAATTTTCCCCTCTGGCGCGCCGGGTGTGCTGCGCAAAACGGGATTTATTGAGCGACCCTGGAAGTCAACTTTTGTCGGGCTGGCCAAGCGAAACAAAGTACCGCTGGTGCCCATGGCCATCACCGCACATAACTCACCGCTCTATTATGTTTCAGACTGGATCAGCGACCCGTTACGAAATATGACGCTGTTCTTGGAGTTGCTAAACAAACGCAGACGGCGGTTTCGAATTCATATCGGCGAGCCCATTGCCTATGATGAGTTGCCCGCAGATATGAATGACGCATCAGAGGCTTTGCGACATCATGTGGAGAATGAACTTGCCAAGCGTCCGATGGCGAAATTTACGCTGGCAAACTAACGCGAGGCAAAAAAAGAGGGCCGCCTCGAAAGGCAGCCCTCATCATAAAATTCTTTGAATTGATTAGTTCAGCATGTTCAGCGGGAAGGACAGGCTGACAATCGCATTGTGGCTGTCCATTTTGACGTCGGTTACACCGCCGATATCCGCATCAGCGCTACCGAAATAACGATATTGAGCCGACAACATCATGCCATTGTCGAATTCAAAATTGATGCCACCGCCAAGTTGATAGGCCAAGACAACATCATCGCCGGTTGTCGTAAAGCTGATGGAGCTTCCCAGCAGCGTCGTGCCGACCATACGGTGCTCAAAATCCAATCGCGCCGCACCAACGCCGCCACCAATAAATGGCATGGCATTGTCCGGCATGACGTTAAAGGGATCAAAGTCCAACCAAATATTGGCCATGAATGACCAGACATCCAGCGATCCATCCGTCGGCACATTGCCAACGATGGTGGTGTTGTAGGGCAGGTTGACCGTAAAGGGCCAATACTGGCTTCCCGGTGTCGTACCGTAGAACCCCGTATTAAACCCGCCAACGGTCGTACCACCGCCCAATTTTACAACGTAATAGAGTGTGCCGTAGCCATAGATATAGGAGGAGCGGCCATCAAAGTTGTTGCTGGCTAACGTACCGTTGGCAACATCAAAGGTGCGATAGGCAAATTCCAATTCAGCGCGCCAGCCGCCAAAGTCTTGACCCAGCGCCGCACCAACAACAAAGCCGTCATCAAAGTCATCGTTCCAGGCAAATTTAGATGTACCATAGAGGCCAGATCCCAAATGAAGACCAAGGTACACATCCAGGTAGGTCCCGTACTTGCCATAGGGGATGTTGTTGTAAATCTGAGTATAGACGTACAAGAAAGCAGTGCGCGTTGACGCCGTGTTGGTCAGCCCTGCGAAATGGGGCTCATCGCCATTTGTGGAAACGCCGCCAAAAACACTAACGTAATAGTCGCTTGCCATGGCTCCTGACGCGCCAGCCGTTAAAGCCAGTGCCGCAGTTGTCGCTGTGAGTGCGCTACGCAAATTCATTTTAATGCCTCCCTACGGCCGGTGGATGTCCACCGGTCCCCTGTCATTCTCGTCATTAATAGCAAGATTCCGCCTGAATCCCTTTTGGAATCGACACAGACTGACACTAAATCAGGCAGACCTGTTGCATTGGTGCTACAGGATTACAGGTTAACGGGCCGTTTCAGCGTGGGATCAGGCTTTTTCTTTGCTGGAAGCCTTCTTGACCGCCGGTTTTTTGGCAGCAGGTTCGGCATCCGCCTCGCTTGATTTGAGCTCTTTGGCGACCCCTTCGGGCATATCCAGCTTGGCTGTTTCAGCGGATTCGCCGGATTCAGCGGCAAGTTTCTCAAAAACCCCGCGATTTTTGGCGAACTCAAGATAGCTGGCGTCATAGGTCATGTTACCCAAATGGGCGACACCGCTGCCGATATAGGCAAATAGTTCCTGCCCCATGCCCTTGACCCAGCGATGGCAGAAGCTGAGATCTTCCGACAGCCAATATTTGTGCTTGGGAATCCAGACACGGTCAAAGAAGCCATAGTGGCCGCCTTGGGGCCAAAGTGGCGTTGGGCCAAGCTGTTCCAAGGTGGCTTTGGCTTTGTTCTTGATCAGGGTTGTAAAAACTTGCCGCTCGACCAGCATTAGCCCGGCAGGAATCGCGTCGGCCAGGACATAGCCCTTTTGCACGCGCGCGCCGTTTTTGGCCATGAACGGAAATTGCGACGCGCGGGCCTGCGCAGCACGATAACGGTCTTCCGGCGCTTTGATGTGGTCTCCAAGATCGGCATAAGTCTGCGCAAACAGCTTCATGTCGATCTTGCGCTTGCAATATGCGGATCCAACGATGGGCTTCTTCATGGACAAAAAGTCACCAACAAGCTGCGGATCGAACGCGATATCACTATCGATAAAGAGCAAATGGGACGCATCAGTATCAAGGAAGTAGGCCGCTAGAATATTGCGGTTCTCAATGATGTCGGCTGACTCCGCAAAGAAGAGAGATGTTGAAATCCCAATCCGTTGTAACGCCAAGGTCAGTCGATAGACCGACTTCATCGTGCCGGTTTTGATGATTTGGTCGGCGGTCGGAATGCCGATGAAAATATGTCCCTTTGACATGTGTCAGGCCCCTGATCTTCCCAAGATAAAAAATTGCCGGACACACTCCCATATCCGGCGGTCAGCGGGCATTCCTTGCACGCTAGGCCCTGAAAAACAATGGGAAATTGCCGCTATGGGGTTCAGTCGTTGGAATTGGCTTCGTGGCGGCCATCGTTAATAATACGGCGGATTTTCTTGGGGTTTGGCATCGCTTTGACATCGATCTCCCAACCATCTGACCCGGCCGATGCAATGCGGACCGTGCCGATCCCTGTCATGCGTTCCCAAAAGGACTGATCAATCTCCACCGCTCGGATGTCTGCGATACGAATCTCGGTGGTCTTCACACTGAAAACACCGCGATAAAAAATGACCTCATCTTCCGTGAGCCGAAGTCTGGTGGTGTAATTTTTGAACCACCAGCGGAAGAAGAGCACCAAACCCACAAGAAGGGGCCCAGTAATAAGATAGAGCAGCCAGCGAGGCGGCTCCGCCCAAAACATCGCGGGATAGCCAAAGTAAAGTATTTTTGGGTTTTGATTGACCGGCATTCATTCACCCTTCTTGAAGCCTCAACACTATACACGCTTGGCGCGGCATAATGATCTGCCGCACCGCCCCTGCGCTCGGCCGTGACATGTGCGCCACAAACCGATCACGACGCGCAGATTTGTGCGGTTTCCTCACAGTTTACTTAGGCAGCAGGCGGCCATTATCAAGCGCACCACGGCCGTTTGCGCAGCAAAACCGAGGTCAGCTTTTGACTTTGCGCCAGGCCCGGACAATCGAAGCGGCGAGCTGATCAATCGCGGCAATATCAGTGGTTCGTGAGATAACTGAAACGCGCATCATCTGCCGACCCCTCCACAAAGCCCCGCCAACAAACGACGCATTTTCAGCCCTAATCTCTGCGACGACCTGTCGGGCATAGTCGTCGCGCACCGCCGCTGCTTCATCTGGCTCACCAAAACTCACGGCGAGCTGATTGATCACAACATCATTGAGGATTTGAATGCCGGGCTCGGCGCTAAGCTTGTTCGCCAAATGCGTCGCACACTGGCAATGGCGCGCCACCATTTCCGCAATGCCTTTTCGGCCCAAGGCTTGAATGGTAGCCCAAACCGCAAATCCGCGCGCGCGGCGCGAGAGCTCTGGCCCAAGTTGTGACGCGTTGCGTCCATCTTCCGGCGAAGCCGCAATGTAGCTGGCAGAGGTATCCATGGCGCGCATATGAGCAGCGGCATTTTTGACAATAGCAAAGCCTGAATCATAAGGAACCTGCAGCCACTTGTGACCATCAACCGACCACGAGTCAGCCAAATCAACACCGGCACAATAATGCGCCTTGCCTGGAACGCTTCGGACCCAAAGACCAAACGCGCCATCAACGTGGTGCCAGGCACCATGGAGCTTCGCGAGGCGGGAAATCTCAACAAAATCATCAAAGGCACCGGAATTAATTTGCCCGGCTTGGGTGATGATGATCTTGGGGCCGTCGTGGGCGCTGAGTTTGTTTGCAAGATCGTCCACATTCATGCGGCACTGGCCATCGGCTGCGATGGAAATCTTTTGGCGCTCCCCAAAGCCTAGGTACCTGAGCCCGGAATGAATTGTGGCGTGGGCTTCTTCGCTAAGGAACACTTTAACGTCCGGCGCACCCATCAGACCTTCTTGTTCCAGGTCCCACCCGGTATTGCGAAGCACATCTGTGCGCGCGGCGGAAAGGCAAATGAAGCTCGCCATGGTGGCCCCGGTGGAAAACCCAATGGAGCTTTCCCGCGGCAGATCGAGCAACTCAAGCAACCACTTGGCGGCCACCTCTTCGGCCACAGCGGCAGCGGGAGAGGTTTGATAAATACCAGCGTTCTGACCCCATGCGGCGGTGAGGAATTCAGCGGCAGTGCCAACGGGATGCGATGCCCCCATGACCCAGCCAAAGAAATGCGGCGAGGTGATTCCAATGAGCCCCTGCTCCGCGCCGTTGGCGAGAGCTTCGATAATCTCCTCCCCGTCGCGACCCTGCTCTGGCAGGCCCACATCAAAGGCCGCCCGTAATTGTTCCAAACTTGCGGTGGGTCGCGGCGGCAAATCCGCGCTCTTTTGGCGATAGGCGAGCGCGCGCTCATAGGCGCGTTTCATGGGCGCGGTAAATTCGTCTGACATGAAGCCTCTCGTGCTCGCTTGCGTAGCTGGGGCGCATAGTGACGGGTGACTTGAATTGGTCAACCAACCTGAACGCTGGCCAGCCATGCAAGAGGAAGACGCATTGCTAGTTTGTGCGCGCCTTGGTCACCCGCGCACCAATTTCGCGACCAAGCTCTGACGATATCCAACGGCTCACATCCATCAACTTGGCCAAATCGACACCGGTGGTCATGCCAAGGCCTTCAAGCATATAGATCACGTCTTCGGTGGCGACATTGCCGGTCGCGCCGTTGGCATAAGGACAGCCGCCAAGGCCCGAGACCGAGCTATCAATCACCCGTACACCTTCTTCGAGGCAGGCAAAGAGATTTGCCAACGCTTGCCCATAAGTATCGTGGAAATGACACGCTAGCGCCGCCATGGGCACTTCGCTCGCAACGCTGCGCAGCATGGCGCGCGCCTTGCCTGGCGTGCCCACACCGATAGTGTCGCCTAAAGAGATTTCATAACAGCCCATGTCATAGAGCCGCTTTGAGACCTCTACGACTTTTGCCACCGGCACGTCGCCTTCATAGGGGCACCCCAGAACGCAAGAGACATAGCCGCGCACTTGAATGCCGTCGACCTTGGCCGCCTCCAAAATGGGGGCAAAACGTTCAAAGCCCTCCGCAATGGAGCAATTGGTGTTTTTCTGGCTGAAGCTTTCCGACGCCGCGCCAAAGACCGCAACAATTTCCGCCCCCGCTTCTTTGGCTGCATCATAACCTTTCATGTTGGGGGTGAGCACCGGATATTTGGTGCCCTCGCGGCGGGTGATACCCGCCATCACGCCTGCCGAACCCGCCATCTGCGGCACCCACTTGGGGGAGACAAATGCGCCCGCTTCCACAAACGGCAACCCGCAACCCGATAAGCGATCCACAAGGGCAATCTTTGTTGCAACATTAATGGGCCGCTTCTCATTTTGCAGCCCGTCGCGCGGACCCATTTCAGCAATGGTGACGTGGTTAGTCATGCGCCGTCCCAAAGGTCTCGTAGTTGTTTGACGTTTACTTTGATATCGGATTTCTTCGCTTGTTCAAATCCCGCTTCACGGCGATCATCGGGGAAAGGCTGAGCCATTATATCACGCGCCTCTTCGAGCGTGTCGTACATATACCCTGCTTCACCGACAAATTCCGCAAGATCGGACCGGATCCGATGCATCAACACACCAACGCCGGCCGCCTGCGCCTCAGCAATGGCCATCGGCCAACCGACCGTGGGTACTTTGGGGTTAGCAGAATAGACCAGCCACTCTTGCTGCTTATAGACGCTTGGCATGTTGAAAGGTTCAAGTGTCTTTGCAATACGGACGGGGCTTCCCTTGGATTCGTTGTAGGCTGCGATCTGCGCTGTGTTGTAGCCGATAGGATATAATGTGAAGCGCCGGTCCGGCATCATCACCGCGAGATCTACAAATGATTCCATGTTCTTTTTTGGCAAGCAGGCGCCTGTATTCATGATGCCTTTGCCATTGGGCCCTTGATCATAAAAACGATCAAAATCAACCACCGGCCAGGCATCAGTAATTTTCTTGTCCGCAACACCGCATTGCACCAATCGGTCGCGCAAGAATGGAAACGCAAGAATGCCCAAACATCGATGGGAGTTGACCTTTTCCGCAACCTTGCAAAGGGCGTCATCTGGCGCCCACAGGATGTCATACGAATGAGACCGGAGTGTATAACGCAAGTTGTGGGTTTCTGCGATCCGCTGCAGAACATCAACCGTATTTAAGTAATGCCCATGCAGCACGTCGGGCGCAAACGCTTTTACAATAGGGTCGAAGTCTTTGAACCCCTTTGCATGTTGGTAGGGGAAATGTTGTGAATGGGATTCGTTATGACGCCCCATCGAGACAATGGCGACTTCGCAGTCCGCATAAACGTACTTGATCTCGTTCTCTTTGTAGGTCTGAGAAAGCGTCGGGTATTCCGACAAAACAAAAAGCACTCGGGTTTTGGCCATAGCTAGTTTCTATCAATGCCTGTGCGAAGGGATCGTCTGGTCGCAATGTTCATCTCAAGGAGGATTTTTTGGCCGGTCATGCGCCGCCCCAAAGGTCCCGTAGTTGTTTGACGTTTACTTTGATATCGGATTTCTTCGCTTGTTCAAATCCCGCTTCACGGCGATCATCGGGGAAAGGCTTGGATAGGATACCATGCGCCTCTTCGAGCCTATCGTACAAATACCCTGCTTCACCGACATACTCGGCGATGTCGGGTCGGACGCGATGCACCAAAACGCCGACGCCGGCCGCCTGCGCCTCAGCAATGGCCATCGGCCAGCCAATGGTTGGCACCGCGGGGTTGCCGGAATAAACCAGCCATTCTTGCTGCTTATAGGCCATCGGCATGTTGAAGGGCTCAAGCGTGTCGACTATGCGCGCTGGGTTCCCGCGGGCCTTGTTGTAAGCGACGATTTTTGCTGTGTCATAGCCGATAGGATACAGAGTAAAGCGCCGCTCCGGCATCATCAGTGCTAATTCCACAAATGATTCCATATTCTTTTTTGGAATGCAGGCGCCTGTATTCATGATGCCGTTGCCGTTTGGTGTTCGGTCGTAAAACCGTTCAAAATCGACTACCGGCCACGCGTCGATAATCTTCGCGTCCGCAACGCCGCATTTCACAAGTCGTTCACGCAGAAACGGAAAGGCAAGGAACCCCAAACAACAATTGGAGTTAATCTTGTCGGCAACTTTGCGAATGGCGTCGTCATCCACTCGCAGGATGTCAAACGAATGAGACCGGATTGTATAGCGCAAATTATGCGTCTCAGCGATACGGTGCAGGATATCAACCGTGTGCAAATAGTGCCCATGCAGCACATTTGGTTTGAACGAATCTACAACAGCACCAACTTCTTGGTATTTCTGCACCTGGTGATAAGGAAAGTGCTGCGCATAGGTTTTATTGTGCCCCTGAAATGAAACAATGGCGACTTCACAATCTGCGTAAACATACTTGATCTCGTTCTCTTTGTAGGTCTGAGAAAGCGTCGGATATTCCGACAATACAAAGAGTACCCGCCTTTTGGCCATTGCCAGTTCCCATCAATGCAAAAGCTACTGCGTTGTCTTGCTGCGCGCTTCAATGACAACATCTTCTTCACCGGTTTCATGTTGCCCCGAAAGATGAACCAATACGCGCTCTACTGAAACAAGTTTTTCAGGCCTGTACCCTGGTTTGACTGAGAGCTTCTGCCTATCCCGAATGTCATATTTGAGCGTAGAGAGCCCATCATGTCTGTAGGCCCGGTCTCCTTGCATAGTCTTGGCGATTTCCCTGCCGCGTTTAAGATTTTCAGCAGCCGTGGGACGAAATTTATTGTCTCTCGTCATGGCCCGGCTGACGTGATCAAGGGCTGTGTAAAAACCGTCGCGGCAGTCAAAATTGTACCCCTCAGCAACGCATCGATTTGCCATATCCGTGTCTTGCCAGCCCCAGCCCCAAAAACTGTTGGCGTAGCCATTGATCTGAATAAATATCTCCCGCGGCACCATGATAACGCCGCCACGAAAAGTTTCGCGGTCGTGGATAATTCCAAAATTGGAGTCTGGTGCAGCCGGGCGTTGCTCGGCACCATACCAGACAAGTCTCGCGGGCTTTGTGCCATAGGAATAGTCTGCCCATACAGGCAGATAATCAATGTCGTGAAACACGTGATAGTCGAATTCACGGGTCAGATCGAAGCCGATATTGCGGAGCATGCCCGCGTTGAACTTGCCGCCAGGTTCTTGCTCTACAAAGGTCAGCTTAAACGGGATGTCGCGATCCAGTTTGTCGTGCTTGAAAAATCGCATCATGTGCGGCAGGAATTTTTTGAAATGCGCCTCGCGATCCCTTAGCGGAATAACAATCGACAGCTTCTTTTTTGCCATGCTCGCCTGCGTCCGACTTGATCACTTCACATTCCAAGACTGCCACGCGGACCCCGGCAACTCAAACAACATCCGGCTTGGCGAGGGTAAGGCAGTAAATGGTGGGCGCGGCCAATTGTGCTTCCTGATGCTAACCCGAATTTGATTGAGGTGTCTCCCCTAAACCGCTAGTCGCTCCATTGATTTTGAACACATTCACTTTCGGGGTACAAGTCAACATCTTTCACTTCAAAGTACTCGCTCCAAACATCTAGCGCCAATTCCTCCAAGTCGTCATCCACAAAGTCTCGCCATCGACGCAAAGCGACATGAGACACGTTGTCGACTTCTGGTTCATGCACAATTCTGAGCTTGCGATTCCTGCCATTGGCGAATGCATGCAGCTCGCTCACCCTTGCAACCGCAAGGCAAGCCTTCCCACCGATTTTTCTGGTAGACATCATCGCATAAAGCACGCAGCGAAGGGTCTCTTGAAATGAGCCGTAGAAGTACTCACACCAACTTGAAGAGAGATATGTTTCGGTGTCTCTCAATCGAAACGCACCACCAACCGGACCATAGCCAACTGAGTTGTCTTCGCTCTTGTACCTCAGCGACCACGGCACAATACGAACTACGTGATCATTATCTGGCAGGTATCTGCTAGGCACGGCTCAACCAAACATCCGGATGGAATGGTGCCAGAATCTCGCCAAGTCGCTTTATGGTCGTTGTTCCCCCAGCTTTTTCCATAGAGTCACCCTGCATCCGGCGAAGATACCAGCGCAGTTTGTCGCCTTCCATGCATTCAATCAACAACGTATCTGGAGAGTTACTCCACGTGGCAACGATGTGTCCCCGGTCTACTCCAATTCCAGGTCCGACCCCTGGTTTCAGCAGCAACATCATGCGAATAAATGTTGCAAATGTATGTTGCAGAGGCAGGCTATCCAACTCATCCCACTCGTCGCAGTCAAGGAGATCATCAAGCTGTAGAAACAGTTTTTTTCTCCAGGTGTTCGGAAGATGCATCGAAACTTTTGAGGTGTACACTTTGAAACTAGACCGTGTATCAAACAACGCCTCTTCCAGAGTTCTATTCTGATGGTCTGTGCTGTGAGACGCTCCCGACTCTGCAACGGTGCGCTGCTTTAGTTGTTGATCAATGTGTTCTGATAACAACCCGCTCGCCGGCTGGCTAATTGAAGCTGAGCGACTGAAAATTGATGCTGATTCAGTGTCAATTTTCATCGAAACAACTTCCGTGTTTTCTCTGTAATGGCTGATTCAAATATCGAATTCTTCATTTGACGAAACGTGTCAACGAATGCCCAAAGTTTGCCTTCAACAGCAGGTATGTCAACTTCAGTAGAAACGTCAACGTCCAGCAAAATAGCATTAGTGTCTGGAACGGGCGCGTCGGTCGTAGCCACGGTCAACTTGACCCGCATATGGTCATTTGGAAGTGGTGTTACAACCTGAATAGTGAACGACTCCAATACATTTGAACCGGGAATGGGAATTCCAGGCTGGACGTTCAGATAGTCCGCAATTTCGATAGGTTGAAGGTCCAAATTCGGAATATCGATTCTGTTTATGAAACGAACACCCAGGCGGCGTAGAGCTCCTGACTTTCTGACTTTTCTTACAACTGCCCAATCACGCTTTGCTCGCCCAACGAATGTTTCCCAGTCAGTGTATGGCGCAAGCTGCGCACAAATAAATGTGCTCTTCTTCAGAACCAGTCTTTCCAATTCATCCTCTGACATAAGCCTATAGCCGACAGTCTCATGGTTGGGTTGTTCCGTATGCAGACGGTTTTCTTCGACCTTGAAAGAGAAGCCAGCAGAAATTTCAGAATTCTTCTTTGGGTAAAACT
Organism: Rhodospirillales bacterium; assembly: GCA_021775005.1. GTDB lineage: Bacteria > Pseudomonadota > Alphaproteobacteria > JAJFIK01 > JAJFIK01 > JAJFIK01. Next base: position 68,675 of record JAJFIK010000050.1, read on the forward strand.
TTTGAACGCGCTCGGACGCTTGATCGATCAACTCTAACGGCATTTCATCAGCAAACCGCAACTCAATTGCCGCTTCGACAATCGGTGCGCGTGCGTAGTGTTCTGAGTGTCCTACTGTTGAAGTCATGCAGGCTATCTGCTCCCCGTCTCACCACTCAAATGAACAAAGCAAAAGCTAGCTGAGTCGCCAATATTGTGACTCGTTCTGATCACGGGCACAAAGGGCCATTTGCCGCT
>JAJFIK010000006.1 GCA_021775005.1 Rhodospirillales bacterium
CGCCCGGCTCAAGCTCGGTTGCCAGAAACCGCAACACGGCCTCGCCTTGGGCTTGGTGCTGCTCAGCGTTCACATGGGGCGAGAGGCCGATGATCATGTCCTGAGCCTGGGCACTACCGGCGCACAGAATAAGCACTAGGCTGATGATGAGAATACGCATGAGGATATCTCCCTTTCTTCGGGGTTTAGGATTGTCCGTAACGGCGGTTGAATTGAAGAAGTTCGGCGTGGGCAGCGGTGATCGCAGTGTCCCGCTGCGCGACAAGACGGGCATGCTCGCCTTTGATCTCGCGGACGCGGGCAACCACCTCCGCGCGAGAAGCGTCCAAGGCCTCTTCCTTGACCTTGAGTTCCACATACTCAGGGTTCCGCAGCCAGAAGTTGGGGGAGTACTTGGCTGAGATGTGCTCGATGATGAGGAAGAGTGCAGAGCCCACGAGGATCTCGGTAGCCACTTGCAGCCATACGAACAACGTGTCTGCAAGGCGGTCCTCCTCGAACGAAAGATCAAGTGCCCCGCCGGTGCCGTGAAAGAGATCGGCAAAGAGCCACGACCAGGCGATGACGCAGATCCCGGTCAAGGCATAGATCACCAAGCGATAGGCGTTACGTGCCGCCCAGCTGCGGAACACATGGCCGAAGGAATGGATGGCCAGTGCCGCTGCCGGTGCCAGCATGGCAAACAGCCAGGCAAACACTGGGTTCAATGTGAACAGCGGGAGGCCGGATGCGACGAGGTTGCCTTGGATATTGGCAGCGCCCGCGCCCAGCATGACGAGGCAGAGAATGCCGCAACCGCCCACGGTGATCTGGTCAAGCAGAGCCCATTCCTTGAAGTGAACCTCGGCACTATCATCCACTTCGCGGGTGCCAGACTTGCGGGCCGCCCGTTGCCATTCCGGGGTTGATTGGCGTTCTTTGCTAACGCGGCCCCGTTCATCGTCGATCTCAGCTAGACGCAATTCGTCCTGCTTCACCGAATGATTGAGCGTTTCAAGTTCCGCGCCGCGTTCGGCGTCGAACAAATGCGCGGCTTGACGCTGCACCATCTCAGCGGCGGCTTTGGGATCGGTGCCGTTCGCCGCCATGGCGATAAAGTCCGCATCGACGGCAATGCCTTTGCGCGGCCGCCCACGCGGCTTTGGTGCGGGCTGGGCGTTACGCTTGGGATTACCAAAGGGGTTGTTGTCAGCACTCATAAGCATGACCTCCATGATCAAGGGCGGCTCAAAGCAATTGAGCCCGCGATGGAGGACTTAGAGGATGGCGCACCCAAGTTCGGGAGCTTTGCACTTTGCAAAGAAAAACGGCGACCCCTTGGGGCCGCCGTTTGAGACGCGAGCTATCGAGGTGCGCAGCGTCTATTCAGCTTCGCTTTCGAGAAGATCAGCCTGCGCGTCGTCGCCGCGCGGCGGCATGAGGAACAACACGCCGTCCTTAAGATCGGAGGGGATGATCTGAAACTTGGCGATCAAACCCTTTGAAGCATCTTTGCGGGCAAAAGCAGCACCGATCTCGATGGGGTACCCCAATGTTGGCTGGCCGTTGCGGTCCACGCCGGTTCGGGCGGAGAAGCACAGGCGATAGGTCGGGCGGGATGTTTGAGCGTTAGATTGAGCAGTCATTGGTCTTTCCTTTCAATTTGTCGGCCCGATGAATTCCGAACTGATGAAAGGCAAAAAGCCGGGACGGCGGCGTTCCGTCATGGGCAACACGGAGACTTGGTGCGGGCAGCCCATTGACGGGCCGACAGGGCAACGCCGCCCGTTACGGCAGACTTTCAGATGAGGTTTGGCAATTCGGAGGTCGGCACACAGTAGGAAGAAGCGCAGCACCACATCGCTCAAATAATACCACCGGTAGTCAAGCTACAACTCGAGTCACGTGTCAGTGAAACAGGTCAATCTGTCCGGGCAAATCAAGATGCTTCAGGATCTCTAATGGTCGGTCGACAACATAGTCAGGAACAAATGATTGCTGCGCATGCTGAATAATCTTGTCGTCTTTCCAAGGTGTATATTCAAGAAGCGTCGCCAGATCGCCCTCATCAACTGTAGTTCCGTAGCGCGCCCAAAGAGTTGCAAACCCGAGAGACTTCGCAGGCCTCAAATCTGTCTCCAGACTATCACCAATCATAACAAGTGGCGCTTCAGGAAAACAATCACGTATAATCTCAAACCCTTTTGGGCTCGGCTTCACCTCATCTTCAGATAGCATTTTGAATAGCCGCTTTTGACTAACGAGGTTGTTGCGAACGGCTTGGTACTTTTCAACTGCACTCGGAATTGGATCAACCCCACGAAAACATACGATACCATCGAAATATCGCGCAACCTTTAGCCGCTGAAGTTTGAGAGCCAGCTGGTAGTAAGGCGCATTGCTGAACGCGATACATGATGCGTCGCTCTGAGAGATTGTGCGAAGAACGTTCTGGATGTCAGGGTAAAGTTTTCTTCTAATTCTATGTACGCGACGGGCCGCAATGCTTACTAGCTTTGCGAGTCTTATCATCTGCTCATCTGATATGGAAACAAACTCTGAAAGGTCCTGGAGTAAAAACTGATACTCTAGCGTTTTATGGCGAGCAAAAATGACCTTAAGCGCTTCTGCTATACGATCTTCCGGTGTATCAAGTTCCTTCGCAGTGACATGGACAAATGAACGGGTTGACTTTGCAAATGGCGACGCAAAGTCATACAGCGTGTTGTCAATGTCGAACACTACAATCATTATTCGCTCAATTCACCAATTATTCTCGCAATTTGCTCATTGAGAAGGTCAGGTCGTTCGTCAACATCGTTCATTATTGTGTAGTCAAACTGCACACAATCGAGCGAAACTTCGGACTCGTGTGTATGGTCGCTCGAAGTCATTACCTGCGATCGCTGCCTTAGACGCGCAGCCTCCAAGCTTGATCCCGCTACAATTCGAATACAAGTGTACCCAAGTGACTTCAGGAAATTGAAATCGGACTTGTATCTGATACTATCAAACACGACCCGCTGCTTATCCAACCCATTCAATGCTGCGTTTATCCAGATCCGCTCATCAATCTCACGCAATTTGGAGCTGATTTGGTTCAAATTCGACTTGTGCTCGTTGCCAAAGAGGAGACTTGAAATCCGCCTGCAGATACTACCAGTAGACACCCAGGAAAATTGATATTCCTCCACAAGATATTGCGCAATAAAACTCTTTCCGGAGCCTGAATGACCATATAGCGCCACTTTTATTCGCTTGTGATCCACAGTGTACCTCCAGATTCTCTCAACGCCCGAAAATCCCTTAGTTCTTGCTGCGCAAGAAGTTCCTGATCATGTTGGGAGCAAACAGAGAGTGTGGGCATTTCCTCTATCGAGAAAGAATCCGATCGATGCTCATCGTCAATTGTTTTGAGGAAAAACCATACCGCGCATTCGCTTTCATGCATGTATGAAGGAGTCCGCGCAAGGTCCGGTGTTTCAATCTTTCTTCCAACTGTTGTGGTCACTAGACCCGAACAACAAGCGATGTAACGACTGAACGAACCACTATGCAGAAGAGCAATACTTTGCGGTACAGCTTCGCACGCAGCAGAAAACTTGCGAAGGAATTCTTTGGGAAACACCTCGCTGTCTCGCATTATCCAGCCCCAATATACGCAACCGGATGTTTCAACTATTTTGCGATGGCGTTCAATGGTCTGACCGTCTGGTATCATCAGGTCACGAAACCTAAGCATCAGCATCGTTACTTTCCTTCATGGAGACAACGAATGGGCGAAGTTGGTGATAGTACGCTTCATCGCGCTTGGTGATGGCGTTATGGTCCAGCAAATAGTCAATCCACTCGGGATACTCGTATGCAACTTCCAAGTCGAACGGGACACTTAGCCCTGCCATTTTTAGTTCCCTTGCGATCAGTGTCGGGGGCACGATTTCAGGAAACGATGTGGTCGCGCTGCTCACCATCAATAAGAGCATGCCATGGTCGGCAAGAATTTGCGGCAACGAATCGAGCACACTCTTTATCAGTTCTGTCCCTGAAACAGCTTCCTTGTATAAAGCGCTGTTATCAATTGATATGCCGCTAGGAACAGAGATATAGGGTGGATTACAAACCACAATCTCAAACTTGTGCGAGTACCGCTCCGGCGTGAAGCGACCGATTGTCAACGAAACGTCTCGCTTTGAAGTATTGGATTGATTCTCCGAGACTCGAAGATAGTTTCTGTGGGTGCAGAATATGGCAGAGGCATTGATGTCGATCCCCTCGGCTTGGCCGAGCTGCTCCATAGATGCAATCGCAGAATTCAGGACATGGCCACTTCCAACGCCGATTTCTAGGATCGATGTTGCGTCGCGCACTCCAGGCAATCCTCGCAGGCATTTTGCGAGGACGAGAGTATCAATACTCGGACCAAACACGCCCTGGTCTTTCCTGCGATCAACGTGGGTCAGTATTCCATTGTGAACAATGGCCTTGTGACCGCTCTGCAGGAAAGACTTTGCAATGCTGCGTTCTCTAGCAGACTTAAGGTCGGATACATCCACAATATCGAATAGAGCCTTTGGCTCTGGTATGCATGTCGTGATTTCAAGCACCAACTTGTTCGAAACCAACCGATATGACACTAAGAACGAATAGGAAATGTCTCTAGTGAAATAGAGCACAATTCCAAAGTCGGGCATCACGTTCTGAGCAATTGCTTTGTGAATGAGACTACCCAATCCTTTTGCAATTTGCTCCTTTATTGCGTCCAGATATTCCGACGCTCTCGCGTGCTCATCACTCTGAAAACTGTGAATGCTCCGTCTCGAAAAAGGAAACCGCAATTGAAGCAACCACATCGTTGGTGATTGATCGAATTGATGGTCAAACTTGGAGAAGTTTTGCAAAAGGCTTTCGAAATCATCAGACAAGACCAACTCTATGAGGCGATCAAACCCTTGCTCTTTGACGATGAATTCAATTGCCTTGTCCGCCCTAGCCCGTTCGGCCGCAACACCATTCCAAATCTCCGACAGGTTTCGGTTGGAAATGAACTGCGTAAGGTCATCCTCCATTCTCCATTTCTCCTCAGGGCAGTAATCAGTATGTCCAAGTGGTCCTCGAAAGGAATTGCCCCTGGACATCATCTACGTCCGCGACTTTGATGCACTGTCTACAATTTTGTCAAATAAAGATGTATTACGTGTAACACACAATCAAAAAGGGCAGGCGGGCAGATGCAAAGAGACAGTGTCGAGGAGTTTTTGCGGCAAAGAAACTGGCTTGATCTACTTCCAGGGGACATCGCAAAGTCAATTTCAATTGAGGCTGCAGAGCTACTTGAGTTGTTTCAATGGCAGAATCCTTCAGCCAAAGATGTGAAATCTGATCAACAACTGATGCAGGATATCCGAAATGAAATAGCTGACATCACCATTTATGCCATTGAACTCTCGATCATCCTCGGATTTGACGTTGAGAAAGAAGTCGTACGGAAGTTGAAGGAAGTTCGGGAAAAATACCCAGCGGGCGAGATGCTTGAGAACCGGCAAGACGGACGCTCACCTGCCAATGATAAGTACTTTCAGCGCAAGCGGTCACAGAGGGAGAGCTAGATGGAAATGGAGTCTTACCTGATCGGAGCTTTTGCGATTGCACGATATACAGTAGATCGGTTCACCTGAAATTTGACTGCAAGGTCTGATACTGCACAGCCTTTTGAGTGAGCAACATAGAGGTATCGATTGTCGTCACGCGTAAGTTTGCTTGGACGACCCAATTTCGCACCACTCGCCCTCGCTGCCGCCAACCCCGCCTTCGTTCTTTCCGAAATCAGCCCCCGTTCAAACTCCGTCAGTGCCGCAAGCACATGAAGCATGAGGCGGCCTGCTGCTGAATCTGTCTCTATGGCTTCGGAGAGCGAGTGAAGGCCCACACCGCGTTCCGCAATGTCGGCGGTCAGGTCAAGAAGATGCCGCAAGGATCGGGCGAGACGGTCAAGCCGCCAGATCACCAGCGTGTCGCCCTCACCAAGAGCCGCTAGGGCATCTGCCAGACCAGGCCGGTCGGCACGCGCGCCACTGAGCACGTCAGAAAAGATGCGCTGGCAGCCCGTACGATTGAGCGCCTCAATCTGCGGATCGAGGGACTGTTCGCCTGTTGAAATGCGTGCGTATCCGATTTTCATGGGCCAATCTTTGCCGCACTCACGGCGGTATCCGTGCCTTCACAATTGTCTCAGAAGGGTCCTTTCCGAGACAGGGGCCGCCTTGTCCAAACTGGACCACTGCGGCTGCGGTTTGCGCGGGGTTTAACGGTTTGTAACAGGCTAGCGCATATCGTCCTTATAAGGAACGTTTATGAGACTCCGGCATACGCTCGTATGTACGCTGGCATTGCTGGCCCTGACAGGCGTAACGATTGTCCCCTCGCAGGCCGATGAGGTTGACCCTCTATCAACGGGCCGTTTCACAAACAATGGCCTGCTCGCACAGTCCGACCGTGATCGGCGGTTGTGGTTGTCAGGTGTAGTTGTGGGTCTGTCGAACGGTGTGGGGTTGCAGAATGTTGAGGCCGGTTCCTGTATTTATCGCTGGTACTTTGATGATGAGGCCCAGGTGTATGCGAATGTCCTCTCCAATATCGAGCGCTACCCCGATCATGAACCGGCAGTCATTGTGATTGCCCTTGCGCGGCGGTCTTGTCCAGAAATTGAATAGATTGGCGGTTATGGTGACAGTGGAGAGCTGAGTTCGCTCAGGTTAAGCTCCACGCTTTCTTCGGGGATGGTAGTATCTGCGGCACCTATGGTTGCCGCCTCAAAACGGGCGGTTAGCGGGGCGGGTGATGCATCCTCAGCAATTTCATCCAATCGTTCGGTGAGGGCATCAAGTTCTTCAAGGCTGAGGGGGCTCTCTTCGTCCGACAATTGCTCCCGTGCCGGATCAAGCACATCCTCCTGAACATCCAGGAGATGATTACGGCGGATGGTGGCGTTATCGAGCGCTTCCCGCGCCATAAGATAGGCCTCAAAGGAAGGCGCGTCTGAGCGCCGGTCAATGCGCCGCTCGTCCTCCCAGGGCACCGGCGTTCCATCGGGTTGATAGAATGTCCCATCCTCGTCGCGAAAGACCGCCTCTCCATCTAGCTGGTGGGCGCGGGCTTCCATGTCTTCGATGTTTTCTGAGAGCCGCTCAATGGCATTTGCAGCATCAAGCAATGCGGCATCCACTGCAGCTTGCGCTCTGTCAAAGGCATCCCACGCAGATTGATAGGCTCGGGCGTAGGCAGGGTCTGCCAGAAGCGCCATAAGCGCGGTGCGGCGATCCCCTTCTTTGCGCTTGCGCTCCCTCGCTTCAATGGGCGTTTCGCCCGGATAGAACCGGCGTATGCGGCCAACCTCACGCCCGGCAGCTTCATTCTGCTGGTCGTCGAAGTCCTCACGTCTTTTCTTGTCTATCCACCGCTCATCCATACCAAAACCACTATTTACATATCAGTATTGTACAAATATCCGGGTTAAGACCGAGTTAATATTGCTCCGTATACGGACGTATGCAGGAAACCTCGCACTGGACAGATTGGGAATTTGGGGCATGATAGGAACAAATATCGACCAGTGCGCCTGCCTGCCGGGGAGTGGCCATTCCTCCCGACGATGAGGTGGCGCGCCGATAGTTTTCCCATACAGATAAATCCATCTTTCGCGCCTGTAGGGCTGTGCCCGCGCGCGACCAGTGAGTTATGCAGCCATGTCCATAGAGATTGAAAAATACTACCGCTACTTCGTTGATTATGACCTGACGGACGCCGAGCGGGATGATTGCATCCGCAGTTCTCTAGGTGCCTTGGAAAACCTGATTGATAGCATGGAGGCTACTCACCCGGTCGCTCAAGCTCTTGTGGATAAACAGCCTAAACGACCAGAGACAGGCGCTCTTCGCGCGCCGGATGTGGTAGAATTGAAGGACGACATACTGACGGAAGTATTCAAGGAAACCGCCAAACCAAAACGGAAAGCAAAGCCCATATGAAGTCAGAGGAGCTGCAATTTGCTGTGATCTACGCCCGCGTTTCTTCAAGGAAACAGGTGAAGGAAGGTCACGGCCTTGAAAGCCAGGAGGCACGGTGCCGCGAGTATGCTGCGCGCTGTGGGTATGACGTCATAGAAGTCTTTCAGGACAATCGCAGCGGCAAACTCATTGATCGTCCGGGCATGAAGGCCATGCTTCAGTTCTTGCGGAAGCGACGCAGCGACGAAGTTGTCATCATCATTGATGATATCAGTCGCCTCGCGCGCGGGATGGAAGCCCATATCCATCTCAGGTCTGCCATTCAAAAAGTGGGGGCGGTTTTAGAAAGCCCCTCTATCGAGTTTGGCGAGGACTCTGACTCCATTCTCGTTGAGAACCTGCTTGCAAGCGTCTCGCAGCACCAGCGCCAGAAGAACGGCGAGCAAGTCAAAAACCGGATGCGCGCCCGGCTTATGGGCGGCTATCGGGTGTTCCAGGCTCCAGTTGGCTATCGCTATGAAAACAGCAAGGTGCACGGTAAGATCATTGTTCCCGATGAGCCTATTGCAACGATTATTCGCGAAGCGTTGGAGGGATACGCAACAGGCCGATTTGAAACCAAAGCCGAAGTGCAGCGGTTCTTTATGGCGCGCCCAGAGTTCCCGCGCGACGGGTCGGGTAAGGTCCGCGCACAACTCGTCAATGACATACTGACGCGCGTTCTCTATGCGGGGTATGTGGAGGCCCAGAAATGGAACATTGACCCCTTTCCAGGCCACCACGAGGGGCTCATCTCGCTTGAAACCTATCAAGCCATTCAGCGCCGCCTCAAAGGTGCGGCGCGCGCTCCTGCGCGGAAGGATATCAATCGGGACTTTCCCTTGCGCGGGTTCGTGGAGTGCGGCGATTGCGGGCACGCCATGACCTCAAGCCATTCAAAGGGTCGGTCTCGGCGTTATCCGTATTACCTCTGCCAGAAGAAGGGATGCGACAGTTACGGCAAGTCCATCCCGCGTGAGGTGATTGAGGGGGAGTTTGTGCAACTTCTTCAAGGGCTCCAGCCCACGCGCCAATTCTTCATGTTTGCGCTGGAAGCCTTTGCCGACCTCTGGGCCATTCGCATGGGGTCAATCGATGAACAGCGCCAGTCACTCCGCAAAGAGCTCACAGTCACCACCAAACAGGGTGAGCGGCTTCTGGAGCGCATCATTCACACCGAAGACGAAGCGGCGGTGCCGGTCTATGAGAAGCGCCTAAGCGCCATTGAGCTGCGTAAGCAAGAACTCAAAGAGCGGATTGAGAATTGCGGGCGAGCGCTGCCGACCTTCAAAGAGGTGCTAGAACCGCGATGGCGTTTCTCGCAAACCCTTACAAACTCTGGGAATCAAGCCGTATTGAAGACAAGAGAACGGTGCCAAACTCGCCTTTGCCAAGAGACTGACCTACAGCCGCGAAACGGGTTATAGAACCGCCGAAATGGCCTTGCCCTTCAAGGCGTTACAGCACTTCGATATGTCCGGAAACAAAATGGTGGAGCCGAGGGGAATCGAACCCCTGACCTCTACGTTGCGAACGTAGCGCTCTCCC
>JAJFIK010000051.1 GCA_021775005.1 Rhodospirillales bacterium
GTAATACGCCTATCACGACGACGACCAGCACAATCAGAATCCCCAACAAACGCCTCATGATCCTCATCCTTCTCAATTTTCAGCGACACCTCGGCGCCAAGCGCGGGTATCCTATTACGGGACCCTGCGGCACAATTGAGACGACGCCGTGGCGGGTGTCATGCCCCATTTGGCTTTTTCGGCCCTGGGGCAACCTGCCACAGAGACGGGTGCCGCCGAGAATATTATGTGTTACTGATAATCATTATCAATAATGGGAAACGGTCATGCAACGTCTTTCGCTTATTGCCCTTCTGGCGGTCCTCATCGGGTCTTTGGGGCTGTCTGCCTGCGCCCAGGAAGCTGACACAACATCTGAGGAGCCGGTGTTGAACCTTTATTCGGCGCGCCACTATGACACTGATGAGCGGCTCTATGCCGACTTCACAGCTGCCACCGGCATTCAAATCAATCGTATTGAAGATAGTGCCGACGCCTTGATGGCGCGCATAGAGGCTGAGGGGCGCAACAGCCCTGCGGATATATTGCTCACCACTGATGCGGGCCGGCTTTGGGCGGCTGAAGATGCGGGGCTGTTTCAGCCTATAGCGTCGGATTTGTTGGGCGCGCGCATCCCGGCCCATTTGCGCCACCCAGACGGCAAGTGGTTTGCCTTTTCGCAACGGGCACGGGTGATATTTTATGATCGCGCGCGTGTGGATGCGGCGGACCTTCAAACCTATGCCGACCTTGCTGACCCACGCTGGCAAGGCATGATCTGCACCCGCAGCAGCAGCAATATCTACATGTTGTCCCTGATGGCGGCGCAAATCGATCGGCTGGGCGAAGATGGTGCGCGCGAATGGGCTAGGGGCTTATGGAATAACCGGGCCCGCAACCCTGAAGGCGGCGATACCGATCAGCTCCGCGGTATTGCATCGGGGCAGTGCGCTATTGCTGTTGCAAACACCTATTACTTTGCCCGCGCGTTGCGCACCAATGTCGATGGGCTTTCCACACCAGGTGATACCGCTCGTATTGGCGTGGTGTTTCCCAACCAACAGACCAGCGGGGCGCATATGAATGTCTCCGGCGGTGGTGTTTTGGTTCATGCCCCGCATCCTGAAAATGCGCGGAAATTTCTGGAATACCTGACGAGCGAAAGCGCGCAGGAATATTTCAGTGCCGGGAATGATGAGTATCCGGTGGTTGAGGGTGTTGCCTGGGCAGACAGCATTACCCAGCTTGGACCGTTTGTAGCGGATGAGCGTCCTCTCGTTGTGCTGGGGATCAACCAACGGCGCGCGCAGGAAATCTATGACGAGATTGGTTATCGTTAGTCAGCAGGTAATTGTTCTGGCGTGACGACAGACGACCCGGGGGCGGCTCCGGGTCGTGATTGCGCGATACTGCGCGTGAGCAAGATCACAGGCAATAGACCGGCCAGAACAATCACAAGGGCGGCGGTGGACGCCTCCGTCAAGCGTTCGTCTGAAGCCAGGCGATAGGCCTGCACCGCTAGCGTGTCGAAATTAAACGGGCGCATAAGCAACGTCGCTGGCAATTCCTTCATCACCTCCACAAAAACAATTAGCCCGGCAGTCATCAAGCCGCCGCGTAACAGGGGAAGGTGCACTTCGCGTAATGTGCGCCAGCGCCCGGCCCCAAGGCTGCGCGCGGCCGATTCCATGTTGGGCGTTACTTTGTGAAGCGAGGCATCAACACTTTGCATGGCAATGGCAAGAAATCGCACCACATAGGCAAACACCAGTGCAGCAAGTGAGCCCGTGAGCAAGAGCCCGGTGGAGATCCCAAAGCTTGCGCGCATCCAGGCGTCCAGGGAGTTATCAAAGGCGGCTAGCGGCACAAGAATGCCAACCGCAATGATTGATCCGGGTACGGCATAGCCAAGTTGCCCAACACGCGCGGCCATATGGCTTAAGAGCCCCGGCGCCACGCGGCGGGCATAAAGAAGAAATGTCGCAATGATAACCGCTACGATGGCGGCGGCTCCGGCCAAAGTAAGACTATTCAAAGTCAATTCCATATAACGCGCTGAGAATAGATTGTGGCCATTGGAAAGCGCCATCTCACCCAGGATCGCGGCAGGCAGCAGAAATCCAATGGTGACCGGAATGGTGCACGCAACGATGGCGCCGACGGCACCTGCGCCCTTCAAAGCAAATCGCGGCAAGGGGCGATAGCGTTCCGAGCTGAGATTGTATTGCGCGCGGCCTCGCGCCATGCGCTCAACGGTCATGGTGACAATGACCACCACCAGTAATGTAAGCGCCAATTGCGCAGCGAGGGGGCGGTCGCCGAATGAAAACCAGGCGCGGTAAATTCCAGTTGTAAAAGTTTGCACGCTGAAATGCGCCACCGTGCCAAAGTCCGCCAATGTTTCCATCAAGGCAAGAGCGGTGCCTCCGGCAATGGCGGGGCGGGCGAGGGGGATGGCAATTTCTCGAAACGTGCGCCAGGGCGACGCTCCTAATGTCCGCGCCACTTCAATGACGCATGCTGATTGCTGCAAGAATGCCGCGCGCGATAGTAAGTAGACATAGGGGTAAAGCACAAACGTGAACATCAAAATGGCGCCAGGCAGCGAGCGCACATTGGGGAACCAATAATCTCGAGGTCCTAGCGCGAACACATCCCGCAACAAGGTTTGCAAAGGGCCTGCGTGCTGCAAGAAGTCTGTATAGGCATAGGCCATTACATAGGCAGGAACGGCGAGGGGGATGACCAGCGCCCACTCAAAAATCTGCCGCCCAGGAAAGCGGCACATGGTAACGAGCCAAGCTGTTCCTGTGCCAATGATGCTCACACCGATGCCAACGCCAAGCGCAAGCCAAAATGTATTGAGTAAATACCGCGGCAGCACCGTGGCCCAAAGTTGCAGCCAGCCATTGATGCCGGTTCCCAAGCCCTGGAGCGCCACCGCTCCGATGGGGGCAGCGATCAGCAGGGCGACCATCAATGCGGCGATGGAAAATCTTGAAAGCCCCCAACGGCGCGCATGTCCCCAATGGTGCCAAGCACGGGGGCGCCAAGCACGAGGGCGCGGCGCGGGCGGGGCTGCATCGGGCCCCAATTGGGGTTTGGCAAGGGCCATGAATAATCCGCTAGTTGAAAATCATTCGCAACTAGAGCATGGACCGGGTAGCCCCTGAGAGCAAGGCCCAGCACCAATACTGAGGCGCGGCGGGTGGCCGCGGGCGGGGCCTACGCCAGGACCTGCGTGGAGGGGAAGGTGATCGCCACGCTGGTGCCCATGGCGGGCTGGCTCTGGACCTGGAAGTAAGCGCGATTGGCCTCTGTCAGCGCCTTCGCCAATGGCAGCCCCAGCCCCGTACCCGGTGTGCCGCCAGCAACTTTCTTCTGCACCTGTTCAAAAGGCTCCAACGCCACTTGAAGTTCAGCCACGCTCATGCCCACGCCCGTATCGCGGATAAGAAGCGTTAGCCCACCGCCTGCGTCCATTTCTGCCGTCAGGATAACCTCTCCGCCCGGCTCGGTAAATCGCAAGGCATTTGAAATGAGGTTGAGCAAGACCTGGCGAATGGAGCGCTCATCGGCAACCACTTCGGGCATTTGGTCAGGAAAGTCAGCATAGAGACGAATCTGCCGCCCCCGTGCGACGGTGCTCATGAGTTGTACGCAATTGCTCGCCACTTGAACCAGATTGACGCTTTCAAACGATAAATTGAGCTTGCCCGCTTCAACTTTCGACATATCGAGAAGGTCATTGATCAGCGAAAGCAAGTGATCGCCAGAGGTCAGAATGTCCTGCGCATATTCAATATATTTCGGCGTCCCCACGGGACCCAGCTGTTCCTTCGCCATGATCTCAGCAAAGCCAAGAATTGCCGTGAGCGGTGTGCGTAATTCATGACTGACCCGCGCCAGGAACTCCGTTTTGCGCGTCGATTCGTTTTCAGCAGTAGCGCGCGCCTCGCGCAGTTCTTCCTCGGTACGTTTCCAGGCAGTGAGATCGCGAATAACCGCGCACACCCGTACCGGCCCCCCGGCATCAATGCGATCAAGTGCCAGCAATACCGGTAAGCGCTCCCCATTGGCGCGCAAGATGGTTACTTCGCGCCCTTCCTGAAAGAGCCGCGTCAACCCGCCATCCACTAGCCCTGTAATGTAGTCCTTTACCCAAGCGATGTCCTCGGGCGAGAAAATATCGGCCACGTCGCGGGGCGGGGCGTCATCGGTTTCAAGGCCAAGAAGTCCCATTGCGGCAATATTGGCCCACTCCACTTCGCCGCCGCCATCCAGCAGAAAGACACCTTCCGGCACCGCATCCACAAGGGCAGATAAGACGGCAGCCCGCTGCTCACCATTGCGCTTTTCGCGCTGCTGGGCGCTGGTGTCTTCGATGACATATTCCACCGCCCCTTCGCCTTGCCAGTCTATGGCCCGAGCCCGCAGCTGTGCGGAAAGAGGCCGCCCATCTGCCCGCACCGCTTCAATGTCGCGCGCGGCAAAGCTGACCTCGCCGCTGAGCAGCTTGTCATAGTCGTCGCTCAAGGTGCGCTCTGTTTGGGGGAAGAGGTGCAGCAATGTGATGTCCTGGGGGGTATCTTTGGCATCGAGGGGAAACCCGAACATTTCTGCAAAGGCAGTGTTGATATAAAGAGGCGTAAAGCGCCGTTGGATCACAACAGCCCATGGCGCGGCGTTTAAGATCTCCGCAAATTCATTGGCGGCAGATGGCGCCAGTGGCGCGGCGTGGAGCTGGGTGAGATCCGCCATAGCGGCGTCTGCCGGCACTTCGCGGCCGACAATGCGATAGCCACGAAAGTCGCCACGATCACTTTGAATGGTGCGGGCACTGGTCAAATGCCGCGTGACGCTATCCTTGCGTTCGATGGTAATGGCGCTATCGCGCCAGCCGCTGCGCGCGTTGAAGGCAAAGTCGATCTCGTTTGCGCTGACCAGGTGAAACCGCGCCGTTAGATCGCGCCAGTGCAGTCCCAGAAGCGTCGGGGCGTCCACCTCGAGATGGCTCAAAATTGTGCCGCTCACAAACGAAACCCGCAGATCAAGATCAAGCTCCAACATGAAATCGGTACCGGCCTCCAGAAACTCGTGCAGGATTTCGTTTTCTGCGCGCAGGCCTGCCTCGCGCGTCCGCTGGTCTTCAATGTCGGCGGCGTAAATGATGATCAAGGGGCGCTGGGTGATGGGGTCTTCACTGCGCCGCGCGGTAAGGCGCACACGGCGGGCACCGACACGGGTTTGAACTTTGCGTGTTCCCCCGGCGCGGCCGTTCAAAAGTGCCGCTTCGACAATGGCGCGGGCATCTTTGTCTGACCCCAGACGATGACCAAGATCGCTTTCGCGACCTGTGCCAAAGAGCTCAATGGCTGCGGGGTTCTCAGCCAAAATGGTGCCGCTGGTATCCACCGCCAGAAGCGCAGCGGGGGCCTCAAAAGCGGTGTGGGCAAGGCGCGCATGGCTCTCTGCCGTGCCGCGTTCGGCCTCTCCTAAGATAGCAATGAGAAAGCCGCGCCGTGAGTCGCTAAGGGCGCGATAGGTCACATGACAGCGTTGCAGTCGTTCGCCGCTGGGGAACGGCAGCGGCAGTTCCCGCTCAACGCTTTGAGAGCCTTCACCCAATGCTTCGCGCGCCAACAAATCGTTGAAGGCGGTATGCGGATCAAACTCGCGCTCTAAAAGGTCGGCGACGCTCGGCTCTTGCCAGAGCGAAATTGCGCCAGCGTTTGCATCGACAATACGCGCACGATCAGGGTCCCACACAAAGGCAGGTTCCTTGATTTGATCCAGACGTATGGACTGCGCGCCCAGCGAAGCTGACACGGGCGGTGTCCCCCCTCCCGTCCCACCGGAGTGGGATGAATTTCCTCAGTGTCAGTCTATAGGATCAGGGGGCAAGCGGCCAGTTACGCGCGGTTGTCTTCGATTGGTCCGTAGGGCCTATTTGGACTGTTTGCGCGCTTGGGCAGCGGCGGCGGACAATTCTTCCGCAATGGCAAGGGCATCATCGGGATCAAAATCCATGGGCAGGTCCACGTCCGGGCCCTTGACGTAGATCCGCACCATGCCCTGATCCGTAGGGCCGATTTGAAGATCGGCTACGACGCTGTTTTCGCTATTGATTCCCATGAAGTTCTCCTTGCGCGGCGTGGGCGATTGAAGCGCTACTCTATCGCAGTCCCGCAGCTCCCGTCACTTGCATTGCACCGCAACATTTGATATTGCATTGCACCATAAATGGACATTGCGCGCAACAGATCGCGGATCTGTCACCCCTGAATGATGAAGGCAGAAAAATCATGGCCAAAGCCGCCCAGAAAAGCCCCACCAAGCCCAAAACAGCCAAACGCGCTCCCACAGGCGCTGCAGCGAAGAAGGCCCCTACGGCTCGGAAAACCGCCTCCAAGGCGACTTCCGCCCCCAAGACCGCAAAGCCTGCTCAGGCCGATCCGTCTGCATTTGCGTTTGACTGGTCCCCGACCAGCTTTTTGCTGACCCAACAGGACAGCCAAGGGTTTGTAACGGCCCTTGGGGCCACGACCGTTGAATTTACCCAAGCCAATGTCGGCGCGGCCATTGAGGGCACGCGCGAGTTGATGGACGCGAAAGACTTCAATGAAGTCGTCGCCGTGCAAACCAGGCTCTTTTCAGAAGGCCTGGAGCGTAGCGTGCAGCAAAGCCTGGCGCTCCAAGCCCTCGCTGCGGATGCGTTCAGCGAAGCAAGCAAACCCTTTGCTGCTTTGAGCAGTTTTGCCCCGCCGCGCGCCTAGGCCTTATGGCCTCTAAATGGCACCCTGTGACCCTTGCGGGGACGCTTGAATTGACCTCATGGAATAGTTAGGGTCCGCCGCCTTGGGAAAGGGCGTTGTGCCCTTTATTCTCGTTGCGCCCTTTTGGGCCGCCTTAGCTCAGTTGGTTAGAGCGCTAGATTGTGGATCTAGAGGTCCCCCGTTCAATCCGGGGAGGCGGTACCACTTTCCCCCTGTTCCTTCGCCTCTGCCCATGTAAACCTGATGACTTGTCAGGGCGCTCGTGCCCACTTAATCGGGGCGGAGCGTTTATGGCGCCATCACGCAGCACGAAATTCTTTTACGGCTTTGGGTCTGTGTCCTACGGCGTTGTTGATACTGGCTTTTCCTACTTTCTTCTATTCTTCTATTCCGCCGTTGTGGGCCTGCCGGCGCACATGACCGGCCTGGCGCTGATGGCGGCGCTGTTCTTTGATGCGCTGAGTGATCCGATTGTCGGGCATGTATCTGACAACCTGCATTCAAAGTGGGGGCGGCGACACCCGTTCATGTACGCGGCGATCGTGCCCATTGCGATTTCATTTTTCCTCCTTTGGCATCCGCCCGCAGCCTTGTGGAACCCGGCGCCGGGTTCAAACGAGTCGTGGCTTCTCTTTGGCTATCTCGTCATGATGGCGGCGATTGTGCGGACCTGCGTAACGTTCTTTGAAGTCCCCAGCTCAGCGCTGGTTGCTGAATTCACCCAAGACTATGACCAGCGCACGGTACTGCTCAGCTATCGCTATTTCTTTGGCTGGGTCGGCGGCCTGACCATGAGCATTCTGGCCTACATTGTGTTTCTGACCCCAACGCCAGAGCAGCCGCAAGGTCAGCTCAACGCGGCTGGCTACACGCCCTATGCGATCACGTCAGCCATTGTGATTGCTGCCGCGATCCTGATCTCATCACTGGGGACCCACAAAGAAATTCCCAAATTTCGGCAGCCGCCGCCCAAACGCCAATTCAAATTGTCCAAGACGTTGGGGGAGATCCGCGAAACTCTCGCCAATCGTTCCTTCATCGCGTTGTTTCTCGCAGCGATCATCGGGGCCATCGCCGGCGGCATCGCCACGACGCTATTCCTCTACCTGATGACATATTTTTGGGGGCTCGCGGATCAGCAAATCGGCGTCATTTTGTTCAGCGGCATCGTCTCCGCAGTCATTGCGCTAACCATTGCGCCGCGACTGGCCAGGGGCCGCAACAAGAAGCGCGTCGCCATCGCGCTATCTATTTTCTCCGCGTGCTATTTGCCTCTGTTAGTTCTGTTGCGGCTCCTGGGTCTCTTTGTCGAAAACGACAGCCCCTGGTTCTTCCCGATCCTTTGGCTCCATTACATGACCGAAATCACGGTGTTGATTTCCATCGGAATCCTAGTGAGCTCTATGGTTGCCGACGTGGTGGAAGACAGCGAGTTGCGCACGGGAAGACGCACAGAAGGGATATTTTTTGCGGCCCGCAGTTTTGCCGCCAAGATGACCAACGGGCTGGGCGTTTTCGCAGGGGGCATGATTGTTGCGGCGGCAGCCCTGCCGTCCGTTGCCTCTGGTGAGCCGCCCAGCGAAGCCTCTGTGCAGACGCTCGCGATGATCTATATTCCAGCGCTCACGTTCACTTATCTCTGCTCAACGGCCATGTTGCTGCTCTACCGCATCGATCGGGTCGGGCACGCGCGCAACCTGGCGGAACTTGCCGCCATCGCAGAACGCGAACAAACCGGGGTATAACCAGACCAGCCGCATTTTCAGGGGACCTACCATGACCTGCCGCATAACTCTTCGCATCGCCGCTCTGATCTTGCCTGCAGTTTTGCTTGCCGCATGTGGCAGCGGTCAGGATGAGCCTGCACCGCGCATGGCCGATGCCGATACGACGCTGACTATCGCCCAAGGCACAGTGGTGGGCTACACCCAGGACGTTGATGATGGTGCTTTGGCGGCACATGCCTGGCTTGGCATTCCCTTCGCCGCGCCTCCTGTGGGGGATTTGCGCTGGCGCGCCCCGCGCGCTCCGCGCGACTGGGACGGCACCCTTGAAGCGCTCGAATTCTCCGACTGGTGCGTGCAGATCACCAACGGTCTGGATGCCGGTTACGGCTATGAAACCGGGCAGGTTATGGGCGCAGAAGACTGCCTCTATCTCAATGTCTATGCGCCTGCGGACAGGGGCGACGAGCCATTGCCGGTGATGGTGTGGATTCACGGGGGTAGCAATGTTTGGGGCCGCGCAGCCCAGTATGATGCCAGCACCATGGCGGCGCGGGAAAACATCATCGTGGTGACGATCCAGTATCGCCTTGGGCCGCTGGGATGGTTCGCTCATCCGGCCCTGCGCGACACCGCTGAGATTTCCATCGACCGCACCGCCAATTTCGGCACTATGGATATGGTGGCATCGCTTCTCTGGGTGCGGGACAATATCAGCGTCTTTGGCGGCGACCCGCACCGGGTGACCATTTTCGGCGAAAGCGCTGGAGGGCGCAATGTGGCCAGCCTTTTGGTTGCACCGCAAGCAGCGGGCCTCTTTCATGGCGCTATCATTCAGAGCGGCAGCTCTGACTCAATCTCGACCTCTATTGCTGAAGGTAGTGCCCATGATCCTCTGGCTAGGGGGCAGATGACTTCTGCTGATGCCATCAATTCCATTTTGGCCTTCATTGCGCCGCCCACGCCGGAGCAAATGGCGGGTGCCATGCGCAGTATTGATGTGGAAACGCTTTTCACGGCGTATCACTTGCCGAACGCAAGCGGCGATTTGTCAATTAATCCCTACCGCGTCATCAGCGATGGCATCATGTTGCCTGAGGAAGGCATGCTGGCTGCCATGCGCATGCCGGGACGCTATAACAATGTGCCGGTCATTGCCGGGTCCAACCGGGATGAAACGCGCCTGTTCAACGCGCTCGATGATCGCTTCACCAACCGCTATTTCGGGGTCATCATTCAACCCAAAAACGCGCGTCTTTATGATGTGATTTCAGACCATCAAAGCCGTATGTGGCAAGTGCAGGGTGTTGATGAAATAAGTGGTGCTCTGCGCGCCGGCGGCAACTATCAGGTCTATGCCTATCGTTTTGACTGGGATGAGGAAGGCAGCTTCTTGTTCGCGAACTACTCAAAGCTGCTTGGCGCGGCCCATAGTTGGGAGATTCCATTCGTTTTCGCTAATTGGAACTATGCCGGCCGCTTGGACCGCGTTCTTTGGAACAATGGAAATCGGGAAGGGCGCCTCGCGCTTTCCGATGCCATGATGGGGTACTGGGCAGAGTTCGCGCGTACCGGCAACCCGGGCACCGGCAATAGGGACAACACGGCGTGGCTTCCCCATGGGGCGGCGGGGCGCATTGTCTTCGACACAGACGCAGATGGCGGCGTGCGGATGGAAGCCGGTGAGCTGACGCCCGACATCATCTACGGGCAAATCTTGGCGGACGACCGCATCCAGTCCCAGGAAGAGACATGCCTTGTTTATCAGGCCGTCATTGCCTGGTGGCCCGAGTTGGCCCCCGCTGAATTTCTCGACGGGGCGTGCGAAAGTTAAGTCTTAACGCCGCAAGCAACAAAAATCGGTTACTGCTTTGTAATGCCGCTATCGCCCAAACCGCGATAAGGTCCGCGCTGTGGAGTGATCGTGCGCGCGTGGTCAGCACCTGCGCAATTGCGATAATTTCTGGTTTTCCGCGGTTTAAGCGTCACGTCAAAGTGAATAATTCTGATTGGTATTGCGAGGCCTCTGAAGAGCATGTTGGGCGGAGACGAACTCGAATCAAGATCGCACCCCGGGCGCAAAATGCGTCGTGAGGCGCAGCTTGAACCATCAAAGGGGCAGGGCATGGGGCTCATCGGATACGCATTACGCAATGGCGTTGCCATTGCAGTGATGGTGGCAATCATCACCTTGGTTGGCCTGCTCTCAATTTCGCGGCTGCCGTTGCAACTCTTTCCCAATATTGAACGCCCGGTGATGACGGTGACGACGTTTTGGCGCGCCGCCGGTCTTGAGCAGATGGAAGAGGTTATTATTGAGGAGCAGGAACAAGTCCTGCGCGGTCTTCCCGGCCTTGAGCAAATTCGTGCCGAAGTGAACCCAAGCTTCGCGCAAGTATTTTTGACCTTTGGCATTGCCGCAGACATGCAGCAAATGCAGACAGAAGTGCAGGGCCGCCTCAGCCGTTTGCCGCCGATCCCGCCCGATGCGTTTCAAACCATCCAGAGCGCTGCCGCGGGTGATTCAAATGACACGCTGATTTATCTCTTCATTCAGTCGTTGCCCGGCAACACGCTGCCGATTATCGAACAAAACGCTTACATCAATGATGTAGTGTTGCCGCGCTTTGAAAACATCGAAGGTGTGGCTTCAGCTGAACTTCAGGGCCCGGGCAATGCGCCGGAAGTGCTGGAGATCACTTTCGATCCGTTCCTCGCCGCCCAGTATGGTGTTCAAATTCCGCAGATCGCTGCAGTGGCCGGACGATCTCAAAACGTCTCCGGCGGCAACGTGGACATTGGACGGCGCTCCTTTGCGGTTAATTTTGAAGGCGAGTTTTCACCAGAAGAATTAGAGGAACAAATCCTAGATTGGCGCGATGGGCGCCCTGTGACATTGGGCGACGTTGCCGACGTGGCGGTTCAGCGCGCCGATCGCTTCGCCATTGTTTATCAAAACGGCAATCCCGCTCTGGGCATTCGTTTGTTCCGCACCAACGGGGCCAATGTTCTTTCCACCATCAATGCGGTTAAGGCGGAGCTGGAAGAGCTAAATGACGGCCTGTTGGCGGAACGGGGTCTGCGCATGGCGCACTCCTATGATCCGTCGATCTTCATTTTGCGCGCGATCAACATGCTGACCACAAACCTGGCCTTGGGGATTGCTTTGGCCATTTTTGCTTTGTGGCTTTTCTTGCGACGTCTGCGCGCCACGCTGCTTATCGCCATCACCATCCCCATCAGCATGCTGGTGACGTTTATGGTGCTGTCGTTCTTTGGCCGCACGCTAAATGTGATCTCGCTGGCGGGTCTTGCCTTTGCCACGGGAATGGTGCTCGACGCCGCCATTGTTGTGCTTGAAAGCATCGTGCGGCAACGGGAAAAAGGCCTCAGTATGATTGAGGCTGCGGGCGTTGGCGCAGGCCGGGTTTGGAATGCCCTGGTGGCAGCGACGGCAACCACAGTGGCGGTGTTCCTGCCAGTGATCTTCCTGGAAGACGCTGAAGGGCAACTGTTTGCCGATCTTGCTTTTACCATTGCCATTGCGGTTTCGGCCTCGCTTCTGGTGGCCATATTGGTATTGCCGGTAGCGGCGGTGCATTTCCTAAAAGACATGCCTGTAGCGGATGAGCGCTCAAAGTTCTGGGCCGGGTTTGCCCGCCTGCTCATGCGCGCAACAGGCGCGCCCATGCTGCGTCGGACGTGGATCTTTCTACTTTTTGCACTGCCTATCGCGGGGTCTTTGGCCTTTGCGCCGCCTATGGGCTACTTGCCGCGGGTGCCGCGGGACGCCATAGATGCCTTTATGGCACTGCCCCCTGGCGCGACCCTCGATACGGTGGATGAAGAAATCCTCCAGGTCGTGGTGGAACGGCTGCAGCCCTTTATGGATGGTGAGCGCGAGCCCGCCCTGCGCAACTACTATGCCTTTTCCTTCCCGGGCTTTGCTTCCTTTGGAATCCGAGCGCTGGATCAATCGCGCATTGGCGAGCTTGAAGACATTGTTCTCAACGAAATTCTTGTTGGCTTTCCCGACACATTTGCTGGAGGTGGACAAGGCAATTTGCTTGAATTTGGTAATCAAGGGTCGATCAGCATTGAGATCAGCTCCCCTGATCCCGCCACGTTACAGCAGGCCGCCACGGCAGGTCTTGCCGCTGTCCAGGCCGCCCTTGGAGAGCGCCCACAAGCTGATCCTCGCCCCGAAGCAGGCCAGCCTACTTTGCGAATTTTCCCAGATGATCGACGCATTTCTGAGGCCGGCTGGAACCGCCAACAAGTCTCCAGCATTGTGCGCGCCCTGGGGGACGGCATTTACATGGGCGAATATTTCGACGGCAACAACAGTATTGATATTCTGCTGCGCTCAACGGAATGGAATTCTCCCGAAGCGCTTCGCTCCATACCGTTGGCAACACCGTCCGGCAGCATTGTGCCTCTTGGAGATCTTGCCGAAATTAGCGAAGGCGTCAGCCCCCGCCGGGTCGTCCGCATTAACGGCGCCCGCACAGTAACGTTGAATGTTCCTCCACCTGACGGCATGGCACTGGAAACGGCTATTGAATTATTGCGCACGGATGTGGAACCGCAAATTCGCGCGGCATTGGGTGAGGGCGGCCGCATTGATTACGGCGGCTCGGCGTCCTCTCTTGATCGCGTGCAACAAGCAATGCTGCCGAACATTGGCCTGGCCATTGGCGTCTTGTTCTTGATCATGGCAGGCATGTTCCGGTCCGTGAAAGATTCAGCTTTGGTCTTGTTGATCCTGCCTCCGGCGGCTTTTGGCGGCATCATGGCGCTCAAGGGGCTCAGTATGTTTGGCAACCAGGAGCTTGATCTGCTGGCAATGATTGGCTTTATCATCCTGTCGGGGATTGTGGTGAATAACGCCATTCTTTTGGTCAGCCGCACGCGGCAAGCCGAAGCCGAAGGTCTGAGCCGACGCGATGCGGTGGCCGAAGCGCTTAATGTGCGTCTGCGCCCGATCTTCATGACCACCGCCACGACCATCATGGGGATGTTACCTCTTGTCGTGTTGGTTGGCCCTGGCAGCGCTATATATCGCGGCCTGGGTGCGGTGATCGCTGGCGGCATGTCCATCAGCACCCTGTTTACGTTGATATTGCTGCCATCGCTCCTGCGTCTGGGGGAAGGGACCGTATCTCGCGCCCGGCGCGTTCGTGGCAACGAAGAAACCGCGCCAGCGGCTGGCAAGTAATGACCTTGAGGGGAATATCCGTTATGAAGCGTTTTGTATTGCCCATCCTGGCCGCAGTTGTCGCCAGCTTTGTGGTTGTTGATATGGCTATGGCTCAAGGCGGGCCGCCACCTGCCAATGTCGTCACGGCTTATGCGACCGAGGAATTTCTGGCACCGCAATTGGAAGTTCCTGGCACGGTGATCAGCCGCAACGACTCGCGGATCGCATCAGAGATATCAGGCCGCGTCGTTTCAATTGCGGAAGTGGGCACGCTGGTCCAAGAAGGTGAACCCATCGCCCAGCTGGACCGCCGCTTGCTCGAGCTGCAGCTCGAAGAAAACGAAGCCAGCATGCGGAGCTTGGAAGCAAGCCTGCGCTATCAACGGGCAGATGTGGGGCGGCTACGTGAACTCGCGGAACGCAACAACACCCCGGCGGCGCGGGTCGAAGAGGCAGTGGCGGCCATGGAGGTGGGGCAACAGCAATTAGTCCAAGCCCGCGTCGCGCGTGATCGCACCCAATACAATCTTGATCGCAGTTCCATCCCGGCGCCATTTACGGGCCGCGTGGCGGAGCGGCTTGTGGAGCCTGGCGAATATGCTTCCACCGGCACCGTCATTGCGCGGCTGGTGGACACAGATCATATCGAAGTCACAGCCCAGGCCCCGGTTAGTGTGGCCGGATATCTTGAAGGCGTTGAGCTGCTTTCCGTGACCTTCGGCACTGATGAGCCGATTGAAGCACCCATTCGCGCCATTATCCCTGTGGGCGATCAAGTGACGCGGACCTTTGAGATTCGCGTGGATCTTGAGGGCGTCAGCGCTGTCATCGGTATGCCGGTTCGTGTGGCGGTGCCCAGTTCATTGCCGCGCCAGGTGGTGGCGGTGCCCCGCGACGCGATTGTGCTGCGCGCGGAGGGCGCCTTTGTTTATCGCGTCTCTGCGGAGAACACGGCCGAGCGCCTGCAGGTCCAAATCGGTGCATCCAGCGGCAATCTGGTGGAAGTGCGGGGGCCCGTTGCCGCTGGTGATCAAGTCGTCATTCGGGGCGCGGAATTCCTCGGGTCCGGCGGGCAACCCCTCAACATCGAAGGTGCGAGCTAAGCGCTCAAGGATTCAGCCGTTTTTTTGCTGGTCTCGCGCAAGGTGTGCCGGGCTGGCATCAATCCGCGCACAGAGTTACCCAGAACAACCGCTTTGGCTTTGTGCAGGTCTTGCAATGTCAGAACCCTCTCCACGGCTTTGCCTGCCGCGATCAAGTCTGCGCGCAAGATGCCGGGCAAGAGCCCCGATGTCATGGGCGGGGTGAGCAGGGCCCCACCATCGCCTGGGTCAATAAAGACGCTGGTCCACGCCCCTTCCGTCAACTCACCATATTGATTGCAAAACAAGACCTCATCACTTCCTTGTTCCTGTGCTAGGGCGAGGGCGTGATCAAAGACCTCGCGGCGTGTGGTCTTGTGGCGCAAATAGGGATCGCCTGCGTCAATGGATTGGTCGCTCAAGGTGAACTTCAATAGTGCCGCTGCGGCGTCTCGTGATGGCAACGCGCTGGCGCTGGTCGCGATTGCCCCGTCTGCGGCGAGGGTTAGACGCACCCTAAGCCGCGTCCCGCCGGCGTTCCTGCCGACCTCTGCATCAAGCGCCTTGCGTACCCCTTCGCGCGTATAGGTAAAGCTAAAATGGCGCGCTGATCGCTCAAGGCGGTCGAGGTGCGGCTCAAGGTATGTGAACCCCGTGCGGGGCTGCCATTCCAGGGTTTCGATAAGGGAAAAGGGCGTGGTCTCGCCCTGTATGGCTTTGGCTTTAAGCAGGCACTCGTCATATTCCGCCGAGGGATCTGAGTCTGCCACGATTCCTGCGCCCACCGGATAGGTCACACGGCCCGATGGCTCCACTGTCATGGTGCGGATCGCCACATTGAAGGAGAAGTCGCCCCAAGGGGCGATCCACCCCAGGGCACCTGTATAGGCCCCGCGAGGGGTCTTCTCGATCTCCTGGATAATCTCCATGGCGCGGATTTTCGGGGCACCGGTGACGGAGCCGCAAGGAAACAGGGCACTGAGGATCTCAGACGTCGCCAAGTGACCTTCCACGTCCCCCACAATGGTTGATGTAAGGGTGTGCAGCGTTGGGTAGGTCTCAAGCTCATAGAGGCGCGGTACGCGAACCGATCCCGCGCGGCAGACGCGGGCCAAATCATTGCGTAGCAGATCCACAATCATAAGGTTCTCCGCCCGGTCCTTGGCGCTGGCACGAAGGGTGGCTTTTGCCAATGCATCGCTGGAAGGGGATGTGCCGCGCGCGATGGTGCCTTTCATGGGCCGGGTCGAAAGCCGATCACCTTGGCGCGTGACGAAAAGCTCCGGTGATACGGATAGAATGTGGATCTCACCTATTCGCATGGCAGCGCCGTGGGCCACAGGTTGGCGCGCGCGTAAGGCGGCATAGAGGGACAAGGGGTTGCCCTCCAGGTGTCCCGTCATGGGGAAGGTCAGGTTGACCTGATAGGCGTCCCCCGCTGTGATGAGGTCCAGGGCCCGTTCCACATCAGCGCCATAGCCAGGGCGGGAGTGAGAAGGGCTCAGCGGTGACAATCGATGGCCTGGGTCGATGGCGCTGCTAAAGCTTTGGTCGGCCTCGCGAGCGGAAATCATCTGGCATGTTTTGAACAAGGCAAAACGAAGCAAGGGCAGCGGGCCCGGCGCCGTTTTGTCTGGCTGCTGCGCCATCAATCGCGGCTCCAGGGCATAGCCTGCTTCGAAGCTAACGAAACCGGCCGCCCAAAGCCCCTCATCCAGTGCCCGGTCTAGTGCCTGTAATGCTGGCGTTACCTCCGCCAACGTCGCGGCCGTTATGGTGTCGTGCGGATTGAGGAATAGGCGCGTGCCCGCTCCTGGAGCGAGCAACCGATTCTCAAACAGTGCTGCGCCCGGCGGGAGCGTTTGAGGGACGAGAGGGGGGGCAAGGCGGGCGGATGTCATGGGCCATCATATGCCGATCGTTAGCGGGCTTGGCTAGCCCCGTCCCGCGCCCAGAAAGCAAAAAAAGGACCAGGTTTCCCTGGCCCCAAAACAAATGCGGCGACCCGAAGGCCGCCGCATCAGATGATCCATCTGGATCTTTAGTCTTAGAAGTCCGCTGAAACGCGGGCGAAGTAGTAACGCCCAACAGCCGAGTAAGTGAACACATCAGCGTTCGAGGAGGAACCTTGCGCAAACGGCGGCTCTTCATCAAACAAGTTGTTCACACCCAGGAGGAACGCATAGTTGTTCCACTGGTAACGGCCACGGAGATCGTGTTCGACGTGTTCTTCAGCACCATCGTAGCCGAAGAGGTTGTTGCCATCGAAGTTCGGGTCATCCAGGTCGCCGGTGACGCGTGACCGCCAGGTTACACCCCAGTTATTACGGGCATAATCAAGCGACGTAAGCATCGACGTCTGGACGATCGAGCCGGTGTTGTTGTTCAAGCCACCTTCGCCAGGGAAGAAGCCGTTTTCCCAAACGTGCGTCCCTTCGAAGTTAGCTGTAAACGTACCGCCCAACTGATCCCAGAAGTAATCAACTTTCCAATCGATACCATCGGTGTACACGCTGGTATTGAAGTTGGAAGGAAGATTGGTGAGACCAACGATGGCCCCAGCCGCATTCCGGAAGAATAGTGAGCATGCCGGTGCCGTCAACCCAACAGGACCTTGGTAACAGGAATCGACAATGGAGTCGGAGCTGTTGATCCCGATGAAGTTTGCGACCTCAATCTGCCACCAATCAAGAGTTGCCGAGAAGTTCGGCAAGTAGGTTGGTGTGTAGATGACGCCGATGGACATTGTGTCTGCCGATTCCGGGCCAAGGCCAGGATTGGAGCCACGGGTCACAGCATACTGCGGTGATGGCTGCGTGAACGTCGATGTGTTCAATCCACCCGAAATGGTGTGTGGACCGGTTGACAAGGCACAGTTCGGTGAAACGTTTGGATTGGACTGTTCCGCTGCACCAACCGCACATGGGTCGGTGAAGAAGTCAAAGCTGGCCACGTTGCCACCAAAGGCTTCCGACACATCCGGTGCCCGGAAAGCCGTACCTTGGTTGTAGCGCACCCGCCATGACGGCGTGATTTGGTAGTTGACGCCAATTTTCCAAGTGGTGTCATCACCAAAGGTCGAATAATCGAACCAACGACCTTGCAACGAAACGGTCAGATCTTCTGCCCACTGCATTCCACTAAAGACCGGAATGAAGATTTCGCCGAAGAACTCAGTCACATCAAACTCACCACGGGACGTGCCCACGGCGTTGGCAACTGACTCGCCTGCTTCCGTAACGGGATCAGGCTTGTTGAAGCCCTGCTCTTCCCGGAATTCGAAACCAGCAGCAAACCCAACAGGGCCGGCCGGCAGTTCGAAGATGTCAGCAGAAATGAGACCGGACCAGTTGGTGGTCTCAAAGTCAGTCGTCGACACAGTGTTTTGACGCATGTAATCACGCTCGGCAACTGTCCAGTTACCCGGGCGGATCGAGTCAAGTGCGCCATCGCCGCTTGTCGTCCAGATACCCGTAATCGGATCAAAGCTGTAAGGTGTCTTACCACCAGCTGACAGAACCGCAGAACATTGTGGGTCAAGTCCGCAAGCATACGGATCAGAAATCCGATTGAAGCGAGCCAGGTTCCACGTGCTGTTCGTGAACAGGTTACCGCGGTTTTGCGTCCAGAGATAAGCCAGTTCCCATGAGAACATGTTGAACAGATCATCACCTTGCAAACCAACAACCGTACGAACTGTGTCGTTGTCAGTGGTGCTTTGACGCACGCCAAGCTGATCTGACGGCCGGAAGGCGAAGAGGCCGAAGCCTGAACCACCTGTCGCCGGGTTCATCACACCAACCAGCTCGCTCGGGAGGAACGGGTTCGTGAAAGGCACAATCGAACCAGAGGTAAAGGCCGTAGTACCAAATGAACCTGGGTTACCATCAAGACGGCTGTCAGACTCACGATTGGAGAACTGGAATTCCATGAAGGCAGTTGCCCAGTTCGTGACGTCATAGGTGCCATAGAACGCCGCACTAAAGACGTTCTGACCGTTCAAGATATCCTGACGAATGGCATAGTCGTAACGCGTAAATGCGCCACTGCGACCGTTGCCAATCGGGCCCGATGCCGAGCGGCCAGAGGTACAGCCAGGAGCGTTCGGAGCGGTCCCAAAACCGTTGGCACCATTCCACTGGTCAAGCCAGTTAAAGATCCCGCCAAGACCACCACCAATAAAGGCGTAGGTCGTGAACAGGTTCGCCGTGCCCATACCGCCAAAGAATTCAGGCTCCGTACAGAATAGCGGCCAACCAGAAATGGTCAGCGTGCCGCCTGGCGAGAAGAATGAACCGTTGTTGTACCCGGTTTGGCTGAGAGACGTGATGGACGGGATGGCCCAATCGCGCTCAGTTGCCCGTACGTTGTCAAAGGTCCGGTATTCAAGGCTGGCCACGATGTTACCGCGAGCGAAGTTACCGCCCATGGTCGCTGAAATATTTGTTGATTCAGCGTCGCCGTGGGTGGACATACCACCACCAAGCGAAATGTTCATGCCTTCGTAGTCATCACGAAGAATAACGTTCACAACGCCGGTAATAGCGTCTGAACCATAAACGGTCGAAGCGCCATCGCGAAGAATCTCAACCCGGTCCACCATCGCCAGCGGAATTTGCGACAAGTCGCCCGCCAAGTTGGATAGTGAATCGGAGAAGCTCGCTACCCGCCGACCGTTGATCAGGATCAAGACGCGGTTAGCGCCAAAATTCCGAAGGTCGATGGACGTTGCACCACCGCCCGACAGGGTCGAGGACTGGCCGAAGCCGCCTGAACCGGTCGAAAGCGCCTGACGCAGCGATTCACCGAGGTTGTTAAGACCATTCGAACGAAGTTCTTCGCCCGAATAGATCGTCACCGGGTTTTCGGAAGTCACGTCTGTACGTGCAATCCGTGAACCGGTGATCACAAATGTCTCTTCATCGTCGTCGTCCTGCGCAAGCGCCGGAACAGTCCACGATGAAGCGGCAACTGCAGCCGCCCCCGCGAGCAACAGAGACCGCAGACTCACAGTCTGAAAATCTTTCGTCACCACTGTCAAAGTCCCCTAGTTGGTCAACACATTTGGAAGCAAGGATTGCTTCCTTCATTAAAAGCCCAAGCACTCCCCCCAAGAAGAAGGCAGTTGTTGGAGCACAATGCACCCGCAACGTCTCAGAAAAACTCATCCGTCATCTGCGGACGCAAGAGCCCACTGCTTGAGACTAGCCTGGCCACACCAAACGGTACTTATCAGGGGGGAAAACAGTCAAATTCAAAATGTCTCGGGATTGTCATGCGCGGCCTATTTGCCGCGTGCCGTGGCGCATCTGCCACAGTTTCGCAATCCGCTGGCCATCAAGGTTTATGAAACGTAAACAGCCGGGCCACCACCCGTCCGGTAATTACACCGGACGAGCTAGAAGGGGGGCACTTGATGCAGCCGTTAGTTGAACCAACGCATGATTTGGTCAACGACACCGGCCTGTTCGGGCCGCAAACTCTCATCAATCGTGATATATCGGGTGCGATGAATATTGACGAGATTGTCTTCATAACCAACCACATGTTGGCCGACTAAGCCTCTGGAAACGCCATAAATAGTTGGAATCAAAGGCATATCTGCGATGAGGATCGCCTCAGCCTGGGCCAGCACCTGGGCCCGGGCCTCAGCATCGGTCATGGCCTGGGCTTGCGCCAGAAGGGCGTCAAATTCCAGGTTCACATACTCCCCGTAATTCAACAGCCCAGAGTTTGAATCCAGCAGAAACAGGTAGTTTTCCGGGTCCGGGTAGTCAGCGATCCAGCCTGCGCCGCCAACTTCAAAATTGCCCTGCTCCATATCGCGATAGTGGATGGCTGATTCTGTGTTGATCAGGCTGGCATCCACATAAATATCGTTCCAGAACCCGCCCATAGCAACGGCTATGCGGCGATTGTCGATGGATTCCCGGTAGCGGAATTGCAGTTCCAGCCTGTTGTCAGGGCCATATCCCGCCTCGCGCATCAGTTCAATCGCCCTGGCGTCGCGCTGGTCTTGAGTCCAATCAGCAAAATAGGCTTGTGGCGGGGTGTAATTGGGCATTTCCGGCGGCACCAGCGTGAAGGCCGGAATCTGACCTGTGCCCAAAATCTGCTCAGCGATGATTACCCGATCAATTGCCAACGCAAGGGCCTGACGCACGCGCACATCCAGCAAGGGATTGGGGCGGCCGTTGATTTCCTCGCGCATATTCACTGCCAGATAGCTGGTGGCAATATAGGGCGCGATGCGCAGTTCCGCGGGCATATTGTCTTGCAGCCATTGGTATTGCTGGATCGGGAAATCCGTATTGAGATCAATCTCACCAGCGCGGAAACGGCGCAGAGCTGACGTTGAATCGTCGGTGGGATAGAAAAACACCTCATCGACGGTGACGTTGTCGGCATCATAGAAGAGCGGATTTTTCACCAACGTAATGTGATCATTGGGCAGCCACTCAGACAATATATAGGCCCCGTTGGTGACAATGTTGGCGGGGCGGGTCCAGGCATCGCCATATTCTTCAATGGTATGTTGAGGCAGCGCAAAGGTGGTGTAGTGGGTCAATAGCGCTGGCAGGAATGCTGCGGGCCGGTTCAAGGTGAGCTCGAAGGTGCGATCATCAATCGCGCGAACCCCAAGGTCGTCAAGATTCGGATTCGCGCCGCCATTAATTTCTTGAGCGTTTTCAATGAGATATAGCAGCGAAGCATAGCGCGCTGCCGTTAGCGGATTAATAATACGCCGATAGGCAAAAACGAAGTCATCGGCTGTCACCGGCACCCCGTCTGACCAAACCAGGCCTTCGCGAATGGTGAAGGTGTGGACCAGACCGTTGTCGCTGATCTGGTGGTCTTCAGCGGCACCCAAAATTGGCCCGCCCTCGATGTCGTCAGTGTAAAGCCCCAACATCATGTCGCCGATGATGTTGTTCTCCCAGGTCCCTGCCGCTTTGTGCGGATCAAGGCTGGAAGGCTCAGTACCATTACCGCGGTGAAGAACCACCGGGCCGCCGTCGCCGCTTTGTGCAGTGACATCTTCGTTGATGGCACTAAAGCCAATGAAACCCACTGCAATCAGCGCCGCAGCGGCGCCAAAGGTGATTAGGCGTGATGCCATGCTCATGTAATCGCTCCGATTTGTCAGTCAGCGGCTTGCTAACACCAATGCCGCTAAGTCTCGCCCCGTCGAGGTGCGGAGAATAGGCATAGAAAAAGCGCCCAGCCAATGGCTGGACGCTTAAATAGTTCGTGTGCTGGCGCTGAGAGGCTAGTTAAACCAGCGCATAATCTGATCCACCATGCCGTCCTGGGTCGGGCGCTGGCTCTCATCAAGCGACATCCAGCGGGTGCGGTGAATGTGAACCGCGTTGTCCTCATAGCCCATCACATGCAAACCGACGAGGGTTTTGGAGACGCTATTGTGGGTCGGAATGAACGGTGAGTCGTTGAGCAAGATTTGTTCCGCTGCGGCATAGAGGGCCGCACGGGTATCTTGATCCGGCGTCGACTGCGCTTCTGCCAACAGGCGCTCGTATTCTTCATTTAAATAGTTTGAGTAATTGAGCGCACCGGCTTGAGAATCAAACAGCAGCAAATAATTTTCAGGATCTGGATAGTCGGCAATCCAACCCGCACTACCAACTTCAAAATTTGAACTCTGCAGGTCGCGATAGTGTATGGCCGGTTCTGTGTTTACGATTTCCACATCTGCGTAAATTTCACTCCACCAGCCCTGGAGGGCGACAGCGAACCGGCGCGCATCATTGCCTTCCATGTAACGATAAGTGAAATGAAGGGGGTTATCCGGACCATATCCAGCTTCCCGCATCAGGTCGCGTGCAGTGTTCCAGCGCGCGGCCATTATCTCATTGTTTTCTTCTCGGGAAAGCGCTGCACCGGCCGAAGCAAAAGAAAGCTGCGGCGGTGTGTAGTCAGGCATCTCAGGTGGGTTCAGGGAGTAAGTCGGAATTTGCCCTGTCGCAAGGATCACTTGTGTGATGGTCCAGCGATCAACTGCCATCGATAGTGCTTGACGGACCCCTGCATCGGCAAAGCGTTCCTCGTTCATATTGAAGAGCACATAGCTCGTGGAAAAATATGGCGCGATACGTGTTTCTTCCGGCATGTTTTCAAGAAGCCAAGCAAATTGCTGCGATGGAAAGCCTGTGTTCATATCTAGTTCACCGGCGCGAAACCGGCGCAAAGCTGCGGACTCGTCGTCGGTTGGGTAAAATACAACCTCATCAATGGCGACATTTTCTGCGTCGAAAAAATATTCGTTTTTGACTAGGCTGATGTGATCATTTGGCGCCCAGTCTCTCAGCGTGTAGGCACCGTTGGTGACAATATTTTCTGGCCGAGTCCATTGGTCACCGTACTCTTCAATTACGTGCTGCGGTACTGCAAATGTTGTGTAGTGAGTGAGCAGCCAAGGGAAAAACGGGGCAGGGCGCGTTAGCGTTATTTCTAAAGTGCGATCATCAAGCGCGCGGGCACCCATTCGGCTGAGGTCCGTGATCTCGCCGCTATTGATCGCTTCAGCGTTTTCAATGATGTAGGTGATGAAGGCATAACGCGCGGCGGTTTCAGGATTTACAATGCGCTGCAGCCCATACTCAAAATCGTAAGCAGTCATGGGCGCGCCGTCTGACCACAAAAGGCCGCCGCGCAATGTGAAGGTATAGGTAAGACCGTCCGCGCTGATACTTTGGCTTTCTGCCGCACCAAAGATCGGCGCACCGTCGGGGCCTTCGGTGTAGAGGCCCAAAAACATGTCCCCGATGATGTTGTTTTCCCAAGTGCCACTTGCGCGATGGGGGTCAAGGCTGGCGGGCTCCGCGCCATTGCCGCGATGGAACACCATTTCACCGCCATCGCTCTGCGCTGTCACGTCGTCGTTGAACAAGCTAAAGGTGGCGATACCGCCCACAATTACCACGCCCAAGGCACCGATGGTCAGCACCCTTGAGAAAACACTCATAGTCACTCCTCCTTGTAAACATCACTCGCGTTTGTCGCGATTTTAGTTGAACCACCGCATGATTTGATCAACCACGTTGGTTTGCTCCGGCCGCAAATCTTCGTCTATCGACAGATAGCGTGTGTGGTGGATATTTCCTTCATTATCGACCCAGCCCTGAACGTGCGGCCCAACAAGGTT
>JAJFIK010000052.1 GCA_021775005.1 Rhodospirillales bacterium
ACACATTTCCCCACCGCCAGAGGCACAACCTCTGCACCGGACTTACTGAGATGTTTTTGTTTGAGGCGCGCGCAAATGGCAGAGGAGTGTAGATCGTCAATGCCAACCACCGCGCAATCGTCAAGGCTTTGCCCGTTGAAGAGTTTTTCCTTTACCGCCGCATAGCCCACAAGCCCGCCATGGCGTTCAAGATGATCAGGGGTAATATTCAACAGCACACCCACTTCCGGGGCTAGCGAGGGCGTCAGATCAATTTGATAGCTGGAGACTTCCAACACATAGATGCTGCGCGGATTGGGACGATCAAGATCCAACACCGGCTTGCCGATATTGCCGCCGGCTTGCGGCGCAAACCCGCCACGCGCGAGCACATGGGCTGTCAAAGCCGTTGTGGTGGACTTTCCATTCGTGCCGGTTATGGCAACCACCGGCGCGGCCCGATTTGCCTTGTCGCCAAGGGCCCGCAGAAAAAGTTCCAAGTCGCTGATCACTTCCACTTGCGCCGCTTGCGCCGCAAGCACTGCGTCATGTGGCTTTGGATGGCTGAAGGGAATGCCGGGGCTGAGCACAAGCGAGCTAACTTGCGACCAATCCCAATCTTTAGGCGGCGTTGCGGTGGTCCCCGTTTCCGCCTTTAGGGAGGCACAGGCATCTTTATTGTCATCCCACGCCAAGACTGTCGCACCAGCGGCACTAAGCGCGCGCACAGCAGAGGTGCCGGTCCGGCCGAGACCGAGAACCGCGATTGTTACGCCCTGCATTTGCGCCAGTTCAATCATGACTTACCTGAGCTTCAACGTAGATAAACCAATGAGCGCAAGCACAACTGCGATAATCCAAAACCGGATCACAATGGTGGATTCCGCCCAACCTAATTGTTCATAATGGTGATGGATCGGTGCCATCTTAAATATGCGCTTGCCGGTCAACTTGAATGAGGTGACCTGCACAATCACTGAAACAGCCTCGAGTACAAAAAGCCCCCCGATGATCGCCAAAACAATTTCATGTTTGGTGGCCACGGCGATCACACCCAGCGCGCCGCCAAGCGATAGCGAACCGGTATCACCCATAAAGACCATGGCGGGGGGCGCGTTGAACCACAAAAACCCAAGGCCAGCCCCGAGCAGTGCGCCGCAGAAAATTGCCAGCTCGCCAGTATCAGGAACATAATGGACTTGCAGATACTCAGCGAAAAAACTACTACCCACGAGATAGGCGATCAGGCCGAATGAGCACGTCGCGACCATCACCGGCACAATGGCGAGGCCATCCAGCCCATCGGTCAGGTTCACCGAATTGGAGGCCCCTACAATGACAAAGGCACCAAACGCCAAATAGAACCAGCCAAGGTCAAGCAGCAGGTCTTTGAATACCGGGAACGCAAGACGCCCCTGAAGAGCTTCAGGACCCACACCCATCATCCAAAGGACCGCGCCAATGGCGATGGCAAACTGAAGCGCCAGTTTAAAGCGCCCTGAAAGTCCATCGGTGCTGCGTTGGGTGACTTTGCGGAAATCATCAACAAATCCGATAGCGCCAAAGCCGAGGGTTACAAGCAAGATGACCCAGACATACTCATTGCTGAGGTCCGCCCACAGCAGCGTTGCCAGCGAGACCCCAAGGAGGATCAAAAAGCCGCCCATAGTGGGTGTGCCTTGCTTGGTCAGGACATGAGATTGCGGGCCCTCTGCTCGAATGGGCTGTCCTTCTGCTTGCTTTGATTTTAGCCAGCGAATAAAGGCCGGGCCAAACAGCAGACTAACCGCCAACGCTGTCATGATCGCGCCGCCGGTGCGGAAGGTTTGATATTGAATTACATTGAAGATGGAAAATTGATCCGACAATGAAAACAATAAATGGTAGAGCATGTTTAGTCCCCCAACTCGCGTTGCCCGCGTGCCAATAGCGCATCTACGATGGGGCGCATGCGGCTCCCCAGCGAACCTTTAATCATCACCACATCACCCGCGCGCACTTCACCGCGAACAACATCAACAATATCTGCAGACGATTGCCCATATACCCCCCGACGAGTGGGCGGTAATGCTTCCCAAAGATGGGCCATATTGGGCCCGGCGCAAAAAACCAATTCGATTCCGGCGCGATCAAGCGGCTGCACTAAATCCGCATGAAAAGTGGTTGAGTTCTCTCCAAGTTCAAGCATGTCACCGAGAACGGCAATGCGGCGGCCACGCGGGCCCGGTTCTGCTGCAGATAGCGTATCAATTGCCGCGCGCATAGAGGCGGGATTGGCGTTGTAGCTTTCATCCACCACCGTGAAGGTTGCGCCGCCAAAATCAACCAAATGCCGCCGCCCGCGCCCCTCTGCAGCTTCTGTGGTGGCATAGGCCAACCCTGCGAGGGCAAGATCCGCCCCCACCGCTTGCACAGCGCCCAATGCCGCCAGTGAATTCATCACCATATGGTGCCCTGGCGCCCCGACCCGATAGAGCAGGTCTTCGCCATTGATGACGGCGTCCACTGACGAGCCATCAGGTTGCAGCACAACATTCTTGAGCCGAATTTCCGCTGCCTCATGTTCGCCAAATCCCAAAATGCGCGCAGCGGCTTTTGTCGCAAAAGCTGCCAGCCGACCATAGTGCGGTATATCGCGATTGATGAGCGCCGTGCCGCCGGGCTCAAGGCCTGCAAATATCTCACCCTTCGCATCGGCAATGGCGTCCACCGAGGTAAAAAACTCCAAATGAACGGGCTGCACTGTGGTGACGATGGCCACATGGGGGCGCACCATTTTCGTCAAGGGGATAATCTCACCTGGATGGTTCATGCCGATTTCAAAAACACCGTAGGCAGCGTCCCTGGGCATCCGCGCGAGCGTGAGCGGCACACCCAAATGATTGTTGAATGATTTGACAGAGCCATGGGTCTTTCCTGAAGGCGCGAGACACGCACACAAAGCTTCTTTGGTGCTGGTTTTCCCAGCGCTTCCCGTCACAGCAATAATTTTTGCCGCAGAAGAGGCCCGCCGCGCGGTTCCA
The DNA here is from genome assembly GCA_021775005.1 of Rhodospirillales bacterium. GTDB lineage: Bacteria > Pseudomonadota > Alphaproteobacteria > JAJFIK01 > JAJFIK01 > JAJFIK01. The sequence continues at coordinate 3,003 of JAJFIK010000052.1, forward strand.
AGGGCTTCCAGGGCGGTGAGAGTATTGCCCACCTCGATCAAATGCACGCCGGGAGGAATGCCTGCAATGCTCTTTGAAACAATGGCAGCGACCGCACCTTTAGCAAAGGCATCAGCAACGAAATCATGGCCGTCGCGTTCACCTTCGATGGCCACAAACAAGTCACCTGCCTCAACTTCACGACTATCAATGGTCACGCCGGTCACATGGAAAGAGGTATCTGTGACGCTGCCGCCAGTGGCCTGTTTGATTTCTTCGCCGGTCCAAAGTACATCTTTCGCCATCACTGCACTCCGGCTTGTGAGTGATGGTGCAAAATGTCAGCGATGACGTCAGCATCTTTAAACGGATGGGTAACGCCCCTCACCGTTTGACCGGCCTCATGACCTTTGCCCGCTACGACCAACACATCCTCAGGCTTCAGACCCGCCATGGCGCTAAGAATCGCTTCCCTGCGATCGCCGATCTCAATGGCCGCTGGCGCGGCGGCCAGAATATCGTCGCGAATACGCTGCGCATCCTCATGCCGCGGATTGTCGTCGGTCACATAAACTACGTCGGCAAAGGCGGTTGCAATGCCCCCCATAAGAGGGCGCTTGCCCTCGTCCCGATCACCGCCACATCCAAAAAGCACCACAAGGCGGCCTTCTGCGTGCGGGCGAATAGCTCTCAACACGGTCTCTAAGGCGTCCGGCGTGTGGGCGTAGTCCACATAAATGCTTGCTCCATTTGGCATGGCACCAATTTTTTGCATGCGGCCTTCCGCGCCTTCGAGTTGCTCCAGAAGCGGCAGCCAATCAGCGGGCAAGGCCCCCGAGAGAGCCCCCGCAATCAACGCATTAGAGATCTGAAACGCACCAATCAGAGGAATGCGCACAGCGAATTTTTTCCCTTCATAGGATATTGTGACATTGGTTCCGCTTTGGTCAGGTTTAAGCGACGTCACCCGAATGTCAGCCTTCCCCGCCCCGACACTTGTCACCGCTGCACTACTTTGGGCCGCCGCAACAGGCGCACTGGCGCTATCGGCGTTGATAACCGCCCGGCCATCGCGGCTTATAAGTTCGCCAAACAATCGTAACTTGGCGCTCTCATAACTCTCAAATGTATCGTGGTAGTCGAGATGATCGCGCGTGATATTGGTGAGGGCTGCAGCGGTGATCCGCACACCATCAAGGCGACACTGCGCAAGCGCATGACTTGACGCTTCGAGCACCACATGGGTCACGCCGTCGTTGCTAAGATCATGCAAAATCTTGTGAAGCTGTACCGGGTCCGGTGTGGTGTGTTGAAGCGCCACTTGGCCTTGATCTGTTACCACGCCAAGGGTGCCAATACTCGCCGCCCGCTTGCCTTGACGGGACCAGATTTGCCGCACAAATGAAGCCACAGAGGTTTTGCCATTGGTCCCCGTGACAGCGCAGATGGTTTTGGGCTGGTTTGGGAAAAATCGCGCCGCCAAATGCGCCAACGCCTGGCGCGGCTCCCGCGCTTCCAAATAGGGAAGCCCTTCTGTGGCAAGTCCTGGGCGACCGAGAATGGCGTGCGCGCCATTGGCAATGGCCTGAGGAATAAACGCTGCACCGTCCGCTTCCAGGCCATCCAATGCGGCAAACAAGAACCCGCTTTGCACCTCGCGACTGTCCGCCGTTAGGCCGGATACAACAGGCGACACGTCGGCCCTTGCGCCCCCCGCAGGGTGCGATGTGATGCCGTCAATGTCCCCCACCAGGTCCGCCAAATTCATTGGGCTCCTTTACCACTGTTATTGGGGCGAGAGCGTGACATCAATCGCGCGTGCTGCAAGGAGCTGAAGGCCCATATCTGGCTCAGTAGGCATAACGCCGACAAATGGCGCGATCCGTTCGATGATCCGCCCCACCGCTGGTGCCACCGTCGCCCCGCCGGTGGCGTAGCCCCCGGTTGAGGCATTGCCACGGGGTTCATCAAGAAGGGCAAAGACAATCACTTCAGGCTCGGAAGCCGGAAACATAGCTATGAAAGACGAAACCAACCGGTTGCGATCATAGCCGCCCCCCGGCCTGGGCTTTTCAGCGGTACCGGTTTTGCCCGCCACCTCATACCCCAAGGCATCAGCGTTTCCACCCGTGCCGTCGGTCACCACATAGCGAAGCAAATCACGCATGGTGTCTGACGTTGCTTGCGAAAAAACCCGGCGGCGCGGAATGGGATCACCGGGCGCGCGCATGACAAATGTGGGCTCAACCCAGTATCCGCCGTTGATGGTGGCCGCCGTAGCCGCCGCCAAATGCAGCGGTGTCAAAGTTAAGCCATGGCCAAATGATATGGTGGCCGTTTCCAGTGAGCCCCAGTTGCTAGGTACCAAGGGACGCGCGGCCCCGGCAATTTCAACGGGCAGACGCTCCAACAGACCCAAGCGATCAAAAAGCGCGCGCTGTCGCTCACGACCAATGAGCTCTGCGATTTGCGCAGTACCGATATTGGAGGATTCCGCTAAAATTTCACGAACGTCGATGGGCTCCCAGATACGGTGAAAATCCCGAATTTCATGACTTGCCACTTCATAGGGACCGCTGACATCGAAAACCGTTTCCGGTGATACGAGATTCAGATCCAGCGCCTGCGCAATAGTCAAAGGCTTGACCACGGAGCCAAGATCATATGTGGCACCTGTCGCCCGATTGAGATGGGTGGTCAGTCCCGGGTCCCCCGGCGAATGGGGGTCAAAATCCGGCAAAGATACCATGCCAAGAACTTCGCCGGTGTTGACGTTCAACACCACGCCCGCTGCCGCTTGCGCACTAAATTCCTCCATGGCCGCGCTGAGCTCGTCGCGCAAGGCATGCTGCACACGCAGATCGACACTCAAGGCAATGGGATCACGGGCGGCGAGGATTTCCTCGTTCAACCCAAGCTCAATGCCCGCGTGGCCCTCCCCATCATCGCGGGCGTAGCCCACAAGATGCGAGAGTGTGTTTGACTGGGGATAGAGCCGACGCTGTTCTTCGCGAAAGATCACGCCGGGAAGGCCGCGCGAATGAATTTCAAAGCGCTCATGAGGGCTTACCCGCCAGGCCAGGTAGACAACCTCTCGCGTGCGATCAGAAAGCCGGCGCACCAATGAGGCTTCATCCAATTCTGGTAACACTTCGCGAATGCGCTGCGCCACAACAACAGGATCCCACACATCGCGCGGATTTGCGGCGAGGACAATGTTATCCACGTTTTGCGCCAAAAGGCGGCCATTGCGATCCACAAGTTCGGCTCTGTGCCGCGTTGCCGTGTCGGCAACGACTGTACGGCCCGCGTCATCTGCCTGCACCGCGATGGTCAAATCCGTGATGCGAACACCAAGGGCGGAGAATGCAATAAAGACAAACGTGCAAAGCACGCCCAGGCGCGAGCGCGCACGCTGCGAGGCGCGCAATTCAAAATACCCCGCGCCGCGGGTGGTCCAATCGTCTCTTACACGCCGCGCAGTTCGTTTCATTCTGCGTCTCCCGATGGATTGGGACGAAGTGATGGCTGCGGCCAATGCATATAAGGTTCAGCGGCCTCAATGCGATCAAGACGGGGCGAGTGAAATGACATCGCGGGAAACTGCACCATGCCTTGCGCCGCTGTTCGCATTGTGCCGCTGTCTCGGCCGGGTGCCGCAAAGGGGGCCATGGGCAGCGCAGCCATCCGCACAATCTGGTTTGAACTCAAGGTATTGAGTCCGAGGTGAAGATGCGCGAGGTCTTGTAAATACCCCGGCTCATTGAGCACCGCCCAATCGTTCATCAGGCCCCGAATGGCATCTTGCTCGGCAATGATTTCACCCTGCAAAACCGCTACGCGCTGGCGACTATCGCTGGTGATGTCTTTGAGCGAAAAAAGGCTGACCCATGACACAAATAGCAAGCCCATCAGGACATAATTGACAGTGGACATCATGCGGCATCCTCCGCAACGTCCCAGGCTGGCGCTGAGGTGCGTCGGGCCGCACGCAATTTTGCGGAGCGGGCCCGCGGATTTTGCGCGACTTCTTGATCTGACGCGCCGTGACTGCCACGAAAAACATACTCAAAAGACGGTGCGGGGCCATCGGCTTGTTCAGGCAAATGCCGCGAGCCACGCCCGGCGTTGCCTGTCCGCGCGGTCAAAAACTGTTTGACGATGCGATCTTCGAGAGAATGAAATGACACCACTGCCAATCGCCCGCCCGCACTTAGCGAGCGCTCGGCAGCACGTAGCCCGTTGTAGAGCTCGGAGAGTTCATCATTCACCGCAATACGCAGGGCCTGAAAGGTCCGGGTGGCGGGATGGATCTTTCCTGCTCGCACACCGCCAAGGGCTTTTGAGACAATCTCCGCCAACTGCTTTGTGCGTGTGATGGGCGTCTCCTCGCGCAAACCGCAGATGACATTCGCCACATGCCGTGCGCGGCGCTCCTCGCCATAGTCTTTGAAGATGCGCGCGAGCTCTGCATTAGGAGAATCGTTCACCAGACCAGCGGCGGTTTTGCCGCCCTGAGCGTCACCACCCATGCGCATATCAAGCGGGCCATCATTTTGGAACGAAAAGCCGCGTTCGGCTTCGTCAAACTGCATAGACGAAACGCCGAGATCCAGCGCCACACCATCAACCGGCAACCGGGTCACTGCCAGCTGATCCATTTCGCTGAAGCGGCCAAGGGCTATGGTCAAACGGTTGCCGGTGGAACTTGCAAGCTCTAACCCGCGCGCGATGGCGGATGGGTCGCGATCAATGGCAAAGACATAACATTTAGCGGCGTTGAGAATGGCGTTTGAATAGCCGCCAGCGCCGAAGGTGCCATCAATAAAGTGCTCGCCATCTTGCGGGGCGAGCGCTTCGATCACTTCATTGAGCATTACAGGTGTGTGGGGCGCACTCATGATGTCGCGCCTCCATCATCTGACTTTTTTGCGTCGCGCGGCACACCCCCGCCCGGCCGTAACAGCCCGCGCTTTTCATGGGCCATGGCGCGCGCGCCTTCACGCTGCCGGACATAGGCTTGCGGCTCCCAAATTTGAAAACGCTTGCCCAAACCCACAAATGTTGCGTGGGAAGTGACATTGCCGTGGTCCAGCAACTCTTGCGGCACCAGAACGCGGCCTTCTGAGTCGAAGGTCAATTCATAAGCATCAGCCAGAATTGAGTGCGCGAAGGCACCATAGGTATCGTCGAAGGGTTCAAATTCCGCATCGATCAGGTCCGACAATTCCTCTATGCGCGCCATGGTGACGCCTTCGAGGCAAGCCGCGTTGAACGACGGGAATATTACGACACCGGGAAACTCCCCTTCCGCGACAACTTGACGGAAGCGGGCGGGCACGGAAATACGCCCTTTGGCATCGACTTTATTGGTGTAGGTGGAGAGGAAGGGCCGCATTAGATTATGCTCCCTTCCTCACCGCAAAACGCTTTTCTGACCCCGTGGACCCCAAGTCCCTGCACGAGCTTCGCGCCTCCACCCAAGAACGGCGCGCCATGCATGGAGCATGCTGAGCCCTTCCAAAAATCACAGCCGCTTCGGATCTCCCGGAATCCGCTGGGCAGCCCCGCCAAAGCGAGAATTCATGGGATACCATGGGATTTCATGGGAGTCAAAGGAAATGACTCACCAAAGCGGGAGAATTCTGCGGTTTTCCCGCATGACCGCTTGGGGCGCCTGCCCCGATTCCCCAGTATTTCTGCGCCCTGCTCCAAAACGAACCCATATGGTTAATTCTTTATGAAAGTGACGCGTAACTTGACGCCCCCGTCAGTTGGGTCATACTCCTAAAATACGTAGCTTCACTACGCACTAGTCCTCACAGAATATGGAATCCCCATGGCCAAAATCACGTACATTGAACATAGCGGCACTGAACATGTGATTGAGGTGGCCCCCGGCCTGTCGGTGATGGAAGGCGCGGTAAAGAACATGGTCCCCGGCATCGATGCCGATTGCGGCGGCGCCTGCGCCTGCGCTACCTGTCACGTCTATGTGGATGGGGCCTGGCGCGACAAGACCGGCGAAAAGAATGACATGGAAGAGACCATGCTCGAATTCGCTGAAGAGGTAAAAGACGAAAGCCGCCTTTCTTGCCAAATTGAAGTTACCGATGCGCTGGACGGCCTTGTCGTGCGCATGCCTGAGTCCCAGCATTAAGAGTCCCAGCACTGATCTGACGCCCCGGAAGGAGAACTCCCATGAGCCTCGCCGAAGACATCAATCCCGAAGACCTGCCTGAAGCTTACTCCATGCCCATTGAGGAAATGGACCCCAGCGATGGGCGCCTGTTCATGCATCAAAAGCACTGGGCTTACTTCGAGCGCATGCGCAAGGAAGACCCCGTTCATCTGAGCGAGAATGAAGAGTTCGGGCGCTTCTGGAACATCACGAAGTTCAAAGACATTATGGCTGTCGATACGAACCATCAGGTCTTCTCAAGCGAGCCGTCCATTGTGATCGCCGATCCGCCGGAAGACTTTACCCTGCCCATGTTCATCGCTATGGATCAGCCAAAGCATGACGTGCAGCGCAAAATTGTCGCGCCGACGGCCGCACCGGCAAATCTGATTGTGCTTGAGCCGCTGATCCGCGAGCGCGTATGCAATATTCTCGACAGCCTGCCCATTGGCGAAGAATTCAACTGGGTGGAAAAAGTTTCCATCGAGCTGACCACGCAAATGCTGGCGACGCTGTTTGATTTTCCTTTTGAGGACCGGCACCTGCTGCCCTATTGGTCTGATGTGGCAACAACCACTGATGAAGAGGGCAGTAACAACTACATGGAAGAAGAGGCGCGCAAGGCGGTTCTTTGGGAATGCTATGAGTACTTCGTGAAGCTATGGAATGAGCGTCAGGGCCAGGGCGATAATCCAAAAATGGATTTCATCTCCCTGCTCGCCAACAATCCTGAAACTAAGAACATGAATGACGACCCCCTTGAGTATTTAGGCAATCTGCTTCTGCTCATCGTGGGCGGCAATGACACGACGCGGAATTCCATTTCCGGCGGCGTGCTGGCGCTCAATCAAAACCCCAAGGAGTATGACAAGCTTCGTGCGGACCCGAGCGTCATTCCGAATATGGTGTCGGAAATCATTCGCTGGCAAACGCCGCTGGCGCACATGCGCCGCATCGCCAAGGAAGACATTGAACTCGGCGGTAAGCAGATCAAGAAGGGCGATAAGGTCGTCATGTGGTACATCTCCGGCAACCGGGATGAGACCGAGATTGATCGCGCCAATGAGTTTTTGATCGACCGCGAAAAAGCGCGCCATCATATTGCGTTCGGCTTTGGCATTCACCGCTGCATGGGCAACCGTGTCGCGGAAATGCAGTTGAAGATCCTCTGGGAAGAAATCGTCAAGCGCTTTGATTTTGTCGAGGTGGTGGGTGAACCCGAGCGGCTGCAGTCCAACTTCGTGATGGGCTTTTTGCAGCTGCCTGTGGTGCTCCACCCCAAGAAATAGGTCCATGACCGCGCAGATCAAAATGAAGGAACTCGAGGCGCGCACCGGCGTGAGCCGCGAGACCATACGCTATTACATTCGCGAAGGGCTTCTGGCGGAACCGGAAAAACCCAAACCGAATGTAGCGCTTTATGATGAAACGCATATTGAACGTGTCGCGCTGATCAAAAAATTGCAGCACGAACGCTTCCTGCCCCTTGGCGTGATCAAGGACATGCTGCGCGCCGATGGTGAACCCCTTCAGGCGGAAGAGCTTCCCACTTTACTGGGACTTGAGTTTTTGCTCAGCGCCCGCTTTGGCAATGAGCAATCCCGCAAGTCGCAATCGCTATCTGACGTATCAAAGCAAACCGGCGTTGAGCTAAAAGAAATAGAGGAAATGGACCGCGTGGGGCTTGTCTCCATTGCCGTGGGCGGCACGCTTTCCAAACAAGATGCCGGCACCGTGGACATTTGGGGCAAGCTGAAGTCCGCCGGCTTTAAGGGCGAACGCGGCTACGGTGTTGCGGAGCTTAAACGCTATCTTGATGCCGCCAACTCCCTTGCCACCATAGATGTGGAGCACTTCTTTAAACGCAACGCGGCGGGCATGACCACCGAAGAGGCATCAGCCCTGGCTGAGCAAGGCATTATTTTGTCCAACGATTTGCTGGGGCGCTTGCGCTTACGCGCGATCATCCGCGAAGTGGCGGAACACAATGCCCGCGCCATGGAAGACGCAAAAGACTAACCCCCCCCTAACCCTCCCCCGCAAGGGGGGAGGTCGGCGCGCCGATCCGTGATCGCGTGCCGGGTTGGGGTGGGGAGTAGTACGCCGCACTTAGCCCGTCATCCCGGAAATTGCATCGCAATTGTCCGGGATCTTACGCGGCAGGCCGTGAATGAGATTCCGGGCTCGGCTTCGCCGCCCCGGAATGACGAACGGAGATTGGTGCCAGATGGCCTGTAAGCCGGGTTCTGTACCTCCCCAAGTTTTTCAACCTGAAGAGGTGATGGCCATTCATCTGGGACGCCTGTTGCCAGACGCCTCGTGCGACACACCCGGACCGCGCGACGAAAACATCGCATCATGCAGTCCCTATTCGGTCTTGCTCCCGGTGGGGTTTACCGTGCCGTGTTTGTTACCAAACACGCGGTGCGCTCTTACCGCACCCTTTCACCCTTACCTCGCAAGCGAGGCGGTTTGCTTTCTGTGGCACTTTCCCTGGGGTCGCCCCCGCCGGGCATTACCCGGCACCGTGTTTCCATGGAGCCCGGACTTTCCTCACGCATGCCGAAGCACACGCGCGGCCATCCGGCCATCTGGCACCAGGGCGGAATGTGCGCCCTCTGAAGCTCAAGTTCAAGGGTCCAGATCAGCCCTCAAACATGCGCAATACACGCCCGCCCTTGGTGACTGAGAGTTTGGTGTCTCTGCTATCGGTAATCAGATCGATTGGGCCATAGACCCCTTGTTTAAAGAGTTGCCCCAAGCGCGGAGATTTGATTTCTGCAATCAGTGCGCGAGAGAACTTTATGGCGCGAATGGTGTGAAACCCCCTGTCCTTGTAGAGCGCTACCTTTTCAGGAACTTTCTTTGTTACGCTGAGAGCATTATGCATGGCAGCACAAGTTTCCAAGGCTGCACTAAGCGCCATATCGCGCTCCGCCCAGCCAGGGGCATGAACCATGGCTTCAATCTGCGGTCCCAACAAAGCCGCACATTGCAGTGATTGAAACGCGCGCCCGACCCATTTGGAATAAGGCGTGTATGTATTCTCCATGGCAAAGGCGAGACGCATCAGCTCCGTCACAATATTCCCTAGCGCCACTGCAACGCCAAGATCATCAGCGGATTGACCCATCCTGCCAATGGTCAATTCCAAACGACGAAGCCGCAACCAAACACAGCCCAAATAGAATAACCAAACATCACGAGGATACCACGCCAACTCGCCGCGCATCCTCCCAAGCCCAACCTCATCATGAAACACCCGCCCCGATGTCATCGTCAGCAACAAGGATTGCGGGGTGGCGAGCCAATGATCTTCTGCCAACGGCTGAGTAGCATCAACACCCAAATGCCGACGTGAAAAACTTGCAAGCGTCGTGATTTCAATCTTGTGGTTTACCGAGCCGCTTTCTTTTCGCGACATCTCAAAACTGCTCTTCTGGCCCGGGTCAGGCACAATAAAGTGCGTTGGAAAACCGCGATATTCATAAGGCAAGTTTTCCGCAAAGTATGTACTCAACTCCGCCATGAAGGTCTTGCCGGCATCCTCGGAGACAAACAGTTGAAACCGGGGGCCCCAACTGTGATCGGTCGACATCTCCGTGTCATAGCCCAGCACATCGGACCCTGCGCCCATTAGGGCGGCGGCATGCGGCAAGTTTGGATACTTTTCCCCAAGAAGCGGCGCCACTACATCGCGGTAGTATCCGTCGGCAAGATCAAGACCTGGAACGAACTTGACCATGGTCAGTCACAATCAATCCGGCCGGCTTGCCCTTCGCGGCAACGAGGCGGAAAGCCGTAAGTGCGCCAATACTCAGCCAGTCCGTTAGCTTCAAGAACCCTTTGGAAGGCGTCGGTTTGCCGATACCCAGCAAGTTCCGGTCCTAATGGAATGCCCCAGTCCGGATCGTAGCGATCATAGTTCCCAATCATTATGTCGATGGAAGTTTGACCTGAGGCGCCTGTGCGCGTTTCTTCGAACGCGGTAATGGCATCGATCAAATGATCCCAATCACCACCCGGGTCGCGAAAAATCTCATAGAGCATTTCATTGTCCGCCCAGGGCGCATTGGGACCATACTCCTCGGCGGCTACAATGAGAAACAACTCCCGTTTGCCAAGTCGCGCCAGCATTGAAAGGGGAAGCGCCGGAACAGCAATTCCAGAATTCGCAGCTGCCAAATAGTAGTCAAATGCTGTTTGGTCATCACCAACCGCAGTGGAATGAAATACCAAATTTGCATGACACGGCGAATAGTCCGGTTCGATCTCAACACACCTGGCAAAGTCCTCAAGCGCCAACTCAACAAATCCCACACTTGCCAACGTAAGACCTCGCCAGTTCAGGGCCGATGTGTTGCGCGGATCAATTTCAAGCGCTCGGTCGTAGCTTTCAAGCTCCCGATGAATCGAGGCCGCTGTTGACACCTCAACCATATCATCTTCGACATTTGCGATCACGGCGATGGCAAGAGAGCTTTCAGGATCTATGGCAAGCGCCCTTTGTGAGTATTCAATCGCAAGTCGATTTAGCTCGCCTTCTTCGGCATCAATGAAGCCATAAGATGTGGCAAGCATGTGGAGCGCGCCGCGCATTTCCCAAGCTTCCGAGAAATCCGGGTCGAGCCCGACAGCTTGCGCAAGCAGGGCATCGGCTCGATCAAATGCGTCCCGCGCCAGGAACAAAGGCCGCGCTTGAAGATAAAGCTCATAAGCGGTGAGGTTCTCCGTCGTTGCCTCAACCTCAATCTCCATAGCGGGCAGCACACCCTGCAGCCGTTCGCTCAGCGCCGCGACAATGGCTGTCGCAATTTCATCCTGCACCTCAAAAATATTTGAGGCGGTTAGGGTGCGGTCAAAAGTGTCTGACCACAGGTGCTCATCAGTGGAGGCATCAATGAGCTGCGCGGTGATACGAATGGTATCCCCCGCCCGGCGCACACTGCCCTCCACCACATGAGCAACATTTAGCTGATCTGCAATGGCAGGGATGCCGATGCTAGAGCCTTTGAACTGGAAGGCAGACGTGCGCGAGGCAACGCGCAAGCCCTCAACCCGCACCAGCACATTCAAGAGCTCTTCCGAAATACCGTCTGAGAAATATTCCTGATCGCCTTCGGGGGAGAGATCTTCAAACGCCAAAACAGCGATGGATGCGGCCTCCGGGCCAACAACGTTATCGGTGGGCGTCTGCATAACAACAGTGGCCGTATTGGGCGCAAGCTGCTGCCACACCACTACGCCCATGACGACGACCAGTGCTGCCACAATAACGCCGTCTGCGAGGCGGAATGGTTTGATCGTCTCATCCCCGGCGCGCGCCTCAGTGCGCTTGGGCCCTTCAGGGGTCAGCTCAAAGGCCCAGGCAATAATCAGCGCAATGGGAAACCCGACCACCAGCAAAATGAGCGCAAATGAGTCCGCCCAGCTGGGCATGCCGGAGGCGCGAGCGATTACCCCCACCACCTGCATCACCGCCCAGCCTGCCACCAAATAAGCCGCGGCGACACGGAAGACACTGCGGCGGCGTAGTTCTGTGAGAAAGTCCAATGCCAACCCCTATCGAATCGCTCAAAGCGCACTTGGCTGCACTCTAGGCAGAAGCGCAGCGGCACACAAACCAGAGGTACCAATGGCAACTACCCTTGGTGGGCTGCCTGATTGAAATGCTCGAGATAGGCTTTGAGGACGGCACGTGTCTGCTCACCGAATATGCCGTCCACTTCGATGCAATAGCCAAAGTGCATGAGGCCCAGCTGAAAATTTCGCACCTCGTCAGCGGGTGAGTGCTCGTCAATGAGCTCAATGGGCGGCTGAAAAACAATCCAGCGCCCAATGCCCGCATCGGCCAGCCTGCGCCACGGGAACAATTCGCCCGGATCTTGCTTGCGGCCCGGCGCCACATCGGAATGGCCAAGCACGTGCTCAGCGGGAATATCATGACGGGAGAGAATATCCTTGGCGAGCGCCATAACGCTTTCAATTTGCGCCTCAGGAAAAGCGCGATAGCCAAACTCATGACCAGGGTTGACGATCTCTATGCCGATGCTGCGCGCGTTCACATCCCCCTCCCCCTTCCAACACGAAATCCCCGCATGCCAGGCGCGTTTGCCCTCAGTGACGTGCTGAAAAACGCGCCCATCTTCTTCCACGGTGTAATGGGCGGCAACTTTGGACGCGGGGTCGCACATGCGCGCCATTGCTTCTTCGCCTGTGGGCATGCCGGTGTAATGCATGATCAGCATATCGATGGCGCGCGCGCGCTCATCGAAGTTTGGCGACGGTCTTTGGATGATGTTCAACAAGAGCTCTTGACCATTTCAGTTTCCCCCCATCCTAGCCTTCCCCCGCAATGGGGGGAAGAAAGAGCGGGTTGCCCCCTCAAACCTCCGCCTTCGAGGGGGAAGGTCGGCGCGCCATAGGAAATTGGTGCGCCGGGTGGGGGTGAACGCTTTAAACATTACTCAATCAGTGCGTCACTTCCACATCGCGGACCGCCTCGGCCGGGCGACGAATTGTAACGATCAATACCCCCGCCAGTGTAATCGCCCCGCCCAACAGAATTTGCCAGGTGAGCACATCCCCCAAAAGGGGCACACTTATGGCAATGGTCATAATTGGCGCCATCAGGGTTAAGGGCGCAATGGTGCTGACCTCATAGCGCTGCAGCAAATAGAACATACCCGCGTGGGCAAACATGTTGGAGATTAGGGCCGTGAACGCCACGGCGGTCCATCCCACCCATGTGGCGCTCATGATCGATTCCCATATCCCGGTTTCAAAGGTGAAGGTCAGCAGCAGGAGAGGTGGCCATGATATGAGCGCGATCCAGGCCTGCAACTCAAACGGTTTCACCCCCTGAATACGCCGCATATAGATGGACCCCACCGCGCCAAAGCACGCCGCGCAGGTGCCAAGGGCAATGCCCAGGAGGGAGCCAAACACCTCCGGGTCAAAGACCAGAATGGAAACGCCCAAAAAGGCGAGCGCCATGCCGGCCCAGCGTTGCCAGCCCACTTGTTCCTGCAAGAAGACAAAGCCGAGCAGAGTTGTGAACGGCACGCCCAATTGCGCGGCCATGACCACCGCAGGAATGTTGTGGGAGATGTAGATCGCGCCATAGAAAAAACCGAACTGAATGCCGCCTGCCGTGATCGCTATTATGGCGATGTCAACCATCCGCCCGCGATGAAATTTGAGGAACGGCACCAGCAATGCCGAGATGATCAGAAACCTGAGCAGCAAGAACAGAAAGGGCGACAGCTCCCGCATGCCGAACTCAACGGCAATGATGGCAATGGCCCATACCAGGTTGATCATCACCAAAAAGAAAAAGTGAATTGGTGACATGGACATCGCGGCGCGGGCTTTCGGCATCAGGGGAGCGGGCGTCAATGATAGATCGCTTTGGCTGATGCGCAACCGCTTAAACCGCCTCCAGCTCCTCGCCTGCTGCGCTACTTTGCCTTGCCGCGACGATCGCCACGCCGCCGAGAGTGATAATCGCGCCAATGGCAATGCGCCAGGTCATCCCTTCCCCCAAGAGCCACACCGAGAAGAGAATACCGCACACGGGCGCAAGCAAGGTCAGCGGCCCCACGAGTGACACTTCATAGCGCTGGATGAGATAGTACATCCCCGCATGACCAAAGATGCTGGCGGCAATGGCTGAATAGAGGATCGTGCTCCAGGCCCAAAGCGGCGTGTGCGTGATGGTTTCCCATTGATGTCCTTCAAACGCGAAGGTGAGGATGAGCAAGGCGGGCACGCTGATCCACGCCAGCCATGCCTGCATTTGCAGCGGGCCAACGTCCTTAATTCGCCGCATCAGGATCATGGCAATAGCCATGGAGGCCGCCCCGCCGATCATCAGCAAAACGCCATTTAGGTATCCAAAGACGCGAGGGTCAAAACTGATCAGCGCCACGCCCCCGAATGCCAGCGCCATGCCGATGAGCCGTCGCCACCCAACCGCCTCCCCCAAAAAGGCGATCGACAAAATAGTCGCAAAGGGAACGTTGAGTTGCACCACAACGGCGGCAACTGACGCGTCGGTGAGTGCAATGCCAGAGAACATCAAGGCGAAGTGAAGGAAGCCCGCTGTGATCGCAATGCCTGCCACATAGCGCATTTGCCCCGGTGCCCAGCGCAGAAACGGAGCCAGCAAAATAGCGATGGTGACAAAGCGCAAAGCCGTGAACAGAAACGGCGGCACTTCACCCAAGCCCAGTTTGGCCACAACGAAATTGAGTCCCCACGCCAAGGCGATACCAAAGAGCAATAGGAGATGAGGAAACGACACGCGCAATCTCCGCCAAAGTTGCGCGAGAGCTAATTCATCCCGCGCGTTTTGGCCACACGATCATACGCATCGTTGATCTTGGCAAGCTTATCTGTGGCGATGTCGACGAATTCTTCCGGCACGCCGCGCGCGATCAATGCATCGGGATGATTTTCCTTAACCAGCGTGCGATAGGCCAATTTTAGCTCGTCATCAGTTACGCGGTTATCCACACCCAATATTAAGTAAGGGTCAGCGCCGTCTGCGCCCACATGCGAAGCTTTGATACGGGCATAGTCGTGCTCATTGAAGCCAAAAATCTGCGCGACATGTTGCAAGAACTGTTCTTCACCCGGATGAAAAATACCGTCCGCCATGGCGATGCGAAACAATCCATCAAGCAAATCCTCAAGCACATGAGGGCGCGCGCGAAACAACCGTGCGATCTGTTTCGCATAGGCGTCGTATCCCGCCATATCCTTGCGTGCCAGGTCGAAAATACGAGCGACATTTTTTTCTTCACCCGGCGGTACATGAAATATTTTTTTGAATTCATCGACCTCGGATCTGGTCACCTGGCCATCAGCTTTCGCCATTTTGGCTGAAAGGGCGATCACACCGATGGTAAAAGCGATGGAGGCCTCGGCCCCTTCGATGGGGCTATCCGGGTCGCGGGACGTTTCTGCCGCCCGGTCCATGGCATGGCCACCCGCCACGCCAATGAGCGCCCCAAGAGGCCCGCCAATGGCAAAGCCCGCTACACCACCCAACAATTTTCCCCAGATAGACATGATCTGCCCTAGATAAGCTATGGTTTGCAAGAATGCGAGCAGAGATCTTGCGCATGATTGAGATTATTTAATGACGACAATTTTATGAGCAATGATCGTTGGGATTTCTGGATCGATCGGGGCGGCACCTTTACCGATGTGGTGGCGCGCACGCCTGATGGTGCGCTCAAGACCCATAAGCTGCTTTCGGTGAACCCTGAGCGCTATGCCGATGCCGCGACACAAGGCATTCGCCACCTACTCGGATTATCTGTCAGCGAGGTGATTCCCGCCGACAGCATCGGCGCGGTGAAAATGGGCACCACCGTTGCCACCAATGCGCTGCTGGAACGCAAAGGCGCTAAGACCGTCTTTGTTACCACCAAGGGCCTCGGCGACCAGCTTGCCATTGGATATCAGCACCGGCCCAAGTTGTTTGATCTGGATATCCAAAAACCTGAGCAGCTTTACACCCGCGTCATTGAGGTTGATGAACGCGTCGACGCCCACGGTAATGTTCTCCGTGCACCAAATCTTGATGCGGCTAGGGTAGCACTTGAAATAGTGAAAGCGGATGGATTTGAAGCCGTCGCCATTTGCTTCCTGCATGGCTATCGCTTTGGCGACCACGAAGCCGCCGTTGCGGCGCTCGCGAAAGAAGCTGGATTTGATCAGGTCTCCGTCAGCTTTGAGGTCAGCCCGCTGATGAAATTCGTCGGGCGCGGCGACACCACCGTGGCGGACGCTTATCTCTCCCCCATCCTGCGGTCGTATATCGATCTTGTAACGCGAGAGCTGGAAGGCGACGCGCCGCTTTACTTCATGCAGTCAAATGGTGGGCTGACGCGCGCGGACCTGTTTCAGGGCAAGGACGCGATCCTGTCTGGCCCCGCAGGCGGTGTGGTGGGCATGGTGAAAACCGCCGCCTTTGCGGGGCATGACCAAGTTATTGGCTTTGACATGGGCGGCACCTCCACCGATGTCTCGCGATTTGACGGCAGCTTTGAGCGCACTTTTGAAAGCGAGGTGGCGGGGGTGCGCATTCGCGCGCCCATGCTCGCCATTCATACAGTAGCGGCTGGCGGCGGCTCCATCATCGCGTTTGACGGCACGCGCCTCCGGGTCGGGCCCCATTCCGCAGGCGCGGACCCTGGCCCCGCATGCTATCGCCGCGATGGCCCGCTGACCGTAACCGACGCGAACCTTGTGACCGGCCGCATTCAACCCATGCATTTCCCCAAGGTGTTTGGACCTGGTGGCGACGAGCCCTTGGACAGCGCCGCCGCGCAGGCAAAGTTCGAAGCCCTCGCCAAAGAGATGGGGTATGAGAGTGCCGCGCTTCTTGCCGACGGCTGCCTCGACATTGCGGTCGAGAATATGGCCCAAGCGATCAAGAAAATATCCACCGCAAAGGGTTATGACGTTAGCCGTTATACGCTGGCGTGCTTTGGCGGTGCCGGCGCGCAATGCGCTACCCGCGTTGCTGACAAGCTTGGCATGACGCGCATTTTGATTCATCCCCTGGCAAGTTTGCTATCAGCCTATGGCATGGGCTTGGCGGATATTCGCGCCCTTCGCGAGCAAGCCCTTGAATTGCCGCTGGCGGGCGATGTCCTCGCCCCTATGACTGCGGCGCTGGACGGTTTGGCCGCAGCGGCGACAGCCGAGGTCGCCGCTCAGGGCGTTGCTACATCAGCCGTTCGCCAACATGCCCTCGCCCACATTCGTTATGACGGCAGTGACACAGCACTGGCGGTGACAGCTGGAACCGTGGCTGAGATGGAACAACGCTTTGCTGAGCTTCACGGTCGCGAATTTGGCTTTGAAGAACCGGGGCGCGGACTTGTGCTTGAAGCCGTTTCCGTGGAAGCGGTGGGCCTTGCCCATAAAGTCACAGAGACTTTGCTGCCTGCGCGAAAGTATGGCGCGCCAAAAGTGGCAGAGGCAATCCAGCTTTTTGCAGATCGCCAATGGCATGACGCACCGCTTTATCTTCGCGACACTCTTATGTCAGGCGACCAAATAACCGGCCCGGCGCTGATCATTGAGCTCCATTCCACCATCGCCGTGGAAACCGGCTGGCGGGCCGCCGTCACCAAGCTTGGCCACTTAGAGATGGAACGCTTTGTGCCGTTGCCGTCGCGGCAACACCTGGGCACCGAGGCAGACCCCATTACTTTGGAGATTTTCAACAACCTTTTCATGTCCATCGCCGAGCAAATGGGCGTGACGCTGGAAAAAACTGCCAGCTCAGTAAATATAAAAGAGCGCCTTGATTTTTCCTGTGCTGTGTTTGACGCCCAGGGCGATCTCGTGGCCAACGCCCCGCACATGCCGGTGCATTTAGGCTCCATGGGCGACAGCGTGAAAGCCATCATCGCGCGTCATAGAGACACCATGCGCAAAGGCGATTTCTTTGTCCTAAATGACCCCTATCGCGGCGGCACGCATTTGCCCGACATCACTGTGGTCGCACCCGTGTTTGATGGCGATGTGCTACTCTTTTACGTGGCGGCGCGCGGGCATCACGCAGACGTTGGAGGGATTCAGCCGGGCTCCATGCCGCCGCACTCAAAAACCATCCATGACGAAGGCGCGTTGTTGGACGGGCAAGTGCTCGTGCGCGATGGCGTATTCTTTGAGGATGAACTGCGTCAGGTGCTTCTTGAAGGGCCCTACCCCGCGCGCAACCCCAACCAGAATGTCGCGGATCTCAAAGCGCAAGTGGCAGCATGCGAAAAGGGCATGCGCGAGCTGGCGCGGATGGTGGAAATGTTCGGCCTCGACACCGTGCAGGCGTATATGGGTCATGTGCAGCGCAATGCCGAAGATGCGGTGCGGCAGGTCATCGATGTAATTGCCGGAGGCGCATACACCTATACCATGGACGATGGCTCGCAGATCCAAGTTGCCATCTCCCTTAACGAGGACGCGCGCACCGCGACCATCGACTTCACCGGCACCAGCGCGCAGCGCTCTAGCAACTACAATGCGCCGCTGCCGGTGGTGCGGGCCGCAGTACTTTATGTTTTCCGCTGCCTTGTGGATGATGACATTCCGCTCAATGCCGGATGCTTGATCCCGCTGCACCTGATTGTGCCGGAGGGCTGCATGCTCAACCCGGCCAAGCCCGCCGCTGTGGTGGCCGGGAATGTGGAAACCAGCCAGGCCGTTGTGGATTGCCTATTCGGTGCGCTGGGAACGGTCGCCGCAAGTCAGGGCACCATGAACAACCTCACCTTTGGAAACGAACACACGCAGTATTATGAGACCATCTGCGGCGGTGCGGGCGCGGGCGCCACCTTTGACGGCGCGGATGCGGTACAAACCCACATGACCAACTCACGGCTCACCGATCCAGAGATTTTGGAATGGCGTTATCCCGTGCGTGTAGAGGAGTTTTCTATCCGGCAAAGTTCAGGCGGGACGGGCACCCATAAAGGCGGCGATGGTGTGGTGCGCAAACTGCGGTTCTTTGAGGACATGCAAATGGCAATCCTGTCCGGCCACCGCGTGGTGCCCCCATTTGGGCTTGAGGGGGGTGCGCCTGGCGCGTTGGGGCGTACATTGGTGGAGCGCATAGATGGCCACATCGAAGAGTTAAGTTTTGCAGACGGCACAAAGCTTCACGCAGGCGATGCGATCATTGTTGAGACGCCCGGTGGCGGCGGGTATGGCAAAGCCTAACGCCGCTGACTTGGTACGCTTACCGATTACCCCACCCCGTCATGCTCGGACTTGATCCGGGCATCTACTGCCATGCCTCAAGTGAAGGCAGAACAAGGGGCCGGTTGGGTAGATCCCGGGTTCGGCTGCGCCGCCCCGGGATGACAATCATTTTTGTGATACCCCCCTCCTTTCTTGTCATGCTCGGACTTGATCCGAGCATCTAGCGGACTCCGTTGAGTGCGCCCGAGGATGACGAAAGGGGATGCCTCACGCGGCAGACTTGGAGGCTTTGCGCGGATCGTAATTGAGGTTCGGCGCAAGCCATTTCTCGGCGAATGCCACCTCCCAGCCTTTGCGCGCGGCATAATCCTCCACTTGGTCGCGCTCAATTTTGCCGACGCCAAAATACTGCGCATCCGGGTGTGAAAAATAAAATCCCGAAACCGCAGCGCCTGGCTGCATGGCAAAGCTTTCCGTCAGGGTGATGCCTGCTTGGTTGTCCGCGTCCAACACTTGCCACAGTAGCGCCTTTTCCGTGTGGTCGGGGGAAGCGGGATAGCCCGGCGCGGGGCGGATGCCGCGATAGGTTTCGCCGATGAGCTCGACGCTAGAAAGCGCCTCCTTGCTGGCGTAGGCCCAAAATTCTTTGCGCACACGCTCATGCATGCGTTCTGCGAAGGCCTCGGCAAATCGGTCTGCCAATGCTTTGAACATGATCGCTGAGTAATCGTCGTGGTCGGCCTCAAATGCCGCCATGGTGTTGGCTTCACCCTCCCCTGCCGTAACGGCAAAGCCGCCAACATAATCCTTGAGACCGCTCTCAATAGGGGCAAGGAAATCCGCAAGGGCAAAGTTCGCGCGCTCGCGGGCACCGCTGCGCGCCATCTGCTGGCGCAAGGAATGCATCACCAGGCGCACTTCTTCGCGGGCATCATCGGCGTAGATTTCCCAATCGTCATCACCAATGGAGTTAGCCGGGAAAAATCCAATCACTGCGCGGGGTGCCAAAAGCTTTTCATCAATGATCCGCTTTAACATCTCCTGCGCGTCTTCAAACAGGGACCGCGCGGCCTCGCCTACTTTTTCATCCTTTAGAATTCGCGGGTACTGGCCGATAAGTTCCCATGAGGCAAAAAACGGCGTCCAATCAATGTAATCCGCTAATTCCGCGAGATCATAAGTCTCAAACCTCTTGAGCCCCAAGAAGGTCGGCTTGGGCGGCGTGTATCCGGCCCAATTGATCTTGAATTTATTGGCCCGCGCCTCGGCAATGGTCGCGCGGGGTTTTTTTGAATTGGTATTGGCATAACGCGCTGCCATGTCGGTGTACTCAGAGCGCACTTTGCTGGCATAGGCCTCGCGCATTTCCTTGGATAGCAAATTTGACGTGACACTCACGGCCCGCGATGCATCAGGCACGTAAACGGTTTGCCCGCTGGCATAGTTCGGGTTGATCTTTACCGCCGTGTGCATCTTGCTGGTGGTGGCCCCGCCAATAAGCAGCGGCAGCTTGAGCCCTTGCCGTTCCATTTCGCTGGCCAGGTGCACCATCTCATCAAGGGACGGGGTAATGAGCCCTGAAAGGCCAATGACATCCACCTCTTCCTTGACGGCAGTGTCCAAAATCTTTTGCGGCGGCACCATGACCCCAAGGTCAATCACCTCAAAGCCATTGCATTGCAGTACCACGCCGACGATGTTTTTGCCGATGTCATGAACATCGCCTTTGACCGTGGCGAGCAATATCTTGCCAGCTTTCTGGTATTCGCCGCTTTCCTCCATCTCCGCTTCCATGAACGGCGTAAGATGCGCCACGGCGCGTTTCATAACCCGCGCTGACTTCACCACTTGCGGCAGGAACATTTTGCCTTCGCCAAAAAGGTCACCCACCACATTCATGCCGTCCATAAGCGGGCCTTCGATGACATGAAGCGGGCGACCAAGGGTGAGCCGCGCTTCTTCGGCGTCCTCCACGATGAAATCGGCAATGCCGCGCACCAGAGAATAAGTCAGGCGTTCAGCCACCGGCTTCTCGCGCCAGGTGAGGTCTTCCTTGCGCTCAATACCTTTCCCGCCTTTGAATTTTTCTGCGGCTTCAAGCAACCGCTCGGTCCCATCATCGCGGCGATTAAGGATGACATCCTCAACCCGCTCCCGCAGTTCCGGTTCAATATCCTCATAGACCGCCAGCTGGCCTGCGTTGACGATGCCCATATCCATCCCCGCCTTGATGGCGTGATAGAGAAACACCGAGTGCATGGCTTCGCGTACTGGATTGTTACCGCGGAAGGAAAACGAGATATTTGACACCCCGCCAGAGACGAAAGCATGGGGCAGTTCCGCCTTGATGCGCTTTATCGCCTCAATAAAATCAACCGCGTAATTATTGTGTTCCTCAATGCCCGTCGCCACCGCAAATATATTGGGGTCGAAGATCATTTCTTCGGGGGCGAGAACGCCTTTTGCAATAAGGAGGTCATAGGACCGCTTGCAGATCTCAAACTTGCGCGCCACCGTGTCGGCCTGGCCTTGTTCATCGAACGCCATGATAACGGTGGCCGCACCATAACGTTGCACTTTGCGCGCTTGTTCAAGAAAAAGGTCTTCACCTTCTTTCAAGCTAATGGAATTGACGATGGCTTTGCCCTGCACACACTTAAGCCCCGCTTCAATCACTGACCACTTTGAAGAGTCAATCATGATGGGAACACGAGCGATGTCGGGTTCCGCCGCAATGAGATTGAGGAACATGACCATGGCTTGCTCGGAATCGAGCATGCCTTCATCCATATTCACGTCGATAATCTGCGCGCCGTTTTCTACCTGTTGACGCGCCACAATCAGCGCCGCATCAAAGTCGCCCCCAACGATAAGTTTCTTGAATGCCGCCGAGCCGGTGACATTGGTGCGCTCACCAATGTTTATAAAATTAGTTCTAAATTTCGTCATGCCACCGCCGTAAAGGGTTCCAGCCCCGAAAGGCGCAACGCAGGGTCTTCAGATTGCATAGGGCGCGCGCCGAGACCTTCAACAGCGTTGACAATGGCGCGAATGTGCTCCGGCGTGGTGCCGCAACACCCGCCAACAATGTTCACAAGACCATCTCGCGCCCACTCGACAATAAAGGCGGCAGTTTCCTCAGGCGTTTCATCATACTCCCCCATCTCATTGGGCAATCCCGCATTGGGGAATGCTGCCACCAGCGTATCGGCGTGGCGGGCAATGTCTGCCAGCGCGGGCCGTAAGTCGCGCGCACCGAAGGAGCAATTAACCCCGATAGAGAACGGCTTGGTGTGGCGCATGGAATGCCAAAAGGCCTCCATAGTTTGGCCTGACAAATTACGCCCCGACAAATCTGTGATGGTGCCCGAAACCATGACCGGTATTTCAAAGCCCAGATCGTCACCCAATGCAGCAATACCAAAAAGCGCCGCTTTGGCGTTCAGCGTGTCGAAAATCGTCTCGACGATCAGCGCGTCCACGCCGCCCTCCAGCAAAGCCCGGGATTGCTCGGCATAGGCTGCCGCCAGTTCATCGAAACTCACATTGCGAAAACCGGGGTTGTTTACATCCGGCGAAAGCGATGCGGTGCGGTTGGTGGGGCCAAGGGAGCCGATGACGTAACGCGGACGATGCGGTGTTTTGGCCGTCCACTCATCTGCCGCCTTGCGCGCAATTTCTGCCGAGACGCGATTGAACTCTGGTACCAGATGCTCCGTGCCGTAATCGGCCTGGCTGATAGAGGTGCCATTGAACGTATTGGTCTCAATAATGTCCGCCCCCGCTTCCAAAAAGGCATCATGGATTTCGCGAATGATGTCAGGTTGCGTGAGGGCAAGGATGTCGTTATTACCGCGCAGATCAAAATTGTGAGCTTTGAGACGATCACCGCGAAAATCCGCCTCGCTCAACTTATAACGCTGCACCATGGTGCCGCCGGCACCGTCCATAACCACGATACGCTTGAGGGCCTCTTGGTGGAGAGCCGCTATGCGCTTGGTGCGTGTTTCAAGATCGACCATCTGGCGCTTCCTTATGCTGCCGCGTTCGCTGCTTCAGGCCGAAGCCCGAGCAAATGACACACCGCGTAACTCAACCCAGCGCGGTTGAGAGTGTAGAAATGAAAGTCGCTGACGCCCCCCGATTGCAACTTTTCAACCAGTTCGGCCGCCACAGTTGCCGCAACCAATCTGTGTGTCTCGGGGTCGTTCTCAAGACCAATGAATTTGTCATTGAGCGCTTTGGGGATGGCCGCGCCGCAAGCATCTGCAATTTGATGAATGCGGGTATAATTGAGAATCGGCATAATGCCCGGCACAATGGGGATGGTGATCCCGGCCGCCCGCACCCGCTCAAGAAACTCAAAATAAATTTCCGCGTCAAAAAAGAACTGCGTGATGGCCCGCGTGGCCCCCGCATCGACTTTTGCTTTGAGTAAATCGAGATCAAAATCTGCGCTGACGCTTTCGGGGTGTTTTTCCGGATAGCAGCCGACAGAAACCTCAAAGTCATGCAACTTCTTCAGGCCCGCCGCCAGTTCCGCCGCGGCGTAGTAGCCATCGGTACGCGGCTCATAAGCACCGCCCATGCCGCCGGGGGGATCACCGCGCAGGGCCACCACGTGGCGGACCCCGGCACTCCAATAATCTCGCGCGACTTGATCGATCTCAACGCTAGAGGCATCCACGCAAGTCAAATGCGCTGCAGGGCGCAACTTGGTTTCTTGCACCAAGCGTTTGACGGTGCGGTGGGTGCGCTCCCGCGTTGATCCGCCCGCGCCATAGGTCACAGATACGAACTCCGGACCCAGCGGGGCCAGGCGAGCGATTGAATTCCACAAGGTTTCTTCCGTAGCTTTTGTTTTGGGCGGGAAGAACTCAAAGGATACAGAGATACCGTTCTGCGTCACGCCGCCCTCCCGGAAGACGACCGATTGGCAACGCCGGCGCGGCCCAACAGCCAAAGCGAAACAGTCAATTTTTGATTGCCTGTGTGTTCCGGCTTCAAATGACGTGCGCGCAATACATCAAGGCCAGGGGCCCGGGCCCAGGTTTCGATCTCATCATCAGTAAACCCAAGGCGGCGGTGCTGATGTTCCTCACGCAAGAATTCAAGTTGATGCGGCGCAAAGTCCACAATCAACAACCGCCCGCCCGGCGCGAGAATGCGACCCGCTTCGCGAATGGCTGTGGCTGGATCATCAAGATAATGCAGCACCTGATGCACCGTGACGAGGTCCGCGCTTTGCTCATCAAAGGGCAGCGCAAAAAGATCCCCCCGCCGCACCTGACAATGGGACAGTCCCGCCTTGTCCAGCGCTGCACGTGCCAGCAACAACATGTCCTGGCTCAAGTCGATGCCATCGCCCCGCGCGGCGCGTTGACCAATAATTTCCAGCACCCGGCCCGTGCCCGTGCCAATGTCCACAAGGTGGTCAAAGTCGCCGGGCCCGATAAGCTCCAGCATGGCGGTTTCCACATCAGCTTCCGGCAGATGCAGAGCGCGGATCCGATCCCAGTCTTTAGCGTTGGCTTTAAAATAGGCGGCGGCTTGTTGGGCGCGCTGCTGGCGAACATGGTCAAGACGACGCAAGTCTTGGAGATATGAAGGATCATCACCAGGCACAAAGGCCACCAGAACTGCGGCAAGCTCAGCTACGCGGACCGCATCAGCGTCGCGTGCACGCGCTGGATCCGCGAGGCGGTAAAATACCCATGCCCCCTCGCGAAACCGATCAATCAGGCCCGCTTCAGCAAGCAATTTCAAATGGCGACTGACCCGGGGCTGGCTTTGCGCCAGAACCATAGTGATCTCGCTGACCGTGAGCTCCGACTGACCCAATACCGCCAAAAGGCGCAATCGAGATGGTTCCGCTGCCGCGCGAAGGGCAGAAAGGACCGTATCCATGAATTCCTCCAAGAAATTTGGCGGATATAAACATATCTTTATGTGCTTATCTAGAGATATTTGCCCCTGCGCGGCGACAATCAAGCAACAGGCGGCAAAAAGCCTGCGTTTTAGCGCCGCCGTCGCTAGTGGGTCGCCGTGCCCCATGGTACAAATGAGCTAGGAAATAGTTAACCATGTCGTGCAATTCAGCCGCTTGGGGTGTGTTGATGCGCACAATTGCCCCGTATCGATGCCCTTTTTCCGGGCGTGGCATCTAAGCATGAGATAAGTTCGTAACTAGATACGGCTATACCGTATTTGGTGGTGGGAGTGGGGTGTATGTCGTTTCTGACCGGTCAGATTTCCCGGACGTTGGGCCGTTGCGCGCTTGTCGCTGCAGCGGTGTTTCTGTTTGCATCCCCCACCGCGGCGCAGTCCGACCAAACCAATGACCCGCTTGAAGACTTCAACCGCGCCATGTTCGGCATCCACAATGCCGTCGATAAAGTGGTGTTGGTTCCGGTGGCCCGCACCTATCGGTTTGTTGTTCCCGAACCAGGCCGCCAAGGCGTGCGCAATTTCCTGCGCAACCTCAATAGCCCGGTGATTTTTGCCAATGACGTGTTTCAAGGTGAAACCGAGCGCGCCGGCACCACCTTTACCCGCTTTGCCATCAACTCAACTGTGGGCGTGGCCGGTATCTTCGACCCTGCGACGCAGATGGGATACATTCGCCATCACGAGGATTTCGGTCAGACCTTGGCGGTGCATGGGGTCAGCGAGGGGCCGTATCTGTTCCTGCCCATTTTCGGGCCATCGCCGCCTCGGGACCTTGTTGGGCGCGGTGTCGACATCCTGATGGACCCGATCACCTGGGTCGGCGGCGATGATTTTCAGTATTTCAAATATGGCCGCACGATCGTAAATGTCGTTGATTTGCGCGCGCGCAATCTTGAGACTCTGGACGAGATTGAACGAACCTCCATCGACTATTATGCCGCCGTGCGCAGCGTCTATCGCCAATCTCGCGATGGGGCCATCCGAAATGGGGCCTTCGATTTCGAAGATTTGCCCGATTTGGATGAAGATTTCGAAGACGATTTTTAGGCGCAGTATAAGGGTTTCCACCAAAAATAGCTGGAATTACACTAACCGAATTGTGAGCGGTGGCATCTTTATTCGGTCACAGAGTTCGGGCAGTTTGCAGCCCGTATTAGTTTCAAGCGAGGGGGAATGCCCCCCGCGGCGTTGGGGAGACGGCGGCATGGCAAGGCCTTCATCTTTTGCAAAGGTGGTATTGCGCACGCTTGGCGGGGCCATATTGGCAGCCACCATGGCTGTGCCTGCATTCGCCCAAGATGAAACCGCTGAGGCTTGGGTGCAAAGCCTTGCTGATCGCGGCATTGAAATTATGAGCGACAGCTCGCGCAGCCAAGACGACATCATTTCCGAATTCCAAGCATTGTTGGTCGAAAACACCGCCATGCGTCAGTTCGGGCGCTCGGCGCTGGGAAGTTATTCGCGCGATCTGAGTGATGATGAGTTTGAGCAATATATTGAGCTGTTGGAGCAATATGCCTCAAGCATAGTGAGAGCACGGCTCGATCAATATTCGGGCGAAACGCTTACGGTGAGTGGCTCGTCGGTGAATGAGCGCTCGAGCTTTGCTTATGTCTCTGTTGAGAGCGATGTTCGAAATCTCGACAACGAGCATCTTGCGGGAGTGCGCTGGCTATTGATCCGCAGAGAGGGCGCCTACCGCGTCTACGACATCACTGTTGAGGCCCCTGCGGAAGCAGGAACTTTTTCTTTGCGCCAAACCCAGCAGGAAGAATTTACCTCTGCCATTACGCAAAACGATGGCCGCGCCCGATCGATCTTGCGCTACTTGCGCAATCGCATTCGCGAACAAGGCATGGAACCGGCGAATGACCGTGTGGTTTCAAACTAATTTCTGATTTTATAGGCTAAGAATGCGCCCTTCGCGGGGGGAGATTTTGCCCTCCACCATGGCGCTATAAACCTGCGCCACAGCGTCAGGGCCTTCACCCACAATCACATCCATCCATGATGTGCTTTGCCGTGTCAGGCGATCCACCGCATCTGCGATCTTGCCTTCCACAACGCCGCGCCCCCAATCTTTGCGGCGTTT
Organism: Rhodospirillales bacterium; assembly: GCA_021775005.1. Classification (GTDB taxonomy): domain Bacteria; phylum Pseudomonadota; class Alphaproteobacteria; order JAJFIK01; family JAJFIK01; genus JAJFIK01. The sequence goes on from JAJFIK010000052.1 coordinate 29,927, forward strand.
TTCGATCTGCCCCGGCGCAAAAAACATTTGCGGCCGCGGCCCTGGCAGATCGTTTGCCGCACCGCCTTTGTCCCAATGGGTAATGCCCACGCCGCAACCATATTTGATCTCGTCCTTGAGATGATGGTGAAGCGCGCCGCGCGTTTCAGCGTTCCCGGCCATATCCACATAAACCGTGGGCCGCTTGGCAATGTCATCGGCAATCGCATCATATGTGGCCACTTGGTCGTAGGCGCCGAGCCCCGCTACAAATTCCCGATTGCCGCTTGAGGTCAGGCCGACAATCTTGCGTCCAGCGGCAGCGCCCTCCGCCAGCAGCTGGGCAAACCCAATGGCGGTTTTGCTGGACGCGCTACAAATCACAATCTGCTCTGCGCCGAAGAAATCATTGTCCTCCAGAAAATCCACGATGAGATAAGACGTGGCATAGAGCGGGCGAAGCAGCGCCAGACGATCTTCCAGCGCGGCGTCATGGCCGTCTATGTTTGCAACCCGCATATATTCATTATAGATCGGCGGCAGGTCTGCGCGATGGGTCGCGCCGTCGCGAAAACCATTTTTGGTGATTTTTGCCGGGGTCACATCCAGGTGGGTCGCCATGGGGAAGTAGCCATAGACCCGTTCGCCAACGTCAATACCCTCAGCGTTGGACGCCTCTACATTTGCAAAGCCCCATACAGGGATCTTGCCCCAGCCGTCTTTGCCGGTGGGGAAGAACTTCCAATAGCCAATCATTTCCCCCACCGCGCCATAGGTCACATTGTTGGCGGTGAAGGCAAAATGGTCGATGCGGAAGCGCACATCGCCCGCTGCCAATGGGGCAAGCTCAACATCATGGAATTCAAACTTCCGAAGGTCGTCCTTTTGCACCCAGAATTCTTGACCTTGCATGAGGTTGGTCCTTTTTATTAGTCGCGCGTGAAGCGTTTGAACTTGATGCGGTGGGGCTGATCTGCCTCTGCCCCCAAGCGGCGTTTCTTGTCCGCCTCATAGGCTTCATAATTACCTTCAAACCATTCCACGTGGCTGTCGCCTTCAAAAGCGAGGATGTGGGTCGCGATGCGATCAAGAAACCAGCGGTCATGGCTGATAATAACGGCGCACCCGGCGAACATATCAAGGGCGTCTTCCAACGCGCGCAAGGTTTCCACATCAAGATCGTTGGTCGGCTCATCAAGCAGCAGAACATTCGCGCCGGACTTCAGCATCTTGGCAAGGTGGACGCGGTTGCGCTCCCCACCGGAAAGCTGACCCACCTTCTTTTGCTGATCACCACCTTTAAAGTTAAACGCCCCCACATAGGCGCGGCTGGGCATGGTGCGCTTACCAAGCTCAATAACATCCTGGCCATCTGAGATTTCTTCCCAAACGTTTTTCTTGGGGTCGAGGTCGTCGCGGGACTGGTCCACGTATCCCACCACCGCGGTTTCACCCAACCGAAGTGTTCCCTCATCGGGCGTTTCCTGATCCGTCAACATACGAAACAAGGTTGTCTTCCCTGCCCCGTTAGGACCGACAACCCCGACGATACCGCCCGGCGGCAATTTAAAATCAAGCCCGTCGATGAGCAGTTGATCACCAAAGCCTTTTTTAAGGCCCTCAGCTTCAATCACCACTTGCCCAAGGCGCGGGCCGGCGGGGATGACGATCTGCGCGCGACCCACGCGCGCGCCGGTGTCTTGATTGAGCAGTTCCTCATAGGACTTGATGCGCGCTTTGGATTTCGCCTGCCGCGCCCGAGGAGACGCTTTTACCCATTCAAGTTCTGATTTGAGTTCGCGCTGGCGGGCATCCTCTGAGCGGCCTTCAGCCTCAAGGCGTTTTTGCTTTTGCTCAAGCCAGGCCGAGTAATTTCCTTCATAAGGAATGCCCTCGCCGCGATCGAGCTCCAATATCCAGCCCGTTGCGTTGTCGAGGAAATAGCGGTCGTGGGTCACAAGAACCACGGCACCTTTGTAGTCCACCAAAAACTTCTCCAACCAAGCGACAGATTCCGCATCCAGGTGGTTGGTGGGCTCATCAAGCAAAAGCAGGTCTGGTTTTGCCAACAGCAAGCGGCAAAGGGCAACGCGGCGACGCTCCCCCCCTGAAAGCGAGGCAACTTCAGCGTCTCCCGCCGGGCAGCGCAAGGCATCCATCGCCATCTCAACGCGGCTGTCGATATCCCACGCATCAACGGCATCAATTTTTTCCTGCAGCGCCGACATTTCTTCCATCAGCTCATCGGAATAGTCATCCGCGAGTTTCAACGAGACCTCGTTGAACTTGTCTACTATCGCTTTGGTTTCCGCGACGCCTTCCATGACATTGCCAAGAACATCTTTCGAGGCATCAAGTTCGGGCTCCTGCGCCAGGTAGCCAACGCGCGCGCCTTCGGCAGGCCAGGCTTCGCCGACGAACTCTTTGTCGAGCCCCGCCATGATCTTCAAAAGCGTGGACTTGCCCGAGCCATTCACCCCCACAACGCCAATTTTAGCATCGGGATAAAAGCTCAAATTGATGTTGTTGAGGATCTGTTTTCCGCCTGGAAATGTCTTCGACAGGCCATCCATATGAAAAATGTATTGGTAGTTCGCCATGTGCGCTGCAACACTTTCTTGTGGTCAAAGGGCGGCTTGGGGCCATTTGGCTCCCCAAACCTCAGGTTTTCCGCCGTTTCATGCGGTGAGGGTTATAGCAGAGACTGAATGATCGGCAATCCACATCCGTCACTTGGGAAAAACGCAGGTTTTCGGTACAATCGGGTTCGTTTCGTGCGGCCCAGTGGGCTGAGGAGACATAACTAGGGGGACTAACTAATGGGTAGAATAGCATTCTTTATTCTGCTGGTGCTCGTGATCGTGGCTGGCGCCTGGTATTTCATGGGCGGTAGCAGCGAAACGACAGACGATGCGGGCACAGCGGTCGAGGATACCGCGGATGACATGATGGATGACGCAGACGACATGATGGACGATGCTGCCGACGACATGATGGACGATCCTGACGCCATGACGGACGGCAGCGAAGACGCAGCTGAAGACATGGGCGACGAGGCCATGGATGATCCTGACGCCATGACGGACGAAGGCGAGACCATGATGGATGAAGGCGAAACCATGATGGACGAAAGCGGAACCATGACTGAGGATGCCGTGGACGCAACAGTTGAGGAAACTGAAGAACCAGAAACGACTCAATAGAGTAGCGATCAGGTTCTAAAACTAGGCTGGCCCCGAGAGCGATTTCGGGGCCCGTTTTTTGCTCTGAAGAAACGAGATACCAATGACGTTTTCTGACTACGGCACTATCGCGGAACTTTTCTCAGCCTTTGCCATTATCATCACCCCGATCTATGGGATCGCGCAACTGCGCATCAACAACCGCCGCGCGCGTGTTGAACTGACATCGCAGCTCGGGATGGGTCTGCACACATCCTAGATTGAACTTGGCAAAGACCCTGAGATCGCAAGGGTTTGCTCGGCACGTGGACAAGTATCTCAAGGCTGCGACCGCCGACCCCCAAGAACTAGCGGCGGTAAGCTAGGCGGCCTTCGCAGACTTAGTCCCCTTCTCCGATGCCGCACTGCTCAAGAAAATCAACAGGGATTTGCGCCGCCTTTCGTGCCACCAGTGCGAAGTAGTGAAGCGGCAAGCCCTCCATCGACAGCCGGTGCCGGTAGCGTTCCAGATGATGAATGTCGATGTATTTTGAGAATATCAACTCCCGAATGAATCGAGAGAACCCGGAATCGTCTGTGCGGTCCAGAAATGAGTCTTTGATGTTGAAGGCAAGCCAACCCCCATCGGCAATCATACGCATGGCGGGCAGGAAGGCTTGCGGCGGAATATCGCCAAAGCCCAAGGCCGCGACAGAGGTCAGGCAATTGAATGACCAGTTATCCAGCGCCTCACCGTCGGCCTGCGGCAAGTTGGAAAAATCGGAAACATAGTATTCGTCATAAAGCCCGGGCCGGTCCCGATCTGCGGCCATCTTGGCCTCGGGGATAATGTCCGCACCAACCATTCGGGCGACAGCGTGCACCTTCAGCTCCTCCCCCATGACGCCATTTCCCGCGCCCAGATCGAGCACGCGAAGCTCGGATATATTCTCCCCTTCCGCGTCCAATGCGGACTTCAGGATTTGCGTCACCTTGCGCGGCGAAGAACACTTCAGACGGTCATAGAAAATTTGCTCATAGAGGCCAGGGCGATTGTAGATCTCACAATAATCGTGAAATCGGAGGCGGGTGCGTTTGCCCTCTTCTGTGACGAAAAAATAGGCTTCGTCCTGCCCCAAATCATGGCCACCGGCCGGCGGAAATTGAATGCGATGAATTTGTTTCATTGGTCCTTCTAGTTGTTGAGGATTTTTCCTGGCATGAGCCATAACCCGCACCCCGCGCGGGCATTGGTGGTCTTCTAACTGATTGCTGCGATGATTTGAAGGAATGCGGGGAAATTAGCGCAAATGAGCGTGCCGAACGGCAATTTGGACCGTCAATTGGCAAATGTCTCTTTGATAATCCGCTCCAGCCACTCTTTGTCGGTGGCGTCGAACGCCGCGAACTCAGTTGAATCCACATCAAAGACGGCGATGAGCTCACCCGCCCCGTTCATAACCGGCACCACAATCTCAGAGTTGGATGCCGCGTCGCACGGAATATGCCCCGGGAACGCATGCACATCATCAACAACTTGAGTTTGCCTGGTGGCGGCTGCCGTGCCGCAAACACCGCGTCCAAAGGCAATGCGCATACAGCCCAATGAGCCTTGATAGGGACCGACCACAAGCTCGCCCTTTTTGTCTGGGTCAACCATGTAAAACCCGGTCCAGAAGTAACTTTCAAATGCGCCGGCGAGAAGAGTGTTCACCGTCGCCATGCGCGCGATGAGGTTCGGTTCACCTTCCAGCACCGCGGCGATTTCCTTGGCGGCGTTCTCATAGGCGGCAGCTTTTTCCTGGGCGCAAAGGAACATGGGCTAAAGATAGTGTCGAGGCGCAGTGAGAAAAGGTCTAATCGACATCACACCAGAAAATCGCTGTGCACGTAGCCGGTCTTTGAGCCATCGCTTCCCAACTGGATAAGAAACCACGGGTCGCGGCGCCTTATGAGCACGACCTTCTGGCCCAGCTTTAAGGGCCCCCATTCCAGCTTTTCATACTCAACGCCGGGCCCACCGCGCACATTGAGCGTGGTCGCTTTGACTTGCCAGTTCAGATCATCGCCATTGTCAAACGGCTTTAAAAGATATGTTGCGGCGGCATCAATTTGCGCCCGTGCAAGACCGTTCTTGTGGGCGTGGGCAGCCTGGGCATCTCGCGCATTGCTGCCAAAAAAGGGTTCGGTAATGATGGATGGTTTCGGGCCCATTTGCACGAGGCTTTGGTAGCCTCGGCCGCCGCTGGCCTCGTTCGGTGTTTTTATGCCGCGATCCTTCAGCTCCAACGCACTAAGGGTGGCGGCATGGACGACCTGCGCAAAAGGCTTTGATGGCGCGGAGACATAGAGTGTTTCGGTTCCGTTTGCCGCTGGCACATGGGCGTTAAAGTGAAGCTCAATGGTGGCATCGGCGCCCCATTCCTTCGCGCGGCCATAGGCGCCACGAACGCCGCCGGTATTGCGAAAAAAAATCTCGGCTTCGAATTTCGTGGCGGCGTAATCTTCCTTGGCGATGGCCACCATGCGTTCGGCCAGGTCGGTATTCCAATCGTATTCCTGTGCGCTGATGGGGGCGACGGCCTGCGCGCCTTTACTGCTTTTCATGTGCCCTACAACAATGCCAAGCCGTTTGCTCATAAGACGTCTCCTTGCAGATTTGATTGGGAACCACGGGCGGGACGCAAAGACCACACGCATACCGATAAATGGGTGTGGACCTAGCGCGATGCTAGGGGGCAGCTTCAGGGCTGTAAAGATGGCGATTTGCGAAGAAAAGGTGGAGGAGAGAGGTGAAACCTCGAACCGGAACCCGCGCGATGGGTTGGTGGGCAGCATCGCGCAAGAAAAAATGGTGGGCCCGGAGGGACTCGAACCCCCAACCAGACCGTTATGAGCGGTCGGCTCTAACCAGTTGAGCTACAGGCCCTATTCACTCGCGCGCCGCACTGTAGCCAACCGCGCCGCGCCGTCAATGTTCACGCCACAGTCATGCCCGATTGTGCGATAATGCTCCCCTGAATTCAGGTTTGCCAAGGAGGTTCCCATGCGCACCGCCATTTCAGCCATATTCGTTGTCGCCGTTGCTGCCGCTGTCAGCTATGGCGTCTTTGTCTATGAACCCGCCACCGCACAAGACACTGATGCCCAGATGCCGCGCATCATCAGCGTCAGCGGCATGGGGCAATCCTCCGCCGCGCCGGACCAGGCGCGTATATCCCTTGGCGTGATGACCCAAGCCCGCAACGCGCGCGATGCCCTGCGCGCCAATAGCCAGGCCATGCAGGCCGTGTTCGATCAGATGGAAGAGCTCGGCATTCCGGAAGAAAACATCCAGACCTCGAACCTTTCCATCAGCCCGCAATACACGCCTTACAATCAAAACAACCCCCAGCCGCGCACAATCACCGGTTATCAGGTCTCAAATAATGTGAGCGTTCTGTTTGACGATCTAGAGGCGTTCGGCGCAGGGCTTGACGCCATTGTGACCTCGGGCGCCAACCAGTTACACGGCATTTCGTTTTCGATTTCTGAGACAGACGACTTGCTCACCGCCGCGCGCACCGCTGCGGTAGAAGACGCTCGCGCCAAAGCCGAAACACTGGCCACCGCTGCCGGTGTTACTTTGGGTGATGTGTTATCCATCAGTGAAGGCGGCGGCTTTCAACCGCAACCGCAATA
>JAJFIK010000053.1 GCA_021775005.1 Rhodospirillales bacterium
CTGCTGGGCCGCCACGGCAGCATCATTGGCGGCATCCACCTGGCGCTGCGCATCCTGGTAGCGCTGGGAGCCTGTCCCGTCCTCGTTAAATACAATTGAGCGGTATTGCGCTACCGCCTCTAGTCGCCGCTGCGCGGCATCCATGGCTCGTTCGGCATCAGCAAGCTCAGTTGGGTAATTGGCAACGCTCGCTTCGGCGTCAACGGCACCAGCTTCAGCAGTGGCGGCGTCACCCTCTGCTGTCGTGGCCGCAATAGCAGCGGCCTGAGCTGCCGCGCGCAAACGCGCCAACTCCTCTTCGCAGTCATTCTTTCTGGAATTGGCAAGAATAAGCGCCGCGGTGGCTGCCCGTGTGGCAGGTGTCGATATCTCGTCGCCGCCAACGGTAACGGTGTTCGACGTGTCAATTTCAAATTCGTCTTCACGGGACTCTGTCGTTATGTCCTCGCTATCGCTCTCAGAGCCGTCCATATCAACAGGTCGCCCCTGGAAATCCGGTTGTCCCTCTTCAAAGTCGATGCTGCCTGGCTCTGCAGGCCCTTCAAAATCAATGTCCGCTTGATCAAACCCAACAGGTTCCACATTGACTGAGAAATTCAACTCCCGCCGGTCGATGTTGCAGGTATTAAAAATCAGGAACTGACAGGTGGCGCAATGCACGGTCGCAATGCCGTGATATTGACCGGGACTTGTTTGACTGAAATCCAAGACCGCAATGATGGACCCAGACTCGCCCGCGCGAAGCTGGCTGACGGTGTCGGTGCTTTCGGGAAACATCCAGGAAATGGAACTAAGATCAAACCGGAAGTCTTGCGGCTGCTCACAGTTTTCGTTTACGGCTTCAAGGCGAATTTCGTAGCTCTCGCCTTCTGTTCGATTCCCCAAGTCAAATTCTGTTGGCTCGCCATTGTCTTGACCGAGTGAAAAGCTCAGGCCGATTTGAGCCGCCGCGGAGCTTATGGCCGCAAGAAAAAACACCAACACGACCGTGCTTGTCTTTGAAATATTTAGGCCCATTGCTGCCCTCCTCATAAGGATATGGCATGGGACACAATCCAATATAGCAATTCTTGCCATTCACATCCTACGCCTTTTGCTTGGCGAGGAGAACCGTGCAATGCGGGAGGAAAAAGGGGCCGGGTCATGGCCATGAGGCGGCATGCACCCTGGGAAATGGTGGGCGATGCAGGGTTCGAACCTGCGACCTTTCGGATGTAAACCGAATGCTCTACCAGCTGAGCTAATCGCCCGTCTTAGCAGCCCAAAACGAAACCGCCCGGGCGCGTTGCCGGGCGGTTCCTATCACAAGGGCCGGAGCCCTGTGAAGCCTATACTTAGTGGTTCACTGCTTCCTTGAGTTGCTTGCCAGCCTTGAACTTGGGCTGCTTGGACGCAGGAATGTGAATTTTCTCACCGGTCCGCGGGTTGCGGCCTTCGGTGGCACGACGCTGGGAAACTGAGAAGGTCCCAAACCCGACAAGCCTTACTTCCTGCTGGCCTGCCAATTGGGAGGTAATCGTATCAAACACGGCATCAACAGCCTTCGTAGCGTCGGCTTTTGACAGTTCCGTATCTTCGGCAACTTTGGCGATCATTTCGTTCTTATTCACGGGTTCCCCCTAAACTCTAGTGTGAGTGGGTCGTTGCACAGTAGGGCAAGTCTAGCCCTGCGTCGGGCTCTGTCAAAAGGAAAAAGCGCAGAAATCTGCCATTTTCAGTCAAATATGGGTCATTTTCTGTGGTTTTTGAGTGTTTGAGCCTTTGTGCAATGCAAAAACCCCCGCTCCGGAGGACTCCAGAGCAGGGGTGATTCGCAAGAATTCAGCCCTTAATGGGTGACAACCGCATCGTCGCCGCCATCTTTTTTCTCGCTCGGAGCGGGAACCGCATTTTCGTCCCACTCGATGGCTTTGAGGGGCTCCGCGAGAGCATTTTCCAGCACTTCTGAGACCGTCCGTACCGGGATGATCTCAAGTTCGTCCTTCACATTGTCGGGGATGTCCGCCAGATCCTTCACATTCTCTTCCGGGATCAAAACGGTCTTCACACCGGCCCCAAGGGCGGCGAGAAGCTTTTCTTTCAAACCGCCGATGGCGAGCACCCGGCCGCGTAAGGTAATCTCTCCGGTCATGGCCAGGTCCGCGCGCACCTTAATGCCAGTAAGAACCGAGACAATAGATGTCACCATGCCCACGCCCGCTGAGGGACCATCTTTGGGGGTCGCCCCTTCAGGCACATGGACGTGAATATCCTTTTTCTCAAACACCGGCGGCTCAATGCCAAAGGCAGTGCTTTGTGAGCGCACATAGGACTTCGCAGCGTCGATGGATTCTTTCATCACATCGCCGAGCTTGCCCGTTGTAGTCATGCGCCCTTTGCCCGGAAGCATGACGGCTTCAATGGGAAGCGTCACACCACCCACCTCAGTCCATGCAAGGCCCGTCACCAGACCGACCTGATCCTCTTCCTCATGACGCCCAAAGCGGAAGCGCGGCACACCGGCAAAATCTTCCAGATTGTCTTCACCGACCAGGATTGATTTCTTGTCAGAGGTTTGAAGCTCTTTCACCGCCTTGCGCGCCAGACGAGAGATTTCACGCTCCAAATTCCGCACCCCGGCTTCCCGCGTATAAGTGCGGATTAGGGCGCGGACCGCGTCATCGGAAATGGACCATTCCTCGCCGGTCAGGGCGTGATCTTTGGCCTGCTTGGGGATCAAATGCCGCTTGGCAATCTCAAGCTTTTCATCTTCCGTGTACCCAGGAATGCGGATGATCTCCATCCGGTCCATCAACGCCGGCGGCATACGCAAAGTGTTGGCCGTGGTGATGAACATAACGCTCGACAAATCGTAGTCTACTTCCATGTAGTGGTCGTTGAAGGCATGGTTTTGTTCGGGATCAAGCACTTCCAAAAGCGCTGAGGCCGGATCACCGCGGAAGTCCGCCCCCAGTTTGTCAATCTCATCAAGCAAGAACAGCGGGTTAGAGGTCTTGGCCTTTTTCATGGACTGAATGACTTTGCCCGGCATGGACCCAATATAGGTCCGGCGATGGCCGCGGATTTCCGCTTCATCGCGCACACCGCCTAAGCTGACGCGCACAAAGTCTCGCCCGGTCGCCCGCGCAATGGATTTACCCAGGGAGGTCTTGCCCACCCCTGGAGGACCCACGAGGCAAAGGATTGGTCCGCGAATTTTGTTGGTGCGCTGCTGCACGGCCAGATACTCGATGATCCGCTCTTTGACCTTTTCAAGGCCATAGTGATCCGCGTCGAGAATTTCCTCGGCTTTTTTCAAATCCTTTTTGACACGAGACTTTTTGCTCCACGGGATTGAGACCATCCAGTCGAGGTAGTTGCGCACAACGGTTGCTTCCGCCGACATGGGGCTCATCTGGCGGAGCTTTCGCATTTCGCCATCGGCCTTTTCGCGCGCTTCCTTGCTGAGTTTGGTTTGCTCCAGCTTTTCTTCAAGCTCGACCAGCTCATCACGCGCTTCGTCAGCCTCGCCCAATTCCCGCTGGATGGCTTTGAGCTGTTCGTTTAGGTAGTACTCGCGCTGGGTTTTCTCCATCTGACGCTTAACCCGCCCACGGATGCGCTTTTCCACCTGCAGTACGGAAATCTCACCTTCCATGTGGGCGTAGATTTTCTCAAGCCGTTCTACAATATCAATGGTCTCAAGCATTTCCTGTTTTTCGGAAATCTTGACCGCCAAATGGGATGCAATGGTATCGGCCAGTTTTGAGGGGTCCTCAATCTGACTCACCGCCGCCAAAGTATCAGGCTGAATACGTTTGTTGAGTTTCACATATTGCTCAAAATGACTCACGACCGAGCGCGCCAGCGCTTCAAGGTCTTTGTTGTCAGCAACGGTGTCTTCAACTGGTTCTGCCTTGGCAACGAAAAACTCATCATTGGGCACATATTCGGTAATGGTCGCGCGCGGCCCCCCCTCAACAAGCACCTTCACGGTACCGTCGGGAAGTTTCAGCAGCTGCACCACCGTTGCAATGGTCCCGAGAGGATAGATGTCGTCTTCTTGAGGATCGTCTTGATCTTTGTTGCGTTGGGTGGCGAGCATGATTTTTTTATCATCGACCATGACATCTTCAAGGGCACGCACGGATTTCTCGCGCCCTACAAACAAGGGTACAACCATGTGCGGAAACACAACGATATCGCGCAATGGCAACACCGGATAAGTGTCCTGCGGCGTTACTGCCTTGGTTGCCGGCTTTTTAGGGGAGGTCTTGTCTTTATCAGTCATACATAGAGTCCTGTTGAGGCACCTCAATTTAGGCGCAGGGGATATAGGCCCTCTCGCTGGTACAAACGCATGGACGCCAATTTGGCCGCCCGAGCTCCTTCAAATCAGATCATCTGCCGATTCTCAGGAACTCGCCTCACCACCGGTTGGAGTGCTTCCCCGAAGATCGGGCAAAGCGCCAGTTGCTATGATGTGGACATCTGGCGCGCAGGTTCAAGCCTTGACACGACATGGCGTTAAATCAATGTGATTCGAAGGACTTAGGCCCCGGTCAGGCAGGGGTCGCGGGCTTACTTTCCTGGCGATCAGCGTAAATATAGAGCGGACGGGCATTGCCTTCCACAACTTCACCGTTAATCACCACTTCCTCCACCCCATCAAGACCGGGCAGCTCGAACATGGTATCGAGCAAAATAGCCTCAAGAATGGAGCGCAATCCGCGCGCGCCGGTTTTGCGAGCAATGGCCTTGCGGGCAACAGATCTCAGGGCTTCTTCAGAGAAACTGAGCCGCACATCTTCCATCTCAAACAAAAGCTCGTATTGCTTCACCAACGCATTTTTTGGCTTGGTGAGAATTTCAACCAATGCAGCCTCATCAAGATCGCCAAGGGTGGCAAGCACGGGCAAGCGGCCAACAAATTCGGGGATCAAACCGAATTTCAACAGATCTTCTGGCTCAAGTTCCTCAAGAACCTTGCCGGTTTGGCGGTCATCCGGTGAGCGCACGTCAGCACCAAAGCCGATGGCACTGCCCCTGCCCCGTTGGCTGATAATTTTCTCAAGGCCGGAAAACGCACCGCCGCAGATGAATAGAATATTTGTCGTATCCACTTGCAGAAATTCTTGCTGCGGATGCTTGCGGCCCCCTTGGGGCGGCACACTGGCAACGGTGCCTTCCATGATTTTCAAAAGCGCTTGCTGCACGCCTTCACCTGATACATCGCGGGTGATGGAGGGGTTGTCTGACTTGCGCGAAATTTTGTCCACTTCGTCGATATAGACAATACCGCGCTGGGCCCGGTCTACATTGTAGTCCGCTGATTGCAGCAGTTTGAGGATGATGTTCT
>JAJFIK010000054.1 GCA_021775005.1 Rhodospirillales bacterium
GGGATGCCGCGGCCGTTGTCTGAAACCGCCAAAATGCCGTCGGCCATCAACTCCACATCTATGCGGTTGGCAAAGCCCGCAACAGCTTCGTCCATGGCATTGTCGAGCACTTCAGCAAAGAGGTGATGCAAGGCGCGCTCATCGGTGCCGCCCACATACATGCCCGGGCGGCGGCGCACAGGCTCCAGCCCCTCAAGAACTTCAATATCCTTGGCGGTGTAGCTGCCCCCTGATTTGGGGGCGGCTTCAAATAGATCGTCTGGTTTCTTTGCGGGGCGGCGGGCCATGATACGCAACAACTACCTTTGTTCTGGTGGACCAATGCCGGGCCAATGAGTAAACATGATTGACGATGCTCGGCGGTGTGCGCGCCGAATCACCGACCCATCATAGCGCGCCAAAGCGCCACAAAGGGATACCAAAATGGCTTTGATTTCAGATCCTTTCACGCTGCCTTGCGGCGCTGTGCTCAAAAATCGCCTTGCCAAGGCCGCGATGACTGAGGGTTTGGCGGATGAACGCAACCGGGCAACGGACCGTCACGTGACGCTCTATCGACGTTGGGCCGAAGGCGGGGCGGGGCTGCTGCTTACTGGCAATTTGCAGGTGGATCGGCGCTATCTGGAGCGCGGCGGCAACGTGGTGATCGACGGGCCCCAGGATAATGAACAACTGGCGCGGCTCGCGGCCTTTGCCGAAGCAGGGCGCAGCAATGGCGCTCATGTTTGGGTGCAAATGAGTCACGCGGGGCGGCAAACCCCCATCAACATAGCTACTGAGCCGGTGGGGCCTTCGGCAATACCGTTGGCACTGCCCGGGGGGCGGTTTGGCAAGCCTCGAGCGCTTACCGATGAGGATATTCGTGATGTCATTCGCCGGTTTGCCTTTGTTGCGGAGACCTCCAAGCAGGCTGGCTTTTCTGGCGTGCAAATCCATTCAGCGCACGGCTATTTATTGTCAGAGTTTCTTTCGCCGCGCGTGAATTTGCGCGACGATATTTGGGGCGGCGCGTTGGAAAACCGCGCGCGTCTTTTGCTCGAAACCGTGCGGGCGGTGCGTGCCAAGGTGGGTCCAGATTTTCCCGTGTCCATCAAACTCAATTCGGCCGATTTCCAAAAAGGCGGCTTTGCGCTGGAGGACTGCCTGCAAGTGGTTGAGATGCTCAACAACGAGGGTGTCGACCTTTTGGAAATTTCCGGTGGCACCTATGAGCAACCAAAACTATTGGGCATGGCGGGTATTGAGCCAGTTGAAGACCCCAAGGTGCGGGCCTCAACCAAAGCGCGGGAAGCCTACTTTATTGACTACGCCATTGCCGTCCGGGCCGTTGCGAAAATGCCGTTGATGGTGACCGGCGGGTTCCGCTCCAAAGCGGGTATGAGCGAAGCGTTGTCCGGCGACGACGTGGATGTGCTTGGCATTGGGCGGCCGCTTTGCGTTGACGCCAATTTCATCAACCGTATTCTCGATGGCGAGATCGAAAAGGCGCCTGATGTGGAGAGCGGCCTTGCCCTTGGTCCGTGGATTTTTGGTCCTCAATCGCCCATTCAAATGATCAAGCTCATCAACGGCTTTGCCAAGATGGGTTGGTATTATGAGCAGCTTTATCGCATGGCTGATGGGCTTGATGCGGACCTCAAAATGTCTGCCTTCAAAGCTTTCTTGAGCTATCAGACCACAGAGGACAAAAAGGCCAAGGCCCTGGTGTCGGCTTAGCGCGCGGAAACGAAATGCGCCTGACGGTTGGCTTTGGCATCTCCCCGAATCGATAATGTAAGGTATTACTTACCTAGGGCAGGGCGGTAGCGAAACATTGCACCGCAATTTTGGGAGGAACTTGATAATGGCTGAAATAATGACCGGCGTCGTATGGCTTGCTGTGGTTTTAGGGGCAGTGGGCTCTTTCTTACTTGGCTGGCTTTGGTATTCGCCGATTTTGTTCGGCAAGCAGTGGGCCGCAGGCAATGGCGTTACCGCGGATGAGGGCATGCCCTACGCGGCGATGATCGTCAATTTCGTTGGCCTCTTTCTGATGAGTTGGTTTGTGGGCGTGACCGCCGTCACCAGTGCATTGCTGACGGTGCTCTTGGCCTTGTTTGCTTTTACCATTTTGGCCTTCTCGCACGGCATGTTCGCCAAAAAACCAACGATTGTTATGGTGATCGATGCGGGCTATTGGCTCGCCGCTTTTGTCGTGATGTTTATTTTCCAGATGATCTTTTAAGGCTTTTGCGGCGACCCGGGCTCACTCACGATTTCGGGTCGCTTCAAACCATTCGCTGGCAAAGTCCACCAGGGCGACGAAGTCTACAAGGCGGCTCGGGGCTTTGCCGATGCGCCCCTTTTTGACCGCGCCGGGGTGTTTGCGTTCAAACGCCCGGCCGCAGGCCGCGAAGTCATCTGTATAGGCGTCAGATTCTTGATACCAAACCCATTTGCGTTTGCCTGCTACCATCATGGGCGAGCCCTGGCGTGAAAACGTAACGGTGCCCGAACGGATCTCAGCCAAATGCAACGCCGTGCAATTGGCATAGTCGACGCCCACCAGCAGCACCTTGCCGTCCGCGCGATAGAGCTTGCCCAGGGGCGAGGCTTCGCCGAAGTCTGCCTTGGGCGTGTGGCCCGCCATCAAGCGCCGCGCGCCCTTGCCCCATGCGGTGAAGGAAAGCGCTGGATGGCCAGAGCGCGTGACGCCGGGCAGAGTGCGAAAATATTCTGGCACCACGCCCTGTCCCGTGGTCGGCGTTGTCTTGGGATCATAGGGCGGCATGGTGCGGCGAATTTCTGCCCAGGTGGATTTCGGCACTGGCGGGTCTACCCATAGGCCGGGATCGTTTAAATTTGTCTGCGCAGTCATGGCGATGACACCCGAATCACCTACAGAGTTTTTAAGAGCAGTTACAATGGCTTCCGGGCCTCCGTTGACCCAGCCGATTCGACCCAATGCGGTGTGAACAATGCACACATCGCCAGTGCCAAGCCCCAGCGCGCGCAGGTCACGGCAAAGGGTCTTTTCCGTGTTGATAAAGGTGAGTGGTTTCAAAAAAGAGCGCTCCAATTTGACCGGAGCGCTCCTTATAGATCAATCATGCTCGCTCGTCTGCGGCATTAGTTTAGACGCTGTAGTAAAGCTCGAACTCCACCGGGTGCGGGGTCATCTCAAAGCGCTGCACTTCTTCCATTTTAAGCTCAATATAGGCGTCGATCTGATCGTCGGTATAGACATCGCCTTTGGTAAGGAAGGCACGATCATGATCAAGGCTCGCCAGCGCTTCGCGAAGGGAGGAGCATACCGTCGGCACATCTTTCAGTTCTTCCGGCGGCAGGGAGTAAAGGTCCTTGTCCATCGGGTCGCCGGGATGGATTTTGTTCTCAATGCCATCAAGCCCCGCCATCAACATGCAGGAAAACGCGTAATAGGGGTTCGCTGCCGGATCAGGGAAGCGCACCTCGACGCGCTTGCCCTTGGGCGAGGGCGCGTGGGGGATGCGGCAACTGGCGGAGCGGTTGCGCGAGGAATAGGCCAGCAGCACCGGCGCTTCAAAGCCGGGCACCAAGCGCTTGTAGCTATTGGTGGCGGGGTTGGTGAAGGCATTGATGGCTTTGGCGTGTTTGATAATGCCGCCAATGTAATACAGCGCGGTCTCGGAAAGGTCCGCATAGCCAGAGCCCGCAAACATGGGCGCGCCGTCTTTCCAGATCGATTGGTGCACATGCATGCCGGAGCCATTGTCGTTGTTCACCGGCTTGGGCATGAAGGTTGCGGTTTTGCCGTAAGCGTGCGCGACCTGATGCACAATATATTTGTAGAGCTGCATGCGGTCGGCCATGGTCACCAGAGTGGAGAACTTCATGCCTAGCTCATGCTGGCTCGGGGCCACTTCGTGGTGATGCTTTTCCGGCTCAAGGCCAAGCTCACCCATGACGCTAAGCATCTCAGACCGTAAGTCTTGGCCCTGATCCACAGGCGGCACAGGAAAGTATCCGCCCTTGGGGCCGGGGCGGTGGGCAAGGTTGCCCATCTCATATTCCGTTGCTGTGTTGTAGGGGCCTTCGGCGGAGTCGATGGCAAAGCCGGTGGTGTTTTGCTCAACGCTCCAACGCACATCATCAAAGACAAAGAACTCGGCCTCGGGGCCAAAGTACGCCGTATCTCCCACGCCCAGTTGGGACATATAGGTTTCGGCCCGTTTGGCGGTGGAGCGGGGGTCGCGGCTGTAGGGCTCGCCGGTTGAAGGCTCCAGCACATCGCAGAAAATCGCCAAGGTGGGCTGGGCAAAGAACGGGTCAACAATGGCCGTAGCCGGATCAGGCATCAGCGTCATATCGCTTTCGTTGATGGCCTTCCACCCGGCGATGCTTGATCCGTCAAACATGGTGCCTTCTTCAAAGAAATCTTCGTCACACATGGACTTGTCGAAAGTGACGTGTTGCATCTTCCCGCGTGCATCTGTGAATCGGAGATCCACAAATTTGATGTCTTTGTCTTTTATTGTTTTCTGAATGTCAGACATGTCGTTTCCTCATATGCATTCTTTTGGCCCCCCTGATTCGGTGAGCACTTTAATTTGCAACTAGATGGCGGCTTCGTCGGTTTCACCCGTCCGTATACGGATGGCTTGCTCGACAGGCAGGACGAATATTTTGCCGTCGCCGATCTTGCCGGTGCGGGCTGCGTTTTGAATGGTCTCTATGGCTTGTTCGACCTGAGCGTCGGCCAAAACAATTTCCAGTTTCACTTTCGGCAGAAAGTCCACGACATATTCTGCGCCGCGATAGAGCTCGGTGTGGCCTTTCTGGCGACCAAAGCCCTTGGCCTCAGTTACGGTGATCCCCTGGAGGCCGATTTCCTGCAATGCTTCTTTTACTTCATCGAGCTTGAACGGCTTGATGATGGCTTCAATTTTTTTCATCGGGCCCTCGGATTAAACAGATGATGCGGCGTGATCGCCGGCTGCTCCCCTTGCAAACGCAATGGACATGCCAGCCGCCGTATGGCCGCACATTGGCCGGATTCGCCCGTGTTTGCTGCCCAAAGGGAATGCGGCACAGACGCTCAGGTGCACAAAATTTAGGCATCTTGCCTAAGAGCTAATCAGGGGTCGGAAATGCCAATTGGCGCTTGCGTCCGGGGCCAGGCTTTGAAAAACATGACGCCCACGTCAGATTCCCTTTGCTGAAGGACTTTTCCCTGCCCCTAGATACCACCCCCATTCTTGTCGGCGGCTTTCAAAAGACCTGGAAGGTCAAGCCGGGCGAGCTTCCGACCGCCGTTGGATTGATTGAGGTAGCAAGCCGTGGGGCGCTTGAAAATGCCGGCGTGCCGCTGAGCGCTTTGGATACAATTCTGACCGTCGAGTTCACCATTGAGGCGCCGTATTTTGCCGAGATGAACTTGCCCAAGCCCGCCAACCCGGCAACGTCGCTTGCCAAGGCGCTTGGCGTTGGCGCGGTGCGAACCATTCAGATTGAGGGACCAGGCGGGAACTCGCCGCAGATGGCGGTGAACCAAATGGCGGAAGAAATTGTTGCGGGGCGAAGTTCCGTTGCGGTTTTGTCTGGCGCTGAGTTTCTCAACGCCTATTGGTCGTTGTTACAGGGCGGCGCCAACATGAGCGCATGGATCAGCGATGATGGCGCGCCAACGGACAAATGGGGCAGGTACCTCAAAGGTGAAACGGAAGCTGAGCGCAACAACGGGATGGAGCGCCCGACAAACGTTTATCCGCTCATTGAAAACGCCATTCGCGCCAGGCGCGGCAGCAGCGTTGCCCACCACATGGCATCCATGGGCCGGTTGATGGCACCGTTTACAGAAGTCGCTGCGGCAAATCCCCACTCGTGGTTTCCCACTGCGCGGTCAGCCGAAGAGATTGCGACAGTCACGAGCAAAAACCGCATGGTCGGCTTTCCCTATCCGAAGTACATGAATGCCATCATGCGCGTCGACCAAGCCGCAAGCGTTGTCATGACATCGGTTGGCAAGGCGCGAGAACTTGGCATTCCAGAGGCCAAGTGGGTCTATCTACATGGCTGCGGTGATGCAGCAGACATCTGGAACGTATCAGAGCGCCCTGATATTTCGCGGTCGCCAGCCATCAAAGGGTGTTGGGACCGCGCCAGCCGCATGGCCGGCGTCAGCGCGGATGATCTGGATTTCATTGATCTCTATTCCTGCTTTCCAAGCGCCGTTGAAATCGCTTGCGAGGAAATTGGCTTGGCGGAAGACGATCCGCGCGGACTGACGGTCACTGGCGGGCTGCCCTATTTCGGAGGTCCTGGAAACAACTACGCCATGCATTCCATTGTGAGCATGATGGATAAGGTCCGCTCCCAACCGGGCAGCATTGGGCTTTGCACAGCAAATGGTTGGTATGTCACCAAACACTCAATGGGGATTTACTCAGCCAACCCCTTTGAAGGCGAATGGCGCCGTGAAGACCCATCTTTGCTTCAGGCCGAAATTGATGCGCAGGAAAAAGTCACCGTCGCTGTTATCCCAGAAGGTCCAGCCACTGTTGAAACCTGCACGGTGATCTATGGTCGCGATGGCCCGATGATGGGCATTGTTATCGGGCGGCTTGAGGATGACCGCCGCTTTGTCGCCAACACACCCACGGACGAGGCGACTTTGCTGGCATTGCGAGGGGACGAAGCCATCGGGGCGCGCGGTTTGGTCAAGCCCACAGGCGAAGGCCTGAAGAACATGTTCACCTTTAGCTGAGGCGCAGATGGCAAAGCTTTATCTTATCAGGCATGGCGAAGCGGCGAGCGGATGGGGGGAAGACCTCGATCCGCCCTTGTCGGACCTCGGCAAGTCACAGGCCCAAGGCATTGCGAAACGATTTGGCGCGATCGAGCCGCTGCAAATGATTACCAGCCCCATTCGGCGCGCGCTTGAGACATCGCTTCCCCTTGCAAAGTCATGGGGCTTTGACGCGACTGTTGAGCCGGGTGTGGGGGAAATACCGTCCCCAACTGAAAGCTTGGAAGGTCGCGCCGACTGGCTCCGCGGCGTGATGGCTGGCACCTGGGGCGAACAAGATGCCGCCCTGCAAAGCTGGCGTGCCAATGTGGTGCGCGCGTTGACTGATCTGCCGAAGGATACCGTCATTTTTAGCCACTTCATTGCTATCAACGCTGCCGTGGGCGCGGCAACAGCCGATGATCGCGTGGTCAATTTCCGCCCCGACAACTGCTCCATTACGATCATGCAATCGGTGATGGATGAGTTGCGCCTTGTGCAACACGGCGCAGAGGCGGAGACTCGCGTAAACTAAACGCCAAGGATTGGGGAGCGCGCGTTTCATGTCAGCTGACATCGCCTGGATGAGTGCCGGTGAGCTTGTGGCAGCTTATGGCACCAAGAGCTTGAGCCCGGTGGAAGTGGCGACAACATTGCTCGCGCGCATTGAGAAACTCGATCCTCACTTTAATGCGTTTTGCTTGATTGATGCTGAGACCACTTTGGCGCAAGTAAAAGCGTCGGAAGATCGTTGGCATCGGCGCACGCCCGCTGGGTTGCTGGATGGGGTTCCGGTGGCCATCAAGGATCTGCTCATCACCAAGGCGTGGCCCACGTTGCGCGGCTCGGAAACCGTCGATCCGGCGCAGCCCTGGGATGAAGACGCGCCTGCGGTGGCGCGGCTTCGGGAACATGGCGCGGTTCTGATAGGTAAAACCACCACACCCGAATTTGGCTGGAAGGGGACAACCGATAGCAGCCTCATGGGCATCACGTGCAATCCGTGGAACACTGAGAAGACCCCCGGCGGGTCATCAGGGGGGTCATCTGCGGCTTTGGCGGCGGGGTTCTGCCCCCTTGCCATCGGGACGGATGGCGGCGGCTCCATCCGCATCCCGGCGGGGTTCACCGGCACTTTCGGGATCAAACCAAGCTTTGGCCGCGTGCCTGCGTTTCCCATCAGCCCCTTTGGCACCGTGGCCCATGTGGGGCCGATGTCACGTAACGTTGAAGACAGCGCCTTGCTTCTGTCCGTCATCGCAGAGCCTGACGCACGGGACTGGTATGCCATGGCTGTCGACGGCACTCAGTATACTGACGGATTGGACGCAGGCATCAAAGGCGCGCGCATCGCTTTCAGTCCGCGCCTTGGATACGTCACCAACATTGACCCAGAGGTCGAAGCGCTGGTCGCCAAGGCGGCAAAACGCTTTGAGGACCTTGGCGCCCATGTGGAACAAATTGACCCCGGCAATGACGATCCATCAGATATTTTTCGGACGCTTTGGTGGGCAGGGGCCTATTTCGCTCTTGGCTCGCTGCCGCCAGAACAACTCGCCCTTGTTGAGCCGGATTTGCAAGACGTTGTGCGGCAGGGTGCAAAATTCAGCCTGCATGAGTATCTCTCCGCCGTGAAAGCGCGCGAAGCACTTGGCTCGCAGATGGGCATTTTTATGCGCGACTTTGATTTCATTTTGACACCGACCCTGGCGACCCCGGCCTTTGATGTGGATCGCATCGCGCCGGAGGGGTTTGAAGGTGATCAATGGATGGGATGGACCCCGTTTTCCTATCCGTTCAATCTGACCCAGCAACCCGCCGCGTCGATCAATTGCGGCATGACCAAGGATGGTCTGCCTGTTGGGCTTCAAATTGTCGGGCGCATGCATGATGATGCGGGCGTGTTGCGCGCGGCAAAAGCGTTTGAGAATATTGAACCGCTTGCTATCCCGCGTGCAAACCTGTCGGCCCTTTTATAACGCCATTAGCGGAGGTCATGACTATGACCGCATTCGATGCTGCCATTCTAACCACAAGTGAAATGGCCCAGGCCGATGGCCTTGCCATAGCGGGCGGCGTTCCCGGCATCGACTTGATGGAAGAAGCAGGTGCCGCGGTGGCAGGAATTGCTGCGGCCATGCACCCGGATTTTCCCATTCACGTGCTTTGTGGGCCCGGCAACAATGGCGGCGATGGTTTCGTCGCCGCGCGTCGGCTTGGCGCCGAAGGTCGCGCGGTGCAGCTTTTTCTTTTAGGTGACAGAGAGGACCTGAAGGGCGATGCGGCAAAGGCGTCCGCGACTTGGATGGGCCATGTGCATGGGTTGTCGGAATGGGTGGCCGAAGACGACAGTATTGTTATTGATGCGCTGTTTGGTGCAGGGCTCGCGCGACCCCTTGCAGGTGAGGCGGCCGAAGTTGTCGCCAAGCTCAACGAGAGTGAGGCATTGGTGGTGGCGGTGGACGTGCCAAGCGGGCTCGACGGCAACACGGGCAAGGCGCTCGGTGATGCGCTTTTTGCTGACGAGACGGTGACGTTCTTTCGCCCCAAGCCGGGGCATTTTCTCTATCCGGGTCGTTCCTATTGCGGCGATCTGACAGTTGCCGACATTGGTATTCCGGCAAGCGTTCTGGAAACTATCCGCCCGCTTACACGCTTCAATGACCCGGCTTTGTGGTTGGAGGTGTTTCCCTTTCCCAGCGAAACCGGCCACAAATACGCGCGCGGACATGCATTAGTTTTGAGCGGCGATGCGTTGCATACGGGCGCGGCGCGAATGGCGGCTTACGGGGCACTTCGTGCAGGTGCTGGTTTGGTGACATTGGCAGGATCGCGCAGGGCCCTTGAGGTTCACGCGAACCATGTAACGGCAGTGATGCTGGCTGAAGCGGAAACCGATGAGGACATCACCCATATCCTGACCGACCCACGCAAAAACGCTGTCATTGCCGGTCCCGCGCTTGGTGTCGATGAACACAGCAAAGCCAGCGTCATTGCCGTTCTGAGGGCAATGAAAGCAACAGTGTTGGATGCGGATGCGTTGACGTCGTTCGCGGACGCGCCGCAAGAGCTTTTCGATCTGCTCCATGATCGCTGTGTTCTCACGCCCCATGAAGGGGAGTTCGAGCGCCTATTCCCCGGGCTCCTGGAAAACGCACCGGACCGCCTCGTCGCTGCGCGATCTGCCGCTGCAACATCCGGCGCCATTGTTCTCCTCAAAGGCCCAGGCACGATTGTCGCGGCGCCAGATGGTCGTGCAGCAATATCTGCCAATGCACCACCCTTTTTGGCCACTGCAGGATCGGGCGACGTTCTTGCGGGAATTATTGGCGGACTGTTGGCGCAGGGCATGCCGCCATTTGAAGCCGCCGCCGCCGCTGTGTGGATTCATGGTGAGGCCGGATCAGAAGGCGGCATAGGTTTGATTGCTGAGGATTTGCCGGGTCTCATTCCAAATGTCATTGGCAACATTACTCTTTTGTAAGATGTAAATTGAAACCCCTTGGTTATCTTGTTGTGCGCGGAGTGTTCAAGCAGGACGATCATGAAGAGTATGCAAACTTTTTTTGTTGCAGGAATACTTGCACTTTCAACTGCGTGCGCTGGCGCACAGGATACGTCACAACAAGACATTTCAGAACTTTTTGGCGCATGGCGAGGAGGCATAGAGCACCAGCGTCCCGATGGCGGAGTAAATTTCATCTACTCCCGCGTTTCATTGGAAAATGACGAGGATACGGGCCTGGCAAGCGGTTCAATCGGCGCCCAGGCAATAGATCTAGCCGCGGACCTCACTGGCATTGAATATGGTGACAGCGTTCTTTCGTTTGAGTTTAACTTTGGCTCGGAGCAAGCTTGGTTTGAGGGCACGGCCAATGCCACCTCAATCACAGGCATTGTCACGACGGCGTCTGGCGCGCGAGCGCTTAATCTCGAGCGCGTTGATCCAAGCATCGACACCGATCGATTGGCTCTTCAGCGTGGGCTATATGAATTCGGCGATGGCAGTGAGCTTTTGATTGCGCCCTTCGCATGGCTGGCAAGAGTATTTGATTTTTCCAGCCTCGGTTACCGCGCATACATGTCTCGGTCGGAAGGTGAATTGTTTGCAGGTCCGGCAAGCTTCATCCCCGCGCCAGCGCAAACTACGCTGACAATCGGCAACGATGGGGATGGCGCGTTCGTTCGACAAGTAAGCGGAGATGTTGACCGCGTTGGACGGCGCTCACAATTGGTTCTTGAAGAAGAAATTGAGTTTACGAACGGCGATGTCACTTTGGTGGGACTGCTTGTACGCCCGAATTCGTCTGATGTCCCAGCCCCAGGCATTGTTGTGACATGGGGCTCGGGCCGGCAGGATCGATACGGCTTTGATGCATTGACATATTTCCGAGCGGTTTGGCTGGCGCGTCATGGATTTGCGACGCTGATCTACGACAAGCGCGGGGTTGGGGCATCAACCGGCTCATATGAAGATCGTACGATGGAATTATTGGCCGGCGACTTGGCTGCTGCGGTTGAATACATTGCGACGCGACCTGAAGTTGACGCGGACCGCGTTGGTCTTCTGGTTCATAGTCAGTCAGGTATTTATGCACCATTGACGATTCAGATGTCTGAGCGAGTTTCCTTCGCGGCGGTTATCGCCGCCACAATCGTCAATGGTGAAATTCAAGAGATTGTGCGGACTGAACAGCAGCTTCGTGCCGATGGTTGGCCCGAAGCGGACATCGCCAACGCGGTCGAGACCCAGACTTTGAAATTTCACTACGCAGCAACACGTGAGGGGTGGGACGAATATGTGTCAGCCTTAAATCGCGTGGTTGATCGTCCTTGGTTTGATTCAGTGATTGGCTCACATACCAATCAGGATGATCCGGTTTGGGATTTTTGGCGTAATGGCAATGCGTTTGAGCCAGCAGAGCACTGGCGGCAAGTGGACGTCCCAGTGCTATATCTCACGGGTGATCGGGACGTGATAAACCCGCTGGAACAAAACCTCGCTGCCCTCACGGACGTATTTTCCGGTGATCGGGCAGACCTTCTCGAAATCCGTATTTATGAAGGGGCTGAGCACAGCTTGTTTTTGGCCGCGACGGGAAGCCCACTTGAGCAGTCAGAGCTAACAGAGATGGTTCCATATCTTCCCGATGTGGTGGATTGGCTTGCTGCTCGCGGAATTGTTGCTGGCGAGTAATAATTTGCCCCCCTGAGGTCCTGCTGACCTAATCCTGGCTGGCACTTGCAACTCCCGTGTAAAGTGCTAGGTATATAGTAGTTTAGAATTATTCTAATATAAATGAGGTATACCATGGCCAACTCACAAGACGTTGCTAAGGGCTTGGCGGTTCTGCTTGCCAATACCTATACGCTCTATCTCAAGACCCAAGGCTTCCACTGGAACGTGGGTGGCCCCCAATTCACTGAGCTACATACGCTTTTCGAGCTTGAATATACTGACCTTGCTCTGGCCAACGATGCCATTGCTGAGCGCATTCGTGCGCTTGGGTATTTTGCCCCGGCCAGCTACAGCGACTTTGCGAAGCTGGCGACCATCAGTGAGGAAAGCGGCGTGCCGAGCGCTTGGGACATGGTGGAACAATTGGCGGCGGGTAATGAGGCGGTGATAGAACAGATCCGCTCCTTCCGCTCTCTGGTGGATGAAGTGGGCGATAATGCCAGCGCAGGCCTGCTGGATGGGCGCCTTGAGATCCATGAGAAGGCGGTCTGGATGCTCAGAAGCCACCTGCGCGATGCCAAGGAAACGCCTCTTGGTGGGTCTGCGGCCGACCAATTCAACTCCTAGGCCAAGTGGCCCCGACAACAGGGCGGATTTACCCGCCCATTCACTATAAACCGTGTCGCAGCGGGCTGGGCCCAATCTGGGGCTAGCCAACGGCTTTTCCCTTATATATAAGCCGCTCATTCGCGGTCCATGTGGCCGCGGGAGGGTGTATGCGCAAGGCGCAAAACCCCTTGTGGTAAGCGGGCGTGGTGGAATTGGTAGACACGCAAGATTTAGGTTCTTGTGCCGCAAGGTGTGGGGGTTCAAGTCCCTCCGCCCGCACCAGGCCCTTGGGCCATATTGTGATTTTAGGGTGGTGGCCGAGTTGATGGCCCCGACAAACGAAAAGACGATTGGGCGACGACATGCAGGTAACGGAAATTGCTGCGGATGGGCTGCAGCGCGAATTCAAAATTACCATTCCCGCCTCTGAGCTGGACGAAAAGCTCAACGTGCGTTTGGAGTCGCTCAAGGATCGGGTGAACCTTAAAGGGTTTCGCCCGGGCAAAGTTCCTGTGGAACATTTGCGCAAGGCCTATGGCCCTCAGGTCATGGGCGAAATTATCGAAGAAACGGTGAATGAGTCGAGCCAGAAAGCGCTTGAAGAGCGCTCACTGCGCGCCGCCATTCAGCCCAAGATCGATATTCAGTCTGACCAGGACGAAGTTACCAACGGCAACTCTGATCTGGAATTCAAAGTCGAAGTTGAACTGATGCCGGAATTTGAAGTCATTGACCTCAAAGACCTGAAGTTGGAACGCCCCGTCGCCGAAGTTGGCGATGAGGAAGTAACAAAGAGCATCGAAGAGATTTCAAACCAAATGCGCGAATACGAAGCGCGCAGCGATGGTGAGAAAGCCGAAAATGGCGACCAGCTAACGATTGACTTTGAAGGCCGCGTGGACGGCAAAGCCTTCGACGGTGGCCGCGCAGAAGACATGAACCTGGTGCTTGGCTCAGGCAGCTTTATTCCGGGTTTTGAGGAGCAGCTCGTTGGCACCGTCGCCAACGGGGAAGCGACCGTCAATGTGACCTTCCCGGTGGATTATCCGGTGGAAGACCTGACCGGCAAGGAGGCTGAGTTCACAGTCAAAATTCTTACGGTGTCCAAGCCAATAGAAATTGCGATTGACGATGCTTTCGCCAAGAAAGTTGGGTTGGAAGACCTCACCGCATTGAAGGACGCCGTGAAAGGTCGCATCAAGAACGATTATGACCAGGCCTCCCGCATGCACACTAAACGGGCGTTGCTTGACAAGCTGGACGAAGGTCACGCGTTCGAGCTGCCCAAAGGCATGGTGGAAGCTGAATTTCACGCCATCTGGCATCAGGTCCTGCAAGATCTTGAGCACCGCGGCAAATCCATTGAAGACGAAGCCGAATCCGAAGATGCCCTTCGCGCGGAGTATCGGAAAATTGCTGAACGCCGGGTGCGCCTTGGCTTGGTCCTGGCTGAGATTGGCCAGAAGAACAATATTGATGTCACGCAAGAAGAATTGGGCCGGTCGCTCAATCAGCTGGCGCGTCAGTATCCCGGCCAAGAAAAGCAGGTCTATGAGTATTATCAGCAGAACATGGGCGCGATGGCTCAGCTGCGGGCTCCCATATTCGAAGACAAAGTTGTGGATTTTGTCCTTGAGCTCATTGATGTGGCTGACAAGACGGTCACAGTAGAAGAGCTTATGAGCGATCCTGACGAAGACTAGCCAATCTGTGCGATAGGGCTATTGTTCTCAGGGGCGCAACGCTTAAATAGTATTGCGGGGCGTTAACCCTTCTGACCGGCTTTCATGCCAATAAGAAAATAGTTACGAATCGCGGGCTAAAGCTGGCGGTTCAGGTTCTTTTTGTATTTGGCCCGACCATCGTTCGCGGCCGCTCGACGAGGTATTTTCATGCGCGATCCGATTGAAACAATAACGAATAACCTGGTTCCCATGGTGGTCGAGCAGACCAATCGGGGGGAGAGGGCTTTTGATATTTTCTCGCGCCTTTTGAAGGAGCGGATCATATTTGTCACCGGCCAAGTAGAAGACGGTATGGCCGGTATCATCTCGGCGCAGTTGATATTTCTTGAAGCGGATAATCCGAAAAAAGAAATCTTTATGTATATCAACAGTCCGGGAGGGGTCGTGACCTCCGGTTTAGCAATTTATGACACCATGCAATATATCCGCCCGCCCGTGGCGACGCTTTGCATGGGCCAGGCCGCAAGCATGGGTTCGCTTTTGCTGACCGCGGGGGAAGCGGGCATGAGATACGCTCTGCCCAACGCCCGGATTATGCTGCATCAGCCCTCTGGCGGCTTTCAGGGCCAGGCGTCCGACATTGAGCGCCATGCCACCAACATCGTGAGTATCAAACGGCGCCTGAATGAGATTTACGTCAAGCATACCGGCCAAGACTTTGAAACGGTTGAAGCGGCCCTTGATCGGGACAACTTCTTGACCGCCGAGGAGTCGCGTGAATTTGGCATTGTTGACGAAGTGTTTACTAAACGGCCCGAACCCGCAGAAGGCGAAGACGGCTAAAGTAGGCCCCTTTTTGCCCTATGCGGGACAGGTTTTGGCCCTTTTTGGGTGGTCCGGTGTTTGCAAGGTGAGGGACACCTAACGAGGGACAGGTACAAATGGCAGGCCCAATAGGGTCATTTTGCCACCGAGCTTAAAGCAATATTGATCCCCGGCGGGCTATCGTGCTTGCATGGGTTTGGACGGGGATCAGGCAGCAGCGTTATGAAGGCGCGTCGCGAGCCAAAAATGAAAAGAGTCCACGGGTTTTCCGATATGTCGGTCCGTGGCGCGTGAGGTCAGGGAGCGTTCATGACTAAGTCAACCGGCGGCGCCGATTCAAAGAACACGCTTTATTGCTCGTTCTGCGGCAAAAGCCAGCACGAAGTGCGCAAATTAATCGCCGGTCCGACCGTGTTCATCTGCGATGAATGCGTCGAGCTTTGCATGGAAATCATTCGCGAGGAAAATAAGACCAATCTCGCAAAAACACGCGAAGGCGTTCCGACCCCAGTTGAAATTCATTCCACATTGGATGATTACGTAATCGGCCAAGACCAAGCCAAGCGCGTATTGGCAGTGGCCGTCCATAACCATTACAAACGGCTCAACCATGCGGGCAAGTCCGATGATGTTGAGCTCGCCAAATCAAATATTATGCTGATCGGCCCGACGGGCTGCGGCAAAACTTTGCTCGCGCAAACGCTGGCGCGCATCATTGATGTGCCGTTCACGATGGCTGACGCAACAACACTCACCGAAGCTGGCTATGTGGGTGAGGATGTCGAGAACATCATTCTCAAGCTGCTGCAGTCGGCAG
>JAJFIK010000055.1 GCA_021775005.1 Rhodospirillales bacterium
CGGGGCTCGCCTCCTTGGTCATTTCTCGTCCGCTCCTCACTAGGTTGAGATTGATGTCGTCGCCGATTTTTGAAATGCTTGTTTCGGTCACCTAAGAACAACCGTACTGGCACCACGGCATCGCGCTTGCACAACCCATAGTTGTGTGTTATGTTAGCGTGTAGAAAGTGCTTCCGCTGAGTTGACTCAACCTAGGGGTGGCGCTACATTTCTTTTCTATCAGTTTGTAGGAGCCCCAGCGGCCTTTGGCCGTTAAGGAGGAACTTGCTCGGCGATAGATGTATTGTCTGTTTGCCTAATTGTACGCGGTTCCAGTTGTCCTTTGTTGGGGCTCAAATAGTTGCCCCTTACCGCATTGTCGGTAAGGGGTTTCTTCTTTAGGGGGAGCTGTGCCCGAGGACTACCGCCCAAAAACCGAACCACACTGGTGGCAGGTCATGTGGCGAACGTTGTTTGTCGCTGGGGCCGCATTGGCACTTATCATTGTTGCGATCATTGCGTCCAATCTCAGCTCTGATGCACTCGCGTCCACAGTTATCGATATTTTTCTAGTTCTGTTGACGATAATATTGACTGGTTGGACAACGCACTACTTCTCCGGACGCGCACACAAAGCAGAACAACAAAAAATCGGGCGCATTTCAGCCCGTCGAGTAATCGATCTGTATAAGGAGATTGCGGGTCTACGCGATCGCGTCAGATCCTACGGTGCACAAGACAACCTTACAGAGGAACGATTTGCCAATATCATAACGAGTTTAACTTCTCTAGCTGGAGACGTCAAACTGACTCTCAATGATACGAAAGAGTTGTCAAATCTTCCAATGGATGAAGACGATCTAACGTTGGATGACCAGGCAATTGAGGCAAGCAAATTCTTTCAATCAACGATTAAGTGTCCTTCCTGCAATGAGATCAATTCGGTGGACGTTGGAGAATATCAGGGGGCAACAAAGCGCGTTGCATGTTCAAACTGTACTAAGTATTTTTTTGTTCATCGCCGGTATGATCGCGTGCTTTTTGTTGGCGGCAATCACAAAAACGCACGTTCAAACCAACTCAATAGGACAGCGCCTGTACAACAAAAGGTTGATGCTGTAGCGGCAAACAGTAACGTCGCTCGATTGGTGAACAATCACATTAAGCTCAGATGTCCCAGCGCCCAGTGTGGGCAGGAAAATGAGTACGGAGGTATTCAGTCCAGATACTATTTTATCAAAAGGTCGTGTTTTGAGTGCTTTACACAGTTTACGTATAAACTTGACGTGGGCACGTTCGAAGACGTCCGTGAGAGAACCCCTCTGATAGTTGACAAACCTTCGTTGTTTGAAGATGAACACAAGCGAATGATGACAAAGTGCACTGATTGTGGAACGGTGATTCGAGCAGATCGAGCGACAGTCAACTCGAGAGAGCAGAATGTATTGATGTGTTTCAGGTGTGGTACAGCATCTATCCTGTCAGATGGCAATGCAGTTGCTGGGGACGACCGAGAAGACGGCGCTGCTCAATAGAGCCAATGAGATGTGCTGGACTGCCGGTCTTCGCTTGATGCGTGCGATTGCACGAGTAGTTGTTCAAGGACTGAAGCCCTTGAAGCATCAACACAACACTGGTTGATTAAAGAAACCATCTCTGATTGATTTTCATACTCTCAACAAACCTGAGAAGGTTCTCAGCCAACTTTCGAGGTTCGCTGTTGGGTTGTTCATAGTGGCCAATTTGGCCCATATCCGTACCTTGCCCCCGTTCCGTTAGCGGGTTGAACTCTCTGCTTTCGTAGCCACGTTGCCACAAGCAAATGTTCATGACGTGTTATTATTACTCTTGGTACGGAGGAGTTAGCTAATTTCTCCAAAATATGTATAATCCTATTTCATCAAAATCTATGAAATTCAGCCCCAAGCTTCCTAAACTAAATGTTCGCACACGAGACCAGAAGCGGAATACGAACGAAAAGGGTCTTATTGAATTCACCATTTTTGAAGAGAGTGGTGGCTACGTGGGTGTTTGCCTGACATTCGACATCGTCGTTGAGGGAAATGACTATGAGCAAGTACGCAAAGAACTCCTCGAAGCGGCACAACTCCACCTAGAGACTGTCTACAAACACGAACTTCCAGAGGACCTCCTTAACAGGCCAGCACCGCAGGAGTATTGGGACCGCAGAGAACAGAACCTTCAGTCCGCTCGCAAGCTTCATACGACAGGATCTGAAAGACACTCATACTCAAAAGATCGGGTTTTACAAAGCGCAGGAGCGGTGACTGCATAGTGGTTTTATGCCCAAAGGTCTTCGAAACTGGGCATACAAAGACGTGTGCCAACTTCTGACCTTCTACGGCTTTCAACATTCGGAAGTGGCGTCCAAATCAAAGAGGGGATCTCACGAAGCCTGGGTTCACGTGGACCAAAACAAAATCGTGGAGGTGAGCAGAAACTCAGCATACCCACCTCGCACTACTGAATCTATGGTTCGACAATCCGGGCTCGGAAAATCTGTCTGGAGAGACTGGGCGCAAAAGAAAAAGGATAAAAAACATCTATTTCGGAGTCAGAGCGACAAGGACGAGAAGCCACGCGATACTCAATAATATCTTGAGATAAAGGACTGATTTGCTCAGTTCATTCCCATAATGACCTTCTCTTCTTCTACCTTCGATTTCTTCGCAAGCCCCATCAACATTGACGCTAGAGTTCGAGGTTCCCCGTTGGGTTGTTCACAACCGTCGGTTTTTGCGACCAATTCGAACATTGAAAAGGGCTGCTGTAGCGCAAACTCTAGCTTTTTCGCCCGGACACACCGGTTCGAGGTTGCGGATAGGAGAAACTCACGCTTTTCCTGCGGAAAACTGTTTATGTAGCTTGAATACACGGTTTCCCAGAGTTCGAGGTTTTTTTCGACCTTCTTTCGGATTGCATCTTTGTCGTCGCTGAGATGTTCTATCTCCCTTTCGTTTGCATTGATGTACTCGAGCAGCGATATTCGTCGTTCATTGTGGGTTTCTATGTCGATAACTCCGTCTATGAGTGCATCCGTGAGCCGATTGAGGCGGCTCTTTTGCTTAGCCAGCTCTATTGTTAGAGATTGAATGCGCTGGCTATTTGCGATTGTCCATTCGCCCTGTGCCTTTTCAAGATAATCGCGCACGCTGGTTGCCATCTGCGTCGGAAGTTGGAGCGCGCGGAACCGTTCGCCAATCATGCGGTCGGCTCGGTCTTCTCTGACGGTTACATTGCTGCACCTGCGCGTATGACATCGATAGTAGACCCACGACTTTTGGCGTTCGCCTATGAGGGAGTATCCACACGTCGCACAACGGAGCAGTCGACGAAACACAAAACAATGGTTTTGTAATTTCGTGCCGACCCGCCCATGGAGAACGTTTTGGACCTGCTGAAACAGTGACAAGTCAACCAGTGGCTCATGCCCACCGATAAACGTCTCGCCTGTTGTCGATATGCGGATTAAGCCTTTATAGAACGGGTTGTTGAGAACTTCGGAGATACGCTTTTCGGTGATGCGATAACCTGTTCTAGAGCGCAGTCCTTTGGAGTACATGGCGTGAGCTAGGGTTTCCAGCGTGAAGTTTCCGCTGGCATAGAGCTCAAACATTTCACGTATGAGAGCAGACCTATCAGGATCCGGTGTTTTGTGTCTGCCCCCTCCATTATCTATGTATCCAAACGGCGCAGCGAGCGGATAGAAGCCCTGCTTCAACCGCCCATAAAATCCCTTACGTGTTTCTTCTCG
>JAJFIK010000056.1 GCA_021775005.1 Rhodospirillales bacterium
TCAAAGATGGTGATGAAGTGGCTTTTTTCCCGCCATTCACTGGCGGATAACAAGAGCGACGCGACGCGACAAAAGCCCTGCGCTGATTTGCCTGCCCAGCAAGGCGTCTTTGGATAAAGTGAGCGGCCAAGGAGACCAACCCTTATGATTCGCATTCAGGCAGAGCCCTTTGACACCGCAGCAGAACTGGCCGCGCTCCGGGCAGGCCGATCTGATATTGGGGCGTGCGTCAGCTTTACCGGATCTGTGCGCGACCATACCGGGGCGGAAAAAATTGGCCAGCTCACCCTTGAGCACTACCCCGGCATGACCGAAAGCGCTTTGGCTCAAATTGCAGAAAACGCCGCCAGCCGCTTTGGACTTAATGGAGCTGTCATTATTCACCGCGTGGGGGCCCTTGCGCCGGGCGAAGACATTGTCCTTGTTATCGCCGCCGCCGCCCATAGGGATGCCGCCTTTGAAGGCGCGCGCTTCATGATCGATACCCTGAAAACCGATGCGCCATTTTGGAAGAAAGAAACCGGTCCCAGCGGTGATACCTGGGTCGACCCCCGCGCTGAAGATGACGCCGCGCGGGATCGCTGGCGCAAGGAGTAGTTGTTCATGCGCGTCTTCGCTGCCGTGCTCCATCGCGCCTTCTGGATCGGCATTTGCTTTGCAGTTCTGACATTGATGTTTGTCGGCGCCTTTACCCACATGTCCGGGTGGCCGGTGCTGCTGCTTTCGCTTATCGGGATCATGATCGGGTTTTCTGTGCTGAGCCTTGCCACCGCGCCGGTGCGTTCAGGCAAAGAAAAAAGGCCGGTGCCCTAGGCAACCGGCCTTTTTCAATCTTATGCAGACTTACTGCGCGGCGCTGGTGCGCGCCTCAAAGTCAGCCATAGTGGCGTGGCGCCGCACGAGATTGAGATAGTCTTCGCGCATGCCCCGCGTGATCGCCCCAACTTCATACTTGTGGCTGCCAATGGTGCCCACTGGCGTTACTTCCGCCGCCGAACCGGTCAGGAAGCACTGCTCGAAACTGCCCAATTCATCGGGTTTGATCTTCCGCTCATGCACCTTGAAGCCGCGCGCGCGCGCTATATCAATCACTGTTGCCCGCGTAATGCCTTCAATGAAATTGCCAAGCGCCGGAGTGTGAATTTCCCCGTCCTTCACAAAGAAGATATGCGCGCCGGTTGCTTCGGCAATGAAGCCATCTTTGTCGAGCATAAGCGCGTCCTGGCAGTTATTGAGCTCCGCCTCTTCCTTGGCCAGGGTGCAAATAATGTAAAGTCCCGCGGCCTTTGCGGTGCACGGCGCAGATTCAGGACCGGGGCGCCGCCAGCGTGACATTTCAATATCAATGCCGCGTTCCAACAATTCCGGTGAAAAATAAGACGGCCATTCCCAAACGGCAATGGCAACATGCACGCCGGATGCCGGGGCGGACACACCCATGGACCCTGACCCGCGCCAGATTACCGGGCGAACATATGCGTCGGTGTAACCAGCGCGTCTCGCGGTCTCGGTCTTGGCTTGCTCGACTTCTTCTTTGGAGAATGGCACATCAATGTTTAGCAACGTGGCTGAGCGGAACAGCCGATCTGTGTGCTCAGCACTTTTGAAAATCTCATGGTTATAGACACGCTCACCTTCAAATACGCTAGAGCCGTAATGAAGGGCGTGGGTCAGTATATGCACTTTGGCATCGCGCCAGGGAATGAACTTCCCATCGAACCAAATTTCACCGTCTCGATCATCAAAGGGAATGATCGCCATGGCAGTTTCCTCCTGTTTGGGGACTTTTTTGATGTCTCTTGACGCTAAGTCATACGCCAAAAAACGGCGCTGGCAATAGCGACAGGCCAGCGAGTGGCGCACCTTGCGAGACATTACCGGGCAGGCTGAAAGCAAATCGATTCAGCATGGATTAGGCCATTGTTTCGGCAATGATTTACCGCTAGAAATGTCAGCATGACTGACGCATATTCTCGCCTCGATTCTACCCCCCCTGGGCCGCTTTATTTGCGGGATCGTGACCTTGAGGAGTCCCTTGATCTTCTGGCTGAGGTCGCGCGGCGGTTAACTGGCACCGCGCGATCTACTTTGGAATCCAAGGGCTACGGCATGGCGCATTTTCGCGTCCTGCTGGCCTTACAAAATCATGCGGGCGCGCCCGTGGCACATCTTCTTGAACGCCTCGGCGTGCGCAAACAAAGCTTGCATCGGGTACTAAAACCGCTGCTCGAAGAGGGGTTAGTGGAAGCGCGGGTCGGCGAACATGATCGGCGTCAGCGTTTGTTGGCGCTCAGCGAAGTTGGTGAGAAGCTTGTGGATGAGCTGACCAGCGATGCCCGCGCGGAACTGGCGGATGCGTTTCGTCGTGCTGGTCCGGCAGCGGTCGCAGGGTTTCGATCAGTCCTCCTTAATTTAACAAAGGATTCCTCCGCGTGACGCCCCCCAATGCCGCCGCGATGACGACCGACGCAGAACAGGACTTGGCCCATGTTCTGATCGTCGATGATGATTCGCGCATTCTCAGTTTGCTGCAGCGATACCTTGCCGGGGCAGGATATCGCGTCACCGCTGCATCCAACGCCGCTGACGCCCGCGCGCGGCTCAAGGGCCTCAGCTTTGATCTCATTGTGTTGGATATCATGATGCCGGGGGAAGATGGGCTCTCGCTCACTGAATCATTGCGCAAAACTCTAGATGTACCCATTTTGCTTCTTACCGCCCGCGGCGAACCTGAGGACCGCATTGCCGGTCTGGAAAAAGGCGCCGATGACTATCTCGCCAAACCCTTTGAGCCCAAGGAACTGGTGCTGCGCATTCAAACGATCCTGCGGCGCGCGGGACCCGGTGAAAAAGCAGGCCGCGAGATTGCCATGGGGGATTGTCGCTATAATCTTCATCGCAAGGAATTGACGCGGGACGGTCGGCCTGTGCGCCTCACTACGGCGGAGCTGACGTTGCTTGATCTTTTCGGCCACAATCCGCGGCGGGTATTTACCCGACTTGAGCTTTGTGAGCACACAGGCGCGGGGGCCGAGCGAACTGTTGATGTGCAGATCACCAGACTCCGTCGTAAGATCGAACCTGACCCCCGCACGCCGCTCTATCTGCAAACGGTGCGCGGCCAAGGCTATCAATTGGTGCCCGAATGAGTTCTGAGACATCGAAAAACATTCTGAACATGATGCTGGCCCCTTTCCGCGTGTTCAAACGACTAAGCCGCCGCCTGGAGGCTCTGCTCCGACGTGTTGCGCCGCGCAGCCTGTTAGGGCGATCCATTCTGATTATCGTTCTGCCCGTGATCATCACCCAGGCGTTCATGACTTGGTACTTTTTTGACCGCCATTGGGATTTCATTTCGCGGCGAATGGCCAGCATGACAGCAGGTGAAATTGCGATGGTTCTTCGCACCTATGAAGCCTTTCCCGACACCATCGAGTTGGAGCAACTTTCCGCCATTGCGGCGCGAAACATGCGCTTGCAAATTTCCGTCCTGGATGGCGAATCCCTACCAGCCCAACGCCAAAACTCGACTTTCTCTATTTTGGACGACACCTTACAAAACGAACTTGCCAACCGCATTTCACGACCGTTTTGGTTTGATCTCACCAGCCATCCTGAGTTTGTTGAGATTCGCATCCAACTTGATGATGGCGTGATGCGTGTTTTGGCGCGGCGCGATAGGGTCTTTGTCACCAACGGCCACATCTTTCTGATGCTCATGATTTTCTCTGGAACATTACTTTTGGGCGTCGCTTTCTTGTTTCTGCGCAATCAGGTGCGGCCCATTCAACGTCTTGCACGCGTAGCGGAAAGTTTCGGTAAAGGCATCGATGTGCCAGAATTTCGGCCCGCGGGGGCGCGGGAAGTGCGCCAGGCGGCGCTGTCGTTTATTCAAATGCGCGATCGCATCTACCGCCACATCCACCAGCGCACTGAAATGCTCGCCGGTGTTAGCCACGATCTACGAACCCCGCTCACGCGCATGAAGTTGGAACTCGCGCTGATGGGCGATGAAGATCAGGGCGTCGAAGCGCTCAAATCTGACGTGGATGAAATGGGGCGCATGCTCGAAGAATATCTCGAGTTCGCACGCGGGCAGCGAAGCGAGTCGGCCACGGACACTGATATCACTGAGTTGATCAAATCCATTCGCATTGATGCGGTCCGTCAGGGCTTAGAGGTTGAAGTGGATACGGATGAGGGCCTGCACGCCACTGTCCGGCCCCAAGCGATCCGCCGTGCGATCAACAATCTGCTCGATAATGCCACAACCTATGGCAGTCACGTTACCCTCACAGCGAAAATGCTCGGCACCCAGATTGAAATTCTTGTGGATGATGATGGCCCCGGCATAGCTGAGGATCAGCGTGAAGAGGCATTCCGCCCCTTTCGACGCCTTGATGAATCCCGCAATCAGGATGCTGGCGGCGGCGTAGGATTGGGCCTTTCTATCGCGCGCGACATTGCTCGAGCCCATGGCGGCGACATCCAACTGTCAGACAGCCCCAAAGGCGGCCTTTGCGCGCGGTTTATTCTGCCGTCCTAAAAAAGCTTGCCCCCATTGGGCACCGCGCGGTCGGGCTCAATCAAGACCACACGCCCATCAGCATCCGGCACGCCAAGGGTAAGACACTCAGACATAAACGGGCCGATCTGGCGCGGTGCCACATTGACAAGCCCCATAACCTGGCGGCCCACGAGATCGGCCTGGTCGTAATGATCTTTGATTTGCACAGAGCTGCGACGCTCACCGAGCTCATCACCGAAATCGATGGTCACCTTCCAGGCTGGCTTGCGCGCTTCGGGAAAATCTTCCACGGCAACAATTGTTCCGACCCGAATGTCCGTTGCCATAAAGGCATCAAAGCCGCCTGAATCAGTCATTGTGGTCTCACTAGCTTCCCAGTTCTTTGCCGCGCTTCGTTGCAGCACCTATCGCATCGGACAGTAGCTTTTGCAGTCCCGGCGCAGCCATAAGAACTTCCAACGCCGCAGCGGTCGTACCCCCAGGGCTTGTCACATTGACACGCAGTTGATCGGGGCTATCGCCCCCCTGCCACATCATCTCACCCGCCCCGGCAATGGTAGCGGTTGCCAATTCAAGGGCCAACGAGGGCTCAAGGCCTTGTTCCACGCCCGCAGCGGCAAGAACTTCCGCCAGCAAAAAGACATACGCCGGGCCACTGCCTGACACCGCGGTAACCGCGTCCATCAAATCCTCATTGTCGAGCCACGCGGTTTTCCCTACGGCGGAAAAGAGCTGCTCCGCAGATTTTCGTTCGGAAGCGCTAACAGCCTCATCGGCACAAAGAACGCTCATGCCCTTGCCTACAAGTGCCGGCGTATTGGG
This sequence comes from Rhodospirillales bacterium, assembly GCA_021775005.1. Taxonomy (GTDB): domain Bacteria; phylum Pseudomonadota; class Alphaproteobacteria; order JAJFIK01; family JAJFIK01; genus JAJFIK01. The sequence continues at coordinate 5,351 of JAJFIK010000056.1, forward strand.
CATGACACGAATGTGCTTGCCGCGCCCACCGCAGCCTTTGCGGATCGCGTCCATGCGGGTTCCTGCCGCGACCGAGAGCACGAGTGTTTCCGGACCAACATAATTTGCCGCTTGCGGCAGGACCTCGTTCATAAATTGAGGTTTGACGGCAAGCACCAATGTCCCCGCCACTGCCGCATCTTTTGGATTGATAATGGCCCGCCCAGTGCGTGCCAACGCCAACAACCAGTTTGCGGGGGTCGGCTCAATAACGGTGATTTCACGCGCCACATCTAATTGCGCCCAGGCCTGAAGCAGCGCCCCGCCCATGCGCCCTGCCCCAAACAATACCAAGGGACCGGGCACTTGATTAGGCATTAAGCGTTTCCTTGAGCTTCAAATGCGCAGGCCGCAACCGCTTCCACTGCCGTCTTTCCGGCCCAGAGAACAAATTGAAACGCCGGGTAATACCGCTCACAGGCTTCAATGGAAATCCGTAGCAATGCTTCGATCTGTTCGGGCGTTGGCATCGCGCCACCATTCATGATTAAGCCGTGGCGAAATAATACAATACCTTCCTCGGACCAAAGATCATAATGCCCGATCCAAAGTTGCTCATTGAGCATCGCCAGAAGCGCGTAGATCTCCTGGCGCTTTTCCTGCGGCACTTTCAAATCAAAGGCGCAGCCCATGTGCAGGGCTTCAAGTTCTTCGCGCCAATTGAATGTGACGTGATAGTCGCTCCATGAGCCATTGATGGAGATGTTGAGCTCATCCTCCGCACTGCGGTCGAACGGCCATTCCTCGCCCTGAACAACAAGTTCAATGATATCGAGCGGATTGCTGGCTGACGTCATTTCAGCGATCTCAACGGTGCTCATGACACATACTCCCACAAATGCGGCCCCAGGGGCGTGAACGCACCCCCAAATGAGCCTGGGTTGGGCAAGCTGCAATTCTGAAAGGGCAAAGCTATGGCCGAGCGCCCAAGCGTCAGCGCCGCGATATTTCGGACGGGCGCTTCGGTCAACGCCGCATTGTGGAAAACGCCCCACATATGGTGACCCACTCCCCTATGACCAATAACGTATTGAGACTGCAAAATGGTTCGTGCCCTTTCAAGGATTCGTTCTGTTAAATATCTGATTGGCTTGGAATTGGCTTCAGGACTTTGATCGAGCGGCCGGTTTCTTCTTTACCGCCTTGCGGACGGTCTTCTTGGCTGCAGCTTTGGGGCCGGTTTTGCCACTCAGCGCGGCAACCTCTGCCTCCAGCCGATCGACACGCTCCTGCGCGGCGATGGCCATAGCGCGCACGGCTTCAAATTCTTCGCGCGGCACCAAATCCAGCTGATTGGCCACTTTTTCCACCTGTGCCTTGATCAGAACTTCCACCTCTTCACCCACACCGCGGGCGGCCCCAGCGGCTCCTGTGAGAAGCTGGGCAAGGTCATCAAAAAAGGGACTCCGGGTCTGCATGGCCAATGGTCCTTGTAGCAACGTCGTATTGCCCCATCATATGAGCCCGCGCGAGCGAAAGAACAAGGCCTTTGCCTTGACAGGGTGCCGCACCAAAGGACACTTTGCGACGCGGTTTTGTGCCCTTGGCGCGTGGAGGCTTATCATCCCCTTTCCCGATATAGACCCAGTTTTCATCGATTTCTTTGGTTACTTCCAGATCCGGTGGTATGCCCTCGCCTATATCGCCGGGCTGGTGCTGGGCTGGCAGTATGTCAAATTATTGCTCCAAACAGACCGGCTTTGGGCGACCAAAGACGCGGCGCAATTTCCACGAGAAATGGGCGGATGGAAAATCCCCTTCACATCACTTCGGGTGCCTTGGCCCCGCTTGGGATTTGACGCCAAGACCCGCAGTAAATTCGGCGTCAAGCCGCCCGCAACTGCCGATCATATTGATGATCTACTGCTTTGGGCTGCCATCGGTGTGATTGCCGGCGGGCGCATTGGCTACGTTTTGTTCTATGGCATGTGGTACGAGGGATTGCGCAGCCAATACCTTGAAAATCCCCTAAGCGTGTTCTTCGTGTGGGAAGGCGGTATGGCGTTCCACGGCGGACTCATTGGCGTGATCCTGGCCATCATTTTATTCGCACGCCGCAACAAGCTCGACCCCTTCAGAGTTGGTGATGTGGTAGCCGTAGCAACGCCCATCGGATTGTTTTTTGGACGCCTAGCGAATTTCATCAATGGCGAGCTATGGGGCAAAGTGACAACAGTGCCGTGGGGCATCATCTTCCCACACGCAAATGCAGGGCCCCTGCCCCGACATCCAAGCCAACTTTATGAGGCGTCCCTGGAAGGCCTGATCCTTTTAATTTTGCTCAGCGTGATCGCTTACAACACCCAAGTGTTCCGCAAACCGGGTTTGATGACCGGCATATTCCTCATTGGATATTCTGTCGCACGCACCACCGCGGAGTTTTTCCGCGAAACAGAATCTTTTGTCTTCTCGCCGGATCATTGGTTCACTGTCGGCATGTTGCTCTCACTGCCCATGGCAGCCGTGGGTGTTGGGTTTATCTGGTATGCCTTTCGGCCTTCAGCAACGACTGAATCGTGACACCTCTTGAGATCCTGATCCGCGAGCGCATTGAGAGCGGTGGCCCCTTGTCCATCGCAGAATATATGTCACTCTGCCTCAGCCATCCTGAACACGGCTACTATATGGCCCAAACGCCTTTTGGACGCGAGGGCGACTTTATTACCGCGCCGGAAATCTCTCAAATGTTTGGCGAGCTTCTGGGTCTCTGGGTCGTTGCCACATGGCAAGCCCTTGGCTCACCAGCCAAGATTACGCTGCTGGAACTGGGACCCGGCCGCGGCACGTTGATGGTAGACGCCCTGCGCGCTGCAGGCGGGCACAATGAGTTTATCAAGGCAGTCGATGTCCACTTGGTGGAAATGAGCCCCGCGCTCATCAGTGTTCAACAGACAGCGCTTGAACCGGCCGCGGCATTTCCAAAATGGCATGCGACCCTTGAAGACGCGGTCAACGCATCGGAGGGGCCGTTGATCGTTATAGCCAATGAGTTCCTTGACGCGCTGCCGATCCACCAGTTCGTGCGCGACGACACGAAATGGTTTGAGCGTGGTATTGCGGTAAGCGGCGAGAAATTGGATTACGTCCTTTCCGAAACACCTGCCGATGAAGACGTGCAATCTTATTGCGAGCAACTATCAACGGAGCAAGGTGCCGTGGTTGAAATCTCCCCCGCCGTTGTGCAGACCGCCGGAGATATTGCCTCGGCCTTGTGCGCGCGCGGCGGCGCGGCGCTTTTCATCGACTACGGCTATGAAGTGAGTGCCGCAGGCGAGACCCTGCAGGCGGTGCAAAGCCATGACTACGGATCAGTATTTGAAAGCCCCGGCGAAACAGACCTACCGGCCCACGTAAATTATGGCGCGGTGGCTGGGGCGGGCTTACGCGCTGGTGCCGACGTTTTGGGACCATTAGCGCAAGGGGACTTTCTCGGGCGGGTTGGTATCCATCAACGCGCAGAGCGGCTTGCCGACACCAACCCCGAACATCGCGACTCCGTCGCCGCCGCCCATGCCAGGCTAACCCTGCCAAATCAGATGGGCACCTTGTTCAAAGTAATGTCATTTGCGCCAAAGGGATTTGTGCCACCGGCGTTTACGCCCCAAAGCGACGCCTAGCCATGTCACCCTCGTTCCGCACCGGCGGCGACATCAATTGTCCTGGCATTGCTCATGGGTTTTTTGGACGCGAAGGCGGCGTATCAAAAGGCCTTTATGCATCGCTTAATTGTGGCCCAGGCAGTGACGATGATCGCGATAGCGTTATGGAAAACCGCGCGCGGGTGGCGCGATCGCTGCACCTGGAACCGGAAAATCTCATCACCCTCTACCAACACCATTCAAGCGACGCCATAGAAGTGACCAGCCCTTGGACGCCGGACCACGCGCCCAAAGCGGACGCGATGGTGTGCTCCACTCCGGGGATAGCGCTTGGCATCCTCACGGCAGATTGCGCCCCGGTTCTCTTTGCTGATCCCAAGGCGAAGGTGATTGGTGCCGCCCATGCCGGATGGAAAGGTGCGTTGGGCGGTGTGTTGGAAGCGGTGATTGATCTGATGGAGAGCAAAGGCGCTGGTCGGAGCAATATTCGCGCCGTCATCGGCCCAACCATCAGCCAATCGAACTATGAGGTCGGCCCGGAGTTCCATGAACGATTTTTGACCGCTGCGCCCGACCATGTGCGCTTTTTCAAATCCTCAACCAAGGCGGATCACTTCATGTTTGATTTACCCGGGTTTGTCCGCCAACGGCTGAAAACAGCCAACATCGGCTGCGTTCAGGATGTATCCCTTTGTACCTATGACGATGCCAGCAACCTGTTTAGCTATCGACGGGCCACCCATTTGGGGGAGAATGGCTATGGCCGGAATATTTCGGTCATTGCGCTTGAGGGCTAATTCATGATCCGCGTTTTGTGGACAATCGCATGCGCTTTACTTTTGGCGAGCTGTAACACGCCGCGCCCGCACCCCTTAATCGTGCCTGACCCCTTTCAAACGCCGCTGCCTTTTCTGCAAGCTGATCAGAACGACACTTTGCTGTCGTCGATTACACAAATTGCCAGCATCACCATCGCGCCCTTAGAGTCTGAAGGAGTTCTGCCTGGCGGTTTCGCCGAAGAGGTCGCGGCGCGCGCGCAAGAGCTTGATGTGCCAGCCTCCACTGCGCCCGGCGCTGCAGCGTCCTATCGATTGACCGGCACCCCCAACATGGCCATCGCCAGCCAGGCCGACCGCACGGTGAATATTGAGATCGATTGGCAGCTCGCAGATGCGCGCGGCAACACGTTTCAGGAATTCACTACACGCAGCAGGGCGCAATTCGCCGCCGCGCCCATGGCAAATGGCCTTTTCGTTGCGGACGATTGGTGGCGTGCCCTTGCCGCTGCCAGCGCGGTCAATTTACGAGACGCCATCGAGTCAGATCCTGAAATCGCCGCACGCTATGTCGGAGTGACGGGAGGTACGTTTGGTCCGCCGATCCTTGTGCCGCCGGTGACCGGCGCACCGGGGGACGGTGACGCCGCCCTGACCCGCGCCATCAGGGCGCTGCTTAGCAATGCTGAGGTCAATGTAGTGAACCCCGATCAGCCGCCGGATGTATTTGACCCCACTGCTGCCTATACACTCCAGGGACAGGTCGCCTTGGGCGACGTGCTCGCCAATGGCGGCCAGGTCATCGCCATCGGCTGGGACCTCTATACCGCCGACGGGCAGCATCTGGGCAATGTCGCTCAGCAGAACCTAATTGAACCAGGCTCCCTCGATGGGGACTGGGGGGAGACGGCGGTTTATGTGGCCCTTGCTGCCACAGACGGCATTGTGGAGCTTCTGGGCGCTGCACTGCCTGGGGCTGATTGACCCCTTCCCCTGATTAATCAGAGCAAGGCTGTTGCCCCGCCCAGCCCCCGTTGCTATTAGGTCGCGCCTAAACCAAAACCGCTCCGAAGAGGGCGAATATCGGGGAAACGTCGTCAGACGGGCTAGGTCATGAATGCCGACTCGGTCGATGTGGTCAGGGCAAAACGCAGCCAGCGGGATACCCGGCGCGAACACGAAGATCGAACTGCTTCAAGGGGATTTGGTATGAAGCTGCTTGCCTGCAACTCCAACCGCACATTGTCAGCCGATATCGCGGATTATCTCAATTTGAACCTCACCCGCGCGGTGGTGCGCCGCTTTGCCGATGATGAGGTCTTTGTTGAGATCGAGGAAAATGTCCGCGGCGAGGATCTCTTCGTCATCCAGTCCACCTCGGCCCCCGCCAATGACCACATGATGGAGCTGCTGATCACGATTGACGCGCTGAAGCGCTCATCGGCCCAACGCATCACAGCCGTGCTGCCCTATTACGGCTATGCGCGCCAGGACCGCAAAACCGCGCCGCGCACACCAATCTCTGCCAAATTGGTGGCGAATCTCATTACCACTGCCGGCGCCGACCGAGTGCTGACCTGCGATCTTCACGCCGCGCAGATTCAGGGCTTTTTCGATATTCCCACCGATAACCTCTTCGGCGCGCCGGTGATTGAGGCGGACATTCGCAAATCCCTCAACGGCGAAAAGCTGATGATCATCTCCCCCGATGTGGGCGGCGTGGTGCGCGCGCGGCATTTGGCCAACCGCCTCGACGCTGACCTTGCCATTGTGGACAAGCGCCGCGAGAAGGCGGGCGAATCTGAGGTCATGAACATCATCGGCGATGTTACCGGGCGTACATGTCTGCTGGTGGACGATATTGTCGATTCAGGCGGCACCCTGTGCAATGCCTCGCAAGCGCTTTTGGATCAAGGCGCTACGGAAGTTCATTCCTACATCACCCACGGCGTGCTCTCCGGCGAGGCCGTAAAGCGCATCACAAGCAGTTCCCTGAAGTCGCTGGTGATTACCGATTCCATTGAGGCCACCGATGCGGTGAAAGCGGCAGAGAATATCCGCGTCATTACCATTGCCCCGCTCATCGCCGAAGCCATGCGCCGCATCGCCCGGGAAGAAAGCGTCTCTAGTCTGTTTGATTAGGGATTAAATCCGGAATCAATATTGGCCAATCTGAAGGGGGCAAATTGGGGATTATATTTAGCCACCCTGATCCGAAGAAGTGTGTTCGGATTTGCTCGTGGTTGATATCGCATCGAGCGGTTCGGCTTGGGCATTCAGATCGGGAAAGGAGCGCCCGTGCATATGAAGATGGGAGCCCCGGGCTTCGACTAAAAAGATCCAACGGGTCAAACACCACGTGGCCCGATGCATCACTGCAAGCAAATTGAGCCATGACGTCGGCCAGGGTTTCTTCCTCAATTGGATTTGAAATAGTGACTTGCACTAGATCACGCCACTCGTCCTCCGACGCCCACTCGTTCCGTAAGCGTTCGACAATTTGCTGGTTTCTTGCAACAGTGCGCTCAAACCAGGGCCGGGCAATCTCTTCGTTATCTAGCAGCATTTCCAATCGCTCGGTACCATCCCGAAATATCGCAGCCAGAGCCTCCCGTCGTGCAATCTCTATGGAGAGATCAATTTCGCTTAGATCAATTGCCATATCTTCGCTTCGCATTTGTCCTTCAGCACCCCAAAAATTTGCCCCATCAAGTGACGCACCAGAAAAATCTGGATCGCGCAATCGAAAAGTACCATCAAAATCGAATGAAACCGCCGAGAGCTTCGCTCCATCCAAATTTGAGCCCCGAAAATTTGCCGCATCCAAACTCGCTCCGGTCAAATTAGCGCTGACTAGAGACGCCGCGGTAAAGTCAGATTGGAAAAAATTTGCGCCAACAAATTGTGTTCCGTCCATGTTTGCGCCGATGGCTTCAACTTGACGCAGCTCGGAAAAAGACAAGTCGCTCCAATTGATAGTCGACCAAACAAGATCTACCCCGGCAAGATTTATGAATTCCGCGTTGGTCGAAAACCATATTGAATCTGATAAGTCTGTGCAATATTCATATTCCTTCAAGTCGGTCGAAGACCTAGAAGAGACATGCTCAACAATGCAACTCAAATCGGCAAAGTCGAGTGTCGCATTTTGCAACCAAACTCCAACCATATTGGCACCGCGTAGATTCGTATATTGTAGCCATGCATTTCGGAGGTCTGCACCACTCAAATTGCTACAGCCGGTAGCCTGAGTCTCCTCAGAATCTCCGCTCCAAGGTCCCAAGCACTCAAAATTCGTTGAAAGCAAATTGGCATATTGTAAATTCGCGTCTACAAGTTCTACGCGCTGTAGGTTCGCGCCCTCGAAATTCGCGAATCGCAAGTTGGCTTCGTTCAAATTGGTTCGTTGCAAAACTGCACCTTGGAAATTGACCCCTTGGGCAGAAACCCCACGCATGTTCGCGCCTGAGAGATCTGCTTGATGCAGATCCGATCGGTCAAGAATGGCGTATCGCAGGTCGCGGTGCCTAAGGCGTAATGTAACCTCACCCTCCCCAGTTTCTCTGTCAGAAACAAGATCTGTGTCGACAACCACAATGTTCCGGGTGAACCAACTGTTCGGGCGATCTGAGTCCTCCGGGATTTCGCCTTCAAACAGGAAACTGGTGAGTGCCAAAATTTTTCGATCACCTCGCTCAATGGTCAGAGGACTTGGAAGGCCAGATATCCAATTATCAAATGGCTCACCAGGAATTGTTGCAACTAGTCCGCTAAAGGAGATCGCGATGACAGCGAGCCCACCCCACAGGGCGGGCAAACTTGTTCCCCAAAGTTTTCCTATTCGATTTGTTGGGTACTTCTTTCCTGACCACCTAACATTCGCAAACTGAAAAAACGGGGCTGCTGCTGCAAGTGCAGAGATGTCAGCCAATAGCCACGCGCGATGAAATCCCGTTAGCCACTCATTGTGAATTGGTAAGAATGTGATTTGGAAAAATAGAAAAACGAATACCGGGGCGAAAATAAATGTCACGACTATGCTCGCCCTCATAACAAGTACAAGCATGGGCGGGTGCAAGGGCCCGCCGACTAATTGCGCAAACATGTAGTTGTGCACCAAGTGCCGGTCTGGGTGCTGGAATTCAAATTTGGCCTCAGTATTCGAGAGCGCCTTATTAAACTCACGATATTTGAAGCCCAATAAGACATGTTGAATGAGCAGTCCAACGTGGACAAGCAACAGCAGCGCAGGTGCAAAACCGGCAAATCCTGTCAACGGAATTTCAACGCCGACGATTGGGAGCGTGAGCTTGTTGTCGAGCAATAGGTCCACATGGGTGATGCCCCCCAAGGAGATCACCATGTAAGCAATCAGCCCCATGAACGCGATCCATGCGGTCCGGGCGGGGCCCGCAGCTGCATTGGCTGCCTTCAAAAGTTCGCGGGCATGTTTGATGTCAGGGGAAGGTCCACTGGCCCGCCCTACTTGCCGCGCGCGAAGGCGGCGAGGCCCTGAAATGCTTTGGCTTGAAGGTCGTGGTGTGGTCATCCTGCCCCAATCTAAGTGCCGGAGTTCGAGGTTAATACTGCGCGCATCTGCCGCTCAGCACAACCTTTTGGCCCCTGCCCCAGGCCCCAATTGCCCCCCCTTGCCCTCTCCCGCCCGATCCGCTAGAACCCGCGGCTTCGGCGGGCTGCAGACACCCTTGGAGGCACCACCCGCCCTTTTATTGGAGAATACCATGAGCAAGATTGTATCGCTCGTGGCATCCCTACGCGATCGAGCCGGCAAGGGGGCCGCTCGGGCAGTTCGCAGGGAAGGCCACGTGCCAGCTGTAGTTTACGGCGGCAAGCAAGACCCCGCATCTATTTCCATCGAAGAACGCGTGTTGGTGAAACAACTCAGCACCGGCAAGTTCCTCTCGACCCTCTTCATGATCGAAGCGGGCGGCAAGACCGTGCGGGTGATCCCGCGCGATGTGCAATACCACCCGGTGAATGATCGCCCTCTACATGTGGACTTCCTGCGCTTGTTGGAAGGTTCGGTGATCTCCGTTGAGGTGCCAGTGCACTTTACCAACGAAGAAGAAAGCCCGGGCCTGAAAAAAGGCGGCACCTTGAACGTTGTGCGCCACACCATTGAGCTGAATGTGCCAGTGGACTCCATTCCAGAATTCCTCGAAGCGGACCTCACCGGCCTGGAGCTTGGCGAAGGGATCCACATTTCGTCGATCACCCTTCCAGAAGGCGTCGCGCCAACGATTACCGACCGCGACTTTACCATTGCCACCGTGGCCGCACCGTCTGCGCTTCTTTCTGCTGGTGCAGAAGAAGACGAAGAAGCAGCCGAGGGCGAAGAAGGTGAAGAAGGCGTCGAAGGCGAAGAAGGTGCCGAGGGCGAAAGCGAAGACGGCGACAAGAAGAGCAAGGACTAGTCCGCTCTCTCAATTGCTAAAAGGGATACATCGCCCATGCTGCTTTTCGCAGGACTTGGCAATCCCGGACCCAAATATGCCGGCCAACGCCATAATATTGGCTTCATGGCCGTCGATGCCATTGCGGAGCGCTTCGGGTTTAGCCCGGAGCGCTCTCAATTTAGGGGCAAAACCCGCGAAGGCTTTGTCGAAGCAGGCGGGCGGCGGGAGAAAGTGCTGATCCTAAAGCCGCAAACTTTTATGAACGAAAGCGGCCAATCAGTGGGCGAAGCGGCGCGGTTCTTTGCTCTTGAGCCCCATCATGTTGTGGTTTTTTACGACGAGCTTGATCTCGCTCAGGGCAAAGTACGGGTCAAACTTGGCGGCGGTGCTGCGGGCCATAACGGTATCCGGTCGGTCAAAGCGCATGTGGGCGACGACTTTAAACGCGTGCGCATGGGCATTGGGCACCCCGGCCACAAAGACCGTGTTACCGGCCATGTGCTCAATGATTTTTCCAAAGCCGAGCGCGAACTTTGGGTTAACGATCTGATCGACGCCGTGGCGCGTAGTGCAGGTGAGTTGGTGGCAAATGACGACCCCAAATTTATGAGCGAAGTGGCGCGACTGGCGCCCCCGCCCAAATTCGATACTGAGGACGACTGATGGGTTTTAAGTGTGGCATTGTAGGGCTTCCCAATGTGGGAAAGTCGACGCTGTTCAACGCGCTAACACAAACGGCGGCGGCGCAGGCGGCGAACTATCCGTTTTGCACCATCGAACCCAATGTGGGCGAAGTGGCGGTGCCGGACCCGCGCCTCTTCAAGCTTGCCGCATCAGCCAAATCCGCCAATGTGGTGCCCACACGGCTGACCTTTGTTGATATTGCGGGCCTCGTGCGCGGTGCGTCCAAAGGTGAAGGCCTGGGCAATCAGTTCCTTGCGCATATTCGCGAAGTGGACGCCATCGCCTATGTGCTGCGCTGCTTTGAGGATGACGACATCACCCATGTGGAAGGCAAGATCGATCCCACAGCCGACGCGGACACGGTGGAAACCGAGTTGATGCTCGCTGATCTTGAGAGCCTTGAGAAGCGCATTTCCCCCTTGGAAAAACGCGCCGCCACTGGCGACAAGGAAGCCAAACTTCAAGTGGCGTTGATGCAGAAGGCGCTGGATCTTTTGCGCGACGGCAAACCCGCGCGCCAGGCCGACATCGACAAAGAGGAAATAAGTGATTGGAAGGCGCTCAATCTCCTTACCTCCAAGCCTGTGCTGTTCGTTGCCAATGTGGACGAAGGCGCGGCAACAACGGGCAACGCCTATTCTAAAACGGTTGAGGAACGCGCCAAAGCAGAAGGCGCAAAGTGCGTCATCATCTCAGCGCAAATTGAAAGTGAGCTGGTGGTGCTTGATGCGGAAGAACGCGATGAGTACCTCAAGGAGCTCGGCCTGGAAGAACCGGGCCTCGATCGCCTCATCAACGAAGGCTATGAGCTTCTGCACCTCATCACCTATTTCACCTGCGGGCCGAAAGAAACGCGGGCCTGGACCGTGCGGGAAGGCACCAAAGCACCGCAAGCGGCCGGCGTGATCCACACGGACTTTGAGCGCGGCTTTATTCGCGCCGAAACCATCGCCTATGACGACCACATTTCTCTTGGCGGTGAAGTTGCCGCAAAGGAAGCCGGCAAAATGCGCCTCGAAGGCAAGGAATATGTGGTCCACGATGGCGACGTGATGTTGTTCCGCTTTAACGCCTAATTTCTCGCCAGGGCTTGACCTTTCGTAACGGCACTGTGGCAGACTCCTTTTTCCTTCGACGCGCCCCGGCTTGACCGGGGTGCCCAGAACAACCTCAGACTGGGTCCCCCGGTTGACCGTGGGACGTCAATTGAGATAGGGCAGAATGAAATATTTCGAAGACATCGAAGTAGGCGACAAGGCGTTTTACAAAGGCCCGACCGTCACCAAAGAGGCAATCTTTGCCTTCGCGCGCGAATGGGACCCGCAGCCGCACCACCTAGACATAGACGCGGCCAACGCCTCGATTCTAGATGGACTATCCGCGAGCGGGTGGCATAGCTGCTGCCTGCTGATGCAGATGATTACGAACAATCCCGCTAACCCCATCGCCTTTCTGGGCGCGCCCGGCATTGAGGAATCCCGTTGGAAGCGTCCGGTAATGGCGGGGGATACGCTGCACGCGTCCTCCAAGGTCGTCGACAAACGACCGTCGAAGTCAAAGCCCTTCATGGGGCTCGTGAAGCGCCACTTCGAGATGTTCAATCAGAAAGATGAGCTGGTCCTCACCATGGAAGGCTGGACCATGATCGCCCGGTGGCCTGATGCAGGGGCGCGCGGCGAATGATCTATTTCGACGATATCCCGATTGGCGCTTTCTCCGATCTCGGGCGCTATACGTTCACGGAAGAGAACATCATCGCCTTTGCCAAATTGTGGGACCCGCAACCCTTCCACATCGACCCCGATGCCGCCAAGGACAGCATGTTTGGTGGACTGGTCGCCAGCGGTTGGCATGTCACCTGCGCGTGGATGAAGCTCATGGTCGCTGAGCGTGAGAAAGCAGCCAAAGAGCGCGGCGCGGTCTATGCGGGCGGTGTATCGCCGGGGTTTCTGGACCTCAAATGGCGTGCGCCGGTGCGGCCAGGGGACACCCTGCACTACACATCCATCACTGTTGAAAAACTGGACCTCCAATCGCGACCGACTTTCGGTATTCTGCGCTCGGAAAACATCGGCACTAATCAGGATGGTGTGAAGGTCTTCAGTTTCATTGGTCAGGCCTTCATGCCGCGCCGCCCGGAAGGCACAGAAGCGAGCTAGACCTGCTGCCCGTAGCTTTTGAATTTCTCTAGCACCCGATCCATTTCCTCATCGCTAAGAAAATTGATCTGCCCCGCTGCCTTTGCATGCCCGTATTGCCGCGCGAGATGTTCAACCTCCCACGCTAGCGCCAAGGCCGCGCTGGTATTGTCAGCGCAGGCGATGACGCCATGATTGCCCAGCAGACAAGCGAAACGGTCCTTAAGCGCGTCAACCGCAAAAGCCGCCAACTCATCGGTGCCAAAAGTGGCGTAAGGCGCGCAGCGAATGTCGCGGCCCCCCGCTACGGCCACCATGTAGTGAAAGGCGGGGATGCCCTGCCCTGTACAAGCCAAACCCGTGGCGAATTCTGAATGGGTGTGAACGATGGCGTGCACATCAGGCCGGGCGTTATAGATGCCGAGATGAAAATGCCATTCGCTGGAGGGCTTGAGCTCCCCTGGCCGCAAGGTGCCATCAGCGCTGACAAAAGTGATGCGCGCGAGGTTCAGGTCCAGGTAAGGAACACCCGTGGGCGTAATCACCATACCGCCCGCGACGCGCGCGGACACATTGCCCGAGGTGCCGAAGGAAAGCCCGCTAGCTGACATGCCCCTCGCCGCCTGGATTACGGCTTCGCGGGCATCGTCTTCAGTCATGGGCGCGCTCCGGATAGAGTTTCAATAGGCCTGCTTCGCTTGCCTCGGCCACACCACGCTCGGTAATCAGCCCGGTGACAAGGCGTGCCGGGGTGACATCAAAAGCAAAGTTTGCCGCTGCGCTACCCGGGGCGGTTACTTGCACGGATTCCGGCTCCCCATTGGCTTTGAGCCCGGTGAGGTGGGTTACCTCTTCCGCCGCTCGTTCCTCAATGGGAATGTCGTCGCCGCTAAGCAAGCCCCAATCAATCGTCGTATGAGGCAGCGCCACATAGAACGGCACGTTGTTGTCATAGGCGGCCAAGGCTTTCAAATAGGTGCCGATTTTGTTCGCCACGTCGCCGCCTCGCGTGGTGCGGTCAGTGCCCACGATGCAAAGGTCAACGTCGCCGCGCTGCATTAAGTGCCCGCCAGCGTTATCAGTAATCACTGTATGGGGGACACCGTGGCTGCCGAGCTCCCATGCGGTCAACGCCGCCCCTTGATTGCGTGGGCGGGTTTCATCGACCCAGACATGCACATCAATCCCCACATCGTGAGCCATGTAGATGGGCGCAAGGGCGGTGCCCCAGTCAACGGTGGCAATCCAACCGGCGTTGCAATGGGTGAGAATGTTCACACGAGACTTCTTCGCTGCATGAGTTAAAATCAATTTCAGCCCGTGGGCGCCGATAGCGCGGCACGTCTCCACATCTTCATGGCAAATCTCTGCCGCGCGCTGAAACGCAATCTGCGCGCGGGATTCGTGAGGGTGATTGCGCACCGCCAGCGCCATTTCATTGAGCGCCCACTGCAGATTGACCGCTGTGGGGCGGGTGCCACCAAGGCGCGAGAGCGCCACCTCCAACGCTTCGTCACTGGCGTCTTCTAGCAAGGCAAGCGCGACGCCGTAGGCGGCAGTTGCGCCAATGCAGGGCGCGCCGCGCACCTGCATGGTCTCAATGACGCGCGCGGCATCTTCAAGTGTTTCGAGCTCAAGAATTTCAAACCGAAACGGCAGCCGCGTTTGATCGATGATGCGCACCGCGCCATCACTCTCGCGCCAGATCGATCGGTAGTGTTCGCCGTTGACGTTCAAATTACACTTCCCAAGAACACGACCAATCCAAAAAAAACATAAGGAAGTAAAAGCAATATCGCCAAAACCACCTCAACAATGGAAACGGTCTTGAGAAAGCCTCCCAGCCTCATCCCACCAATACAGCCAGCGAAGACCGCGATAGGCACTCCAAAGAATATGGTCTCCCTGAGCCATTCAGGAAAATATTGGACCTGCTCGATCCACCAATAGGGAAGTAGCAGACTGTCATCAGCGATGTAGGGAAATGCCAAATGGTTCAAATACATGTAGAGGAGAACTGTTGGACCAAGCATGAATAGATATGCGCCGAAGACGAAAAGCACGAGCGAGATTGGTCTCTGCCAAATTGGTTGAATTGCTCCCTGGGTCAATCTAATCGCCCTCATAGCTGACCAGGGTCAGCACCGGTTTGCCCATGGCCTCTAACTTCGCGCGGCCCCCCAAATCTGGCAAGTCGATGACGAATGAGCAGGCAATGACTTCGCCGCCCGCACGCTCAATAAGTTTTATAGCTGCTTCCGCCGTGCCGCCGGTGGCAATAAGGTCATCAACCAGCAATACCTTTTGGCCGGGGGTCAGGGCATCGCTGTGGATCTCAAGTGTGTCGGTGCCATATTCAAGGTCATAGTCCTGGGCGAAAGTTGCGGCGGGCAGCTTTCCTTTCTTGCGCACGGGGATGAAGCCGCAGGCCAGGCGATGTGCCAGCGCACCGCCGACAATAAAGCCGCGTGCTTCGATCCCCGCCACAAGATCAAACTCATCACTCACATGATGCTGCACCAATGCATCGACGGAGGTCATGAAAGCGCGGGCATCACTGAGCAAGGTTGTGATGTCGCGAAACATGATCCCGTCTTTGGGATAGTTCGGCACCGTGCGGATGGCGTCATAAAGTGTTTTCATGTGGTCAATCCTAATGTCACTGGTTTAGAGCCCGGCCTGCTACGGCGTCGAGCTTGGCAATGAGTTCAGGGTCGCGTGCGTCCGGCGCGGTAATCAATGCTGTGTCGAGATTTGTCTCGATTCCCAGTGGTGACGGTGTGCGGTTGGGGCCAAGCAGCGGCGCCACGGCGGTCAACAGCGCAGCGGCTTTGTCGGCGTTACCGTTCAGCACGCGGATGATGTCCCCCACTTCCACAGCGTCATGGTCCGGGTGCCAACAGTCATAGTCCGTCACCATGGCGACGGTGGCATAAGGAATTTCTGCCTCGCGCGCCAACTTGGCCTCCGTCGCGTTGGTCATGCCGATGACGTCGGCTCCCCATGACTTGTAAAGCAGCGATTCCGCCAGCGATGAGAACTGCGGGCCTTCCATGTTCACATATGTGCCGCCGACCCTGTGGGCGATCCCTTGCGCCCGCGCCGCTATGATCAAGGCTTCTTGCAGTTTGGGGCAAACCGGGTGCGCCATGGATGCATGAGCCACCATGCCGGGGCCAAAGAACGAGCTCGCGCGCGCCTTAGTAAGATCAATGAATTGATCTACCATGACGAAGGTGCCGGGGCTGAGCTCTTCTTTGAACGATCCGCACGCGGAAACGGAGATGATGTCCGTCACCCCTGCCCGTTTCAGGGCGTCCACATTGGCACGGTAATTGACAGCAGAGGGCGGCAGCCTGTGCCCGCGCCCATGTCGCGGCAGGAAGACACAATCGACACCGGCGAGAGAGCCATAAAGAAGCTCATCGGACGGCGGCCCCCAAGGGCTTTGCATCGCCTCCCAGCGCGGGTTCTCAATGGCATCCATCTGATAAACGCCGGAGCCACCAATAATGCCAAGTATGGTTTTTGTCATGGTCCGAACCCTAGTCAGCGCCCCACAAAAAGTCATCCCGGGAAAAGCCTGCGCTTCACCCGGGATGAAAATTCACGACCTCTGGCTCTTGGCGTTAGTGCTGGTCAGCCCAAACGCGCCGATAGCCCATATACAAGAGTACCGAGAGAATGAGCAGGAACAACATCACCTGAAAGCCCATACGCTTGCGCTTCTCAAGGTGAGGCTCTGACGCCCACATGAGGAAGTTCGTCACCGCAAAGGCCTGGTTTTCAACCGTGCCCTCAGTGCCATCAGGAAATTCCACCAGCCCGTCAGAAAGCGGCGGGGCCATGGCGATCCAATGGTTGGTGAAGTAGGAATTGTAATAGAGCCCTACTTGCTCTTCCCCATGGGGGTCGGGCTCATACCCTGTGAGCAATGAGTAGATATAGCTTGGCCCGTTGAGGCGCGCCTTTGTCATCAAAGACAAGTCCGGCGGTAACGCCCCGCCATTGGCCGCGCGGGCCGCAAGGTCATTGGCATAGGGGCTTGGGATCGCATCCGCAGGAATACCATCTCGAGTCAGCGGCAGGCCGTTCTCATCCGTCGTGTTGCCGTCTTGATCGGGCCCGGCGGGGACAAGGTGCTCTGCCGCAATGGCGCGGGCCTGATCCATAGTAAAGCCCGGACCACCGGGCTCTGCCAGGTTGCGATAGGTGACGTATTCCAAGCCGTGGCAGGACGAGCAAACTTGTTCATAGACAAGATAGCCGCGCTGCAGGGTTTGCGGATCATAACGGCCAAAGACACCATCAAAGCTCCACCCTTGAGGAGGGGCTTGGGGGTGCTCGGCGTCCCCTGCCGCAAAAGCAGGCAAGGCAATCAGCGAGGCCAAAAGGGCGATAGTAAAGCGCGTCATCATATCAGCCTCCCCCTATTCTGCTGCTGCAGCTGAAGCTGAGCTGCGAGGCAGCACGGATTCAGCAATGCTCGCGGGCATAGGCCGCGGCGTTTCTATAATGCCAACCAGCGGCATGATGATTATGAAATATGCAAAGTAAACGATGGTGAGGATCAGCCCCAGGTGAACCATCTGGAATTGGAATGGTGTACCGTCGCGAATCTCAACTTCGGTGCCCACGGCGACAAGACTTTCAACTGCATGATCGCGTTCTTCAGCCGTGTCATAAGTCAATGTGGTCAGCTCTTCGCCTTCAAAGTAGTCGGCGTAATATGTGAACTCACCCTGTTGATAGAGCACTTTGGCAGGGGTTTCCGCCCCCACCCAGCCAAGCCCAACGCAGGCGGGAAGGAAGATGATCAAGAAGAAGAACCGCATTATCGGGCGATAGCGCATGGACCGCACCTTCGAGGTGTCGAGCCACGGCAGAACAAACAACACGCCGATGGAGGCGAACATGGCGATCACGCCGAGGAATTTTGCCTTAATGAAGATAATGTCGGTGAACGGGATGCCAAAATCGAAGGTGATGGAGCGCAAGATGGCGTAGAACGGCAACAAGTACCACTCAGGCACAATATGCGCCGGCGTTACCAGATTGTTCGCCGGAATGTAGTTGTCAGGATGCCCAAGGGCGTTAGGGGCAAAGAAGACAAAGCCCGCAAATATCAACATGAAGATCACCAGACCGAAGGCATCCTTCACGGTGTAGTAAGGATGAAACGGCACCGTATCCTGCGGGCCTTTGGCGTCAATCCCAGTAGGGTTGTTGTTGCCGGGCACATGCAGCGCCCATACATGCAGCACCACCATGCCGAAGATGACAAACGGCAGCAGATAGTGCAACGAGAAGAAGCGGTTCAGCGCCGGGTTGCCCACAGCGAACCCGCCGAGCATCCATTGCTGGATCGGATCACCAATTATTGGGATAGCTCCAAACAGGCTGGTGATCACCGTCGCGCCCCAGAAGCTCATCTGCCCCCAGGGAAGCACATAACCCATAAAGCCGGTGGCCATCATCAGAAGGAAAATGATGCAGCCCAGGATCCACAAAACCTCGCGCGGTGCCTTGTATGAGCCGTAATACATCCCCCGGAACATGTGGAGATAGACCGCGAGGAAGAACATGGACGCGCCGACAGCATGGGAATAGCGGATCAACCAGCCAAAATTCACGTCACGCATAATGTGTTCAACCGACGCGAATGCCATTGTGTCGTTAGCCACATAGTGCATCGCAAGGGTGATGCCTGTGGCGATTTGCGCCACCAGGCAGAACGTCAAAATGCCGCCGAACGTGTACCAGTAATTTAGATTTTTTGGCGTTGGAAAATCGACGAAGCTGTCATGCACCAAGCGCATAACGGGCAGCCGATCGTCCATCCATTTTTCAATGCCGGCCTGAGGCTGATAGGTAGATTCGTGAGCCATTTTTTCAATCGTCCCCTTAACCGATCTCAATGACGGCATCGTCGCTGCCATCAACAAATACCCATTCGGGCACGGCTAGATTTTCAGGTGCAGGGCCTTTGCGAATGCGGCCCGCGGTATCATAGTGCGATCCGTGGCAAGGGCAGAACCAGCCATTGTAGTCGCCCTGGTCGGCCAGCGGCACACAACCAAGGTGCGTACAAACGCCAACCATGACCAAAAGCTCTGGGTGTTCTGGATTGATGCGCGCTTCGTCAGGTTGGGGGTCGCGCAAGCGTTCCCAATCCACCTCGCGCGCTTCTTCGATGTCGCGGGCGCTGCGATGGCGGATAAATACAGGCTTGCCGCGCCATTCCACGGTGACCTGCTGACCATCGGGAATTTGCGAGACATCAACGCGAATTTGCGCCACGGCGAGGGTATCGCGGCTGGCGTTCATTTGGTCGATGAGTGGGATCGCCATAGCGCCTGTGGCAACGGCACCAAAGGCTCCGCTGGCAATAAACAGGAAATCACGGCGATCAGGATGGGTCGTTTCAGAACCGGACACCGGCAGGGCCCCCTATGCTAATATGATGCAAGCGTCAGCAATATCGCGTCCGCATAGCGCAAGGTCGCGGTGGCCGCAAGGCATCCCGCATTTCGGGCAGGAACATAGCTAGTTCGGCGCGCCGTTGACAGGGGCAGAGTGCCGCAGAAATTGAGAAAATAGTCGCAGCACACAGTGGCCGGGCTATGCTAGAAGGCCGAGCTATGCACCTCGCCCTTTTTCAGCCCGATATCCCCCAAAACACAGGCACTCTGATTCGCCTGGGGGCCTGCATGGGGGTGCCGGTTGAGATCATTGAGCCATGCGGATTTCCCTTTTCCATCAAAGCCTTACGCCGATCCGGCATGGATTATCTGGAGCAAGCGACGATCATCCACCAACCCAGCTGGGAGGCCTTCCTGGGCGATCCGGCGCGAGCTGATGGCCGCCTCGTTTTACTCAGCACCAAGGCGGTGACGCCTTATTTGGATTTCACTTTTGCCCCTGGCGACACAGTGTTGCTGGGTCGAGAGAGCGCTGGCGCACCGCTTGAAGTACATAATGCGGCAGATTCTGAGCTGGTGATTCCCATGGCCGCGGGGCAGCGCTCCCTTAACGTTGCCATTGCAGGGGCCATGGTATTGGGCGAGGCCTTGAGACAAACAGCGGGTATGCCCGCGAGCAACGGAGTGACAAGATGAGTGGGCTTCATGGGGATGCCACTGTAGAGCAGTACAAAGCCATGGCGGCTGCGTGGTTCGTTGATCTGCGCGATCAGATCTGCACCGCCTTTGAGAAGCTCGAAGACGATCTCGCGCCCGACACCGCTCATGGGGAGCGCCCACCGGGCCGCTTTGAACGCACCGCCTGGAAGCGTAAATCAGATCACGACGTGGGCGATTCCGGCGGCGGCGTTATGTCGGTAATGAAAGGCCGCGTGTTCGAGAAAGTTGGTGTCAACGTCTCCACCGTGTTCGGCACATTTTCAGAAGACTTCCGCAAGCAAATGCCCGGCGCCGATGAAGACCCGCGATTTTGGGCCAGCGGTATATCGCTCGTGGCGCATATGTGGAACCCCCACGTCCCTGCCGTTCACATGAACACGCGGCACATTGTGACCACCAAGACGTGGTTTGGCGGCGGCGGCGATCTCAACCCAGTGCTCGGCAAAGATCGCAGCAAAGACACGCCGGATGCGCAAAATTTTCATGGCGCATACAAGGCCGCATGCGACAAGCATGGTGATGACTACTACGAGAAATTCACCAAGTGGTGCGACGAGTATTTCTTCAACATACATCGGAACGAGCCGCGCGGCGTGGGCGGCATCTTCTATGACTATGTGAACACGGGCGATTGGGATGCGGATTTTGCCTTCACTCAAGATGTGGGCAAGGCGTTCCTTAAGGGCTACCAACCGCTCGTGGCGGGCCACATGAACGAGCCCTGGACCGATGCGGAGCGCGAAGAGCAATTGGTCTATCGCGGGCGCTATGCGGAGTTTAATTTGGTCTATGACCGCGGCACCAAGTTCGGCTTGCAAACCGGCGGCAATGTAGATGCCATCCTTATGAGCCTTCCACCGGAAGCAAAGTGGCCGTAGGATTCAGGTCGACTCAAACCTGAGGAGACCGCCATGCCCGAGCTTACTTTTCAAAATCCGGTTTTCTGCGTTTATGCCATTGCCGCCGCCCTCATGGCGCTCAAGCTCATGGGGCAAGGCTGGATCACCGTGGTACAGATGCTCACCAACAATGGCGGTTTTCTGAACCCCGAAGACAAAGCCAAGGGCCTTGCCAACCCCAACCCAAGTGAAGATCAGCTTGCGCCCGTTGAAGCAGTGCAGCGCAGCCGGCGCATGCAGCTCAATGATTTGGAAAACATCCCGGCGTTTTGGCTGGTGGGCCTTCTATTCGTGCTGACCGGCCCCGCGCTCCTGCTCACACAAATATTCATGTACGGCTTTGTGGCGACACGCGCGCTTCACTTTTGGGCTTATTCGACGGCGCAATCCCACGAAGTGCGCGCAACGTTTTATACGTTCGGCTCGCTCATCGTCATGGCCATGGCTGTGATGGTGTTGCTGAAGGCGTTCTAGTCGCAGTCAAAAATGTCGCTGCGCATCCCAAGCGTCTAAATTATCTGCCCGCTACGATTGCTCTTGGATCAATACACCGTTGCTTGTACCACGGCTTTGAGCCGCTCAATGAGCGACAGGCGGTCGTCGATAAAATCAGCGTCCACCCACCATTCTTCCACTTCGCGCATCACGCGGCCCACCTCCGCGCCTTCGGGAACGCGGGCGGCCATCACGTCCTGGCCGGTGAGTGGAAACTTAGGTTTTTGCCAGCTGTCGGCCATGGCCAAAAGCGCGCGCCATTGCACCGCGTTGTTGAGTTTGGGGTCCATCGCCCACAGCAGCATTACGCGATCTTTGAAGAGCCCTGCCCCCATCCAGTAAAGCGCTTTGCGCACTTCGCGGATCGACAAATAGCTTTTGATGGTTGTGGCGTCCGTATGCATGGCCAACAAGCGATCGCGGGCATCGTTGGAGAGCTTCAGGCGTTTTGCCAAGGTGCCAATCATCTCCGCATCACTGGGCAATAGGGCGCCAAGCCGCAGTATGGGGTCGCAAGCAAAAAGCTGCGTCGTTTCAATCTCAACAAGTTTGCCAAAGCGCTCAAACTCACTCGCCTCCGGCAGCACATCCACCAATACCCCCGCCGCCGCCATAGACCGCAAGCCATCAAGGGCTCGCGGCGCAGCGAGAAGTTTCAATAGCTCCGCCTGAATGCGCTCCCTAGAGAGCCCGGCAATACCGTCCTTGTTGTCGGCACAGGCCGTGAGCCCCGCCTTGTCGTAATCGCCTTGGGCGTAATGCGCGTTAAAGCGAAAGAACCGCAGAATGCGCAAATAGTCTTCTTTGATGCGCGCTACAGGATCGCCAATGAATTTGACCACCCGTGCTTTGGCGTCGCCGTAGCCGCCAAGGGGATCGTAAAGCGTGCCATCAGCGTCTGCATAAAGCGCATTCATTGTAAAATCGCGACGGGCTGCGTCTTCTTCCCAGCTTGTACCGAAAGCCACGTCGGCGTGGCGACCGTCGGTTGCGACGTCTTTGCGCAAAGTGGTAATTTCAAAAGGCTTGCCGTCCACCACTGCCGTCACCGTGCCATGGTCAATGCCGGTGGGCACGGCTTTGATCCCCGCCCCTTCAAGAACAGCCATGACTTTACCAGGGGTATGAGTTGTCGCGATGTCAATGTCGCCCACATCCTCGCCCAAAATCGTGTTGCGTACACAGCCGCCCACAAAGCGCGCGGCCCCTTCGCCCAGCGCCGCCATGACTTTGATCGTCGCATCGTCCCGCAACCAAACCTGCGGTCCAAGATTTATCGGCATCTCAGGCATTAAGTGTCGTCCTCAATCAGCATAGAGGCGGGTGTAGAAATTGATCAGCATTGCTGCCGTCGCGCCCCATATGCGCTGTCCCTTATAAGGCATATCGTAAAACTCGCGCATTTTGCCACGCCAAAACATGCGTTCGGTCGTGTGATTGGCAGGATCCATCAAAAAAGCGAACGGCACCTCAAACGCTTCGGCAACCTCGCCCGGATCAATAGTCAGCTCCACATGGGGCGCAATAAAGCCGACCACAGGGAGAATTGAAAATCCGGTGCCCGTCTCATAGGGATCAAGAATACCGATAAGATCAATACTTTCCGGCGCGACGCCCACTTCCTCATGGGTCTCGCGCAAAGCCGCATCGACGGCATTCACATCATCGTCCTGCACCTTACCGCCGGGAAAACTCACTTGTCCGGAATGGCTGGTAAGGTGGTCTGCGCGGCGGGTGAGCAATATGTTCAGATCATCGCCGCGTTCAATTATGGGAATAAGCACGCCTGCCGGGCGAAGCGGGTTGGCATTTTCTGGCCGGTTGAGCTCATCGCCGAAATGGTAGTCTGAGCGGATCAAACGGGGGTCACGCACTTCAGCGCCGGTCTCATTAAACCTAATCCGGTCAAGGATGCGTTGTTTAAGCTCGCCCACATGGCTCATGGCCGCACCTCATCGGCGCGGGCAAACGGAAAAAACACGCCGCCGCTCCACACACCGAAGCGTAATTCCTCGTCGATCATTTCTTCAACGCCCAACGCCACAAGATCATAAAACACCGCGCGATTGATCAAGGCTTCCAGGCGATCACGCACCAGCACATATGGGGCGGGCTCATGGCTTTGAGGATCAATGGCCATCCGCAACGGCGCATCGGGGCCCGCAGCGGTGACGTCATCTACATTTGTGGTGAAGACCAGCACCTGTTGGCGGCCCGCGCCCTTCACCTCCATGGCCACCGCCACAAAGGGGGCATCGTCAACGGTAATGCGAAGTTTTTCCGGCGGGGTTACAAGGAAGTATTCGTCGCCGTCTTTGCGTAGCACCGTGGAGAATAGTTTCACCATGGGTTTGCGGCCTATGGGCGAACCCATATAATCCCAACGGCCATCGCGATGGATGCGCATATCCAAATCCACTACAAGATCAGGATGCCACTTGTGGATCGGCGGCAGGCCACGGCCATTGCGCGCGTCAGCATTGGCGCGCTCAATTTCTTTCATAATGTTGGGGCTAATGCCGCCACCAGAACTCATTGTCGCTCCCTCGGGACCCGCCAGGGAACCCCTAAGGGAACTCAATGGGGCTCAATGACGTTATTGCGAATGCGTGGTGCACTCCAGGCACATGACATAAGCATGATTTGGATCGTTCAGCTGGGTCAACATGCGCCAATCGGCCCAGGCCCGCGCTAACTCACCAGACAGGGGATTTGGCACCTGGGTGGCGGTCAAACCATCATCAAGGCCAAACGCAGCGCTGGCTTGGGAGGAAAAGCTTTCCGCGAGCTGCTCCCAGATACTCTTGGGTACTTCCTGATAGTCTCGCACAACATAGTCCGTAAGGCCTGCAAGCGCAGCCGCCGATTTAATGGCGTCGTCCAATTCACCCAGATTGTCCACCAGGCCCAGCTCAAGGGCCGTTGCCCCCGCCCAGACCCGCCCTTGCGCAATGGCATCCACTTCTTCAACGGTCATATTGCGGGCTTCGCCAACACGTTCAAGAAATTGCTGGTAGCCATTTTCGATGCTGCCCTGGATCAGCGATGCGACCGTGGGATTTAGGGGCTGCAGGCCATCAATGCCATCGCTCAGGGGCGTTGTGCCAACACCATCGCGATGAATACCCATTAGGCCTAATGTGCCTTCAAATGTGGGGATCATGCCAAAGATGCCGATGGAGCCCGTAATCGTTGTGGGTGAGGCCCAAATTTCATCAGACGCCGTTGAAATCCAGTACCCGCCTGATGCTGCCAGATCGCCCATGGATACCACCACCGGCAGACCTTGTTCACGCGCAAGGACGAGTTCGCGGCGAATGACTTCCGATGCGAAGGCTGAACCACCGGGGCTGTCCACACGAAGCACGATGGCGCGCACATCATTGTTGTGGCGCGCTTCCCGAATCTGGCTGGCAATGGTGTCACCGCCCGCAGTGCCCGCCGGGGCCTCACCATTGACGATAATGCCGGCCGCCGTCACCACTGCAATCTCAGAGCCACTACCGGCGTTGTCATCATCCATGGCAGCAAGATATTGATGTAGGGAAACCTGATTGAAGGTGTGGTTATCATCATCTGCGCCAACAATTGCAGAGAGATGATTGCGGTATTCGTCTTGATACATAAGCGAATCCACCATGCCCGCGTTCAACGCCATTTGGGCAAAATCACCGCCGGCTGCTTCTGAGCTCGCCAGCACTGACTCTATGCCTGCATTGATGGTTCCAGGTGCCATGCCGCGGGCTGATTCAACATCGCTAGTGTAGTTGTCCCAAAGGATACTGAGATATCCAAGGTTTGCTTCCTGCGCTGCGGGGGACATGTCATCGCGGAAATAGGGCTCAAGCGCGGATTTGAAGGTGCCAACGCGGAAGACATTGATGTTGACTTCGATACGCTCCAGCAGCTCTTGATAATAGCTCCGATACCGACCGTACCCGGTCAGGATCACACCGCCAAAGGGATGCATAATAATTTCGTTGGCATGGGCGGCGAGCAGATACTGCTGATCAGAATATCCCGCGCCAATGGCATAAACCGGCTTGCCCGAATCTTTAAACTCTTCGATGGCTGCGCCAATGCGGTGCATAGTTGAAGGACCACCGCCGATCATGTCGCCCAGGTAAAGCACTACCGCATCCACTCGATCATCGGTGGCGGCATGCTCAAGCGCGTCAAGAACGTCCTGCAGCCGGGTTTCAGGAACCTCGCCGCCAAACAACTCATTGAAAATCTCGTCGGCGGGATCGACTTGCGTCCCTTGCTCAACGATGACCCCGACCGGATCGATGACCAAAGCCACCTGATTTGGGATTTGTGGGCCGTTTTGCATTGACCCTGCAATAACAGCGATAAACAAAAACACGGCAATAGTGGTAAAGACAAGCCAGCGAATGGCTCTTAATGGCCAAGCGGCGATCATAAAAATGCCGCCAAGTAACTTAAAAAACCCACCCATTATGCGCTCCTGTCATCCGCCCGCTTTGTCCCATTTGGCACAATCGCCAAAAGCCGCGAGCCACACTTATTATAGAGGCCCCCCGCGCCTGGTTAACCCCACGGCGGCAAGCTATCTTCATTAAGATGGAACTGTGTCACAGTCGTTTCAATGAATCGTGACCGAAAAGAGCATTCGGTTAATTGCGCAATGCACCATCACACGGGATATACTGGGCCCTATGGATACTGATTTGATGGAAAAAGCCGTTTCTGCCGATGACATTGAGGCAGCAGGGGAGAAGTTGAGGGCCGCGCGAGATGAGATCGCTCGTGTGGTTTTTGGGCAAAATCAAGTGGTTGAGGAGACCCTCATCACCCTTTTGGCTGGCGGACACGGCCTTTTGGTGGGGGTGCCAGGGCTGGCCAAGACACGCCTTGTGGAGACCCTCGGCACCGTTTTGGGCCTCAGCGAGAAGCGCATTCAATTCACCCCCGACCTGATGCCCGGCGATATTGTCGGCTCTGAAGTGCTGGATGAGGACGGCGAAGGGCACCGCTCCTTCCGCTTCATCAAGGGGCCGGTGTTTTGCCAGCTCCTGATGGCGGACGAAATCAATCGTGCCTCCCCCCGAACCCAATCGGCACTTTTGCAAGCCATGCAGGAACACCATGTCACTGTTGCTGGCCAGCGCTATGACTTGCCGCACCCGTTTCATGTCCTCGCCACACAAAACCCCATTGAGCAAGAAGGCACCTATCCCTTGCCCGAGGCCCAACTTGATCGCTTCATGATGCAGATCAATGTGGACTATCCTGATCGCGATGCCGAGCGTCAGATCTTGCTTGAGACCACTGGCGCGAAAGAATATGCACCTACCGAAATCATCACTGCCCTTGAGCTGGAACGGTTCCAACGCATTGTCCGCCACTTGCCCGTTGGCGACAAAGTGGTGGATGCTATTTTGAACCTTGTGCGTTCAGCGCGTCCGGGGCGCGACGCGGAAGACTTTGTCCAGGAATCTGTAGAATGGGGCCCCGGCCCCCGCGCATCGCAAGCGCTCACCCTCGGAATTCGGGCGCGGGCACTGCTTGATGGTCGCATCGCGCCGAGCATTGAAGATGTGAGGGCACTTGCCGAGCCTGTGCTGCAGCATCGCATGGCGTTGAGTTTTGCGGCCAGGGCAGACGGCAACAGTTTGAGTTCGGTAATTGCGCGTCTTGCGGCTCGTATGGAGGCCTAAGGCCGAAGGGACACATTTGCCAAATGTCCGACCCATTGGCGCAACCTCAAATTACAAAACCTGCAGCCACCATCCGCGGCGAAGCAGAGGCAGTGGCCGCACACTTCCCCGCCTTGCTGGTGGAAGCCGGGCGACTTGCCGCCACCATCATTGTGGGCGAGCACGGCCGGCGGCAAGCCGGCATGGGCGAAGACTTCTGGCAGTTTCGTCATTTTCGCGAAGGCGATGGGCGCAGCGTTGTCGATTGGCGGCGATCCGCGCGCACGCACGGGCTCTTTGTGCGGGAGAATGAACGTGAAGCCGCGCAAACGGTTTGGCTTTGGTGCGATCCGTCTCAGTCTATGCGCTACAAATCCAACCTTGCGCCAGTAGAAAAAGCGGACCGGGCGCAGGTGCTATCGCTGGCCCTTGCGCTTTTGTTGACCCGCGCGGGCGAGCGCATCGGTAACCTTGCGTATCCGGATAAGGCACGCCGGGGCGAAATAGCGGTTCGCCTTGTTGCGCAGGCTATGCAATCGACCGCTACCTCAGCGTTTCCAAACCCGTCACCAAAATTTGCGCGCAGCACCATTGTCATGGTGAGCGATTTTTTGGCCCCAACAAAAACCATCAGCGGATTTATTGCTCAGGTCGCAGGCGGTCACACCCAGGGGCATTTGGTGCAAGTCCTCGATCCGGCAGAAGAAACCTGGCCCTTTGAGGGGCGTATGTTGTTTGAGGGCGCGAATGCAGAGCGCCTTCTCGCAGGGCGAGCACAGTCATTGCGCGGGGAATATTGCGCGCGCCTTAAGGCCCACCGCGATACCATCCGCGCTGCTTGCCGCCGGGTAGGTTGGAGCTTTACCGTCCACCACACAGATACACGGCCAGAACCCACTTTACTGGGGCTTTATGCACAATTGTCCGGGCAAGCAGAAATCGTCTCAAGTGCGAACGGCACGCAACCATGAGCGCTTTTCTGCCCCTTACATTCGGCGCGCCTTATATTTTGCTGGCGCTTGCCGCACTGCCCGCCATTTGGTGGCTTTTGCGCGTCACGCCCCCGACCCCTCATCGCATGCGGTTTCCTGCCATCCGGCTATTGCTTGGCGTGAAGACCGACGAAGAAAGCCCTGCCCATACGCCCTGGTGGGTTCTGCTTTTGCGACTTGTGTTGGCGGCGGTGTTGATCATCGCTCTAGCCGCTCCGATTTGGAATGCGGCACCGCCCTCTAGCGCATCCGGTCCCTACGTGCTGGTGGTTGACAACACTTGGGCGGCAGCCCTCGGTTGGGATGAACGCACGGATGTGATGCGCACCCTAATTGATCAAGCAACGCGCGACGGCGAAGCCGTCGTGTTCCTGCCCACTGCGCCCGGCCCCGCTGCCACCCCGCTAACGCTTTATCGCCCTGGCGATGCACGCGATATTGTTGGCGCCATCGCGCCGCAGCCCTTCCTCGCAGACTATGACGCCCAAGTTGAATCACTGACCGAGCTTCAGGCCCTGCTCGGCGGCGGCCCGGCGCAAATATCGTGGCTCTCAGATGGTCTTGACGGCACTGGGCGTGCCTTCTTTGCCGAACAGCTGAACCAGCTCGGCCCCGTGAGCGTCTACACAGAAAACGCAGCCACCACATTGGCGCTGCTGCCCCCTCAGCTCGATCGGGAGGGCTTTATGCTTAGTTTATGCCGGGCGACAGCCTTGGACATCAATGCGACCGGGAACCTGCGCGCCATTGGCGGAAATGGTCGCACATTGGGCAGCGTCCCTTTCACTTTTGAAGAAAACAGCCGGGAGGTCGAAACCCTTTTGCGGTTACCACTAGAACTTCGCAATGAAGTCACCCGCATTGAGATTGAAGGCCACGTTTCTGCAGGGGCGGTGGCGCTTGTGGATGAAAGCGCCCAGCGCCGCGCGGTCGGCATTGTATCTGGTGCAAGCACTTACGATGAGCAGCCGCTTTTGTCTGAGATGTTCTATTTGGATCGCGCCCTCGGCCCCTATGCCGATCTACGCGAAGGCCCCATCGAAGAACTTCTCGCATTTGGCATCGACGTCTTGGTGCTTGCGGACGTTGGCGAGTTAGCTGGCAGCGAGTACGAGGCCGTGCGCGACTTTGTTTCCGCTGGCGGCGTGCTGATCCGTTTTGCAGGTCCGCGGCTGGCGTCCCTGGCCGACGATCTTTTGCCGGTGCGTCTGCGCGCGGGAGATCGTGCATTGGGCGGCTCACTCGCATGGGCAACACCGCAAGGCCTGTTGCCCTTTGCCGATACAAGTCCATTTGCCGGTTTGGATATTTCGGAAGATGTTCTTGTGGGTCATCAAGTACTTGCCGAACCAGAGATCGAGCTTGCGGGGAAAACCTGGGCGCGCCTTTCAGATGGCACACCGCTGGTCACCGGAGCGCGTTCTGGTGATGGCTGGCTGGTGCTGTTTCATGTCACCGCAAATCAGGATTGGTCATCCCTTGCCGCATCCGGGCTTTACGTTGAGATGTTGCAGCGCTTGTTGCCGCTTTCAGTGGGCGGCGCGGATCATTTGGCACACGGACAAGCCCAGGTTCTATTGCCGCCCCTCGCCATTCTGGACGGCTATGGCCGACTGCAAACCCCGCCGCCTACGGTGGAGCCCATCAGCGCCCGTAACCTGGCGGATATGACGCCCAGTCCGCGCCATCCGCCGGGGCTTTATGGGACCGAAATCGCGGCAAGTGCAATCAATACCGTGAGCGCACAAACACAGTTTGAGGCACCGCCGGATTGGGGGCCAGCGATAGTGCGAACCTACCAGGGCGGTACAGCGCTTGTGCTCCAACCACTGCTGCTCGCCATTGCCGTCGCGCTGTTCCTGCTCGACTTCACTTTGGCGCTGTTGCTTGCAGGACACTTCGCCCTTTCTACGCGATGGCTCGCGCGGCTCACCCCAGCCCTGTTGGGCATGGTCTTGTTGGGGTTCGGCATGACAGAAGCGCGGGCGCAAGATGATATTAGCGATGGTGACCGGTGGCTCATTGAAGCGGTGAACGAGCTTCACCTTGCTTATGTCATCACCGGCGATCAGGCCTCTGACGATATGGCCCGCGCCGGGTTGGCGGGTCTGACGCGCTCCTTATTTGCGCGTACCACGGTTGAGCCAGCGGACCCCATTGGCGTTGACCTTACCGCTCACGAGCTGTCCGTGTTTCCTATGCTTTTCTGGCGTGTCGCCGAAGGTCAACCGCCATTGAGCGACATCGCGCGGGAGCGCCTGGCCACATATATGCGCAATGGCGGTACTTTGTTTATCGACACGGCCAACGAAGGTACACCGCTGATCGGCGGTGGCCGGAGCGCCACATTACGTCGGCATTTACGCGGGCTCGATGTCCCCCCATTGGCGCCGGTGCCAGAGGACCATGTCCTGACGCGCGCGTTTTATCTGCTCTCAGAATTTCCCGGGCGATTTGCTGGCGGAGATGTTTGGGTTGAAGCGCCAGGTCCCGATGGTCTCGTATCCGTCGGTCGCGATGGGGTGTCGCCCATTATTATCGGCTCCAATGACTTCGCCGCCGCCTGGGCTACTGATGATGCGGGACGCCCGCTCGCCGCTGTGGCACCAGGGGGTGAGCGCCAACGGGAAATTTCTACCAGGTTCGGCATCAACCTTGTGATGTATGTTCTCACCGGCAATTACAAATCAGACCAGGTTCACATCCCTGCGTTACTTGAGCGGCTCGGCCAATGACCTGGACGATCACCACGGCCCCGCTTCTGCCCCTCATCTTCGTCATCGCCATTGCGACATTGGGGGCGGTACTCACCGTCTATGCGCTCTTGCGTGGCGCGCGAGGTAGCCTGACCCGAGGGCTCGGTCTTGCGGCGTTGATTGCCCTCATTTTAAATCCCTCACTAGTGGAAGAAGACCGCGATCCCATTTCAGACGTGGTGGTCATCGCCATTGATCGGAGCCAGAGTCAAACCATTGGAGCCCGCGAGGAGATCACAGAGCGGGCCCGCGCCGAGATCGAAACGCACCTGAGATCCTTCGATGACATCGAAATCCGCATCGTTGAGGTGGCAACCGATCGCAATGACGGGGGCCGCGGGGGAACCCGCGCTTTTGGCGATCTGGCCCGGACCTTGGGAGAGGTAGCGCCGGAACGATTGGCAGGTGTCTTGTTTCTCACAGATGGACAAATCCATGATGTTCCCGATCCGTCGCGCTTTGGCTTTGATGCGCCCATTCATGTGCTGCTGACAGGCCATGATGAAGAAGGTGACCGCATCCTTACCGTCGAGCAGGCGCCGGTGTTCGGGATTGTTGGTGACGACGTGGAGCTATCTGTGCGCGTTGAAGATCACGGGCCTGATGATTTGACAGGAACCGCGGTGCAGCTTCGCGTGCGCGTTGATGGCGAAGAGCGCGCGCCACAAACCGCCACCGTGGGCGAGCTCCTTGAACTGAGTGTGCCCATTGCTCATGGCGGGCAAAACATCATCGAGCTGGAAGTAAGCGAGGGGCCACGCGAGCTAACGCTGGCCAATAATCGTGCCGTGGTGACACCGAACGGCGTGCGGGATCGCCTGCGGGTGCTTTTGATTACCGGCGAACCTCATCCGGGGGAGCGAACCTGGCGCGACTTGCTTAAATCAGATCCGTCCGTCGATTTGGTGCATTTCACAATTCTGCGGCCACCAGAAAAACAAGATGGCACGCCCATTGACGAGCTTTCACTCATCGCATTTCCCACGCGCGAATTGTTCGCCGAACGGCTTTATGAATTCGATTTGGTGATCTTTGATCGCTATCGCCGTCGCAGCGTGCTGCACCCAAGTTATCTGGCAAACATTGCAGACTATGTGGAACAGGGAGGGGCCTTACTCACCGCGGCAGGGCCATCGTTTGCGAATTATTTGAGCCTCTACCGCACCCCCCTCGCCGGCATCCTGCCCGCGCGACCCACCGGCGATATTTCAGAGCGCCCCTACCAGGCCACCGTGACGGAGCGCGGCGCACGGCACCCCGTCACCGCATCGCTTCCCGGCGCGAATGAAGGTGACACGCCGCCCCAATGGGGACGCTGGTTCCGGTTGATCGAGTCAGAGCCCGTAAGCGGCGATACGGTCATGTCATCGCCGGACGGTATGCCGGTTCTTGTGCTCGACCGCGTTGGCGATGGTCGGGTGGCGCAACTTCTGTCAGACCATGCCTGGCTTTGGACCAGGGGATTTGAAGGCGGTGGCCCGCAAGCGGAATTGCTGCGGCGGTTGGCCCATTGGCTTATGCGCGAGCCGGAGCTAGACGAGGAAGTTCTGAGTGCTGAGGTATTTGGCGAAGACATGCGCATTACCCGCCGTACCATGTCCAATGAAGCAGCAAGCGTTTACATCACTGATCCCAGCGGCAACGATGTTGAAGCAGAAATGGTGCAGATCGAACCGGGGCTTTTCTCTGCTGTTGTACCGGCACCGGAACTTGGCCTTTATCGCCTCACAGATGGCGTGCTTACCACAGTTGCGGCCTCTGGCGTTCTCAACGCGTTGGAGTTTCAGGACGTGCGCGTTTCCAGCGCCCCCACCGAGGCATTACGCACGGCGACCGGCGGCGGCATATATTGGCTGGCAGGACGCAATCAGAATTTCGAGCTCCCGAGCTTGCGGCGGACCCGCACTGGACGACCCACCGCGGGGCGAAGCTGGCTCGGGCTTCGGGAAAATAATCAGTACTCCGTCCGCGCTGTGCGTGAGGTTTCGCTGATCCCTGCGGTCTTGGCGCTTTTGCTGATCGTTGGATTGCTTGCCTTTGCCTGGTGGCGCGAGGGGCATTAGACACCTCTTTGCCGCCCATAACCTTCCCCAACGAAACCTTGGCGTGCGCGCCGGGCTCGGCTAACGTGCCGCGCAAATCGCTGACAACAAAGGGAGCGCAGGTCATGGGTGTTCTAGACGGAAAAGTCATTTTGGTGACCGGTGCCGGTCGCGGCATTGGTAAGGAGTGTGCGCTCTTAGCAGCCCGCGAAGGCGCAAAGGTTGTCGTCAATGATCTTGGCGGCGGCGTTGGCGGCGGGGATGAAGGCTCGGTTGGCCCTGCGCAAGAAGTAGTCAACGAGATTAAGGCCGCCGGTGGTGAGGCTGTTTCAAATTCTGATAGCGTGGCGGTCAAAGCTGGCGCTGAGGCGATGATCGAACAAGCCAAGGACACCTTTGGTGGCTTGCACGGCATCATCAGCCCCGCCGGTATTTTGCGCGACAAGATGTTTCATAAAATGGACGACGCTGATTGGGATGCGGTGATCAATGTCCACTTGAATGGATCTTATTATATTACCCGCGCGGCGATTAATCACTTCCGCGATCAGGAAGACGGCTCGTTCGTTTTGTTCACATCAACGTCGGGCTTGATTGGCAATATCGGCCAGGCCAACTACGCCGCCGCGAAAATGGGCATCGCCGGGCTCTCACGCATTATCGCTATGGAAGGCGTACGAAAAAATGTGCGCTCAAACGTCATCGCGCCTTTTGCCTGGACGCGGATGATTGCGTCCATTCCGGTCAAGGATGAAGAGAGCGCCAAACGCGTGGAGCGCATGAAGAACCTGATGCGTGCCGATCAGGTGGCGCAGCTCGCCGTTGCGCTTTGCGCCGATGACGCCAAAGACACCTCGGGTCAGATTTTTGCCGTGCGCGGCAATGAAATATTCCTTTTCAATCAACCGCGCCCTATCCGCTCGTTGGGCAAAGTGGAAGGATGGGCCCCTGACACCATCCTCAACCACGCCCTGCCCGCCCTAAAGGCGTCTTATGAGGATGCGGGGAATTCGGGTTCCGTATTTCCTTGGGAGCCGATTTAACTCTCGTCGCCTTCAATCAGGTTGCGCCAGGCATAGGAACTGCGCCGGAAGTCATAGCGATCCCTACGCGGCAGCACGTCGTGAAAGGCGCGCAACGCGTCGTCACCCGATGCTGCGACCGTGCGGTCAACCGCGCGCGTGACACATGGCACCAACGCCTCCCCGCCCGGTGCAAAGTTAAACCCTTCCAGGCGGCATTGACGTTCTGCCCGGCGAACAATGTCCGTGTGCACCGCATTCAGATGACGGAGGTCCTGCTCTGTTCGCGGCAATGCCTGGGGATAGACCGGCTCATCGGCCAACGGCATGGAATCTGTTGTGGACCCACACGCTGCTAACGTGAGCGACGCGGCGAGACCCAGTATCGCTAAATGTTTCATTGCGTCCTCCTTGGGTTGCTCCTTTGCATACAGGCGCAAATGCATAGCCGCCATGTGTCAACAATGTGGCAAGAGTATTGCCATTTCGCCATCTTGCCTTACATGTGAGGCCAATCACTCACAAAGAGCGGCTGAAGTTTACAGCTGCCAAGGAGTTTCACATGATCGATGTCCGGCCCTTCTCGAGCCTCGGTAGGTTTCAAAATGAATGGCTTAATGCCAATCACCATTTTAGCTTTTCTGATTATTACGACCCTAACCGCGTCGAATGGGGCGCGTTGCGGGTGTGGAATGATGACACCATAAATGCGGGCACGGGCTTTCCGCGCCATGGTCACAAAGATATGGAAATCATTACCTATGTGCGGAGCGGTGCGATCACCCACCGCGACAGCCTTGGTAATGAAGGCAAAACTAGCGCTGGCGATGTACAAGTCATGTCGGCAGGTTCTGGCATTATGCATGAGGAGTGGAACCAAGAGGGCGAAGACACCACGCTCTTCCAGATTTGGATTCACCCGTCAAACCCTGGTGGTGCCCCGCGATGGGATGCTGGGCAATTTCCCAAGGGTGACCGCGCGGGCAAGTTGGAAGTTCTGGCTTCAGGCCGCTCGAACAATGGCGCGTTAGCGATCCGCGCCGATGCGGACCTTCTTGCCGGTACGCTTAACCCTGGCGATGAAGTAACCTATGATCCCGAAGCGGGGCGGCACCTTTATCTCGTTCCCGCCACCGGAAAAATCACCGTCAATGGGGTCGAGCTGTCTGCTCGAGATGGGGCGGCCATCAAGGACGAAGATCGCCTTGTTATCCGCGCCCTCGAAGAAAGCGAAATCATCCTGGTGGACAGTCGCTAAGCGAACCAATTTGTGGATGGGACTTTGCCATGGCAAAGCTCATTCACTCTATTTTTGGTGCCAATCGTTGTGCCATCCGGCAAGGCATTTGGCGGGAAAAATCCAGCCCCGGCGATTTCCCAATTGGGGCTGAGATCGAACGAGGCGACGTTCACCCGGAACAGCATGATGTGATCTGATTTGCCCCGGTGGGGTGCGAAATAGACCGATGTCAGTTCCGGGGTGCCGACGACCGCCAATCCCAACTCCTCGAAAACCTCCCGCGCTACCGCTTCTGCTGTGGTTTCATTTCGCGCGACGCCGCCGCCGGGCAGGTGCCACCCCGCCACATAGGAGTGGCGCACAAGCAAAATCTGCTGGTCATCATCGAAGATGGCGGCTTTGACCCCAAGCGTCACCGGGCGCCGCACCCTGGTCCAGATTCCAATAATCCAATGGATCAATTTAAGAACTAAGGCGCGCATTTAGCGTTCGTTAACCTGCCGATTTAACCGGTTGTTGAAGCTCCCAACTGCATCATGCTGCCAGGGCTGAAAAACACTATGGCACATTTCAGCACCAATGGGACCGAGGGACATGTTCGGATTAGGAAAATCAACTTCGCAGACGGCGCAAAAGCCCTCACAGCCACGTCGGCGCGCTGATAAAAACGCTACCAGCGGAGAATTTGCTGTGCTGGCGGCGCTGCACAATGCCGCGCGGCGGTCATCGCCTCGTCGCGCTGGTGTTCGCGCTCAAATTGCTCGCGCTATTGCGATTGTGGAGTCTGCGACAATGGGCCTGTGCCTTATTCGCGAACTCATTGATGAGAGCGAGGGCCTTTGTCGCTCCGCTTTGGAATCTGATGTGCCAGCTAAACGCGCACTCATTGCCGAACGCTATGATATGGTTCTCAAAGAGATAAACGCCATTGCCAAGGCCACTGGCCATAGCGGCGTTCATCTTATCGACGAATCAAATTCCACCATCACCGTTCGCGTCGTTGACGGCCAAAACATTTGCCTGAGTTTGCCGCATGTGGTTTTGACATCAAGCGCGCGCGGATTGGCGATGCCCAAAGCGGCAAAAGCCTTCGCATCTGATACCAACCTTCGCACTCTTGGCGATCACCTGGAGCTTGCCCGGGCTCGCCTTGACGACGCGGCAACGCTGTTTCGCGATCATGCATCAGACTTATCAAAGCGGCTTGCATTCGTTCTTAACGGTACGGTGATGAACGGCGAAGACTTAAACAAAGCTGGCACCAACGCCGCGCGGTAACGGGATTGGATCAATCCGGTTGATGCAGAAAATTACCCGCGCAATCAAATATTATCATGCTCAACCCGGTGTCGCTTTGCAATTGGAGACCGATTAGCTTGTAGAATCTGATTGATATTTCACGGTCGCTTACACGAATGTCCATGAGATCGACTTTCTCAATGTCCAACGCTAGAATGACGCCCAATTGGAAAGCAGATTTCTCGTCACCGACACCGCACCTACAGGGGCCCTGAAATGACAAAACTTCGCGCCGACGGCAACATTACAGTTGATGCTGCGTATGAAGCAGCAGACCCGGAAGACTTTGCCTCCATGATCGAGGTTGATCGATACGGCGCCCGCTCAACAGCGTTTGATAAAATCATTTCTGCCACCCATGACCATTTCTGGGATCCGCTGGACAAGAAGTATATTGATTTCGATCAGCCGTTTGATTTGGAAAACGAATACATTATTGACCCCGATCAAGATGTTGATCTCGCCACTGCCGTCAATGACAAGCTGGATGAAAAAAACAAAATCAAACTTGTGAACTTGAATATGTGGTGGGGGCTTTCATCCATATTGCATGGCGAGCAAGGGGCGCTGTCTCTGTCCGCATCGCTGGTGCATATTTTGAAAGATCCCGGCGCGCAGGAATATGCCGCCAATCAAACCCGCGAAGAAGCCCGTCACGTCACCGCTTATGCCACATATGTGCAAACCCGCTGGGGTAAGCCCATTGTCTGTGGCCCCGCACTCAGCGGGCTTCTGACGGAACTGGTGGGCTCCAAGCTGGTCTGGAAGAAACTCGTAGGCATGCAAATGATGATCGAAGGCCTCGCCATGGGTGCTTTTGCCATGAACTACAGTTACGGGCGCGATCCGCTTTTGGTGAAGTTGAGCCAGCTGGTGATGACCGACGAAGCCTTCCACCATAAGTTTGGGAAAATCTGGGCTGACCGCACAGTCCCCAATCTGCCGGAAGACGAGCGTGTTCTGATTGAGGACTGGGCCTGGAAGGTGTTTGAGGTGCTGCTTTATAACCTCGCCAGTCCTGAGCAAAAGAAAGACATCTACGCCCAAGTGGGTCTGGACTGGGAGTGGGTCCAAGGGGCGTTTATGGAGGCCATGACGGACAGCAATATTCGCGAGCGCTTGCAAGACCGCAACAATATCTTCCGAGTCCTCATCAAGACGCTGGTGAAAGCCGGCATCATCACCGACCGCACCGCTGGCAACTACGCCGCCTTTATCGACATGAAAGAGCTTTATGCCGAGAGCGACCACATGGTGGGGGACGATATTGCCGAGGAAGGCATCAAGTACCTCCTCGGGCTGAATAATACCGGTGGCAACCCGCTGACGCCGAGCCAAGCAGCAGAATAGGTACGTCCTGGGGCTGTTTTTGCCTCAACCTTGCTTTTTGGACTAAATTCGTCTATATGAATAGACCTCCCAGGTACGGTGCTTGGGGGCTTGGTCTATGGAGCACCCAATGAGTGAGGCGAATACGCCCATTGAGCGACGCAGCGGCATCTCCCTCTGGCGTCAGATCGCTCAACACCTGCGCAATGACATCGAGAGCGGTGCCCTATCAAGCGGCGTCAAGCTGCCGACAGAGCCCGAGCTTGCCAAACGCTTTGGGGTCAATCGCCACACGGTGCGCCGCGCGGTGAGTGTGTTGCAGGATGGCGGGCTGGTTAGTGTTGAGCAGGGCCGGGGCACCTTCGTGCGCGAATGGGCCGATGGACATACCCTCACCAACCGCAGCAAACTATTCAAAGCGCCAGAACAAGACGCCGCCGACAGCGGTGAGACCTTGGCGCTATCACACATTCCAGCGGAACCGCGCGTAGCGGCCGCCTTGCGGTTGCGACCAGGCGACGAGGTTATTCAACTTGATCTGGTCAGTGTGATCGACCATCGCCCTGTGAGCCTTGCGTCCCATTATATTCCCGCCAAGCGTTTCAAGGGATTTGAGAAAGCCTTTAAGCGGACCCACTCGGTGGAAGAAGCGCTCAAGAAATGCGGCGTGAAAGGCCTCTCCCACGGACGCACCAAGGTGAGCGCAAGCTTGCCAAACCCCGCCGAGGCCAAGGTTCTCCGCTTGCCCAAGGGCCAACCGTTGGTGGTGGCAGAGAATGTCACGGTGGATCTCAAGGGCAATCCAGTAGATTTTACCATCGCGCGCAGTGCGGGAGGCCGCACGACCTTGGTATTTGAGGCCTGATTTACCGCATTTTAGAAGGGTCAATTGGCCAGAACAGCTGGGCAGGCTACACTCCGCGCCGAGGAAATAATGTGTTGCGTATTATGTCGTGGGAGGGGATCCCGTGCGTAAAGTATTAGGGCTAGCGGCATTGTTGCTGATGCCAGGCACGGCACAGGCCGATTCGGTTATAACCGCATACCTGGAAACGATTATTCCCCATATGGACGAGTATGTGCCCGAGCCCACCTTGGCGGCGCGCGGTATGGCTTTGACCTTCACTGCGGCCTATGACGCCTGGGCCGCATATGATGAAGATGCAGTGGGCGTGGTCAGCGGCAATCTGCTCGACGGCACCGGCGGCGGCCCCAGTGATGGCAACCGGGAAACGGCCATTCTTTACGCAATGGTCACGGTGCAATACGGCATTACTGGCAAACAAAACGCGCTCTGGAATGGCCTAGGCCGCATGGGCTATGGACAAAACAATCAATCAGCGGCGGCAATTCTTGGGCGACGCATTGGCGCTGCCGTGCTTGCCTCCCGTCGTCAGGACGGCTCCAACCAGCCCGGCCAATACGACGACACAAGTCATTACATGATTGCGCCGGTTGATGACTTTCGAAGCTGGCAGCCCGATATCATCGACCGCATGACGCAAGAACCGCTTACACCGCATTGGGGCCGTGTGCTGCCTTTTGCCCTTGCCGATGCCCAAAGTTTTCGTGCGGCCCCGCCGCCAGAACCTGGCACGCCAGAATTTGAAGCCCAGGTCGCTGAGGTGCTTGAAATATCTGCAAACCTCAACGCCAAACAAAAGGCCATTGCGGAGTATTGGAATCCCAATCGCTGGTCCACGCCAGCAACGCAACTCAGTGATATATCCCGCGATATCTCAATGCGGGAAGGCCTATCGCTTGCAGACGATGTGCAGATGTTTTTCATCATTGGGAACGCCATGATGGACGCCGGCATTGCCGCGTGGGATTCCAAATACCACTACAATTATGTCCGCCCCCTTACGGTGATCCAGCGCATGGGCGATGTAGAAGTTACCGCCTATAACTATCGCACCAATCAGCGTGGCCAAATGCGAGCGCGCAATTGGGAGCCTTACTTGGAAACCCCGCCCTTCCCCGAATATGTCTCCGGCCACAGTGCCTTTACCGCGGCTTGGGCGCGCGCCATGGCATTGTTTATGGGTACAGACCAATTCGATTACACCGGCCGCGTCTATTATTTGAGCGAGGAAAATTCAGCGCGGCTGTTTGAGCCCTATGAGCTCCACTTCGAGACCTATTGGGATGCCGCTGAGTCCAGCGGCATGTCACGCCTCTATGGCGGGATTCATTGGATGGGGGGCAATCGCGCCGGGTTGGAAATGGGCCGCCCCATCGGAGAATTGGCTTACGCGCGCGCGCAGAGCTATTTCGACGGCTCGGCTATGTCAGCAACGGCGGTGTTGGCCAGCACGGAATCGCAATACTGGCAAAGCATGGACAGCGCCGGGCGCATGAGCGCTGTGATCGACCCCATTCCGGTCGGCCGATACGCCGTTTCCGCTCAATTGCAGCCCATGGATGCTGCCACCGCGCGAGGTCCGGCGCGCATGACGGTGCGGGCCGGTGATGGCTCCAACCGTATTCTTGGGATCCATGATGAGAGCAATCGCGGCGCCAGCGCCTCCCCTTGGGTCACACTGGCGTGGCGGAGCACTGGCACAGAGCCGTATTATGTGACAATTGAGCCCCTTAACGCCGAAGAACCATTTCAGGTTGTTCAGATTTATCAAGTCCGCGTGAACTAAACGCATTGTAACGTGAGCACCGCTCAAAGGCTGATTAGCTATAGTCCTGACAGGTTTGGGACCGTAAGAGCTGAGGGAGAGTTTAATGCCGTCTCATGTAGACAATTTTGATTTTGCGAGCGTGCGAAAATTTGCAGTAGCCGCCGCCATTGCTGCCGGGGTCGCGCTTATGCCGGTAACTGCGTCCGCCTTCATGCGGACTGTCAATGACGCGGAACTAGCCGACCTCGAGGTGATCGAGGATAGCGGGTATGTTGAGCATTACGAGCATCCAAACCTTGGTGGATTCGCCTTCACCGGTATTTATCTGGCTCCGGTTTCAAATGATATCGACGACCATGAAATCTATCAACGCTTTGTTCGGCCCGAGTATTTCGACGCCCTGGCAGTCGATTTCTATGATCGCCTTTACGCGGCACTTGAGCCCACGGGTCTTTTGACCGACACCCCTACGGCGACGTCTCTCATCATCGAAACTTCGCTGATGGAAGTTGAGGAATATGACGAATGGACCACTGGCACCAATCTGTCAGGCTCATTGCCGCAAAACCGAATTCGCGGGGGCGCTTTCATGGAAATGCGTTGGTATGCCGAAGAAGGCAACACGCTGGTCCTGGCTTTGCGGGATGGGCGCCAATTTAATGGCTATGACGACGTAACAGATCGCCGAGATCGATTTACCGATGCCAAGGATGTATTTGACCTTTGGGCCGCAGATTTGGCTGGGTTTTTCGGTATCCAGCAGGATGCATCTCTCACAAATTAGAGAGATTTCCACCACCTGATGACACGGGGCCTCGACGGGACCCTATGATCGGACTATCTTTGAGGCGAGACCGTCAGTTCGAGGGTCTCACCCCTTTTTTGTCGGCGCCGCATGCGTTTTCGCCGCCAAAGGGATTAGTGGGGGGACCCAACCCGCGAGGCCAACGATTATCGATGGCCTCACGTCGCGAATGGAGGTCCGCATGATACGACCCTTATTGATTGCCAGCTTTGCGTTTATGTTGCCGCTTGGTGCGTTCGCCGCACCGAATACTGACGGCCTTGCGCGCATGGAAAATGGCTCATTTGATCAAGTCTATGTTCGAGATGGCTGGACAATGCCCAATGATTTGTCTTTGGCATCTGTAAACCTGAATGTCGGCACGCCATTGCAAGAAAGCATTATGGGTACACGTGATCTGGAAAGATTGCGCAGCACCTTTGAAGATGATTTGCGTGATGCAACCGTTGCCGATGGGACGGTTTCGCTGGAAGTCACACTAACCGAGCTTATTCCCAACCGGGTATTGGCGGGGCGCAGTTCGCGCTACCAAGGCTATCACGAATCTTTTGGCATCGGTGGCGCCGCCATGGAAGCGGTATTCAGGGATGCAAGCACAGGTGAAGTTCTGATGGTCATTGTTGATCGTCGCCGGGGTAGATCGCTCAACCAAAACTTTCATATGCAATCGCGCCGCGTTTGGGGTGATGCAGATGACATATTGGAAGATTGGGCGAGCGAGTTACCGCAAGGGCTTTAAATCACCGCAAGCCGATGAACTTGTGGGTTTGAAGACTTAGCCGCCATTGCGGATGGGCCATACAATAATCTGCCGCTGCTTTTGTGTTGGCGGCAAGATCAGGCCCGTCCAAGGGCTGCAAAAAGAAATGGGCAAATCCCAAATGGGCGAAGTCTTCGGGCTTCGCCTTTTGTTGTGGAAAGACCAGCTTCAGCTCATTGCCGGTGATCTGCACAAGCTTGGCATCTGCCTTAGGGCTTACGGTGATCCAATCAATAAGCTCTGGTGCGCCGAGTGTTCCATTGGTTTCAACGGCAACTTGAAACCCTTGCTCGTGAAACGCCTTCACCAGTTTGCGGTTGAGCTGCAACAAGGGCTCACCGCCGGTACAAACCACAAGAGGCGCACCGCCAACCGCACCCGGCCAGTGCGCCGCCACGGCCTCGGCAAGATCCATTTCCGTCACAAACTTGCCGCCGCCGGTGCCATCGGTGCCGACGAAATCAGTATCGCAAAATGTGCAGACCGCCCTGTGCCGATCATACTCAAGTCCGGACCAAAGGTTGCAGCCGGTAAAGCGGCAGAACACCGCCGGGCGCCCGGTTTGCGCACCCTCCCCTTGCAGGGTGTAGAAGATTTCTTTGACCGCATAGACCATCAGCGCCCGTCCACTTGGCGATATTCTGCATAGCCCTTGGCGCGTAGATCGCAGGCCGGGCACGTGCCGCAACCATAGCCCCACGCGAAGCGATTTGAGCGATCCCCCAGGTAGCAGGTGTGGGTTTCTTCGATGATGGCGCTCACCAATGCTTCCCCGCCCAGCTGCGCAGCAAGGGCCCAGGTTTCGCCCTTGCTGATCCACATCAGCGGCGTATCGAAGGTAAAGTCGCGCGCGGTGCCCAGATTGATCGCCTTGCCCAACGCGGTGATGGTCTCATCACGGCAGTCGGGGTAGCCGGAGAAATCGGTTTCGCATACACCGCTAACAATGTGACCAAGCCCGCGGCGATAGGCAACAGCGCTCGCCAGCACATAAAAGAGTAGATTGCGGCCTGGCAGAAACGTATT
Organism: Rhodospirillales bacterium; assembly: GCA_021775005.1. GTDB lineage: Bacteria > Pseudomonadota > Alphaproteobacteria > JAJFIK01 > JAJFIK01 > JAJFIK01. Next base: position 48,104 of record JAJFIK010000056.1, read on the forward strand.
GGGCAGACCAGATTCGCCCATCTTGATTTCAATGTCCTCAGTCATGGCGGTATTGCCAATGCTGCCCAAAGACCGCGCATCAAGGGGGTGATCAACCCCCAACCGCGCTGCCCATTCAGGCTTCACAGCAGCAATGGCCGCGCGCGCCTGCGGCCGGATTTCAAGCTCAATATGGTGGCGCTGGCCGTAGTCAAAGCCCACGGTTTCCACATGGGTAAAGCGATCAAGCGCCCAGGCCAGGCAGGTGGCTGAATCTTGGCCCCCGGAGAAAAGTACCAGCGCGGATTTGGTCTCATCGATCATGGGCGAAGCCTATAGCACAGCGGGGGCCCTCAAAAGAAAGCCCCCGCCTGCAAATAGTCGCTCAAGCTTACTCGTCAGATGGCTTGCCGCCTTGCCCCAACAGCTGCGGCATAAGAGTTGAGAAGCTATCCACGGGGAAAACAATGGTGTTGGTCTTGTTGCCGGCAATTTCCTGGAGCGCCCCAAGATACCGCAGTTGCATGGCGCCCTTTTCCGTGGCGAGGGTCTTGGCGGCCTCAGCCAGTTTGGCCGCAGCCTGAAACTCACCGTCAGCTGAGATGACTTTTGCGCGCCGTTCGCGCTCTGCCTCAGCCTGTTTGCCGATGGTGCGGATCATGGACGGATCAAGGTCCACATGTTTGATTTCCACGTTGGAGACCTTGATCCCCCAAGCATCGGTTTGCAGGTCAATAATTTCCTGCACGTCGTGGTTCAGCTTGTCGCGTTCTTTGAGCATGTCATCCAGATCGTGCTTGCCGAGCACAGAGCGCAATGTGGTTTGCGACAGTTGGCTGGTGGCCATCATGAAATCTTCAACCTGGTTGATGGCCTTGTTGGCATCAAGCACACGGTAGTAAATCACCGCGTTGACTTTCACCGACACGTTATCGCGCGAGATCACATCTTGCGGCGGCACGTCGTGAACGATGGTGCGCATATCCACTTTGACCATCTGCTGGACCACCGGAATCAATATGATCAGTCCGGGACCAGAAGTGGAGGTATACCGGCCAAGGGTATAAACAACAGCGCGTTCATACTCGCGCAAGATCCGAAAGATCTGCATCAAGATGAACACCAAGAAGCCAAGTCCTAGTATCGGAAATAGTAATGTACCCATGGGGGTTCTCCCTTAGCAGTGGTGGTGTGCGCCTATCCCGGCGCAATAAGCAACGTAATACCGTCAAGACCTTTCACAACAACGCTCTGGCCTTCAGTTAATTCGGATTTTGCACGGGCGTGCCAAGTTTCCCCGCCAAGGAAAACCAAACCGCCCTTGCCGTCCCAAGTGACAACATGGCCCCGCTTGCCGATGAGATCCTCAGGTCCGGTCGTGACTCGCTTTGCCAGCGCACCCAAAGCAAAGAGCACCAGAAAGGCGAGCGTACCCCCTAAAATAACGAGGGTTGCCAGCAACAGACGCATATCAAGACGCAGACCCGGCACGTTGGAGTCAAACAAGAAGAAGGCCCCGAGGGCGAACGACAAAAATCCCGCCGCCGCCAATATGCCGCCGGAAGTGACGAATATCTCTGCCGCCATGATCACAAGTCCGAAGATCAATAACGCCAAGCCGGTTGAAGAAAACGGAATAACGCTGAGAGAATAAAACGCCAGGATCAAACAGATCGCACCGATGATGCCGGGGAAGAAACTGCCCGGGTTGTAGAACTCAGCGATAATGCCAATGGTGCCCAAGCTCATAAGCAGAAATGCGATATTGGGATCGGTGATGAGAACCAATAACTGCTGCACCCATGTCATGGGCAGGCGCTCAATGCTGGCACCTTCGGTATCCAGTGTCGCTTCGCCCTCGCCCAGGGTGACAACCATTCCATCCGCCGCACTCAACAACCCGTCAAGCGTGCCAATTTGATACTCAATGACGCCAAGCGCCAAAGCCTCGGTCGCACCGATACTGGCGGCCTCCCGCACCATATTCTCCGCAAATTCCACATTCCGCCCACGCATCTGCGCCAGCTCAACCGCCAACGAGACGGCATCGTTTTGCGCTTTCGCGTCCAGGGCCGTGCGCGGCGCCGTGGCGCTCTCTGGCGGCGGGGGCGCGTTCTCACCGGATGGCTCGCCTCCTTCAGAGCCGCCCATTTGTACCGGTGTGGCGGCGCCAACCGCCGTTCCCGGCGCCATAGCGGCCACGTGGCTGGCATAGAGGATAAAGGCACCAGCACTCGCTGCCCGCGCGCCGCTGGGCGCGACATAGGTTGCCACCGGCACATCGGAGGCCAAAATCGATTGGATGATTTCGCGCATAGAGGTGTCGAGGCCACCAGGGGTGTCCATCTCAAGCACGATGAGGCGCGAATCCTGAGACTTCTCAATCCCTTGGGTGATGTAACGCGCCAGCGCAGGGCCAATGGGGCCTTGGAGGTCCAACACGACCACACGGTCGGTTACGCTAGGCAGCAGGGCTTCAAGACCGCCAGAAACTTCATCTGCAGGCGCATCGGTTTCAACCGCTTGGGGTTCGGGGGCCGCTTCCCCATCTTGGGCGCGCGGTCCGGCTGCCCAGCTAAATAGCCCCAGCATGAGAAGCAACGCCCCAACGCCAAGGCGCGCAACCTTCGCGCGACTGACAACAGCAGATTGATGCCCCATGCGGCCCTCTCCTTCGCTAACAAAGTTGGTAGCATACTATATGGGAAGAATACCGCTGATTGTCACGAGATTGTGGTGATTAGAACGGCCAAAGAAGCCAGATATGGGGGTCAAGCGGCGTTTCGCGCGGCGGAGACCGGCAAATCAATCCAGAACGTGCTGCCGCGTCCCAATTCGCTTTCAACACCCAGCGTCGCATTCATTCGCTCAGCCAAGCCTTTGCAAATCGCCAAGCCCAAGCCAGAACCACCAAATTCGCGAGTCACTGAGTTGTCGCCTTGTTCAAAGCGTCGGAACAACCGTTGGCGCACATCATCTGGAATGCCCGGACCGGTGTCGGCCACGGAAAGGCGGACCCGGCCATTTGGCGTCGGCACAGCGGAGATGGTCACGCTGCCGTCAGCGGTAAATTTGATGGCGTTCGATAGAAAATTGTTGAGGATCTGCCGAAGGCGATTGGAGTCGCCTCGAACGGTAAGGGGTACCTTCCCTCCATCACCCACAAGCAAGTCAATCCCCTTCTGAGCTGCCAATGGTGCAAAGAACTGGCGCACTTCCGTTAAGATCGAAGTCGGATCAACGTCAGCGATTTCAACATCGACCTTGCTAGCTTCAAGCCGGGAAAGGTCAAGAATATCGTTAAGCACATTCATTAGTGACTCAGCCGAACCGTAAGCGATTTTGACCCACTCGCTCTGCTCTTCGTTTACATCGGATTGTCCCAACATTTGCAGCATGCCCATGACAGCATTCATGGGGGTGCGAATCTCATGGCTCATATTGGCAAGGAACGCTGATTTTGCCTCGCTTGCAGCGAGCGCCTTTTGTGTGGCGAGTTGAAGATCATCAACGTCTGTAATGGTGCCGAGCATGCGAATGGCCCGGCCATCTGCTGATCGCGTTGTTCGCGCCCGCGCCCGATACCATCGATAATGCCCATCACGGTGTTTCATACGGACCGTAAAATCAAATGGTCTGTCCCCCGTAACCTCATCACGGATGGCACTGGAAGCCCTTTCACGCTCTTCTGGGTGGACGATTTCGATCCAGGACTCAAAGATGTTAGGGAGCTCTTGCTCGCTATAACCAAGCATCTCGCGGCAAAAGTTGTCAAAGCGAACGTCGTCGCTGGATATATCCCAATCCCAGATCCCTGTGCCGGACCCTACAAGTGCCATTTGCAGCCGCTCGGCGGCGTCCATTCGATCAATCTCAGAAGCAATCTGTGGCGCGAAATGACGCAGCACAGACTCGATCAAATCCGCATCTTTGTTGGGATCCCTGAACAAGAACGAATAAACGCCCAAAAACGTGCCATCAAGCCCGATTAGGGGCGCACCGGCGTAGCCGCAGACTTCAAGTTCAACCAAGTCTTTATCATCGGGGAAGCCCTCTTGCAGCCCACTAAGCTGAACAAAGACTTCCCGCCCCTCCAGCACGACTTGGCAGGGCGTGCCTTTAAATGCGTAGGAAAACTCCGTGATTTGATCATCAACGTCATAGAACACGATGGTGACCGCCTCGGTCGAATTGGATTTGGCCCGGCTAATGAATGCCATGTCAGCGCCAATAATTTCGGCAGCTTCTACCACTACATTTCTGAGAAATCGGTCGCTGGATTGGGCCTGCAAACGGTCGTCGCCGACGCGCTTTACGATATTGTCGAGCTTGCGCGCGATCTCGTGCCAGTGTGCTGTATCCTGTTGCATTTGCCGTTTTCCAGGCATTCCACATCCCCTTGCGAGTGGTCAGGTCGCCAGTATTTCCCAATTTGGTTTAGGAGCCCCTAATTGAGCGGAAACAAGGGGTTAAAGCTGGACAAATTGGCCCGATCAGGGGAAGACACTCTGCCCCAATAGATGCTGGAACCTGAGCTTTGATCATTTCTCACAAGCACAAATTCATTTTTGTAAAGACCCGCAAAACTGCTGGAACCTCCATCGAGGTGACGCTTTCGAAATATTGCGGACCGAGCGATGTGGTCACAGAAATTGCGCCGCGAGAAAAAGGACATACGGCCCGCAATTTCTGGATCGACAAAGCGCGCGGGGTGAAGTTCTACAATCATATGCCCGCGACCGAGATCCGTGCCCTGATCGGTGACCAGACGTGGAACAGCTATTTCAAATTTTGCGTTGAGCGGCATCCCTATCTCAAGACGATCTCGCTCTTTCACATGCATCGGCACAACCAATCCGGCGACAAGAGCCAATACACGTTTGAAAATTGGCTGCGACCGGACAACGCGCCTTCGGATTTCTTCATGTATGCCGATGAGCGCGACAAGCTGATTGTCGACCGCGTAATCCGTTACAAAGACCTGGAGCGGGGATTCGCCGAAGTTTGCGAGCAGCTTGGCCTGCCCTGCCGCGAGATCGAGGCCCGCGCCAAGGCTGATTCTGAGAAAGTGCCGGTTGAACTGACCGCCCCCCAGCGGGCTTTTCTAGACGAGCAATTCGCCAAGGAATTCGCCCATTTCAACTTTGCCCGCTAGGGTGAGCTCAACGCCCTTTGCCTTACTCTCACCATTTGCTATGAGCGTCTGCTTTCCCGCCCCCACTAGGGCCGCGGGATTTTCCGAATCCAGGAGTTTTAGCCATGTTCAATGATGTCTCCCCCAAAGTCAGCTTTCCCGAGCTGGAGGAGAAGATTCTGGCTGCCTGGAATGCGGCGGACATAAAACGCAAAGCCATCGCCAAAGACGGCGGCAAAGGCGAGTGGGTGTTCTATGAAGGCCCGCCAACAGCAAATGGCAAGCCCGGTATTCACCACGTCTCATCGCGTTCGGTCAAAGACCTCTATTGCCGCTTCAAAACTATGCAGGGCTATCACGTGGACCGCCGCGGCGGCTGGGACACCCATGGTCTGCCGGTGGAGATCGAAGTTGAAAAGAAGATCCAATCGCGCGGCAAGCAGGACGTACTTAAATATGGCATCGAAAAATTTAACGCCCTCTGCAAAGAGAGCGTCTGGGAATATATGCAGGATTGGAACTCCCTGACCGACCGCATTGCGTTTTGGGTCGATCTTGATCGCGCCTACATCACCTATAAGAATGACTACATCGAAACTGAATGGTGGATCCTCAAGAATTTCTTTGAGCGCGGCCTTCTCTACGAAGACTACAAAACTACAATGCATTGCCCGCGCTGCGATACCTCGCTGGCTGACCACGAAGTCAGTCAGGGCATGAAAGAAGATGTGGATGATCCAGCCGTCTGGGTGAAGTTCGCCTTGCGCAAAGATGGCTTGGTCGAGCGCGGATTGATCGCCGCTGACGAGAGCCGACCCGTTTCGCTGATGGCATGGACCACCACACCTTGGACCCTTGGCGCTAACGTCGGCCTCTCGGTCTCCAAGGAGACGACTTATGTGGCCGTCGCTGCGCGCGGGCAACATGGCCGCGAAGAGGCACCTCAAGAGCTCATAATCGTCGCCAAGCCCTTGGTTGAAGCCGTGTTTACCGATGAAGAAACCGAAATCGCGTTTGAATTGAAACCGCAGGATCTTGTTGGCCTTAGGTATGAACCGGTGCTCTGCGGTGAAGCGCCCAGCGACACCAATATGGACAACATCTACACCGTCTTTATTGACGAGATGGTGGAAGTGGACACCGGCACAGGCGTTATCCACAACGCAACCGCCTATGGGGATATGGAAGTTGGTGACCGCCATGACTTGCCGGTTCTTTTCTCGGTGGGTCGTGACGGTAAAATGCTGCCCGGATTGAGGTTTCCTGATGGGGCGGAGGGCGATGGCCCATACACCGGACTGTTCTTTAAGGACGCGGATAAGCAGATCATTCGCGATCTCAAAGACCGCGGCACGCTTTATCGATCCGCCCGCATCAAGCACGCCTATCCCCATTGCTGGCGCGATGACACACCGCTTTTGTTCTATGCCAAGACCAGCTGGTACATCCGCACCACAGCGGTGAAGGACAAGCTGCTATCCAACAACCAAGCCATCAATTGGGTTCCCGACCACGTCAAGCAAGGGCGCTTTGGCCGGTGGCTTGAAAATAATATCGATTGGGCCATCAGCCGCGAACGCTTTTGGGGCTGCCCGCTTCCCATCTGGAAGGCCGAAGATGGCACCTGCATTTGTGTCGGTTCAGTACAAGAACTTTCAGACTTAACCGGCCAGGACCAATCGGCGCTCGACCTACATCGACCTTACGTGGATGACATTACCTTTGAGAAAGACGGCAAGACTTATCGCCGCGAAGAACAAACCATCGATGTGTGGTTTGATTCTGGTGCCATGCCTTATGCCCAATGGCACTACCCCTTTGAAGAGCCCGAGAAATTTGCCGACCGCTTTCCCGCAGACTTTATCTCTGAGGCCATGGACCAGACGCGGGGGTGGTTTTATTCGCTCCACGCGATTTCGACGCTGCTCACCTTTGGCGGCAATGACGAGGTCCCCGCAGGGCCATTGGCTGATATCGCGAGCAATGTCTCATCATTTAAAAATGTCGTGGCCCTTGGGTTCATCAATGACGCCGAAGGGCGCAAAATGTCCAAAACCCGCGGCAACACGGTGGACCCGTGGGATGTGATTGGCACCGAAGGTTGCGACCCTTTGCGCTGGTACATTCTTTCTGACAATGCGCCGGGCACAAATCTCTCATTCAAGCGCAAGGATATTTCCCAAGTTCACATGGGATTTTTCGTGACGCTGTGGAATGTCTATTCATTCTTTGTGACCTACGCGAATATCGCCAAGCCAGATTTGAATGCGAAATTGGACCAAACTGAGCGGCCGGAGATCGATCGCTGGCTCGATTCAAAGCGTCATCAACTAATCCAGAATGTTACCGCAGCGTTGGAAGCATTTGACGCGCCGCGCGCCACCAGCCTGATCTCAGATTTTGTCGATACGCATCTTTCCAATTGGTATGTGCGCCGCAACCGCCGTCGCTTTTGGGGCGGCAGCGAGTTGAATGCGGACGATGCCAATTCCGGTTTCCGCGCCCTTTATGACGCGCTCATGGCGGTCGTGAAGCTAATGGCCCCGATGGCGCCGTTCGTATCGGAAGCGATCTATAGCAATCTGGCAAGCGCTGGCGACGCCAAAGAATCCATCCACCTGGATAACTGGCCCATTGCCGATGAGAGCATGATCGACGCATCCCTTAACGAGGCAATGGACCTGGTGCTGCGACTGGTTTATCTCGGTCGCTCGGCCCGGTCCGGCGCGAACATTCGCTTGCGCCAACCACTGCGACAGGTGTTCCTGCGTCTTGCCAAGGAAAGCGATCGCCAGATCCTTGATCGTTATGCGGAGATCATCAAAGAAGAGCTGAATGTGGGCGCATTGGTGGTGCTCGATCCGTCTGCTCTTGAGCAATATGTGGACTATGCCCTGCGACCCAACTTCCAAACTTTGGGCAAGCGCCTTGGCAAAAAAGTTCCTGCCTTCCGCAAAACCGTCTCCGACCCGCAAGTTATTGCTTCAACCGTCGATGCCATCTTAGGCAAGCGCGAGATTAAATTGAGCGTTGATGGCGAAGACATGGTGTTTGAGGCTGATGACTTTCTGCTGGATGTGAAAGGCAAGGCAGGCTTTGCCACTTCTTTTGGTGAAGGGTATCTCATCGCTCTTGATACAGAACTAGATGAAGAGTTGATTGAAGCGGCGCGCCTGCGCGAGTTTCTCCGCCAGGCCCAAGACGCCCGACGCCGCGCAGGATTTGCCATTACAGATCGTATTCATATCGGCATAGAGGGCGTGAAGGCTGCCGAATTCCTTGCGCGCCACCAAGCAACGCTCTCTGCGGAACTATTGGCAACGGAGATTAAGCAAGCGGCGCTCGCGGGTGCAGAGATTTCAGAAGAAGTCGATCTTGATGGCGTCGAACTGACGTTTTCGTTGAAACGGGCCTAGTGCCCCAGCGCACGTTGCGCCTTAAGGATATGAGATAGAAATTTCGCGAGCTGTTGCCAGCGACCTTGTCGTTTGAGCCCTTCGGGCAGCGCTCCAAAACTTTCAAAGCGCCACGGGTCCGCCGCGAGGGATGTATCGCGAGTCAGAATGCCAAACAGAAGCGCACCATCGTCTCCGGCATGGATAAGTAACAATTGCTCATCAGCAACCAGGATGAGTGTCCCATCGAACTCTGAGATGATGGCTGACGCGCTCTCTTGCGAGAGATCTGAGTTTTTTTCTGCGGTGCGAAGCAAATCAGCAATGCGCGCGCGCTCATCTGGATCGACAATAAACTGCGCCGGTGATGGGTCGCGCTCAATGGCCGGAGGAGGCGCGGCGACAATGTCAAATGTCACTCTGTTGGAATGTGACTTTTCACTGCCCGCACCCCGCCCCAATGCGAACACGCGAAAGCCGCTGGAGCGTTTACGCGCCATGGTAAAACCAATTTCAGCACTGACTTTGGGAATGCGAAACGAAGCCGGCAACACTGCCCCGGGACGGGATCGATTGTATGCCGCACTTTCACGATCAAGCTGGGTCTGCGCCTTGATCATCCCCTCGCCCACCTGATCAAAAAACTCTTCAATGCGTCCCGGCGGGGTGGCGCCGGGAATGAGCCCGCCCAACTGATCCACTACTTGTTCAAGCCGCTCATGCAGCGCTATGAGTTTCTCATCAGAGAGGGACTCAAATTCAGAACGCTGCATGGCAAGGCTCCGCCGCGCATCCAATAGCAGAGCAACAACTTGGTCTTGGGCGTTCATCAAGCTGCCGGAACACCAGGGATGGCCAGCCCCTGCCAAATCTCCATGGCGCTCTCTTGGATGGAGGCATCAAGCTCCGCCGGGGCGGGCAATGGCGGTGCCACATCGCCCACTTCCGCGGCGCGCGAGATCAATCGGTCGGCAAATTGCGCATCGGCATAAGCATGGATGGTGGCAGTGATGCGGGCGCTGGCGCGATAGTCATGACCATAGCCTTGGGTCATGGCAGCATTGACCTGCAGCATTTTGAACGTGGCTCCCCCGCCAATGGTGGTTGAGCGTTGTTTGGATTCTGCCAGGTCTGCGCCAAACTCGATCGTTGTTTCTGTGAACTGATAACGGCTTGGCGACAGCCCCTTAAGGAGCGTCAACATCACTGCCGCGCGATCACTCGCGTCAAGCTCAGTTCCCAGGGTCTCGCGCGTCATGATCATGAGTGCTTGAAGGTTCTTGATGTAGTCTTTGTTTAAGAGTTTCTGAGCCGCAGCAATGTTGCGCCCCAGGTCGCCGATCACATCGGCGATCTCTACAAGTTGGCTGGTAAGTCTGTCTGCGCCCATTTTTCTCAGGCCTCCTCTTATCTGTTGCGGATTACAGAATAAGGGCACCCGGGCACGAGGGCATTCAGCGGGGATTAGTATTTTGGAATTGCCGCAAATCAGTATTTTCGGCGGCATTTCGTGGGGATTAATGTGGAGGTAATCCACTAAAACTGAAAATAGTAGAAGTCCCTCACCCCTGATTTTTGCAAAGCATATGTTAGCGCGACGGCGACACCAAAGAAAATCGCGAATGAAGTGGCCGATAGTGCCTCCACTTTTTGTGCAAAACCAAACCGATGAAATGCCCACTGCGCCAGCAAGAGAGGGGGCACAAGGACAAGAGGATTTAGAGCCAGGGATTGCGAACCTGGCGTAAGTAATCCACTGCTGATGGCCACCATGGCCATGGAATCGCTGATTTGCTCCCCGCGAAACAATGAGTTTGAAACCATCAATAAGTACATTGTGAGAAGCCAGCCCAATATCCCTCTGAAGGGGATGTGGATGCTGCGCTTGGCCAAAAAGTTATGGAGCAGTCGGTGGCAGACGACAGCGACGCCGCCAAATGTACCCCAAGCGACAAATGTCCAGGCGGCACCATGCCAAATTCCGGCTGCAACATTGACGATAAACAAGTTTAAGTACGTTCGCAAACGCCCCCTTCTGCCGCCCCCTAGTGGATAATACAAATAATCGCGCAACCATTCGGTCAGGCTAATATGCCAGCGTCGGCGATACTCAGAGAAATTTGTCACAAGAGCTGGCATATAGAAATTGTGATTCATGCGAAATCCCAACAGGCCCGCTGCGGCGATCGCCATATCTGAGTACCCTGAGAAATCGCAATAAATTTGAATTGTGAATCCAGCAAGCCCACCGAGCACCGAGAGGTACGTAAATCCTGTCGGATCGGCGAACACCGCATCCACGTAGACACTTATGTTGTCGGCAAGGACCGTCTTTTTGAAAAAGCCAATCAAAAATAGAAGCAGACAAGCTTGAACCGGTACGGCGATCCATTTTCTAGCTGTCTCCAGCTGCGGCATGAACGTATGGGCACGCAAAATGGGACCCGCCACCAATTGAGGAAAAAACGCCACATACGCCGCCACTGTTACTGGATCGCGATTTGGTTTCGAACGCCGCGTGAAAACATCCAGCGTGTAGCTCATGGTCTGCAGGGTATAAAAACTGATGCCAACGGGCAGGATGATATTCAATGTGGTGAAGTCAAGCGATCCGCCAAACCCGGACACCAAAGTATCAAGCTGTTCGCCAAAGAAATTGAAATATTTGAAGAAACCCAAGATACCCAAGTTTACGACTAAACTTAAAATCAGCCAGATGCGGCGCACTCGTTCATTTTTGCTCTCGTCAATGCGAATGGCGCAAATGTAATCAATCGCCGTCGAAAGGAAGATCAATCCAAGAAAGCGCCAATCCCAAACTGCGTAGAAAGCGTAACTTCCTATGACAATGAGCAGATTTCGACTTCGCACCGACCGGAACGACCAGTAGATGAGAAAGAAGACTCCCAGAAATAGTAGAAACCGAAACTCAACGAAGAGCATGACCACCACCCGTCGTCAGTACCGAGCAGAGATCTGGAGCAAGGCGCTCCGCGAACACAATCGCTCCCCGATTTGAGAGGTGACTGGCATTGAACCAATTTTCCGGTTCGAACATTTCCGGGAACGAGTCAGCATTGTTCGCATTGAGTGACAAATATTGACCGTCAATAGACGAGAGTCCCGGGGGGAACATGTTCGCGCCGACCGAACGAAGCAACGTTGGCATCGTGAAGACTAAACCCGGCACATCATCTTGTATGCGGGACACCCGAGAAGCCATGTATTGAGCAGCGGCGGGCGTAAGCACTGGCATCTGTGTCGGATCATGGGCCTGTCGATATTGAATAGCCGCTCGAGTGGCTACCGGGTCCATGCTGTCCTCTTGCTCATGAGGGATGTATCCATTGCTCGCGGCGGTATCAAAAACGTCTTGACTTGGCCAGACGAAATCAAGGCGCCGTTGTCCCAAGGCACCTAGGAGCAAGTGCGAGCTTCGTTGATTTAAGCGGCGAAGTCGCTCCGCTAGTCTTGGGTCTGCATATTGAAATTCGTTCCACATGGCGTATGCGTGCAGGGTCGGACTGGATTGAAAAACATTACTGCGAACATTGACCGAGGCAAGATGGGCCGACAGCACGATGAGGTCTGGTGGGGGTCCGTCGAGAGAGGCGATTTGATTGAGGATTGCAATCTCTTCCTGCGGCCCCAGAAGTGGGAAGGCGGCCAGGAACACTTCGACGTTGCAGCCGGACCTGTTCATCCAATGTGTGAGTTGCTCGGTATTGATCCCATTAAAGATGAGGCTTGTGCCCACAAACACAATGCGTTGCGCCGCATCGCTGCGGCCATATTCGGAGAGTGAAATACTACTTGCGGGTATGCGATTTATGCCTGCCACCGCCACAGTGCGATTGACTGTTGCCGCATTGAGTAACAGGCCGGTCGCGAGCACCGTGCCGATACAGAGAACAAAAAATGCGATTCTTGCGCTAATAGATTTTCGAATTTTGCCTTCGTCAGCCAACGGCAATGGCTGAGGGATAATTTTTGACACTCAACCCACCCAAATTCGACCCAGAATCAGTCTAATCGAAATGGTGCGCACGCACCAAGGGTATTATTGGGGTGGGATTCCGCGTACGCGAAGAACGGACTCGCCTGCTTCATGACACCAATCACATTGAACGGCGAAATGTGCCGGTTAGAGGTCGCCTATCTGGCAGCCTCGGGCTTTCAAAATATCGCGCATTTCCCAATAGGCGGCCCCATTTCGGAAAAGCGGAATGGCCGGATGCAGGTGATGCACAATGTGATACTGCATGCCGGATGAGAGCACATTGCCCAAAGCAAATCGAAAGGCGCGAGTGTCTTTATAACGGCCAACTTTCTCAAACGGATGATGCGGGGCCCAGCTGAGAAAGAACAATGTGTAGGTTGATCCAAGTTGCTTCGGCAGCCACCAAATGAAAAACGCTTCAAGAGCAAAGCCCGACCAGGAAAAGGCGAACAGGATGGCGTAGTGGCTCAAGCGCCAAATTATGGCTTCGATGGTTGCCGCGCGCACCTCCGGCGTGTCGCCCATTTTCTCAAGCGCGATGCCGTATGAATCCACAGCACCGGGTTGACGATTCTTGATCGACTTCCAAATCGCAGCGGCCCAGCCATCGGCTTTATTCCAATAGTCCGGGTCATCTTCGGGGTCATTGGTATGGGCGTGGTGCTTCATATGTGTCATGCGGAGAACGCGATAGGGAAACACCAGCGGAATGGTGGACACCGTGCCCACAAGCTCGTTGAGCCAACGTAAAGGATGCCCGACCTTGGCAATGTTTGAGTGCTGCGCCTCGTGGGATGGCAAGTAGCAGATGCCAACATTCACTGTTGCGACAATAAACGCGATCCAAAGCGGCAGTCCCGCAAAAATCACCAGCGGCCAGAGCGACAACCAGATGAGAAGGTTACCCAAGCCCCAAATCACCATCATCCACGGCACGCCGCCGATATACTTCCGCGCAATGTCGCGCTCAGCTTTCGCCAGTTCCGCATCAGACATATTTGCGACATCGAGGCTCATATCCACCTCCCCGTCACTTTGGCAATGATGCCCCACCCAAGGCCGAGGGCGAGACCCAGTTCAATGGGCGCACGATCAAACGGTAAGTCAACGCCGCTCAAAACAATGAACGCCGCAATGACTGGTGCAACAAACCAGATGCCAAATATGACGGGCATCCAATCGAACAACGCCCTCAATGCTGTCTTTATGGTCATTTAACCATCCTCCTGGCGATCATGGTGGCGAGCTCATCGCGAACCGCGCTGCCGCCGGGGCCGGTGCGAGAAGCAACGCGGCCCTCATCAAGCAACCGCCCTGTTTTGCTCACGGCCGCAAAGCCGCCGATCATATCGCCTGTTTTGGTATCGAAAAATTCCGTCCGCACGCCGCCCGCCTTGGGGCTCCACTTATCGCCCCATTCCGTGAGCGCGCCATAGACGAGCTTTAGCTCCTCACCTTTGGGTGTGAGTTCATAAATTTTGCCGCGCGCATCGCGGGGATCAACCCGCGCCTTGATGATGCCCGCCGCGGTAAGGCGCTCCAACCGATGCGCCAAAACTTTTGATGAAATGGAAAGATGCGCGTTGAAATCCTCAAAGCGCGTCATGCCCAGCAACAGGTTACGGATGATGAGAAAGCACCATTGATCGCCAATAAGCTCAATCGCCTGCGCAAAGCCGCAGTCCATGTCTTTGAAGCTGGTTCGGGTTCCGGGCATCACAACTCACTTTCTTAAAGAAAGTTATATTTGCTGATGATCAATTGGTCAAATTCCAGCCACAACCAGCTGCAGAACATGAACGAGTGTTAACTTGGTACCGCCGTAGGCACCCCCTAAGCTCAACCCCAAATTGAACTCTTTTGGGGGAACCAAAATGCGAATTCTTCAATCGGCTATCGCCGCAACGCTGCTTGCCGCCATGTCCCAGCGAGTTTTGCCTGCGATCAATCGGCTGAAGGCGCGCCGGTTATCCTTTCGGATCTTATCGAAGCACTTCATGGCGATAGCGCTGATCATGCAGCATTCAACGCTGCCTATGGCATGGCTGGCGATGATGCGCTTGCAGCCACTGCAATGATCCTTGGTGCAGACTTTGAAGTTGAAAGCCATCTCTGGTGCATGCCCGATACCGCAGCTGCGCGGCTCAGACTCGCCGGCGGAGATACGACGAATGTTGTCTTTGTAGATCTCACGCCGAGTTTGGAAATTGAGGCAATTGCCCTTCGCCGCACGACCCATGTGCCGGACGCGGGGCCCATCGGTACGCCTGAGCAAGCAGCAATCTTAGATGCCATCAAAGTACGGATCCAAACCGAATACGTGCTGCCTGAGGTAGGTGAGCAGATGGCCGTGCGATTGACGGAACTGCAATCAAATGGGCGCTACGATCAAATTGTAGAACCAGCAGCCTTTGCATTGCGGGTGACCGAGGACTTGCACCACGTCTATCTTGATCAACACATGCGCATTCGCGAGCCAAAAGCCTATGCGGATCGCTATGAATTGTTCTTTGGCCCCGACGATAGCGATGATCATGGCGGGCAGGATGAAGACCCGGTGGCCACTCAAAGCGAAATCCGCATTCGGACTGTCAATGCTGGCGATCAAAGCCTGGGCTATATCGGCTTTGACCGGATTATGCTCGAAGGGCCCTATGCGACCGATCGCCTGCGGACTGCGGTTGAAACATTTGCCGACGCGGACGGACTGATTGTTGATTTGCGCGGCACGCGCGGCGGCGATGGGCACGTCACCGCCATATTGTCCAACCAGCTGTTCGCCGAGCGCAGACAGCTTCTCGGAGGCGTTTTCATTGATACTGAAGCGTCAATGTGGATCGATGAGCCCTCATACGCAGATCCCGATAGCACGCTGCCTTTGATTGCCGCTCCGATGACGGTGCTCATAAACGAGGGCACTGGCTCAGCCGCTGAAGCCTTTGCCTTCGCAATGCAGGTCAGTGGGCGCGCCACAATAGTGGGCGCGCAGTCTGCAGGCGCTGGGCACCGGGTCACATTAGTTCAATTGGCTGATGGCTTTGGAATGGACCTGCCCATTGGACGGTCATTCGATCCTGCTACCGGTGAGGGCTGGGAAGGTGTTGGCGTCACTCCCGACATTGCTGTGTCATCTGACCTGGCCCTTCCTGCTGCGATCTCTGCAATGACAGGCATGGAGCTAGCCGAAGCGCCTCACCAACACTAGGCAGCGCAGCAGGGCTGGCATGCCTGGGTCCGCATTGGGTATCTTATGTTGAAAACCGTGTTGGTAGCGAAGGAGGGACTTGAACCCCCGACACGCGGATTATGATTCCGCTGCTCTAACCAGCTGAGCTACTTCGCCACTGAGGGCCGTCGCTGGAATGCGCGCGACCGCCGAGAGAGGCGGATTTAGGGGACCGAGCCCTTGCCTGTCAAGCATGGCACGGACCATCGGCGTGGCCCTTTGCGCTGCCCCCTCCCCTCACTTGGCAGAATGCGGCAAACTGCCCGCCATGCCGATTCAGATTCGCCCTTTCTCTGACCCAGATACCGCCGAGGTGCTGGCGATTTATGCCCATGGCGTCGCCACCGGAAACGCCACAGGGTACACCAATGGGAACGCCACCTTTGAGAGCCATCCCGGTACGTGGGCGGCGCGGAAACATCAGCTGAATGGAGGCCAGAGCTGCGCACTCTCTTTGCGGAGCACCCAGTCGCGCTTCAAGTGGTGCGCAACGGCGAAACTATTGAAATCAGCATCCCTTAGGCCGGGTTGCGATCAAGCGGTGGCTTTAATCCAGCCGCCGCCGAAGACGCGGGAGCCTTCCGGGTCGGCATCGTAAAAGACCGCCGCCTGCCCCGGCGCGACGCCTTCTTCTGCGTCATCAAGGATAACCCAAAGCGCGCCGTCGCGAACTTCCAAGTGGCCGGGAACCGGCGGACGAGTGGAGCGCACGCGCACGCGCACCGCTTGGCCATCGGGATCGCCATCCCCAAGCCAGTTTATTTCTTGCAGGCAAATGGCGCGGGTCATGAGGTCTTCACGTTGCCCGACAATGACCTGGCGTTTGTCTGCATCAAGCTTCACCACATAAAGCGGATCGCCAACGGCAATGCCAAGGCCGCGCCGCTGCCCCACGGTATAATGGATGATGCCGGGATGGCGGCCCAGCACTTCGCCCGTTGTCGTGATGATCTCACCAGGCTCAGCCGCACCGGGGCGCAGCTTTACAATGACATCCGCATATTTGCCATTAGGCACAAAACAGATGTCTTGGCTATCGGGTTTATCGGCCACGATCAAATTCATGTCCTCCGCCAGCTTTCGGGTTTCTGACTTGGGCATCCCGCCCAAGGGGAACCGCAAATAGTCAAGCTGCGCCGGCGATGTTGAAAACAAGAAGTAGCTTTGATCCTTTGTGGGATCTGCCGCCATGTGAAGCTCTGGCCCGCCTGCCCCTTCCCTACGCTGCACGTAGTGACCGGTGGCGAGGCAATCGGCACCAAGATCGCGCGCTGTCGACATCAGATCGCGAAACTTCACACGCTCATTGCAGCGCACGCACGGGATCGGCGTTGCCCCGGCCAGATAGGTATCCACAAAGTCGTCAATCACGTCGTGACGAAAGCGCCCCTCATAGTCGAGCACGTAATGCGGCATATCCAGCTCTGCTGAAACCCGGCGCGCATCGTGGATATCTTGACCCGCACAGCAGGCCCCTTTGCGGCGCACAGCCTCACCGTGGTCATAGAGCTGCAGCGTGATACCCACCACATCAAAGCCCTCGCGCTTCAGGAGCGCCGCGGTCACAGAGCTATCCACCCCGCCGGACATGGCCACAACCACCCGTGTATCCGCCGGGGCCTTGGCAAAGCCCAGCAGATTGGTCCCCGCTGAAATCGCGGGGCGCGCACGAAAAGGCGCGTTGAGGGTGGCGGTATCGGTCATGGACCGGCAATATAGGGTCAAGTGCAATGCAAGCAAGCCGGAGACTTGATGTGAACTTCATTCGATTGCCCATCCCTATGCTGAGTGCCGTTTTGCTGGCCGGTTGCATCGGTGGATTTGATGTCGCCCATCCCAATGTTTTGGGCAACGTCCAATCTGCGGCCACGTGGGAGGGGTTTGGTTATTGCGGCGGTTGGGGCTGTTCTGACCCCAGCGGCACATCCTTTACCCCCACTGAGTGGGCTGAGGTGGTGGCCGTGATGACCCCCGCCGCGCCGACCCCCCAAGCAGAGCGCGAGCAGGTCGCGCAAGCCGTGGGGCTAATGGAGCGCTTCATCGGACCAAAAACCGGATATGATCGCGATCTGGCGGGCACCGGCGCAGGCATTTTCCAGCCCGGACAACTTGATTGTTATTCGGAAGCTGCCAACACCTCGAACTTTTTGCATTTGCTGAATAACGCGGGATTGCTGCGCCACCACCAGCCTGCTGACCCGATTATGCGGGGGCTTGCCACCTCGCGGTCTTGGCGCGGCACCCATGCCACGGCCACTATGACGGAAACCTTCAGCGGGGTCTTGTTCGCTATGGATAGCTGGTTCTTTGCCAGCGGCCATGATGCGGTTTTTGTAGAGGCCGATACCTGGGCCAATTCATGGGCCCCCGACGGCGGCGCGTCGCTCTAAGTCCATGTCAATTTTACCAACGCACCATCAATACAGCTTTGTCGTCGATGCCAGCTCCATCGACGAAAATGGCCACGTCAATAACGTGGAGTATGTGCGTTGGATGCAAGAAGCCGCCACCGCACACGCCACGGCGCTCGGGCTGCTTGAGCTTATGGCCCGCGAGGGAACAACCTGGGTTGCGCGCGAACACACCATCAAATATTTGCAGCCCGCGTTTGCAGGCGAAACCATTGGTGTTCAAACCTGGGTGGTGAATTTCCGCAAAGTCCGCAGCACCCGGCGCTATCGCTTTATCCGGCTGCCGGAGCAGACGCTGTTGGCCGAAGGCGCAACGGATTGGATTAACGTGGATGCCACTACGGGCAAACCGCGCCCGGTCCCCAAACCTGTACAAGAGATGTTTGCCGACATCAAATCCGACACTATCCCGGTAAGCACCTGGTAAGATTTGGCATTGGTTTGTATCAAATTCGACCAAGGTGTTTGCAGGATCCGCTTACCTTTTAACCACTCCACTTAAGCCTTCTTTGAGGGCCTGTGGGGTAGTCTCTCCCCAGGTGTTGGAGTTGGGGAGTAAAAAATGGTCGACAGCAACAAGTCCGGCCGTGCGTATGTGATCGGACCAGATGGCAGCCCGCTTACCATTGCGGATCTGCCGCCGACGAATACAAAACGGTGGGTCATACGTCGCAAGGCAGAAGTTGTCGCCGCAGTGCGCGGTGGGCTCTTGAGCCTTGAAGAAGCGTGTGATCGCTATACGCTGACCGTAGAAGAGTTTTTGTCTTGGCAGCGCGCCATCGACAAACATGGGTTGGCAGGCTTGCGCGCAACGCGCGTGCAACAATACCGCGGCACGTTTGGCTAAGCCAAACCGTGTCGTAGAATGTTAGATGCGTTAGGGGTCGGCAGTTTTGTCGGCCCTTCGCGCATGCAGCATCATTAATACAAGAGACACACCCCATGACGTGCAATGCTGCATTGCGACGCCCGCAGAGGGCGAGAATCTGCACAGAACCACCGAAAAAAGTGTTGCACCGAGGGCGCAGGTGTTTCGATAAGCGACACCTTTCCTAACACTTTCTCTACAAGACCCCTTTTGATTTCAGTACTCTGAGCATGAGAGGACCAATCGGCAGAAACCGATCTGGGGTGGAACGGGACTCTATTGATTGTGTTCGGCTGCAGCCCACGGGACGGGCATAGCTGATGTGAAACGGTGCTAGTACTCTTCGCTTTGGCGAAGTAAGGGGGATTTGAGAATGGATCTGTTGACTGACATTGGTAACCAGATATTTGCAGGCATGATGACGACGATGGATGCCTGGATGGCGAATCCGTATGCAGGCGGACTTGCCCTGGCCATTATTATACTGGCTGCGCTTTTTATGAGCGAATTGGGCCAGGTGATTTCGACCGCCTTTTCAGCGCTGATTGTTTGGGGCATTGGCCTCATTGTCCTTGGTATGTATCAAGGCGATCCGCAATGGGACTTCATGACTGAAATTGGCTCGGGCTGGGATGCATTGGCCGGCTTGGACATGCTTCAATTTATTGTCTACTTCCTGATTTTCACGGTCCTCATTGGGCTGATCAATTTGGTCAAGGGACTAATTAGCGGCTAACGCTGCTTCCAGAGTTTTACTGGGGGGCAGAGGGGGCGTCTGTTGTGGCTTAGGCCGCACGGGTCCCCTCTTCTTTTTTGCGCACATAGCTTCCGATTTTTAGCGAACCGTCTTAGATATGCGGATGAGGGACATTTGATCCCCCGCGGTGGAAGAGGTGCGCGCCATGATCGGACTACTGATATTTGTTGGGCTTATCGCGCTGATCGCCTTTTGGCTGATCGGCATTTACAACGGCCTGGTACAAAAGCGAGCCCTTGTGGAAGAAGGCTGGAGCGGGATCGAAACCCAGCTCAAGCGGCGCTCCAACCTCATCCCCAACTTGGTAGAAACGGTAAAAGGCTATGCCGCCCATGAGAGCGGCACCTTGGAAGCGGTTACGGAAATGCGGGCCAAGAGCCTGGGGGCGAACGGAGTTGCCGAGCAGGCCGGGGCCGAACGGGCGCTCTCAGGCGCTATCGGCAATCTGCTCGCGGTGGCTGAGAACTATCCCGACCTCAAAGCCAATGAGAACTTCAAGGCCCTGCAAGGCGAGCTTTCGACCCTTGAAAATGAGATCCAACTTTCCCGGCGCTACTACAACGGCTCGGTGCGCAACCTCAACATCATGGTGGAAACATTCCCCAACAGTCTCATCGCCGGCAATTTCGGATTTCGCAAAGCTGAATACTTCGAAATAGAAGACGATGCTGATCGCGCCGTACCGGAAGTCGCATTTTGATGCTGCGGATATTTGCTGGTGCCCTCGCGCTTCTCGCCTTCGTATCCCCGGGTTTGGCCCAGAAACCGGATACAACGAGGCCGGGGATCGACCGAACTCCACTTGCCTCGTCTGAGCGCATCCATTCCTTTCACAGCGATGTTGTCATTGAGCAAAATGGTGACGTTCTGATCACCGAGACCATCACGCTGACGGCTTTGGGGCGAGAGATCCGCCGCGGGCCTTATCGTGACTTTCCCACCCGTTATCGCGACAACCAGGGCAACCGAGTAGAGGTTGGCTTTGACGTGCTTGATGTGCGGCGCGATGGGCGCACCGAGCCCTATCACACGGAGCGTCTTTCTAACGGCATCCGCATCTTTATTGGTGACGCGGATTATTTTCTGCCTTCCGCACGCTACACCTACACACTCCAGTACCGCACCACACGGTCACTTTATTTTGGGTCAGAATTTGACGCGCTCTATTTCAATGTCACGGGCAACGGCTGGGCCTTTCCCATTGACGCGGCCAGCGCCACCATTCACTTGCCAGCTGGCGCGAGCGCATTGGAGGCAGAGGCCTTTACCGGCCGCCAAGGATCAACAGCAAGCAATGCCACCATCGACCGAAGCGGGCTGGGATCTGTCACAGTCACAACCACACGAAGCCTTGGCCCCCAGGAGGGGCTGACCATCGCAGTGTCATTTCCAAAGGATTTTGTAGACGCCCCCGGAGCGGTGGATCAGGTCAGCTATTGGTTTGCAGACAATGCACCGCTGTTGATTGCTATCTTCGCGTTTCTTGGCACGCTGGTTTATTATTCTTGGGCTTGGAGCCGCGTGGGCAGAGACCCCGCACCGGGCACCATTATTCCTTTGTTTGAACCACCAACTGGGTTTTCCCCGGCGGCGACACGCTTTGTCTCACACATGCGGTTTGACCAGAGCTCTTTCACTGCGGCAATCGTCAGTATGGCGGTCAAGGGCTACTTGACCATCAAAGAAGATGGCAAAACCTTTGTGCTGAATAAAGCATCAGGTGATCTAAGTGCGCTCTCAACCGGGGAAGTGGCTATCGCGGAAAAACTGCTGCGCACGAGGAATTCCATAAAGCTCAAAAACACAAATCATGAAAAATTTCAAAAGGCCATCGCGGCGTTGAAATCAGAGCTGCGTAAGGAATACGAAGCCGCCAATTTCAAAAGAAACACTGACTATATTGTGCCGGGCGCAATGATCGCCTTTGCAGCCATCGCCCTCACGGCCCTCGCCACATTTGATGGTCTAACTGCGCTTTTAGGGACCGCGGTCGGATTGGGGTTTGGGGCCGTGAGCGGATACATCATACAAACCACGTGGCGCGCATTACGTATCCGTGCCACAATATGGCGTCGGCTCGCCTCAGTTTTCGCGGGTTTCATCGCATTGGCATTTGCCGGATTTGCAATAATTGTTAGCCAGGAAATTCCTGGTGGATTCAGTATTTTTGCGGCCATCTTGTTTTTTGCCACCGGCGCGTTGACGCCGGTTTTTCATGAACTCATGAAAGCCCCTACGAAGGTCGGGCGCGAGATCATGGATCAAATCGAAGGCTTCAAGCTTTATCTCTCCGTCGCGGAACAGCACCGGCTGGAAGCCTTCCACCCCCCCAAACAAACCCCGGAGTTGTTTGAACGCTTGTTGCCCTATGCCCTTGCCTTGGGGGTTGAGAACCAATGGAGCGAGCAGTTCGATGACATTTTGAAGGCCGCCAGCGCCGATGGCGCGGATTATCACCCCAGTTGGTATCACGGCACCAGGTGGCACGGGGTTCGGACCGGGGCGTTTGTGGGCTCCCTCAGCAGCGCCATGGCAAGCTCCGTGGCGTCGGCCGCAACGGCCCCAGGCTCAAGCTCAGGCGTCGGCGGCGGCGGATTTTCCGGCGGCGGGTTTGGCGGCGGCGGTGGCGGCGGCTGGTAGGCCGCCAATTGCTTTAGAAACGAATTAAACCGCAGAGCGGCTGGCGACACCGATCATCATGCTTGGATCGACAACATCGGCGCTTGGGTCGGTGTCATCGATGTCACCGCCTGAGGCTCTGAATTCTTCAAAGGCCTTTTCGAGTGCGGCACGGGCATCGGCAACCTGGCCAGCAATTTCATCGGCTGAACGCTGCAGATTGGCCTGACGATCATGTACGGATTTCTGAAATGTCGGAAACGCCAAGCGGCCAATGTCACTATCGTTGGACCGAATGCGTTCGCGCTCCAGGGTCTCATCAAGTTGATCCCGGCGGGCCAGCAATTCCACCTGCATGGTCTCAAGGCCCGCGACTTTCTCGCGAAGTTGATCCACTTTGTGGCGATGAAACCGTATCATCGTTGTCTGTACCTTCATGATGCTTCCCCCAAATCCAGCGAACCGAAGGTCCGAAATTCGGACCACGCAAGGTATTCGCTGAAATTTCCCAACCCATCCTTTACCTAACGGCGCACAAACCCTAACCTATTCACCTTAAGCACGGATGAACGTAGAGCCCGTGCCGCGCCCGAAGCCGCCTCGCTTCAAAATTACCCAATTTAGCCAAGTCTCTAACCCAAATTCGCGAATCAGCGCCTATATTTCCCTCGGGAGACTCTAGGCGTCCCTCATCGGTTAACACTTTTTAAGGGTTCGGCTCTTAACCTTTTGAACTGATTAACCAAGAGGGTCTTTCAGGGGGGTCCTGAGACCGGGGTCACAGGGAACGAGGTGTCCGATGCGAGTGCTACTCATCGAAGATGACAGCGCAACGGCGCAAAGCATTGATTTGATGCTTAAGTCAGAAGGTTTTAACGTCTACGTGACGGATTTGGGGGAAGAAGGCGTCGATCTGGGGAAGATTTACGACTTCGATATTATCCTTCTGGATCTCAATTTGCCGGATATGAACGGGTTCGAGGTTCTCAAGACCTTGCGCACGTCGAAAATCGGCACACCAATACTCATTCTTTCGGGATTGGCGGGGATTGAAAACAAGGTCCGGGGCCTTGGCTTTGGTGCCGACGATTACATGACCAAGCCGTTCCACAAAGACGAGCTTGTGGCCCGCATCCACGCCATTGTGCGCCGCTCAAAGGGTCATTCAGAGTCAGTTATTTCCACCGGCAAGCTCAAGGTCAATCTCGACGCCAAGACCGTCGATGTGGAGGGCCATCCCGTCCACCTGACCGGCAAAGAGTATCAGATGCTTGAGCTGCTTTCCTTGCGCAAGGGTACAACCCTTACCAAGGAAATGTTCCTCAACCACCTTTATGGCGGGATGGACGAGCCGGAACTCAAGATCATTGACGTTTTCATTTGTAAATTGCGCAAGAAGCTGACGACGGCAACTGGCGGCGATCATTACATTGAAACCGTTTGGGGCCGCGGCTATGTGCTGCGCGACCCAATAGCAGAAGCTGCTGCGTAACTGCCGCTCCCTGCTTCAGCACCGAAAAGGCGCTCCCACCCAGGGGCGTCTTTTTTTATGCGCGGATACTTGAGATTAGGCTAGGCCCACTTCTGAAAGTTTTGCCTGGAGGATGTCCTTCTCAAAGGGCTTGAGCAGAAACTCGCTGGCGCCCGCCTCGATTGCTTCAGTGATCTGCGCAACGTCGTTTTCCGTTGAGCAATAAAGCACCACAGGCATGCTCCCTCCTACCAAACGACGCAATGCATAAAGAAATTCAAGACCAGACATTTCAGGCATATTGCCATCGAGCAAAATGGCATCGGGCATGGTTTTTTGGCATTGCTCCAACGCTGACGCGCCACCATCCGCTTCACTCGCTTCAAAGTGTAGCTGCTCCAGGATGCGGCGGGCAACTTGGCGGACAATCCCGGAGTCATCAACAACCATGCAGTGCTTCATCGGCAGCGCCTTTATCTGCTCCACACGCAAGGCACCAATTGTCTTGCGCCGCCCGCAAAAGAATTGCAGACCGCGACAGGTTGCCACAGACATGGAAAGCCGCGCTTAAATCAAAACATTGAATTGTAGGCAATTAGCACTTTTGCCAACCCCTGGTCGAGCTGAGTGCGACTATCCAGTTGATTTTATTGGATATTTTGCCGAAAGAGAAATAGAAGTTTCGCTCGATTCCGCCTCAATATTTGCACCCTGAGCCCGCGAAATAAGCGCCGCATAATAGGCCTGGATGGACCGCGGATCGAGTTGATCAAAGACCGGCTCCCCCGCCAGCAACGATTTGGTCACATCTTCAAAACGGATCAGCTTGCCCGCTGCATGAACCGTGATCATCAAAGCATCTTCTTCTTGCATGATGGCGGTCGTAAGCTCACCGCCAAGCGGGATGCCTTCGATACCGATAAGGATAAAATTCATAAGCAGCTTAATGGCATCTTTGGGAGCGGCCATAGCTGGCGCATCCCAAACAAGCGACGCCTTGGTGGTCGCCACATATTCGCGCACCACTGCTTCCACTTCGCTCACGTCGAATTGATCACCGGCTGAAGATCCCGCGCCAAATGCGAGCCGCGCGAATTTTAATTTCGCGGTCGCCTGCGCCGCACTGGAGCCGATAAGATCCATGGCAAAGCCGCGCATCTCAGCATCGGGTTCATCGGCGAGCACTTCCAGGCCATTGGCCAACGCGCCCACGGGCCCGATTAAATCGTGGCACAGCCGCGAAGACAAAAGTGCTGCAGTAGCAAGCTCGCGCGCGGCATTATCTTCGGCCATAGGTCCCGTCTCCCGTTACATCCCAATAGGCGCAAACCTGACGATTGATTTGGGGGTTTGCCAAGCAAAATCGCGGAAAACCTGGCGTATTTTCAAAGCCAAGGGCGCTTGACCCCTCCGGCCTTCAATGCTTGGGTCCGCGCCATTCTTCTGGGCATGGACATTACGGGGACATTATGGATCGAGAACTGCTTCTGGCGGGGCTGTGCGAGGCGGTGGTGAAGGCGTCTGACGTCATTATGTATCACTACAGCCACGACATCGAGGTCATGGAAAAGGGCGATAAATCGCCTGTGACGATTGCTGATCAAAAAGCCGAGGTGATCATCCTTGAAGAGCTGGCACGTATTGCCCCTGAAATCCCTGTAGTGGCGGAAGAAGCTTGTTCTGCAGGGAACATCCCCTCTGAACTGGGATCGCGTTTCTTCCTTGTTGATCCACTGGATGGGACCAAAGAATTTCTCAAACGCAACGGCGAATTTACCGTCAACATCGGTCTTATTGAAGACGGCATCCCCACCATGGGGGCGGTCTATGCCCCGGCGCTTGATCGACTTTATTTCGGTAGCGAAGAAGGCGGTGCGTATGTTCAATCCGTGCGGCCAAGCCATGGCGCAGAAGATCTCAAATCGAATGACGCCACACCCATCACCGTACGCAAAGCCCCCGCGGCCGGCATTGTTGCGGTTACCAGCCGCTCGCACATGGATAACCAAACCAAGGCTTATCTTGAAGGCTTCAAAGTCGCCGAGTTAAAGCCGTCAGGGTCCTCACTCAAGTTCTGCCTGGTGGCCACCGGGGAGGCCGATCTTTACCCGCGCTTTGGGCCGACTTGTGAGTGGGATGTTGCCGCTGCCCATGCGGTGCTGCGTGCCGCAGGGGGATCGGTTGAGGTCATCGGCGGGGGGCCGATGGTTTATGGCAAGACCGAGGTACGGTTCCTAAATCCTGGCTTTATTGCCAAAGGCGACCTTTAGGCGAGAGTCACGATTTTCTGATTTGGGAGAAGCCGGCGGGTGGTTGTCACCCCCGCAATCAACCACACCACCGGCCCCAAAGCCGCTCGCGCCGTAAACGTCGCAAACGGTCGACTTGTGCGACGCACCAGGGCGCGCACAAGCACCCAAAAGACCTAGCAAGCCCCGTGCCGAACCATTCCGATACAAGCAAAGAATGTGACGATGGCAGGTGACGTGGGGCCCGCAATCCGGCAAAATGGGAATCAGGCAGGGATCAAAATAGGGAGTTTCCCAAATGGGAATTGAGAATAATTTGGCCAAGGTATTGGTGGCTGCGCTTTTTCTGGCGGTGAGTTTCATCATGCCCGCCGCGGCACAGGACAATGCGGAAGATGCCTTTACCGAGAACGAGATCGTCGCCGCTGTCGCCGATTTCTTTAACATCACCACCGAAGCTGCAGCTGACGTTGTTGAGCGCGTGTTCGAAGACCTGGGGCAGCCTAATGGCTACATCACAGGGTCCGAGGGATCAGGCGCTATTGGTGTTGGCCTTCGCTATGGCGAGGGCAATCTTTTTTTGAAAACTGGCGAAACCCGCCGGGTATTTTGGCAAGGGCCATCAGTGGGCTTTGATCTTGGCGGGAACGCAAGCCAGGTCTTCACGCTGGTCTATGGCATAAACGACGCCGATTACATTTATCGTCGTTTCCCTGGCGTGGAAGGATCAGCATATTTCATCGCCGGCATTGGCGTGAATTACCAGCGCGATGAGCAGGTGACGTTAGTGCCCATGCGGACCGGTGTCGGCTTCCGCGCTGGCGCGAATATTGGTTATCTCGCCTATTCCCGCCGTCGTCATTGGCTCCCGTTCTAAGCCGTTGATTTGATCACCTCTTGCGTTTGCCCCCGATAGCTATATGCCGTCGGGGGCAATTTTATGAGAACACTATGACCGAGGTGCAAGAGCATATCGTCGCCGAAGGCCCTGCCCGACTGGACAAGGCATTGGCGGAGCTTTGCGATGGCATCAGCCGTTCGCGGCTAAAGGCTCTCATACTCGACGGCAAAGTGATGATTAACGGCGCTGTGGCGGCTGACCCCTCCGCCAAAGTAAACGAGTATGATCTCCTGCTCGTCCAGGTTCCCGATGTAGCCCCGCCTGAGCCCATCGGCCAAGACATCCCCCTCAACATCGCATTTGAGGATGAGCATCTCATCGTCATCAACAAGCCTGCGGGGATGGTAGTGCATCCCGCCCCTGGTAATCCGGACGGCACGATGGTGAACGCGCTTATCGCCCATTGTGGGGAAAGTCTAAAAGGCATTGGCGGCATTGCCCGCCCCGGCATCGTCCACCGCATCGATAAGGACACCAGCGGGCTCTTAGTGGCTGCTAAAACCGATGACGCCCACGCTGGCCTCTCCGCCCTTTTCGCCGCCCACGATATTGAGCGCGTTTACACGGCCGTCTTGCGTGGCAGTCCGCGGCCGGGCAAGGGCTCTGTTGACGGGCCCATGGCCCGCAGCAAGGCCAATCGACTGAAAATGACCGTGGTGCGCAGCGGCGGCAAAGCCGCCCGCACCCACTTTACTCTCAAGAAATCCTATGGCCCTCAAGCCGACCCTGTCGCGAGCCTTGTGGAGTGCCGCCTGGAAACCGGTCGGACCCATCAGATTCGCGTTCATATGGCCCATATCGGCCACCCGGTGATCGGGGATCCGCTCTATGGACGCGGGCTGCGCCTTAAGGGTGGGGCAAAAACGCCAGGGATTCTGCGGCATTTCCCACGTCAGGCCCTTCATGCCGGGACTTTGGGATTTCGCCATCCTGTGACGGATGTCCCATTGCAGCTCACCGCCGCTCTCCCCGAAGATATGACAGAGTTAATAGGCGCGCTTGAGCAGATGTAATGGCTTCGTGGGACCCCTTAAAATCCTCACTTATCCTCCCTACATCTACCCTGGGACTGTCTGCCGTATGCTTCCGGTGAAGGTACGGCGTTGCACTTACGGCTTGCTGCCAATTGTGGGGCAAGTACGAGGTCGAGCGACCGAGAAAGGGACGAGGACATGGCTTCCACGACACTACCAGCCCTCACGCCGGAGGGCGGGCTATCACGCTACCTCTCTGAAATCCGCAACTATCCGATGCTTGAGCCGGAAGAAGAGTACATGCTCGCCAAAAGCTGGAAAGAGCATGAAGATAGCGAATCCGCACACAAACTAGTCACCAGTCATTTACGCCTCGTGGCCAAGATCGCCATGGGCTATCGCGGCTATGGCTTGCCCATGGGGGAAGTAATTTCCGAAGGCAATGTGGGCCTGATGCAGGCGGTGAAAAAGTTTGAGCCTGAAAAAGGCTTCCGCCTGGCGACCTATGCCATGTGGTGGATCCGCGCTTCGATCCAGGAATACATCTTGCGCTCGTGGAGCCTTGTGAAGATCGGCACCACCGCCGCGCAGAAAAAATTGTTCTTCAACCTGCGCAAGATCAAAGGACAGATCAGCGCGCTGGAAGACGGCGACTTGCGCCCCGATCAAGTGGAGAAGATCGCAACGCGGCTTGGGGTGACTGAGGGCGAAGTTGTGATGATGAACCGCCGCATGACCGGCGGCGACAACTCGCTCAATGCGCCCATGGGCGGCGAAGAGGGCGGCAGCGAGTGGCAGGATTGGCTCGTTGACGAAACAGAAACCCAAGAAGAAGAACTTGCCGACCGCGAGGAGCTTGATGATCGCCGGGTGCTTCTAACCGCTGCTATGGCTGAGTTGAATGAGCGCGAGCGGCACATTTTTGAAAAGCGCCGCCTGGCTGACCCACCTATCACGTTGGAAGATCTGTCCAAGGAATTTGGCGTGAGCCGCGAACGGGTACGCCAAATCGAAGTGCGCGCCTTTGAAAAAGTGCAAAAAGCCATGCATGCAGCGGTGAAAGAAAACCGCCGTGAGGTGGCCGAAGCACGGGCGGAATACGGGGCCTAGGCTTGACTAGTCCCATATGAGACTATATATTGTCCCATATGGAACATGCCATTGTCGATTACCGAGAAGAGCTTAGCCTCCTGGGAGGAGCCAGAAATTTTGGCAATCCCAAGAGCTATATGGAGCTTCACAGTTTCGTTCTGTCCAACAAAGTGAATATTTCCTCCTTTCATGCATTTGCAAAAATTGCACAACTTTCGAGCAATCTGAAATTTCAGATTGTCCCGAAGTCTACTGCTGCAAGAGCGAAAACCATTTCTAGTGGACCAACGGACAAGCTACTACGCCTTGCTCATTTGACGGTTGTCGCAAAGTCAATATTTGATGACAACATAGACGTAGCTGTTGAATTCTTAAACAAACCGCATCCAGAGTTGGGTAACCATTCGCCGTACGAGTTCGCAATGACCGACATTGGCAGTCGTCAAGTCGAGTCTTTGCTTCGCAAGATAGAGTATGGCCTACCCGCTTAGTGGCCGCCTTGCGGCTCATCGAGTTGGCATCCCGAAGGAGTACCCGCTCTACAGCGGAATGGGTGCACAGCTCTACGGTGCCAGGTGGAACTCACCTGGGCAACCAGCCATTTATGCCAGTCTAAGCTATGGAACCGCACTGCTGGAACTTTCTGTGCACCTCAATGGCATGCCAATTCCAAGCACGCTTCGAAGGATTGAAATCGACATTCCGCCCAGAGTTTCAAGGCACCCTTTGTCTGTGAACACAGCTCCAGGCTGGCAGTCACAAACCACAAAATCTACACAATCCATTGGAGACAACTGGCTAGCTAGCCAACAGAGTGCAGTATTGATCGTGCCATCAGTGATCGCGCCATTGGATTGGAATATTGTGATCAACCCGCTGCATCCGGACGTGCGTTATATTTCATACGGAGCAGAGATGCCCGTTGTGACGGATCCACGACTCCAGGCCATTGGAACCGCAACCGCAAAAAGCAACCCCAAAAAGAAAACTAATCTGCAAAAGGGTCGCGCATCATGATGGTGTCGTCCCGCTCCGGTGAGGTGCTGAGAAGCACTACGGGCACGCCGATCAGTTCTTCAATGCGCTTGACGTATTTCACCGCTTCGGCGGGCAGCTCCGCCCAGGAGCGCGCGCCTTCAGTGGAATCCGACCACCCTTCAATGGTCTCATAGATCGGCTCCACGCGGGATTGCGGCCCCATGCCTGTGGGGAAGTAGTCGAGTTCCTTGCCATCAAGCATGTAGCCCATGCCGATCTTCAGCTCTTCAAAGCCATCAAGCACATCAAGCTTGGTAAGCACGATGCCGGTGACCCCCGACGTGATCATGCTCTGGCGTACCAAGGTGGCATCAAACCAGCCGCAGCGGCGCTGACGCCCCGTGACGGTGCCAAATTCGTGCCCGCGCTCGCCCAAGCGTTGACCGTTCTCATCATCCAGCTCTGTCGGGAACGGCCCCTCCCCCACGCGCGTGGTGTAGGCCTTAGTAATGCCGAGCACGAAGCCAATGGCCGACGGCCCCATGCCGGACCCCGCCGATGCCTGCCCCGCCACGGTGTTGGATGAAGTCACAAATGGATAGGTGCCGTGATCCACATCCAAGAGCACCCCTTGCGCGCCTTCAAAAAGAATGCGCTTGCCGGCAACGCGGGCGTCATTAAGCCGGCGCCAAACATTACCTGCGTAGGGGAGAATCTTTGGTGCGATCTCTAAACACTGCGTCACAAGCGTATCTGCATTGACCTCATCCCGGCCAAAGCCGCGCCTGAGGGCATTGTGATGCTCCAGTAGCATGTCGATGCGCTTGGCGAGCATGTCTTTGTCGGCGAGATCACTTACGCGCACAGCGCGGCGACCGGCTTTGTCCTCGTAAGCAGGGCCAATGCCGCGCTTGGTGGTGCCAATGCGGGTGGAGACATTGCTGGACTCGCGCAGGATATCAATTTCCGAATGCACCGGCAGGATCAGCACCGCATTGTCGGCCACAACAAGGCTTTCCGGCGTAATGGAAACGCCGCGCGCGGTTAATTCCGCAATCTCTTTGTCCAGCGCCCAGGGGTCAATGACAACGCCGTTGCCCAGCACCGACAGCTTGCCCGGGCGCACAATGCCAGACGGTAACAGCGATAGCTTGAAAACCACCCCGTCGATGACCAACGTGTGGCCCGCGTTGTGACCGCCCTGAAAGCGCACCACCACATCGGCGCGCTCCGAGAGCCAATCCACAACTTTCCCCTTGCCTTCGTCGCCCCACTGGGCGCCGATCACGGCAACATTGGCCATGCGCGGGCTCCTCTTGATTCGGATAACAATGTCAGACGGTGCCGGACCCTATCGGAAAGGCCCCTTGGGGGAAAGCGGACTTTTTGCCGCTCAGAATGCCAGCGCCGCGGCGTATTTTACCAGCGGCAGAGCCCTCAATTTCTCCACCACATCGTCCGCCACCTGGTGATCCACCTGCATAAGGGCGATGGCCTCACCACCCGCCTCATCGCGGCCCAGGTGGAAGGTGGCGATATTGACCCCTTCTTCCCCAAGCAAAGTCCCTAAGCGGCCAATGAAGCCGGGCTGATCCTCATTCACCGTGTAGAGCATGTGTGGTGCCAGTTGGGCATCCATGTTGATGCCTTTCACCTGAATAAGGCGCATCTGGCCGTCGGAATAAATCGTGCCCGCCACGCTGCGGGTGGAGTTGCCCGTCTTCAGCTGGACGCGCATATAGGTTTCATAGACGCCCTGCTGCTCCCGCGTGGTTTCAGAAATCTTGATACCGCGATCTTTGGCATAAACCGGCGCGCTGATCATGTTCACATCCGTCAGAACCGGCCGCAGCACACCTGCAATAACTGCGGAGGTGAGTGCCTTGGTATTCATTTTTGCGACCTCACCTTCGTATTCGATACTGACCTCATCTATGGCGCTACGTGTAAGCTGCCCCACAAATAACCCCAAACGCTCTGCTAATTCCACGAACGGTTTTAGCTTTGGTGCCTCCTCTGCAGAGATGGACGGCATGTTGATGGCGTTCGTCACCGCGCCCGTAAGCAAATAGTCCGCCATCTGCTCCGCCACCTGAAGCGCGACTTTTTCCTGCGCTTCTGTGGTGGCTGCGCCCAAGTGCGGCGTCGCCACCAGATTCTCTGAACCGAACAAGACATTTTCTGTTGCTGGTTCTTCGACAAACACATCCATGGCGGCGCCCGCCAAGTGCCCATCATCGAGGGCTTTGCGTAGGGCCACTTCGTCTATCAGCCCGCCGCGCGCGCAGTTGATGATCCGCGCGCCGCGTTTCATCATGGCGATGGCGTCGGCAGAGATGATGTTACGGGTTTTGTCGGTCAGGGGCGTATGGAGCGTCAGGAAATCGGCGCGTTTCAATAGCTCCTCAAGCTCAACCTTCTCAACACCTAATTCTTGCGCGCGGTCTTCGCTGAGGAATGGATCAAACGCGACAACGCGCATCTTCAAGCCCTGCGCGCGATTGGCGACGATGGAGCCAATATTGCCGCAACCGATGAGTCCCAATGTTTTACCGG
Organism: Rhodospirillales bacterium; assembly: GCA_021775005.1. Lineage (GTDB taxonomy): Bacteria > Pseudomonadota > Alphaproteobacteria > JAJFIK01 > JAJFIK01 > JAJFIK01. The sequence continues at coordinate 80,714 of JAJFIK010000056.1, forward strand.
TCACTTCCGCGCCCATGAAGCGGGATTTCTCCCACTTGCCGGACTGTGTTGAGGCATTGGCAGCAGGAATATCTCGCGCCACAGCAAGCATCATGGCGATGGCGTGCTCAGCCGTGGTGATGGAGTTCCCAAAAGGGGTGTTCATCACCACGATGCCGCGTGCGCTTGCCGCCGGGATATCAACATTATCAACGCCGATGCCGGCGCGACCAACGACCTTGAGCTTGTGCGCCGCCTCGACAATCTTGGGCGTGACTTTCGTAGCTGAACGAATGGCCAAACCATCATAATCGCCGATGATCTTGTGCAGCTCGTCTTTGTCGAGGCCCGGTTTGAAATCAACTTCAATGCCGCGCGCTTTGAATATCTCCACAGCGGCGGGGCTCAATTTGTCTGAGATCAGTACTTTAGGCATGGCAGTATCTTTCAATATTGGAATTCAAGATTGCGCGGCTTTGACCTGGGCATAGGCCCAGTCGAGCCACGGGAATAGCGCTTCGAGATCCGATTGCTCCACGGTGCATCCCGCCCAGATACGCAAACCTGGGGGCGCATCGCGGTAACCGCCGATGTCAAAGGCAACGCCCTCTTTTTCAAGAAGCGACGCGATCTTTTTGGGAATGGCCACTTGTACGTCTTCGGGCAAGCGCGCAAACCAGGGGTCGATCACCTTGAGACAAACAGAGGTATTGGAGCGGGTCGCCGCATCTTCGCAAAGATGCCCGATCCAATCGCTCCCCCGCACCCAGGCATCAATGGCCGCGGCATTGCCATCAGCTTTTGCCATCAGGCCGTCAAGCCCGCCGATGGATCGCCCCCATGCTAGGGCGTCGAGAAAGTCTTCCACACACAACATAGACGGCGTGTTGATCGTTGCGCCGGCGTAAACCCCGTCGATCAGCTTACCGCCCTTGGTCAGCCGAAAGATTTTTGGCAAGGGCCACGGCGGGATGTAGCTCTCAAGGCGCGCAACAGCACGAGGGCTAAGGGCAATCATGCCGTGGGCAGCCTCGCCCCCCATGACCTTTTGCCAGGAGAATGTGACCACATCGAGCTTGGGCCAATCGAGGTCTTGCGCAAATGCGGCCGACGTGGCGTCGCAGATGGTCAAGCCTTCGCGGTCGTCGGGAACCCAATCGGCGTTGGGAACCCGTACGCCCGATGTGGTGCCATTCCAGGTGAAGACGCAATCGCGGGCACCATCATACTGGGTCATATCCGGCAGCGCGCCGTAGTCCGCTTCGATGACGCGCACATCATCGAGCTTGAGTTGCTTTTGAACGTCAGACACCCACCCGGTGCCAAAACTCTCCCAGGCGAAAATATCAACCCCGCGCGCGCCAAGAAGCGACCAGAGGGCAAGCTCCACCGCGCCCGTGTCCGACGCCGGTACAATACCGAGACGATAATCACCGGGCATGCCCAGTAGCTCTTTGGCCTCATTGATGAGAGATTTGAGTTTTGCTTTTCCCGGTGCAGAGCGATGGGACCGCCCCAAGGCGGCAGCGCTGAGAATTTCCGGTGTCCAACCTGGACGCTTAGCGCACGGTCCAGATGAAAAATGCGGCCGCTCTGGCCGCACGTCAGGCCTTTCAGCCTGTATTGCTTCAGTCATCACTATTCCTTCCAGAATAGATGCACCCCGGTGGGGGGGCGTGGCCCACATAGAGGAGAACGCCATTTGCTGCGGCGCGTCAAATGATCTTTTCGCCGCAGAGGGCAGCCCTGCGAATTTGGGGGCGCTGTTGCGGCCAATGATGTGGTAAGCTTGCGGAAAACTTGAGGAATGCCATGACCACCATCCCCTGCCAGCGCGATGCGTTCGACCTCCCGCGCCATGTGACCTATTTGAACTGCGCCTACATGTCGCCCATTTCACGAACGGCCATGGCCGCAGGCGAGGTGGCGATTCGCGGCAAAACACGTCCCTTTGAGACCACTGCAGCAGACTTCTTCAGCTTACCGGATAGGGGTCGCGAGTTATTCGCGCAGATCGTCGGTGCGGACAAAGAAGGCGTTGCCGTGGTGCCTGCCGCGTCCTATGGCATGGCGGCAGCGGCGCTGAACCTGCCCGTTGAGCGCGGGCAAGAGATTATTGTGCTGAAAGATCAGTTCCCCTCAAACATCTACCCATGGCGACGGTTGGCAGCTGATCGTGGTGCCAAGGTTCACATGCTCAACCTGCCAGATGACGGTGCGAATTGGACCGATGCCCTGCTCAGCGCCATCACATCAAACACCGCCATTGTCGCCACGCCCCATTGTCATTGGACCAATGGCGCCTTGATCGATCTTGATCAGGTTGGCGCTGCTTGCCGCGCCAGTGATGCCGCGCTGGTGCTAGATCTTACTCAATCAGCCGGCGTGTTTCCCACTGACCTCAGCCGCATTCAACCGGACTTTGCTGTCGCCGCCACCTATAAGTTTCTCATGGGCCCCTATGGATTGGGGTTCTTATGGGTGCACCCCAAATGGCGCGATGGCCGCCCGGTTGAAGAAAACTGGGGCAGCCGTAAAGGCGCAGAAGATTTTGCCCGGCTCGTCGACTATCAAGATGACTACGCTCCAGGGGCCAAGCGATTTGATATGGGCGAGCGCTCACAATTCCAAATCATGCCAGTGGCCATCGCCGGGATGGAGCAGCTCTTGGAGTGGGGTATTTCAAGCATCCAGGAAACTTTGACCGCGCGGACATTGCAGATTGCCGCGCGCGCCAAGCAACTGGGGTTTCATTCATTGGACGTAGGCGAGCGCGCCGGTCACTATTTGGGTCTCACTCGCGATGGCGGTTTGCCGAAAAATTTGGTGCAGCGCCTGGCGGACCAAAATGTCTATGTTTCCGTGCGCGGGCCATCGGTCCGCATCACGCCGCATCTTTACAATGATGATGTGGATGTTGATCGGTTTGTGGACGCGCTGACGAAAGAAGTTTCCCGCGCTAACGCCTAGCTTTTCAGCGTATGCCCGTGATTGAGCGGCCCATGCCCCATGCCGAGCCCTGGCGCGGTGCGAATAGCTTCAAGGACATAGCCCCGCGCGCGCGCCACTGAACGCGAGAGAGGAAATCCAAGCCCCAAGTTGACTGCAATGGCGCTGGCCAAGGTGCAGCCGGTGCCATGGGTATGCATGGTATCAATGCGGGGAGAGGTAAATTTCTCCCACCCTTCATCTTCGCTCACCAACATGTCGATGACCTGATCGCCCGGTAAATGCCCGCCCTTAACGAGCGCTGCGCGCGCGCCCATCTTGAGCAAACGCTCCCCCGCTCGCGCTTGGTCATCAGCATTTTCAATGGTCATACCCGTCAAGGCTTCGGCCTCTGGCACATTGGGTGTTACCAGGGTCGCGCGAGGAAAGAGGATGGTCTTGAGCGCAGCTTCAGCGCTTTCTTCCAATAGCCGCGCGCCGCCTTTGGCCACCATGACCGGGTCGACCACCAGCGGCACGTGTTCTGCATACTCGTCAATGGTGCCCGCTACCGCATCAATAACTTGCGGGCTATGAAGCATGCCCGTCTTCACGGCATCGGTGCCAATGTCATCAAGCACCACGCGCATTTGCTGAACAATAATGTCTACAGGTATCTCGTGGATGCCAAAGACGCCTAAGGTGTTTTGGACGGTTACTGCGGTCACAGCCGTGGAGGCATACCCTCCCAGTGCGGTCACAGTTTTGATGTCAGCTTGCAGCCCCGCACCACCGGAGGAATCAGACCCAGCAACAATCAGCACGCGGCCTGGCAAAATTGTTTCACTCATGAAGGGCTCACACCGTCACAGATTCAATGGCCCCGACAATATCGCCAACGACGCTGCGCACCAGCACATCATCGTCGCATTCCGCCATAACACGGATGACAGGTTCGGTACCGGAGGGGCGAATGACCAGACGGCCGCGACGTTTGAGTTTTTCTTCACCCGCTGCAATGGCCTTCAGAACCGCGCTGTCTTCAAGGGGCTTGCCACCATTGAACTTCACGTTCTCAAGAACTTGGGGGAAGGGTTCAAACTTGTGGCAAACCTCGCTCACCGGTTTACCGCTCAGGACCAATTCCGCCAGCACTTGCAACGCCGCCACCAAGCCGTCACCTGTTGTGGTGTAGTCGCTCATGACGATGTGTCCGGACTGCTCCCCCCCCAAATTAAAGCCGCCCTTGCGCATGGCGTCGACCACATAGCGATCACCAACTTTTGTGCGCACAAGATCAATCTTGTGCCCCTCAAGATATTTCTCAAGGCCCAGGTTCGACATCACAGTGGCAACAACGGTGTTGCCTTGCAGCCTGCCTCGGCGCGCCCAGCTTGACGCGATCAACGCCATAATCTGATCGCCGTCCACAAGTGTGCCGTTTTCGTCAGAGATCACTACCCGATCCGCGTCGCCATCAAGGGCAATACCGATATGGGCCTTGGCTTTGCGCACTTCATTACGCATCCAGTCCGGCGATGTAGATCCGCAGCCTTTGTTGACGTTAAAGCCATTGGGGGTTACGCCGATAGGGATCACCTCAGCGCCTAATTCCCACAGCACCGTCGGTGCCACGCGATAAGCCGCGCCATTGGAGCAATCGATGACGATCCGCAATCCCTCAAGCGTCACTTCATCACGAAGCGTACCCTTGGCAAGTTCCACATAGCGCGCTTGCGCATCATCGATGCGTTTGGCGCGACCAAGAGCTTCTGGCTTGGCGAGGCCGTCAGAAAGGCCCTTGTCCATCAAATCTTCGATTTCAAGTTCAACTTCGTCGGAAAGCTTATAACCGTCTGGCCCAAATAATTTGATACCGTTGTCATGAAAGGCATTGTGCGAGGCTGAGATCATCACCCCAAGGTCAGCGCGCATGGATTTGGTCATCATCGCCACGGCAGGCGTGGGCAAGGGGCCGAACAAAAACACGTCCATCCCCACCGAGGTAAAGCCCGCCACAAGAGCGGGCTCAACCATGTAGCCCGAGAGGCGCGTATCTTTGCCAATGACAACGCGATGGCGATGGTCGCCGCGCGTAAATACTTTCCCCGCTGCCATACCGACCCGGAGCGCTGTTTCAGGGTCCATTGGCGCTTTATTCGCCGTACCGCGAATACCATCGGTGCCAAAATACTTTCGCGTCATAAGGGTCCGCTCTCTGTCAGCCGAAAAGGCCGTTTGGGATTTAACTTCTCATACACTACGGCAATGAGGTCAAAAAAGGGTCACCGCCGATTTGCAGCGATTGCCCCGGAAACTGCCAGAAATTGCACAGTTTCCCTAACGTCGTGAACACGGAAAATATTAACGCCAGCGGCCAGACCACTTGCCGCCGCCGCCAGCGAGCCCCCGAGCCGGGCATCTACCGACGCGCCGTCATCAACCTTGCCAATAAAACTCTTGCGAGAGGCCCCTAGCAAAAGCGGTACCCCCAAGTCGGCAAACCGCTTAAGATTGGCCAGAAGGTCCAAATTGTGCGCCAGGGTTTTGCCAAATCCAATGCCGGGATCTGCGATAATGTTAGCGCGACCAAGCCCCGCGCCTTCGCAAGCTTCGATGCGGCTTGCCAAATAGGCAAAGACCTCTTCCACAACATCATTGTAGTGTGGATCGTCTTGCATGGTCTTGGGATCGCCCTGGGCATGCATCAGCACGACGGGAACGTTGAGGCTCGCCACTGTCGCCATGGCCTTGGGATCATAACTCAGCGCCGAGACATCATTGATTAGCGCCGCGCCCGCGTTTACGGCAGCGCGCATCACATCTGATTTTCGCGTATCGATGGAAACAGGACCAAGCCCCGCCGCGACTAAGTGCTCGATCACTGGAATGACACGCACGAGCTCCTTATCAAGAGGAACAATATCTGATCCTGGCCGGGTGCTTTCACCACCAACATCAATAAAGTCCGCGCCAGCCGCTTTCATCGCCCGTGCATGTTCAATTGCGGCATCAAGCGCTGCAAAGTGACCGCCGTCTGAGAAGGAATCCGGCGTGACGTTGAGGATGCCCATAATGCGCGGGCGATCGAGGGGAACGCCTGCGATTTGACGGGTCATCGTCTGGATCGTCGCTTAGGCACCCTGCGGATCAGGCGCAGAGCCGCCGCTCGGTCGCCGACCGGATTTAGGTACCGCAGAGGTTGAACTTGGCTCTGACACAATGGTGTCTGCCGGATCTTCCCGATTGGGTTTCTCACCCTTCAGAAGAGCCAACATTTCCTCGCCAGAAAGCGTTTCATATTCAAGCAAACCCTGCGCCAGCGCCTCAAGATCCTCGGGATTTTCCGTAAGGATCTTATAGGCTACGTCGTGGCCTTCCTGAATGATGCGCTTTACTTCGCTGTCAATCAGCCGCGAGGTTTCCTCAGAGACATTTTGCGTGCGCGCAACGGAATGTCCAAGGAACACTTCTTCCTGATTGTCGCCATAGGACACTTTCCCTAGCTCATCAGAAAAACCCCATTGCGTGACCATGGCCCGCGCCATGCGGGTTGCCCCTTGAATGTCAGAGGACGCGCCGGAGGTCACTTTGTCTTTGCCAAAAATCAGTTCTTCCGCAATGCGTCCGCCCATCAAAATGGCAATACGGGATTGCATCTGCTCAAGGCTCATGGACAGCTGATCTTCTTCAGGCAACTGCATGACCATGCCGAGGGCCCGGCCGCGAGGGATAATTGTTGCTTTGTGCACCGGGTCAGTAGCACCAACTTTGAGTGCCACAAGGGCATGTCCACCTTCATGATAGGCGGTGAGCCGCTTTTGCTCCTCAGTCATGACCATGGAGCGGCGTTCCGCCCCCATCATCACTTTGTCCTTGGCGTCTTCAAATTCTGCCATGGTGACCAACCGCTTATTGCGCCGCGCCGCCATCAGTGCCGCTTCATTCACCAAATTGGCCAAGTCAGCACCTGAAAAGCCCGGAGTACCGCGCGCGATGGTCCGTGGATTGACGTCTGGTGCCAGCGGCACTTTGCGCATGTGCACGCGCAAGATTTTTTCACGGCCGATAATATCCGGATTTGGCACCACAACCTGGCGGTCAAAGCGACCCGGGCGCAACAGCGCAGGGTCAAGAACGTCAGGCCGGTTGGTCGCCGCGATTAGGATCACGCCTTCATTGGCTTCGAATCCATCCATCTCAACAAGCAACTGATTGAGGGTTTGTTCACGTTCATCATTGCCGCCGCCAAGGCCGGCGCCCCGGTGCCGCCCCACTGCATCAATTTCATCAATGAAGATAATGCAAGGCGCATTCTTTTTGCCTTGTTCAAACATGTCGCGCACACGGCTTGCGCCGACGCCCACAAACATCTCAACAAAATCAGAGCCTGAGATAGTAAAGAACGGCACATTCGCTTCGCCTGCAATGGCGCGCGCCAGCAGCGTCTTACCGGTCCCAGGAGGGCCCACAAGCAAACAGCCTTTGGGAATTTTACCGCCAAGGCGTTGGAATTTTTGCGGGTCGCGCAGAAAGTCAACAACTTCGCTCAATTCTTCTTTGGCTTCGTCAACGCCCGCCACATCTTCAAACGTCACCCGGCCATGTTTTTCCGTAAGCAGCTTTGCGCGGGACTTGCCAAACCCCATGGCCCCGCGACCGCCACCTTGCATTTGGCGCATAAAGAAAATCCACACCGCGATAAGCAGCAACATGGGAAACCAATTGATCAATACGCCAAGGAGCGGATTGATGCCCGACCGATCCTCATAACGAATGCTCACGCCATGTTCCGTTAGAAGATCCAGAAACGGCTCGCTGGAAGGGTTCACATTGGTTGTAAAGTGCGAACCGTCAGTATTGGTCCCGGTCACAACACCATTGCTGATTTCAACGCTTTCAACACGCCCCGTTTCGACGGCTGTTAGAAACTGCGAATAGTCCACATTCGTATCAGCGGCGGTGTTTTCAGCCGGCTTCAAAATATTCACCAGCGCCACAACAAGCAGCACAACGATCGCCCAGATCATGAGATTGCGGAGATTCATAGGGGACGTTTCCCTTTTTGGTTGGTCAGGGGCCCGAAAGCCGAATTTGCATCAAGATAGGTCGAATTAGTTAGAATTCACCTACGAATTCAAAATAGGAGTATTTCTCAAAATTGCCAGTGCTGAGGCCGCCGCACGCTGATATTAGCCATTTCTTGCGCGGCCGGCGCGGTTGTAAGGACGAACTCACCCCCTTCTCGCACCAAAACGGGCAGCGCGGCCTGAAAGCGCGGCGGCACAAGTTCCGATAATTCCCCGCGATCCGTCTTGCCAAGGGCGGTAAGCCGGACCTGCCCCAACGCCTCAATCGCAATAGCTTGGGACATCATTGACTGGATCTCGTAGCGACCATCCCAGATAATTGCCCCATGGGGCGGAACCACATCGGTGCCAAGATTGCGCGCCTCCCGGCCAATCAGAAATTCCTCACCTTTGCGATAAATAAGCGCGCCGCCGAGGGTGATCGCATGAAAGTTTGAGCCTGCAAGAGCAGACGCCGCCCGCAATAACGCATCGCCTTTGGGGGCAAAGGGTTGGCCGCCATAGCAGCGCACAAGCCGCGCCAACCCATGGAGCCGAATAACGTCCGGCGCAGAATGAAGCACTCGCACATTAATGCGCGCCCACCCAAATGGCGAAGTGTCCACCGCATCAAGGATCAGATCATCGACGCCATGGTCCAAGGCTTCGCGCGCATGAAAACTGTCAGCGGCAATGCTTTCAAGGGTCGGGGCGATAGCGGCATCGGACGTGCGCAACGCATCTCGCATGCGAACACGCTCAAATTTGCTGTCGCGATTGGAGGGGTCACTTACCCACTCCAGACCATGCAACATGAGATAGGATTGCAGATCGTGCCGCTTGAATGAGAGCAGCGGCCGCAGCAGTCGAACACCGCCGCCCAGGTTTCGCTCCACCGGCATGCCCGCAAGTCCCCGCGTGCCGCTTCCCTTGAGCAGGCGCATGCCCACGGTTTCAAGTTGGTCGTCTTCGGTATGCCCCGCGAGGAGGTTTGCCACCTTATTTAGGCGACACCAATTTCCCATCAAAGCGTAGCGCGCGTCACGGGCGCGTTCTTGAAGTCGCGCCCCTGGTGCCGATGCCATCCAAGGCAAAATCGTATGAGTAAATCCAGCTGCCCGCGCGTGCTCGCCGGCCAATTTAGCTTCTGCCAATGCTTCAGCCCTTAGACCGTGATCGACGGTCAGTACGTGAATTTGGCTGGTGTCTACTTGCGTGGCGGCAGCCCAATCTGCTGTCAGTTGGAGTAATGCGAGGCTGTCGCTGCCGCCCGAAACCGCCAACGCCAAGGGCAGGCTTGGCGCAAGGCGCTCAAGGTCCGCCACAAAGGACAGCGCTAAGTCGTTGGCGGGGCTAGCGGCAATTGTTGGAGGCACGTTCACGAGCCACGTTTCGCTGCACCCGATCTGACGCATTGGGATAGGCCTGCGCCACTTGATCGAACGCACTGCACGCTTCAGCGACCTGCCCAAGCGCGGACAGGGACATGCCCAGTTTTAAGAGACTATCGGGGGCCTTTTCCTCACCACCATAATCTCGGGCGCTGGTGAGATAGGCCGTTGCCGCTCGTGCGTATTCGCCGCGTACAAAGCGCGATTCACCCAACCAAAAGTGCGCTTCCCCTGCTCGGCCAGAGCTTGGATAAGCGGAAATGAAATCCTGAAAGGTAGTTTCCGCATCCGTGAAGTCGCCCTGCCGGAGCAGCTGCATGCCAATTTCAAAGTCCGCATCTTCTGAGCCCGAAAGCCGAGATGCTGAAATCGCACCGAGTAATTGTGGCTGCCCTGCCCCTGACATGGACGGCGGACCAACATTTTCTGTGAGGTCCGCTTCAACGCCGAGAACATCGTCAGAATTTGGCGAAGGGACAGGTGCGCTTTGCGAGGCGCCAAGGGGGCGCGTATCGCTTCGTAGGCCGGCGCTGGCAACAGGGGCGCCTTCGCCAGGCCCTAAATTGCCTTCAAGCGCGCGCAACCGGTAATCCACATCACCCATGACGCGCTCGAATTGTTCACTGAGTTGATTGATGCGGAAGGTCAGGCGCTCAATTTCGCCTGTCATACCGCGCAAGGAGAGTTCCAAATCATCGACCCGGCGACTTAAGATCGCCGTTGCCGGCAGGTTCACTTCCTCAGCCCGAACGGTAGAGGTATACGATCCGCCGTCTGAATTGGGTGATGGCGGCGCCTGATAGGTGTAGCGCTGCAGGTCTTGAAGCTCACGCTCCAGGCGATCAATGCGCGTCTGTAGATCCTGCGGGTTGTTGCCGTATTGTGCCGTGGCTGGCACGGCAGCCATGGTAACCATCAGGCCGAGCCCAATAATTACTCCGATAATTCGTCTCGTCGCCACAGTCATTGTAGCGCCCTCCAAGCGTTATTGTTGTGACGTCAGGGGAATTGGTTTGCACTTTACATGCGACCAAAATGAGGCGGGGCGCCCCGCTCTTCCAAGCAGGACGCCCCGGTATTCATTTATCGCGCTGACCTTAAGCGCCGTAAGGGCTGCTTACAACGCTGACACCACGGCGATTAAGACGCCATGCCGCTTCGTTATGCCCATCAGCGACCGGACGTTCCTTGCCATAAGAAATCGTACGGATACGAGCGGGATCTACGCCCAGGCTCACGAGATAATCGCGAACCGCTGTGGCACGACGCGAACCAAGCGCCAAGTTATAGTCCCGGGTCCCGCGTTCATCGCAGTGCCCTTCAACTGTAAGGGTCGTGTTTGGATATTGATCCAGCCACGCCGCTTGACGCTCAAGTGTCCGGCGTGACCCTTGATCCAGGTCATACCGATTAAGCGCAAAGTAAACACGGTCTTGAACATTGACGAGGAAGTCTTGTGAACTCCCAGGCGTCGGTGCTCCACGCGTGTCGGTGTTTGTGGTTGTCGTCGTCGGGCCAGTTGGATTCGCGGTGCTTGCGCACGCGGCCAACATCAGCGCCGCAACGGTTACGATCGCGAACTTTACCAAACCCGCGCCGAAATTCAGTCGGCTCATATTCTGCTCCATTCCCAAGAAGTCCCCTGATCCAATACCTTACTTACCAAGGATTTGTTGCGGATCAATGATCAACATGCGGACAATTTTAGGTCTGCCCCTTAACCTCTAGTTCCAGTTTTCCACCGCTCACTTTCGCGTCGGCAGGACGTTTGGAGCGGATTGACCAGTGCAAATCCCCTTCAGATGCACCGGATTCAGCCCCCACCACACAACCAGCTTAACAGCTTTAGTCTAAAAGCGGCAGAAAATGGGATCAAGCGAGCTGTGGCAATAACACAAACAAACTGTATTGCATTCGCAACAACTGGCCCATATTCAGCGCCATATGTGGTTAATTTGACCCAGTTTTTTGCGCTGCAGCGACATCTGCGTCCCTGGCGGCACCTCTATCGGTGCCTCTATCGGCGTAAGGGCATGCGGCTAATCAACGGCGACCAGGCGGGATCTGAGGCATCGCCAGGGGTCAAAACCGGGCGTTCATTGTGCCCTGTGAGGTCCACTGACCAGATGCGGGTGCGGGATGGCCGATCCCCATAACCTGGGTCTTGCCGCGCAAACATGAGCACACGGCCATTGGGCGACCAGGTCGGACCTTCATCAAGAAAGCTCTGAGTCAACAATCGCTCGCCGGAGCCATCAGGGCGCATCACACCAATGTAGAAAAGCCCGTTGAAGATTTTCGTGAACGCAATCAGGTCTCCGCGCGGCGACCAAACCGGTGTGCCATAGCGTCCATCGCCAAAACTGATGCGCCGTGCATTCGAGCCATTGGCATTCATGACGTAGATCTGCTGGGAGCCGCCGCGATCAGACTCAAAGGTAATGAAGCGCCCATCCGGGGAATAGGATGGCGCGGTATTGATGTGCGGGCCGGTGGTTAGGCGGCGCCGCAGACCTGTGCGCAGATCCATTGTGTAGATGTGGCTGTCACGCCCTTCGATCAAACTCATAATGATGGAATTGCCGTCCGGCGAAAATCGCGGCGCAAAGGTCATCCCGGGAAAGTCACCGACAATTTCTGTTTCACCGCTTTCAATATCGAGCAAATAAACCCGCGGCTGGTTATTGAAATAGGAAAGAAACACGATCTCTTGTTCGGTAGGGCTAAATCGAGGTGTGAGGGAGAGATATTGCCCATCGGTAAGCATCACAGGGTTGGCACCATCTTGATCCATCATGGCAAGACGCTTGACGCGCAAGGTGGCGGGGCCGCTTTCAGCAATGAACACAATGCGGGTATCAAAATACCCGCTCTCGCCCGTCAGCCGCTCATAGATCGCATCGGTAACAAGGTGCGCGACGCGCCGCCAACCTTCAGGCGTGGCAAAAAATTGCAGGCCAAGCATGGATTGTTCGCCATAGACATCCCAAAGGAAAAATTCCACGCGCAAACGGCCATCATCTTGCATCACCACTTGGCCAGTCACGAGGGTATCCACACGGATCAGACGCCATGAGCCAAACTGAGGTGACGCCGAAAAATTTGTCGGAGTTTCGATAAACGAACGCGGGTCGGCGGGATCAAACAAGCCGGAGCGTTCCAGGTTGGAGGAGATCACATTAGCAATATCGCGGCCGAAGCGGGCTTCTTCTTCGCTGACGCCGATGAAGGCCGGCACGGCGATGGGCAGGGGCGCAATATGGCCCTCATTGATGACGATGTGCGGCTCGCTGCGCTCCTGGGCTTGGGCGCTGGCTGAGGCAAGTATTGCTGCCGCTCCAAGGACCGCCATCAGTAGTTTTCTTAACCCGTGCATCAGCTTCTCCATTTGGTTGACGCCATTAAAGCGCCTGACTTGGGTCAAAAGTGAGACGAACCGAGCGCCAGTCCTCATAGCGATCTCGCGGTAAATTATACCCGCGCCGTGGAGAACCATCATAATTCGTGCCATTCTCGCAGCGCTCGACCGCACGTACTGCACTGTCTGTTGCGGCGCGATAGAATGTGTCTGAGTTATATCGCGCGCGGTTGAGGATTTCTGTTCGTTGCACAGAGCCGTCTCGCGCAAAAAACACGCGCAGCTCTATTCTCAAGTTTTCGGCATCACGCGCCCCTGCCGGAATGTTCCAGCAATCCGAAATCACGGAATTAAGCGCGTCCATTTCGCTTATGGTTAGTCCGGTTCCCAACCCCACTGCAGAGCGTGACCGTTCTGCTACCTCGACTTGCGTTTCATCGCCAATTGCGGCCGTAGGGTCCACAACCGTTTCCTGCTGCTCCCGCGGGGTGCGGTCAATCAAAGCATCTAGATCGAGGTCAGCAAGAAAGTTCTCCTCTCGCCGCGGGGCGGGTTGTGGGCGCGGGCGTGGCCGCGCGGCGGGCGGTGGCGGCGTGGGTTCAGGCTCCACTTCAGCAACTTCCGCCTCAGGTTCTTCAAACGGGCTGAACTCGGGCTCAACAATATCGGCGACGGGTTCCGGCTCCGGCTCGGCCACCGCTTGGGGGGTCACTTCCGGCACAACTTCTTCGATGATTTCTTCAACAATGTCTTCGGGCTCAGCTTCAACCGCAGCAGAGATATTTGTCACGTCAGAGATTTCCAGTATTTCAACCGGGATATTGGGCGGGAGTTCCACATTGAAGCGCCCACCGGTCGCAAAGGTGGTCATTGCGAGCGCGATGATCGCAATGTGAAAAGCCGCTGAAAAGAATGCGCCAATGCGCATGGGTGATTGTCCCTTACTCGCCCCGTCACTCGTCCGCGAGGGGTTCGGTGACAAGAGCAATGCGCGTATACCCCGCGCGGTTCATCCGCCCCATAACTTCCATGACCTCGCCATAGGCAACGCCTTTGTCTGCGCGCAGGAAAATACGCAGCTCAAAGTTTCGCTCAGAAATGCGTTCCAAACGCGGCACCAGCTCTTCCAATGTAGTGGGATCGTTTTGCAGGAAAATCTGCCCTTCGGCGTTGATGGACACCGCCAGGGGTTCATCGACACCGGCGATGGGATTGGCTGTCGTCTCAGGCAGGTCCACATCAACGCCCACAGTAAGCAGCGGCGCCGTCACCATGAAGATAATCAGCAGGACCAGCATGACATCCACAAACGGCGTCACGTTGATCTCGCTCATGGGGCGTCCGCGTCGCCCCCGACCGTTTTGTTGAATGCCGCCCGCCATCAGCCCAGGTCTTCGTCAATTTGGCGCGACAGGATCGCAGAAAATTCTTCTGAGAAGCCTTCAAGGCGTGTCGCCAAACGATCACGAGAGGCAATGTAATTGTTGTAGGCAATCACCGCCGGAATGGCGGCCAAAAGACCGAGCGCCGTCGCAAACAAGGCTTCAGCAATACCCGGTGCTACGACAGCAAGGGTGGTGTTGTTATTGGTGGCGATCGCCTGAAAGGAATTCATGATCCCCCACACCGTGCCGAACAAGCCGATAAACGGCGCTGTGGAGCCGACAGTAGCGAGGAACCCCAAAAAGCGCTCCGCTTTGTCCAGCTCCCGCGCTTCGGTCACGCGCATCACCTGGCCGATGCGGGCAATGACGCCCGGGGCCGTCCGAGCAGAGACCGGACCCTTTTCCGTCGACCGACGCCATTCACGCATAGCAGAAGCAAACATCATCGCCATGGGGTGATCAGCGCGGTGACCCAATTTCTCATAAAGACTATCCAGCGACTTGCCTGACCAAAATGCTTCTTCAAACTTGTTGGTCTTTGATTTGAGGCGACCAAAGCGCAGCCACTTGTCCACAATAATGGCCCAGCTCATGAACGAGGCCAGCAGCAAAATGACAATGACCGACTTCACGATCCAATCGGCGCGCACAAACAGCGACCACATTGAAAAATCGCCAGCGAGCGCGAGACTGCCGCCTTGCGTGAGAATTTCCGTTTCCATTTCCGTTCCTAGCCCATCAACCGGCCCGATCGCCGACCCATCCCCAGTACAAAAGCGCAACTCAAAAGCGCACAAATATGCTGCGCCCAAAGCAAAACAAGCCGGCCCCGCAACATGCGCGACCTGCCAACCCGTTTGCACCCTCAGGTTCTAATGTGTCGAAACTTGGGCGCAAGGGCCCAAAAGCCGCAGAACTCAGCCGGTTTTAGGCCCAATCTGGCGCACTGGTCACAACATGGGCGGTGACCTTCTCGACGACAAATTTGGGCATCCGGCGCACCCGACCCGAAAGGTTGATGCAGGCGGCGGTGACTTGCGCTGAAACCAGCATATCGTCGCCATGCCAGACCGATTGATCGGCAAGTAGGCGCACGCCCTTGGAGAGGTAAAAAACGGTGCGGATTTCCAAGGCATCATCAATGCGGGCGGGCCGATGATAGGTCAAGTTAAGCTTGTGGATGGTGAACGCGATGGGCTCATCCATGATCAGCATCTCGCGATGATGGACCCCGGCGGCGCGCAGGTACTCCGTCCGGCCTCGCTCCAGAAACTTCACATAGGCGCCGTGATAGACCACGCCGGAAAAATCCGTGTCCTCGTAATAGACGCGCGCTGGCAGAACATGGGTTTGGTCACGAAAGTACCCGTGGGAGGGATGCTCGGTCATGGACGGACCATGTCTCATTCGGGTTAGCCGAGCAAGCTTTCCCCTTTCCGTCATCCTCGGGCAAGCGAAGCGCGACCCGAGGATCTACCGCCACCTCCGAGCGCTCAGCGAAACACGTAGATCCTCTGGTCAAGCCAGAGGATGACGAACAAGGAAGGTGTGCCCTACTTCCCTTCGAAAATATCCGGTTGCGCACCGCCTTTTGGCTGCGGCAGGCCCAAATGCTCAAACGCAGCGCCCATGAGGACGCGGCCACGCGGGGTGCGCTGCAAGAACCCTTGCTGGATCAGATAGGGCTCGACGATGTCCTCAATGGCATCGCGCGGCTCTGACAGGGCGGCGGCAATGGTTTCCACCCCCACCGGTCCGCCCATGAATTTCTCTGCGATGGTACGCAAGTAACGGTGATCGAGAGCATCAAGGCCGCGCCCGTCTACGTCCATGCGGGTGAGGGCTTTGTCGGCAAGGGCGGCGGTCACTTCACTGACCCCTGCCACGGAGGCAAAGTCGCGCACCCGGCGCAGAAGCCGCCCCGCCACACGGGGGGTGCCTCGGGCGCGTTTGGCAATTTCTTTGGCGCCATCATCGGTCAGCGCGAGATCCAAAAGCCGCGCGCCGCGCATGACGATGGCTTCAAGCTCGTGGGTTTCATAAAACTCCAGCCGCAGCGGAATACCGAAGCGATCTCTAAGCGGCGTGGTCAAAAGCCCAGTGCGCGTGGTCGCGCCCACAAGGGTGAACTTTTGCAGATCAATGCGCACGGACCGCGCGCCGGGCCCTTCGCCGATCATCAGATCAAGCTCAAAGTCTTCCATGGCCGGATAGAGGATTTCCTCTACCGCTGGGGAGAGCCGATGAATTTCATCAATGAAGAGCACATCACGCTCTTCCAGGTTGGTGAGGATCGCCGCCAGATCGCCCGGCTTGGTGATGACGGGGCCCGAGGTGGCGCGAAAGTTTACGCCAAGTTCACGGCTGACAATCTGCGCCAGAGTGGTTTTGCCAAGCCCCGGCGGGCCGGAAAAGAGCACATGATCCAGCGCATCGCCGCGCGTCTTTGCAGCTTCAATGAAGACCGACAGGTTGGCGCGCACTTTTTCCTGCCCGATAAACGCATCAAGCACTTGCGGGCGGAGGGACGCCTCCACCGTGTCATCGCCGTTGCGTTCACTCTCCAGAGCTGGGTTGCGGGTCATTTGATTTGTGTACCCCCCACCCTATCCCTCCCCCGCAAGGGGGGAGGGGAAAGTGGCCTGCACTCCAATACCTCCCCCTTGACGGGGGAGGTCGCCGCAAAGCGGCCGGTGGGGGTGAGAGCCGTTAGTGTCATAATATTGTTTGGTGTCTCACTACATCTTTCGCGAAAGCCAGGTCAGGC
>JAJFIK010000057.1 GCA_021775005.1 Rhodospirillales bacterium
GACGCACCCCGGTTTAACCGGGGTGCCCATGGGCGAGTCAACCTGGATCCCCCGGTCAAGCCGGGGGATGTCGAAAAAAAAGATAGGCCCGTTCTTACGCACCCAACCCCAACCAAAAAGCCGTCATCCCGGGGCGACCGGCAGGTCGAGCCCGGGATCTTGCTACGCGGCCCGATGCGCGAGATTCCGGGCTCCATGTTGCGCATGTCCCCGGAATGACGTTGATAAATTATCCCCGTTCCGGCGCGTTCTTCAGCGTTGCTTGCGCCGCTGCCAGCCGTGCGATGGGAACGCGAAACGGTGAGCACGAGACATAGTCCAAGCCGACTTCTTCAAAGAACGCCACTGATGCCGGGTCGCCGCCATGTTCGCCGCAAATGCCAAGCTTGATGCCCGCCCGCGCTTTGCGACCCCGGCTGGCGGCAAGCTTCACCAGCTCCCCCACCCCGTCGCGATCAATGGAGACAAAGGGATCGGTCTCCAAGATGCCTTGTTCCTGATAGGCCCAGAGGAACCGCGCCGCGTCGTCGCGACTGATGCCAAAGGTGGTTTGCGTCAAATCATTTGTGCCGAAGGAGAAAAATTCAGCTGACTTGGCAATCTCGCCGGCACGCAATGCCGCACGGGGCAGCTCAATCATCGTGCCCACTAGATAATCAAGCCGCACTTGCGCTTCTTCGCTTACGGCGGCGGCAACACCGTCAATGCGTTCCTTCAGGATGTCGATTTCAGCCTTGGTGGCCGCAAGAGGGATCATCACTTCGGGCGTAATGCTGGTACCGCTTTCCTTCATCACAGCGGCGGCGGCCTCGAATATGGCGCGCGCCTGCATCTCATAGATTTCCGGATAGGTGATCCCCAAACGACAGCCGCGATGGCCGAGCATGGGATTTGACTCAGATAGCTCCGCGATCCGCGCCTTCACCGCATCCACGGAGACGCCGGAGGCCTGGGCCACGCCGATGATCTCGTCTTCCTCGTGGGGCAGAAACTCATGCAGCGGCGGGTCTAGCAAACGGATGGTCACGGGCAGCCCGGCCATAATGCGGAAGAGCTCTGTGAAGTCTTTGCGCTGCTCGGGCAGCAATTTACCTAACGCGCGGCGGCGGCCGTCTTCGTCTTTCGCCAAAATCATTTCGCGCACGGCGAGGATGCGGCCCGCGTCAAAGAACATGTGCTCGGTGCGGCAAAGACCTATCCCTTCGGCACCGAAGTCGCGCGCGGCTTGCGCATCTGCAGGGGTTTCGGCATTGGCGCGCACTTTCATGCGGCGAATGTTGTCGGCCCATGACATCAGGGTGGCAAAATCGCCGGTGAGTTCCGGCTTCACCGTGGCAACAGCGCCCAACATGATCTCGCCGGTGGAGCCATCAATGGTGATGATGTCCCCGGCCTTCACACTCACGCCGCCGGTTGTGAACTCTTTTTTGTCGTAGGAGATGCGCACAGTGCCCGCGCCCGCCACGCAGGCGCGCCCCATGCCGCGCGCCACCACAGCGGCGTGGCTCGTCATGCCGCCGCGCGCGGTTAGAATACCTTCGGCGGCATGCATGCCGTGAATATCTTCCGGGCTGGTTTCCACGCGCACAAGGATGACGTTATGTCCGCCCTTGTTGAGCTTTTCTGCCTCGTCGGCGTTGAACACCACTTCGCCGCTCGCTGCCCCCGGCGATGCGGGCAACCCGCGCGCGATGACATTGCGCTCCGCTGCAGGGTCGAGCGTTGGGTGAAGCAATTGGTCAAGCCCGTGCGGATCAATCCGGCCCATGGCGTCTTCCTGGGTGATGAGCCCCTCGGCCACCATATCCACGGCAATTTTGAGCGCCGCCTTGGTGGTGCGTTTACCGCCGCGGGTTTGCAGCATCCACAACCGCCCGCGTTCCACAGTGAATTCAATGTCCTGCATGTCTTTGTAGTGTTTTTCCAAGCGATCAAACACTTTTGCCAGCTCATCGAACGTCACCGGCATGATTTCCTGCATAGAAGGATCTGTGGACCCAGCCCCTTCCCGCGCGGCCTTGGTCAGGTATTGCGGGGTGCGAATGCCGGCGACCACGTCTTCGCCTTGGGCGTTTACAAGAAACTCACCGTAGTAAGCGCGTTCACCTGTTGAGGGATCACGGGTGAACGCCACGCCGGTGGCAGAGGTGTCACCCATATTGCCAAACACCATGGCTTGAATGTTCACAGCTGTGCCCCAGCTTGCCGGAATATCGTGCAAGCGGCGATAGGTTTTGGCCCGTTGGTTCATCCAACTGCCAAACACCGCGCCGATGGCACCCCAAAGTTGCTCAATGGGATCTTGGGGAAAGGGTTTGCCGGTTTCACGCAACGTGAGCGCAAGGTAGTCGGCCACCACCGCCTTCCAATCGTCGGCTTCGAGGTCGGTATCCATGGTGACGCCTTTTTCCATCTTGGCGTCTTCAAGAATTTCCTCGAATGAGTGATGATCAACCCCGAGCACCACATCGGAATACATCTGAATGAAGCGGCGGTAACTGTCATAGGCAAAGCGCGTATCTCCCGCCAATGTGGCAAGGCCGACCACTGTCTCATCATTGAGGCCGAGGTTCAGCACCGTATCCATCATGCCGGGCATGGAGGCGCGCGCACCGGAGCGCACAGAAACCAGCAGTGGATTGTGGGCATCGCCAAAGCGCTTGCCGGTGATTTTTTCTATATGTGCCAGCGCGCTCGCGACTTCATTGCGCAGGCCATCGGGGTATTGATGGTCAATGTCATAAAAGGTGGTGCAAACTTCGGTGCTGAGGGTAAAGCCCGGCGGCACCGGCAGACCCAAGTTGGACATCTCAGCGAGATTGGCGCCCTTACCGCCCAGCAGCGTGCGCAGCTCCGCCGTGCCCTCCGCCTTGCCGTCCCCGAATGTGTAGACCCACTTGGTCATCGCGTTGCTCACCTTCGTTTACCCCCCACCCTAACCCTCCCCCGCAAGGGCGGAGGGGAGAGAACATGTTGCCCTATCAAACCTCCCCCTCAAGGGCGGAGGTCGGCGCGATGCGCGCCGGGAGGGGGTGGCTTACCCCTCGATCTTCGAGAAGTCCGCCACGCCGCCAAGCGCCGCACGGATTTGGTTCAAGAGATTGAGCCGATTGGCGCGAACGCCTTCGTCCGCATCATTCACCTTCACACCTTCAAAGAACGCATCCACCGGCTCGCGCAGTTTCGCCACCGCCGCCATGGCGCTTTGGAAGTCTTCGGCTTCCAGCGCCTTTGCCACGTCTGCATTGGCAGCTTCAATGGCGCTGTGGAGTACCTTCTCGGCAGCTTCAGTGAGAAGCGCTGGATCAACCGCGCCGTCATGCGCCTTGCCGTCCTTCTTTTCTTCAATGCGAAGAATGTTCACCGCGCGCTTGTAACCAGCGAGCAAGTTTTTGCCGTCATCTGTATCAAGGAATGCGCCCAGTGCTTCAACGCGGGCGACGATGAGCACGAGATCATCCGGTGGATTGCCAACTGCATCACGCAAAGCAAAGACAGCGTCGATCAAGTCATGCCTCGCGCCCTTGTCGCGGAGATAGACTTTCAGGCGATCAGCGAAGAACGAGAGAAGGTGGCGAAGTGTTTCTTGCCGAGATAACTCGGCATCAGCTTCATGAATCCCTGATTTCGGTGGGTCCGGCGGATACGCGAGTTGAAACGCAGCTTGCCGCACAATGTCTGCGTCATCTAACCATTGATTATAGATTCTCTGGAACAGCTTGAGCAAACCGATGCGAACATCATTCTCAAGCACCAACCGAGTTACGCTCAGTGCAGCACGGCGCAATGCAAATGGATCCCTCGAACCGGTTGGCCGTTCATTGATAGCAAAAAACCCCAAAAGCGTATCGAGCTTATCCGCAAGCGCCACTGCAACCGCTACTGGTTCACTTGGGCATTTGTCACCCGGTCCCTGAGGGGCATAGTGATCGCGAATGGCATTGGCGACGTCATCGGGTTCGCCCTGATCAAGCGCGTAATAACGCCCCATGAGCCCCTGCAATTCCGGGAACTCATAGACCATGTCCGTCACAAGGTCGGCCTTCGCAAGCAGCACCGCGCGATCAGCCTTGTCGGGATCAGCGCCAACAATAGGTGCGATCTCGCGCGCAAAGGCACGCACCCGCTGCACCTTGTCGTAAACCGTGCCGAGCTTGTCGTAAAAGACAATATCTTTCAGCTTCTCGACGCGGTCCTCAAGTTTCACCTTGCGATCCTGATCCCAGAAGAACTTCGCGTCCGATAGCCGCGCGCGGAGCACGCGTTCATTGCCTTGGGTGATCGCCTTGCCGCCATCGTCGGCTTTCAGGTTTGCAACAAAGACAAACTTGTTCGCCAGCTTGCCGGTTTTGGGGTCGCGCACAGCGAAATATTTCTGATGTGACCGCATGGCGGTAATCAGAACCTCTGGCGGCACATCCAGGAATGTCTCATCAAAGCTGCCCATGAGCACCACAGGCCATTCAACAAGGCCGACCACTTCGCGCAGCAATGCGGGGTCTTCTGTCACTTCAAGTCCGGCGGCATCGGCAAGCTTTGTCGCCTGATCCCACACCAGCGCTTTGCGCTCTGTTCGGCGCAGCACCACATGGGCCGCTTCAAGGCCGCTCAAGTAAGCGCCAATGGTTGGTGCGCTGATTGCCTCTGGCGCATGGAAGCGATGGCCATAGGTGACATCGCCGCTTTGAATACCGTCCACATCAAACGGCACCACCGCGCCGTCGAGCGTGCACAAAATCGAATGCAGCGGGCGCACCCAACGCAAGGAGCCACTACCCCAGCGCATGGATTTCGGCCAATGAAAGCTGCGGATAACCTCTGGCACGATGGCGGCAATGACATCAGCGGTCTTGCTGCCTTTGCGTTCAATCACAGCAACGTAATACGCGCCTTTTTTATCCTCAACCGTTTGGCAGTCATCAATGCTGGCAACGCCCGCGGCTTTCATAAAGCCTTCGAGCGCTTTTTCTGGCGCGCCCACGCGGGGGCCTTTTCGTTCTTCGCGCACGTCCGGCTGCTCTAGGGGCAATCCCGTGAGATGAAGCGCAATGCGTCGCGGCGTTGAGTAATTTTTTGCCGTCTCAAATGCGATGCCAGCCTCCTTGAGGCCTTTGGTGACCGCGTCTTCCAATTGCTTGGAGGCATCGGTTTGCATGCGGGCAGGGATTTCTTCGGAGAACAGCTCTAGCAGAAGGTCAGCCATTACGCTCGCCCTTCGATACATTTTGTCATACCGGGGCAGCGCGAAGCGAGGAGCCCGGAATCTCGTGCGCCATGGCGTGTGGCAAGATCCCGGGTTCGGGCGTTGCCCGCCCCGGGATGACGGACTTGGGTGCGGTCAGCCATTACGCGGCTCCTTTCTGCAAGAGAGAGGGATCACCCCCTCCCCGACCCTCCCCCCTCAAGGGGGAGGGGGAAAGAGGGAGCGCGATGCCATCGTTCCCTCCCCC
>JAJFIK010000058.1 GCA_021775005.1 Rhodospirillales bacterium
ATTGAGGCCATCCGGCCCGGGATCATGGTCATGCCGGTAGTGGTTGCTGCCAGAATAATACGTTTCACCCGTTTGCGATATTGAATGGCAAATTGCTGCGCCATCACACCGCCCCAGGAAACCCCCATAACGTCAACCACATCATGGCCGAGCTTTTCCAAAAGTTTTGCCGCCGCGCGCGCCATCTGCCAGGGGCGATAGGGCAGCAGGGGCGCGGGGCTTCCGCCAATGCCCGGCATATCAAACGTAATGACGTCGCGATCCTTAAGGGCGCGACCGAGCGGTGAGATGAGTTCCAGGTTGGCGCCAATGCCGTTGAAAAATAAAAGCGGGCGTTGATTTCCGCCCTTCCAGATGGCAACGCGCAAAGTGAAGCCGCCCACGTCTTCGAAGCTAATTAGCGGTTTATTCTGATCGCTCATACGCAGCGCCTCATTTCAGTCAAACACATAGCTGCCGGGGGCAGCCTCAATTACGGGATGGGCCTTGTTGCCCAGTTTGCGCGGCGCGTTTTTCTTTTCGCCTGAGCGCTCTCCCAGCCACTCGAACCAATAGGTCCACCATGAACCTTCAAATTCCTGTGCGCCTCGCATCCACTCATCTACATCGGCAGGGGTTTTGTCGCCGCGATAGTACTTCGATTTTGGATTTCCGGGTGGATTGAGGAGTGATTGGATGTGACCGCTGTTCGATAGGACAAACTCAATATTGTCTGAGCCGAGAATTTGCGTCGTGCGGTAACACGCTTTCCACGGCGTAATGTGATCGCGAACCCCCGCTACAATCATGGTGTCCACAGTAATTTTGGATGTGTCGAGCAGATGCCCTGCGAATTCTTCTTCGCCGGGCTTTGTGAACGGTTTGAGCTTATAGATATCGAGATAATCTGAGTGAAGCTGGGCCGACAGATTGGTGTGGTCCGCGTTCCAAAAAAGAATATCAAAGGGCGGCGGGTCTTCGCCAAGCAGATAGTTGTTGATCACATAACTCCAGATCAAATCATTGGGGCGTAGCCAGGCGAAGGAGCGCGCCAGGGATGCGCCCTCAAGGATGCCCTTTTCTTTGGACCGTTTGCGCGCCATCTCTATGCCGCGCTCCGAAACCAGCGACCCCACATCACTATCGGTGGGTTGGGGATCAAGCACACACACTTCCAGCGTTATGGCATTGACCCGGTCGTCGTTTTGGGAGATCAGCTTTGAGGCCAAAGTCGTTGTCGTAATGCCGCCGGAACACGCGCCGCAAAGGTTGATCTTTTTGGACCGGGTAATGGCCTGGATCGCATCCGTTACTTTGATGAGCTCATCGATATAATCGGTCAGCCCCCAATGGGCGTTTTCAGCTTGCGGGTTGCGCCAGCTTACGCAAAACAGTTGAAAGCCCTGTTTGGTGAGCCACTGCACCACGCTTTTGTCGGGGCTCAGGTCGTTGGCGTAGAACTTGTTGATTTGCGGCGGAATGATCAGCAGCGGAATCTTATAAACCTCTGCGGTTTGAGGTTTGTACTGAATCAGTTCCACAATCTCGGTTTTGTACACCACGGCACCTTCGCTGGTGGCGAGGTTGACGCCCACTTCAAACGGGCGCTTGTCCACTTGGCTGGGAAGGCCTTGATTTGTGCGCATATCATTATAGGCATTCTTGAGACCGCGCATGAGCGATGTGCCGCCCGTATCAATGACTTTCTTAAGGGCCGTCGGGTTGCCCAGCAGTGTGTTGGTGGGGGCCGCGGTATCGATGATCATGCCCGAGACAAACCGCGCGCGGGCTTCATCCATTTCCCCAAGGTCCATATCGGCGATCCACTCGCCAACTTCTGCCTCGCCAGCAAGAAAGCTTTGCAGGATGCGGCGATAGATGGGATTGGTTTTCCAGGCCGGGTCCATAAAGCGGCGATCTTTGGGATGGGCTTCGCGTTCGCTATTGCCGCGGATGATCTCCACCACTTCGCTGCCGTAGTTCATCGCATGACGCGCAGTTTTCATAGGGCGCCGCGCAGAGGAGCGCAGCATGGTCGCAACGGCGGCCACTAACTCTTCGCGATTAAGGCCAACAATTGGATTGAGGGCGTTGGTGGTTTCCGCCGCATCTTCCAAATCATTCTTGGGCTTTGCCATTTTATCCGCATTCCTCCCTTTACTGCCTGGTGCAGCCGATGCTCATTAGCACAATTAGCCGTTCTTGTAATATTATTGCTTGGCCGTGCCCCTTGTTGGGGTTCTGTTATAAAGACCAGCACTTATGGTTGGAAAGCGCCATCTAGAATTGGCTTGAGCGCCAGTTTTCGGCCCGAAACATGGGATTTTCGCCTGTGAACACCAAGGATCGCATCTTGCTTACGGCCCTGGCGCTGTTCAATGAGGAGGGCGAATCCGCCATTAGCGCGGTGGATATCGCCAATGGCCTGGAGATGAGCCCGGGCAATCTCTACTACCACTTCAAGGGCAAGGACGAGATCGTCCCCGCGCTGCTGTCGGCATTTCATGAAGAACTTCTGCTGGTGTTGGACTTTGCGCAAACCGAGACCACCGACCTGGAGCGCTATTGGATTTACCTCTACATCATCCTTGAAGAGATCTATGACTTCCGCTTTTTTTATCTCAACATCGAGCGGATCATGGCGGTCTATCCGCAAACGCAAGCGCGCGTCCGGCGTATCATGGCGGCCAAGCGCAGCGCCGTTGAACTTGTATTGGATGGCCTTGCCCGCAACGGCATGATCGAAATCCCCAAGGCGGTCAAAAACGACGTGATTGAGACCGTGTTGATGACGATGACGTTCTGGCTCACCTTTGATGCGCTAAACCCACAAGAAATTCCCAAGGAAGAGTTGATACATCAAGCGGTATTTCGCGTTATGACGATCATATTACCCTATCAAACGCAGCCCTTTGACCTTGCCTTTCAAGGCCTTGAAAACCAACGGGAAGGTGGCAAGGCGAAGGCAAGGAAGCGCAGGTCAAGCAGGTCAAAATGAAAACCCCCGCGCCGCATATACGCTGCGGGCGGGGGATTCATGAATATTCAAAGCAGATGCGTTTTATGAAACGCGAGCTTATCTAGACTTACGAGCGGTCTTTTTCGCAGTCTTCTTCACGGTCTTTTTCGCAGCACGTTTGGTTGTGCGCTTGGCGGTTGCCTTCGGCACCCGCTTGGCTGTGGTTTTCTTGGCCGGCTTGATGGTCGCTTTGATCTCAGCAACATCTTCCGCAACCTCATCAAGTTGCGCGGAAAGGCTGCGGATCTTGCGGCCCAGGGTCAAAACGCCCAAAGGCATTTCAAGAGTTTCGCGTAAAGTCGCCATACGAGCTTCAACAAACTCACGTTGCTGCTCAGCGGCATGTTCTGCACGCTCTGTCAGGTTTGTGGCGCGCTTGGCAACTTTGTTCAGGCGCTCATTGGATTTGAGATGGCCGTAGGCGTCATTTTCGATCTTTTCGCCACGCGCAACCAGATCCTCAAAATAGCTCCCGGCATCATCGTTCAATTTGCCGATTTGTTCGCGAGCATTGTCAAAGGCGCGGCCATAGGCACCAACGCCAGCGAGCCAGATTTTGCGGGCGGTTTCAGTATCTAGGGTCGCCGTGGGGCGGGTTTTCTTCTTGGCAGCAGCCATTTTTTTCTCTCCATACGCTTGGTCAAAGGGCCCAGGGGCAGGCCTCATGACCCCTTAGATAGGGCGCTTGTCTAGAAAGCGCATACTAATCGGGAGGGAGGGATTTGTGGCCCTGCCGCCGCTGCCCCACGCAGATATCCCCTGCGGCACCGGCACGTGGAGCACGCACTCATCCACCTCACCAATTGCAAGGCACCGCGCGTGGCTCATCACCCCGTGCATCATGCAGGTGGTGATCAATACAAATGGCAGCGCCGGGGGTTTGCCAGGGTCCCTTTATTCAATCTGCTATCTCCTGTAGAAGGCAGCGCAATCAAACGCGCGCCCTAAAGAAGGAATGACGTCATGCAATACCGGCAACTCGGCAGCAGTGATCTCAAGGTTTCTGACATCTCTCTCGGCTCATGGCTTACTTACGGTGTGGGTGTGGATACCAGCGCGGCCAAGGCCTGCATTGATGCAGCGTTTGATGCCGGCATCAACTTCATTGATACCGCGAACGTCTATGGCCGGGGTGCGGCAGAGACATTCTTGGGCGACGCGCTGCTGGGCCGCAAACGCGACAGCTACATCCTCGGCACCAAGCTGATGGGCCCCATGAGCGATGAAGATCGCGGGCTTTCGGCCGCGCAAGTCTACAAGCAAATCGATGCGTCCCTGGCGCGGCTCAAGACCGACTATGTGGATCTTTATCAATGTCATCGTTATGACCCGGAAACCCCGCTGGAAGAAACCATGGCGGCGCTCACCGACATCGTGAAACAGGGCAAGGTGCGCTACTTGGGCTTTTCCGAATGGTCACCAAAGAACATTCAAGATGCGCTCGACATGACCGGCGTTGAGAAGTTCGTCTCCAGTCAGCCGCAATATTCCATGGTCTGGCGGCGGCCCGAAGAAAAGGTCATTCCCCTTTGCGCTGCCAATGGCATCAGCCAGATCGTCTGGTCACCACTGGGGCAGGGGATTTTGTCGGGCAAATATATTCCGGGCACGGATTTCCCTGAAGGCACCCGCGCCACATCAGACGACATGAACAACTTCATGGAACGCTGGCTGGATGATGATCTGCTCACCGCCGTTCAGGCGCTCAAGCCCCTTGCCGAAGAGGCAGGCGCGAGCCTGGCCCAATTCGCCCTCGCCTGGGTGCTGCGAGAGCCCAATGTGGCCTCTGCCATTATTGGCGCCAGTCGGCCAGAGCAGGTGTTTGAAAACGCCGCGGCGTCGGACCTGAAAATTGATGCGGCATTATTCGCCAAGGCGGATGAGATTCTCAAGCCGGTGCAGCAGAGCTAGTGAAGCGTATGGCGGGGGGTGCTTTGGCTGAATTGCAGTGAAGCATGGTGACCCCGCCGAACGAACACGCGAAGACGCAGCAGCAACTGAGGCGTCTAACCAGGCTCAAGAATTGGCGTTCGAGGGCAAACATGGCTCGCGCGATACACGCATGCCATTCCTAGCGCAGACATACAATAAGGGCGCCCCTTGCTGAGGCGCCCTTATCTGTTGGCAGAAACGCAAAGCAATCAGCCGGTGGTTATCCCGCCGGTGCTGCGCTCGCGTTGAAGATGTCTGTGGTGTAGCGCCACACACCATCATCGCCCCGGTGCCAGGTGATAACGTAATCAATCCGGTTGGGAACGCGCGAGCCGTCTTCGGCCATGGTGTCATAAGTACCGTGGCCCACTTCAACAGCAAAGCCGTCGCCCATGGCGCGCACATTGTCGGCTGTCAGTTGCACATCAAGCAAAACACCGAAGAGGCTTGAAAGAAAGCCCACGACGTTTTCGCGGCCCCATACGGGGTCGCCCCCCGGGGGAATGATAACCGAGCCTTCTTCATAGATATCGCCTAGTGCTTCGGCGTCGCCCGCATTGAAGGCGGCCGACCAGGCATCTTCGCGCTCTTGGATGGCGGCCATCAGGTCGCCTTCGGTTACGGTGGGTGCACTGCATGCGGCCAAGAAGCCAGCAAGCGCCATAAGAATGATCCGTTTCATGATTACCCCTCAATCGGTTGACTAGGGGTTTGATCCTAGGTGTGAGGCTGAGTGAGGGCAAGCGGCGCCACAATACGGAATTCATCTTTGAACCAAATGGTGACCCCGGGGCGATTCGAACGCCCGACCTACAGATTAGGAATCTGTTGCTCTATCCTGCTGAGCTACGGG
>JAJFIK010000059.1 GCA_021775005.1 Rhodospirillales bacterium
GGCAGCGATACTGATACCGCTGTGTTCAGCGGCAATCTGGCTGACTACACGCCAGCTCAAATTGACGGCGATAGCGTAACCATCACGGACAATGTGGGCACCGACGGCACCGACACGGTCCACAATGTCGAATTCTTTGAGTTTGCTGATCAAACAGTCAGCTTTGCTCAGCTCCTTGGATTGAGCAACGAGCCGATCTTTACATCCGGGACCACCGCCACCTTTGCTGAAAACGGCAGCGGTGTGGCTTATGACGCCAATGCCACAGATGCTGATGGCCCCGCACCTACCTATGCCATCACTGGCGGCGCTGACTCAGCGCTCTTCACCATCAACTCGATTACCGGCGAAGTGAGCTTCGCGGTGTCACCGAATTTCGAAGCACCGGGTGATGTAGGCGCGGACAATGACTACGAAGTTGAAATAACCGCTTCCAGTGGCGGCGATGACACTGCTCAAACCGTGACCATTACTGTTACCAATGAAAACGAGTTTGCGCCCGTCATGACATCAGGAACCACCGCCAATTTCGCTGAAAACGGCACCGGTGTGGCCTATACCGCCAGTGCCACTGACGCGGACGGCACAAGCCTCACATTCTCCATCACCGGGGGACCTGATTCCGCGCTCTTTACCATCAACTCAGCCACCGGCGAGGTCAGCTTTGTGGCAGCGCCAGACTTTGAATCGGCTGCCGATGCGGGTGCTGACAATGTCTATGACATCGTGGTCACGGCCTCGGATGGCTCCAACAACACACCTCAGAATGTGGCGATTACCGTCACGGATGTTGTTGAAGCAGGTTTCCAAATTCTCGATGGCACGCCCGGTGCTGACGTGCTTGATGCGTCTGCGGAAACTGATGCCTTTATCATTTCCGGCTTTGCTGGCAACGACACCATTCTGGGCGGGTCAGGCGATGATATTCTAATTGCCGGTCAAGACCGCGATACGCTCACGGGCAATGCCGGCGCAGACACGTTTGAGTTCAGCACCGGAGATAGCTTTAACACCATCACCGACTTCACGGCGAATGAAGACTTCATCGACTTTTCCGCCGTCGCGGGTCTTGATGATTTTGCTGACGTGTTGGCAGCAGCACGGGAGCGCAACGGCATTGTCACCATTAACCTCCCTGGTGGCGGTAACGTTCGGCTGGAAGGCGTGTCGCTCAGCGATCTTGATGGGGACGATTTCATCTTCTCTGGCGGTGCTGGACCGACTCTGGCCAACCACAGTTTGGCTGCTCAACCTTCGTCGAGTGGAAAATTTGGTGGTACGGTGATGACGGACCTGCAAATTGCCCATCATATCCAATTGCCGGTTATGGACGCAGATGAATCCAATGCGCGATTGAAACCAGTCGAGCTATTGGGCAATTGGGAACTGGGTGATCGGCCCGGATTGCCTGATTTCGACCTTGACCTAACTCCCTGGGGCGACAGCGATTATCTGCTTTAGCGGTAACCGGGCAGAGCTCTTTTTTGCCCGGTTGACCCGGCGCGACGGCGCACCTATGTTCCGCGCCTCGTGGGCCCATAGCTCAGCTGGTAGAGCAACTGACTTTTAATCAGTAGGTCACAGGTTCGAACCCTGTTGGGCTCACCATCATTCCTTCTCGTCCAAAGTCGACAAACGGGAATGCCCCCGTTGCGATCAAAGAAGGGCGAAGGCCCGGGGATTGACGAAAGAACATGGCGGCGCGCACCGATTTGGCTGAATGGAAAGCGCTTGAGGTGCACGCGCACGACGCCGCAAGTGCGCATATTCGCGATCTCGTTCGCGATGAGGGCGAGGAACGCCTGTCCTGGACCGCCGCTTCCGCAGCGGGGCTTAATCTCGACGTCTCAAAGAACCGTATCGACAAAAACACGCTCCACTTACTTATAGCTTTGGCCAAGGCCTGCGATTTGGAAGGATGGCGGGACCGCATGGTTGCCGGGGACCGGATAAATACATCTGAAAACCGCGCGGTTTCTCATATGGCGTTACGCGGTGGTGCTAGCCCCCACGGCGATGAGATCCAGCAGGCCAAAGCGCACATGCTGAAGTTTGTACGTGACATCCAAGAGGGTCGCCTGACGTCAGCCACAGGCAAACCATTCACCGCGGTCGTGAATATCGGCATTGGCGGCTCTGATCTTGGGCCGCGCCTTGCCGCAGATGCGTTGCGGCCTGATTGGTCCGGGGGAATCACGCCGCATTTTGTCGCAAACGTAGATGCGGCCGAGCTTGCCCGCGTCCTTGAAGAAATCGACGCCGAGACGACACTCTTTATCGTCACCTCCAAGACATTCACCACCCAGGAAACCTTGCGCAATGCTCAAACGGCGCGTGAGTGGCTCACCCAACACTTGCCCGATGGGGCGGAGATCGACAAGCAATTCGCCGCCGTGACATCAAATCGATCCGAAGCACTTTTGTTCGGTGTATCGGCAAATTCGATCTTTGACTTTTGGGATTGGGTCGGGGGGCGCTATTCTGTTTGGTCCAGCGTTGGCCTTGCCCTGGCCCTAGCCATTGGCGTTGAAAATTTTGAAACCTTTCTCGCCGGTGCTGCTGAAATGGATCAGCACTTTCTTCATGCGCCGCTCGCGGAAAATGTGCCCGTTCTTTTGGCTCTTATCGGGGTTTGGAACCGTAATTTTTTGGGACTGCAAGGCCTTGCCATCCTCCCTTATGATCAATCTCTCTCGTTGCTGCCGAGCTACCTGCAACAGCTCGATATGGAAAGTAACGGGAAGCAAACCGGCCGTGACGGGGCCCGCACCGCGTGGGATACGGGGCCCCTTGTCTTTGGTGCTGCGGGCACGACAGGCCAACATGCGTTTTACCAATGGCTGCACCAAGGCACAGATATGGCTGCCAGCGAGATCATTTTGGTATTGAATGCGCGCCACGAAATCGAAGCGCACCAGGATATTCTGCTGGCCCATGGCATCGCGCAAGGGGAAGCCCTGGCCTTTGGGCGAAACGAGACCGCAACCCGGGCGGAACTAGCAAATAGTGGGCTCAACCCCGAGGAGATTACGGCGCTTCTTCCCCATAGAACATTTGCTGGCAACAGGCCGGTCAGCACAATTGTGATGGATCGCCTTTGCCCTCGGCGGCTTGGCGCGCTATTAGCAATGTATGAGCATAAGGTGTTCTCTCAGGGCGTAATTTGGAACATCAATTCGTTCGACCAATGGGGTGTCGAACTGGGAAAGTCGCTGGCGGGCCATGTCCTTGATGCGATGAACAAGGGGGGCGCAGACGCCGGGTTTGATCCTTCGACCCGTGCGTTAGTCAAGCGTGTTGTTGATGCACGCGGTCGTGCGAACCGCTAGTTCTGAGAGAGCCATGAAAGCGCCCAGTTTGATGAAATTTCTAAACAAGCGACGCAGCGTTCGCGTGCGCCGGCAAATGTCTGTGCCTGATGGTGTGAGAATTTACGCCATTGGCGACATTCATGGTCGCTCCGAATTGTTGCGCATCATGCATGGGCGCATTCAGCAAGACCTTGAAGATCGCCCCATTGAAGAGGCGGTGCTGGTCTATATGGGTGACTATGTGGACCGCGGCCCGGATTCCAGAGGCGTTATTGATACTCTGATTAACCCGCTTGGGTTTGATATAGAAGTACACTACCTCAAGGGCAACCATGAAGACGCGCTGCTAACGTTCATGCATGACCCGGCGTTTCTTCAGATGTGGCGTGACTATGGCGGCCTTGAAACGCTGACGAGTTACGGCATCAAGGTACCAAACGGCGGCTTCGGCGATGACTGGATTCAAACCGTCCACAAGCAATTCAGGGAAGCCTTGCCCAAGAGCCACATCGCATTCCTGCAATCTCTTGAATTGACTTATACCAAAGGCGATTTTTTCTTTGTCCACGCCGGTATTCGACCTGGCGTGCCGCTCGAAGAGCAACAGCCGGCCGACGCTATGTGGATCCGAGATCCGTTTCTCAACTCCAAACGATTTCACGGCAAGGTCATTGTTCATGGCCACACCCCTCAAGAGCAGCCGGTGATCCGTAAAAATCGCATCGGGATTGATACCGGCGCCTATGTCACTGGTGTGCTGACCGCTGCCGTCATCGAAGGCACCACGTTCCGCTTCCTGCAAGCCAAGAAACCTAAATTGCGGGTTTTGCCAGGGGTCCGGCGCGCCTGACCCCTCGTTACCATTTTCCCTGTTATTAATTGCACTTAGTCAGAGATACCGGTATTTGGATCGACACCACTCATAAGTAGAATGGTGAACATGGGAGCCAAGTGAAGCCGGCATGAAAACGACGGACACCACAGAGAAGATGACCCCGCTTGAGCAGCTCATGCGCCAGGCGCGGCTCGCTTTTGTCATGGTTGGTCTCTTCAGTTTTGTGCTGAACCTGATGATCC
This sequence comes from Rhodospirillales bacterium, assembly GCA_021775005.1. Lineage (GTDB taxonomy): Bacteria > Pseudomonadota > Alphaproteobacteria > JAJFIK01 > JAJFIK01 > JAJFIK01. The sequence goes on from JAJFIK010000059.1 coordinate 4,389, forward strand.
TGATCACGCCGCTTTATATGTTTCAGGTTTTTGACCGGGTCCTCACCAGCGGCCGCACTGAGACACTGATCTTCCTAACACTCATCGCGGTTGGCGGAACCGTGCTTTATGGTGTCATCGAAGGCACTCGTGCGTTCTTGCTGGGCCGTATTGGGCATTGGATGCAACGTCGTTTCGCGCGCCAGTCCATCATGAAGGGACTATCTAGTCCGGCCCTGTCTGCATTGCCTTTGCGCGAGTATTTACAAGTTCAGAATTTTGTTTCAGGCCCTGGCATCGCGCCGTTCTTTGATGCCCCTTGGGTGCCGGTCTTTATTGCTGTGTTGTTTCTACTCCATCCAATGATCGGAGTGTTCAGCTTACTCGCGGCCATTGTCATTGGCTTATTGGCGTTTCTGAACGAGCGGCTAACTCGAAAACCCTTTGAGGCCGCGCAGCGTATGCAAGGCGGCGTATCGATAGAGTTGGCTGGCGCGGCAAGAAACGCCGAAATCATCACCGCGCTCAACATGGCACCGGCCATCGCAGAGCGCTTACAAACTCCCCTTGACGAAGCACAGGACAACCTTCTTGGCGCCGCCGACAATGCGGGCACACTCCTTGGCTTTACCAAGGGCTTTCGTCTGGCGGTCCAGATCGGCGTTATGGGCCTTGGGGCATATCTTGTGATTATCGGGGAGCTGTCTCCGGGGGGCATGATCGCGGGCTCAATCCTGCTTGGCCGCGCGCTTGCCCCTGTCGAGCAAGCTCTGGGGGCGTGGCGCGGGTTTGTGGGCGCGCGGGAAAGCTACAATCGATTGAATGAGCTGTTTCAGGCCAGCGATGGGTCGGAGGGCCCCAAAACAAGATTGCCTGAGCCCAAAGGGCATCTCGTGGCATCGAATATTGTCTATGCCCCGCCTGGGCGCGACACGCCGGTGCTCAAGCGTATCAGCTTTGAAGTGCATCCGGGGCAAGTGCTTGGCATCGTGGGGCCATCTGCAGCAGGAAAAAGCCTGCTCTGCAGGGTTCTCATCGGCACTGCTACCCCCCAAGGGGGTGAGGTCCGATTGGACGGGGCCGAAGTGGCAAATTGGGATCGCGCCCAACTTGCAGATTGCCTTGGCTATTTACCGCAAGACATTGAATTATTTGCCGGAACTGTGCGTGACAACATTGCGCGCATGGGTGAGGGCAGCGATGAATTGGTGATTGCCGCCGCAAAAGAAGCAGGGGCCCATGAGCTCATTTTGGGGCTCCCCAGCGGTTATGAAACCGTGCTGGGTCCGGATGGGGCGGGGCTCTCAGCCGGGCAACGCCAGCGCATCGGGTTTGCCCGGGCGCTTTTTGGCGACCCCAAACTTATTGTGCTCGATGAACCCAACTCTGCCCTTGATGAAGATGGTGAGCGGGCCTTGCTGGGCGGCATCCTTTCGGCCAAGGCCAAAGGCGCGGCAGTGGTGTTGGTGGCACATCGGCGCACTGTGCTTCAGGTCGTGGATGCGCTTTTGCTGGTGCGCGACGGCGCTGTTGAAGCTTTTGGACCTCGCGACGAGGTGCTAACGCAGCTTCAAGCGGCTCGTGCCGATGCCCAAGAGACGGCATCATGAGCGCCGAAGTCAACACGCCCGTTTGGAGCGCCATACGCATGCCTGCCCTGATCGGCGGTACCCTCATCGGGGTGTTCTTGGTGCTAGGCACCATTTGGGCTTCAATGGCGCCGCTATCAGGGGCAGCGATTGCAGCGGGCGTCGTTAGCCCTGATGGGCAGCGCCGGACGGTGCAGCATCTTGAAGGGGGCATTATTCGACAGCTTTTGGCCAGTAATGGCGAAGTGGTCGCCGAAGGTCAGCCCTTAGTGGTTTTGGAAGAAACCCAAGCCCTGGCCGAGCACGAGCGGATCGTTGCGCGGCGGCGCACCTTTGGCGCCATGGTCGCGCGTTTGGTTGCCGAACAGCGCGGCGATGAAACTGTCGAATTTCCTGATTGGCTCATTGGGGCAGAATCTGATCCGGCCGTTGCTGAAATACTTGAGACCCAACTGACGCTGTTTCAGACCCGCAAGCAAAGCAACGACACGCGGGCCCAAATTCTCCGTCAGCGCATTGGTCAGCTGGATCAGGAGATATCTGGATTGGATGCTCAGACTGTAAGTCAACAGCGTCAACTTGAACTTATCGCCAGCGAAGTAAGCGATGTTCAGCAGCTGGTGGACCAGGGGCTGGAGCGCCGTAGCCGACTTTTGGCCCTGCAACGTCAGGAGGCTGACATCGGCGGTAATCTTGGGGCGAATTTGGCAGCGATCTCGCGGGCTCAGCAGGTCATCGGAGAAACCGAACTCCAGATCCTCAATCTCGAAGCAGAGCGCCTTGATGGGGTCGCGCAGGAGCTCAACCAAGTCCGCTTTGAGATGGCCGCCGTAGAGCAGGATTTGCGGCGCACTCAGGATGTTCTTTCCCGCACCACCATCACAGCTCCCATATCGGGCACAGTGGTGGAAAGCCGATTTCATTCCGCCGGAGGCGTCATCAGGCCGGGCGAGCCGATTTTGGACATTGTACCGGACGAAGAGGAGCTACTGATCGACGCACGTGTCTCACCCAATGATATTGATAATATTGAGGTTGGCATGGTTGCCCAGGTGGTCCTTTCAGCATATTCCCAGCGCCGCTTACCGCGAATTGAAGGCCGTTTAAGGGGCATTTCGGCCGATCGCCTGGTAGATCCGACCACCGGGCAGGCCTATTTCCTCGCCCGCGTGGAGGTAGACCCCGCACAACTCTCCAGATTGCCCGGAAATGTGCGGCTTTCACCGGGCATGCCGGCGGAGGTCTTTATCGTCACCGGCGAGCGCACGGCCCTGGAGTACATCCTGGAGCCCTTTTTAGGGAGCTTTCGCCGTGCTTTCCGTGAGGCGTAAGACTTGCATCTTTGCCCAATGCGGTTATGTAAGCGCGGCAATGAGTGGGGTTCGCACAGGCCAGGGATAAAACCCGTCTTTTGTGTGTAAATTACCCGGTTTGATAGAGTACTAATCTACTTAGGGCATACGGCAGCTTTTCTAAGCGCCGCAGCGGTATGGTAAGGGCAGCGCGATATGGATCGTCTGGACCGGCTGGAAAGCCAAAGCGTTTATATCTTTCGGGAAGCGTTCAACCGCATCGACAACATCGCCATGTTGTGGTCGCTGGGTAAAGATTCGAATGTCATGATCTGGCTTGCGAAGAAAGCCTTCTATGGCTATGTGCCATTTCCGGTCATGCATATTGATACGCACAAAAAATTCCCTGAGATGTACGCGTTCCGCGACAGGTATATTGACGAGTGGAAGCTGAATTTCATCGGTGAAGATTGCCCGCCCATTGAAAGCGTCGACCAGTCATTGCCGCAAGCAGCCCGTTCTGCTGCCCGCAAAACTGAAGGGCTGAAACTTGCCGTGAAGAAGCATGGCTTTAACGCGCTCTTTGCAGGCATTCGCCGCGACGAAGAAGCCTTGCGCGCGAAAGAACGTGTGTTCTCACCGCGCGGCATGGAAGGCAATTGGGATTTCCGCGATCAGCCGCCGGAATTCTGGGACCAGTACAACACTGATTACCCGCCGGGCACCCACATCCGCGTTCACCCGCTATTGCATTGGACCGAGATTGACATCTGGGAATATTCTTTGCGCGAAAACATTCCGTTGATTGATCTCTATTTCTCTCAAAACGGCAAGCGCTATCGCTCATTGGGCGACAAGGACATTACCTTCCCGGTGGAGAGCAATGCGTCGACCGTAGAAGAAATTATCCACGAGCTAAAGACCACCAAAGTGTCAGAGCGCTCTGGCCGAGCGATGGACCACGAAGCTGAAGACAGTTTTGAGCGTCTGCGCCAAGACGGCTACATGTAGGGGGGCGCATTGAAAATGGATCAGTCAAAAAACCAAGTTACAGCGCCCATCAAGGCGAAGGAAAAGCATCGCGACCTCTTACGGATCGTGATTGTGGGTCATGTGGATCATGGCAAGTCGACCCTCGTAGGGCGCTTGTTCCATGACACCAATAGTTTGCCGGATGGCAAGTTGGATGCCATCAAGGCCATGTGCGAAAAGCGCGGCATGCCTTTTGAGTGGGCGTTCTTGATGGACTCCATGCAGGCCGAACGCGACCAGGGTATTACCATTGATACCAGCCAAATCTGGTTTCATACGGAAAAGCGCGACTACACAATTATCGATGCCCCGGGGCACAAAGAATTCCTCAAGAATATGGTCACGGGCGCGGCGCAATCAGACGCCGCCATGCTGATTGTTGATGCCGATGAAGGCATTCAGGAACAATCTCGCCGC
>JAJFIK010000060.1 GCA_021775005.1 Rhodospirillales bacterium
TTTGTCCGACCGTGTAATCTTTGCCCGCACATGAAGCGCATTGATCTGGCAAATATTTTGGAGTGCCTGGAAAGCGGGCGCTATGAGGTTACTGTCGACCCTGCCATCGCGACCCGCGCCAAAGATGCCGTGCTCGCCATGTTGCGGCTAGCACCCCCCAAGGCGGCATCCATGGCCGCAGCTGCTGAGTAAATCATGATCGCCACCGACAATGTGCTGGATGCGGGCGACGTGCTCATCGTCGGCGCAGGGCTCGCCGGACTTTTCGCCGCGCTGAAGCTCTCGCCGCGACCGGTAACGGTGCTCGCCAACGCGCCACTGGGTGCAGGCGCTGCCAGCGCCTGGGCGCAAGGAGGCATTGCCGCGGCCATCGGCGAAGGGGACTGCATCGAAGACCATGTCGCCGACACCATTGCTGCCGGTGCCGGGTTGGTGGATGCGCATATGGCGCAGCTCATCGCCAGCGAAGCGCCCGCACGCATCGAAGACTTGGTCAAACTCGCCGTACCCTTTGATCGTGATGTGCATGGGGCATTGGCGCTGGGCCGGGAAGGCGCGCATCATCAAAACCGCATTGTGCGCGTTTCTGGCGATCGCGCCGGGGCTGCCATCATGGCGGCGTTGCGCGCTCGCGTCATTAAGACCCCAAGCATTCGCGTACTGGCCGGCCTCAGCGCCGATACACTGGCGGTGAAAGAGGGCCGCGTCATAGGCGTCTTTGTGCCCAACTGGGCCGCACCTCACGAAGCGCCGCTGATGCTGCGCGCGCGACACATCATTCTCGCTACTGGCGGCATTGGCGCGCTTTACCGTGTGACGACAAATCCGCGCGAGGCCTTAGGCGAAGGCCTGGCCATGGCTGCCCGTGCCGGGGCCGCCATCGCCGATGCGGAATTCGTCCAGTTCCACCCCACCGCCATCGATGTGGGCCGCGACCCCGCACCGCTCGCCAGCGAGGCCCTGCGCGGTGAAGGCGCTTTTTTGGTGAATGACCAAGGCGCGCGCTTTATGGCTGATGTGCACCCCATGGGTGATCTTGCCCCACGCGACATCGTCTCTCGCGCCATTCACGGCGAACGGAGCGCTGGCCGCAAAGTTTTCCTTGATGCGCGGGACGCCATCGGCGCGGAATTCCCCACCCGCTTCCCCACCATCACCAAAGCATGCGTGGAAGCGGGCATTGACCCAGCAACAGATCTCATCCCCGTTGCCCCCGCCGCGCACTACCACATGGGCGGGGTGGCCACCGATCAAGCGGGCCGCAGCACAGTGCCGGGGCTATGGGCCTGCGGCGAGGTCGCCTCCACCGGCATGCACGGGGCAAACCGTTTGGCATCCAACTCATTGCTTGAGACCGTCGTGATGGCGGCAAAGGTGGCCGAAGACATTGACGGCGCGGCGGTACATGCAATTTCGCCCGATCCAGCTCCTGCCCCCCGCTATGGTCACGCCGATGCATTAATGGGAAGTGCCATCACGCAATCCCTGCGCGTGACCATGGACGCGAATGTGGGCGTGATCCGCAGCGCCGCATCATTGAACGCCGCCCTCGCCGACATTGCAGAGCTTGAGGATAAAGCCTCCGCTACGCCGGGCACCGCGGCGGCGTTGGCGAACTTGTTCACAACAGCAAGACTCATCACCGAAGCAGCGCTGGCCCGGCAGGAAAGTCGTGGCGGGCATTATCGCGCAGACTTCCCTGAGGCGCGGCCTGAATTCGCCCACCGCATGATCCGCACATTGAGCGCAGATGAGCAATTGATGGGCACGGCCCATGGCTGACCTCGCCCCTCTCCCTGCGTTGGTGATTGACCCTATCGTCCGCAACGCCCTCGCCGAAGACCTGGGACGCGCAGGCGACATCACATCGGAAGCCACCGTGCCCACAAATGCAACGGCGCGGGCTGAGATCAATGCGCGGCAGGCTGGTGTGCTCGCCGGCCTTGATTGCGCGCGGGCTGCATTCAGGCTTGTGGATACATCACTCAAGATTGCGGTGCTCAAAGCCGATGGCGACACGCTTCAGCCCGGTGACACAATTTGCGTCGTCGAAGGTCCGGCGCGGTCGATCCTGACGGCAGAGCGTGTGGCGCTCAATTTCCTCGGCCACCTGACAGGCATTGCATCCGCGACGGCTTCATTCGTGCAAGCGGTGGGCGGCACCAAGGCGCGCATCACCTGCACGCGGAAGACCACGCCCAACCTGCGCGCCCTTGAGAAATACGCCGTGCGCGCTGGTGGCGGTGTCAATCACCGTTTTGGGCTCGACGACGGCATCTTGATCAAAGACAACCACATTGCCGTCGCAAGCGGCGTAACACCGGCCCTGACAGCGGCCCTCGCCAAAGCGGGCCACATGGTGCGGGTGGAAATCGAAGTGGACACACTCGATCAGCTCCGTGAGGCGCTGGACGGGGGTGCCCATGCGATCCTTCTGGATAACATGGACCCCGCTACCTTGCGCCAGGCCGTTGCCATCAATGCAGGTCGCGCGGCGCTGGAGGCCTCTGGCGGTATCACGCTGGGCACCGTGCGCGGTGTTGCGGAGACCGGCGTTGATTACATCTCAGTGGGGTGGATCACCCATTCGGCACCGTGCTTGGATTTGGGGTTGGATATCAGTTTTTAGAGCTAATCTCTGACGCACCCCGGTTTAACCGGGGTGCC
>JAJFIK010000007.1 GCA_021775005.1 Rhodospirillales bacterium
GCCATGCGGATCTTTCATTTGTTTATGCGGTTGCTGAGGAAATTGCCGACGCCTTGGATGGCTACACCGTCATCGTCACCAAATCGACGGTACCTGTGGGCACCAGTCGTGAGGTCGAGCAAATTATTCGCAAAGCGCGCCCCGATGCAGAATTCGATGTGGCATCAAACCCAGAATTTCTGCGCGAAGGGTCGGCCATCGAAGATTTCATGCGTCCAGACCGGGTTGTGGTGGGCACTGATTCCGAACGCGCGCGGGATTTGATGCGCGAGCTTTATCGCCCGCTCTATATTAATGAAACGCCGATTCTATTTACCGCTCGCGAAACCTCCGAGTTGATCAAATATGCTGGCAACGCATTTTTGGCCACCAAAATCACCTTCATCAATGAGATGGCGGACCTTTGCGAGAAAGTTGGCGCGGACGTGCAAGACGTAGCGCGCGGTATCGGTCTTGATGGTCGCATCGGGAAGAAGTTTCTACATGCCGGTCCGGGCTATGGTGGGTCGTGCTTTCCCAAGGATACTTTGGCGTTGGTGCGTACGGCGGCGGAGAAGGATGCGCCCACGCGCATTGTGGAGGCTGTGGTCGCGGTCAACGCTGAGCGGAAGAAGCGCATGGCACAAAAAATTATTGATGCGGCAGGCGGATCTGTCGACGGCAAAACCATTGCCGTCCTGGGTCTGACCTTCAAACCCAACACCGATGATATGCGCGATAGCCCGAGCCTGGAGATAATCCCCATCCTTAAGGACGGCGGCGCAACCATCCGCGCTTTTGATCCCGAAGGCATGAAAGAAGCGAAGACCTTGCTCAAGGGCGTCGAGTTTTGCGACGATACCTATCAAACCACGTCAGGGGCAGATGTCATTGTCCTACTGACCGAATGGAACGAATTCCGCGCCCTTGATATGGAGCGCATCAAAGCCAACAAAGCAGGGCCCATCATATTTGTGGACCTGCGCAACATTTATAGTCACGAGGATATGGCCGATAAAGGCATTACCTATCATAGCGTCGGGCGTCCGTTTATTGAGCCGTCGATATGAGTAGCGTGGGCGAAGCAAAGCGCGTGCTTGTAACCGGCGGGGCCGGGTTTATTGGCTCATTTCTGTGTGAGCGCTTGGTGGATGAAGGCCATGAAGTTCTCTGCGTTGATAACTTCTTCACCGGCCGCCGGCGAAATGTGGCGCACCTGCTTGATCATTCAAACTTCGAGCTCATGCGTCACGATGTGACCTTCCCTCTGTTTGTGGAAGTTGATGAGATTTATAATCTCGCCTGCCCCGCTTCCCCGGTGCACTATCAATATGATCCGGTGCAAACCACCAAGACGTCTGTGCATGGGGCGATCAACATGCTTGGACTTGCCAAGCGGTTGCGGGCGAAGATTTTCCAGGCCTCTACCAGTGAAGTGTATGGTGACCCGGCGATCCACCCGCAAACTGAAGATTATTGGGGAAATGTAAACCCCATCGGGTTTCGAGCGTGCTACGACGAAGGCAAGCGTTGTGCGGAAACCCTGTTTTTCGATTATCGCCGCCAGCACAACCTGGCCATCAAGGTGGCGCGGATCTTCAATACCTATGGGCCAAACATGCACCCCAATGATGGGCGCGTAGTTTCAAATTTCATTGTTCAGGCCTTGCGCGGTCGGGAGATTACGATTTATGGCGACGGCAAGCAGACCCGCTCATTCTGCTATGTGAGTGATCTTGTTGACGGCTTTGTGCGGCTGATGGCCACCGGCGATGATGTGACGGGGCCAATTAATCTAGGTAATCCCGGTGAATTCACGATGCTGGAGTTGGCGCAAAAGGTCATTGATCTTACCGGGTCAGCATCAAAGTTTGTGTTCAAGCCATTGCCAGAAGACGACCCCCGTCAGCGGCAGCCAGACATTAGCCGTGCCAAGGAAACTCTGGGCTGGGCTCCCACTGTGGACCTCGAAGATGGTCTTAAACCCACCATTGCCTATTTTGATGCGCTGCTGAAAAGCAGCTCCGCAGACTAGCTATCAAATATACGGATCATCTTTGCCAAGGTGGTTTTGCACATAATCAGCAATGCCATCTTCCAGCGATGTGAAGGGCTTGCTGTATCCCGCTGCTCGCAGGCGTTCCATACGCGCTTCAGTGAAATACTGATACTTGCTGCGGATCTCCACCGGCGTATCGACATATTCGATGTTGGGTTTTTGATCGCACGCGGCAAAGGTTGCGCTGGCAAGATCAGCAAAGCTGCGGGCCTTGCCGGTGCCAAGATTAAAGAGGCCTGAGATTTCCGGTGTGGCAATGAACCAGGCCACGACGTCGGCGCAATCTTTGACATAGATAAAGTCGCGAAGCTGTCCGCCGTCGGCGTAATCTGGGTTATGTGATTTGAACAGGGATACCGCGCGTCCGACGCGGGCACTGGGGTAGGTCTTATGAACCACCGAGCGCATGTCCCCCTTATGGTATTCATTGGGGCCAAAGACATTGAAGAACTTGAGCCCGATCCATTGCGGCGGCACGGCCCCATCATTGGCGACTTCCCGCGCAATACGGCGGTCCACCATATGCTTTGACCAACCATATGCATTGAGGGGCTTGAGTTGGGCCAGCGCGTCCGCGGAGCCATCATCATCGAAACCTGCGCTTCCGTCGCCATAGGTTGCGGCAGATGAAGCGTAGATAAAACGCCGCCCATGGCTGGTGCACCACCGCCATAGATCCAGCGTGGCCCGGATATTGGATTTGACGATCAGGTCCGCATCCGTTTCGGTGGTCGCCGAAATGGCGCCCATATGCACGATCGTTTCAACCCCATTGCCGTGATGCCCAAGAAAAGCGCCCAGCTCATCTGGTGTAATGACGTCGGCGATTTCCGCGTTGGCGATGTTGCGCCATTTGTCGCCGGACCCGAGCCAATCACATACAACCACGTCACCGGGGCGCTCAGTTGCCAGGCGCGCGACGATATTTGATCCGATGAAGCCGGCACCGCCGGTAACAATAATCAGTTAGGACTCCATGCGTTTGATGGTGTTGGTGGTCGAGAACCCTGCTTTGAGATCAGCGAGATAAACCCGCCCGCCATATTTCTGAACCACATCACTACCGACAACGGTATCCACGGTGTAGTCCGCGCCTTTTACCAGAACATCAGGTTTGATGGTCTCAATCAGTTCAAGCGGTGTATCTGCATCAAATAGAATGACCGAGCTCACATCCGCAAGAGACGCCAGCACGATGGAGCGCGCAAGCTCCCCCTGCACCGGTCTGGTGTCGCCCTTGAGACGCTTTACTGAGGCATCGGAGTTGAGTGCGACGATCAGTCGGTCGCACTGACCTGCTGCCTGTGAAATGAGCGATACATGCCCAGGATGGATGAGATCAAAGCAGCCATTGGTAAATCCAACGGTAAATCCCTGGCGCCGCCATCGCGCAACCGCATCCATCAATACGGGCAAGTTGCGAATTTTGGCGTCCGCGCTATCAAGTTCTGCGGTATGCAATGAATTGGCAAGCTCGTCAGGGAAGGTTACCGCGGTTCCCACTTTGCCGACGACAATGCCGGCCGCCGCATTGGCGAGCGCCGCGGCGTCTTCAAAGGCAGCGCCAGCGGCTAGTGCGAGTGTCAGGGTGGCGATCACTGTGTCGCCCGCCCCTGAGACATCAAATACTTCCAAAGCGCGCGCCGGAAAATGACGCGCCGACATCACCTCGCCCACCAGTGTCATGCCCTTTTCAGAGCGGGTGACAAGAAGCGCCTCTGCGCCCGCCTTGATGCGTGCAGCATCGCCTGCCTGCGCTGCTTCTTCGTCTGTTGTACCCGCAAGCCCGGTAGCGTCGTGCACTTCTTTGAGGTTTGGCGTCAGAAGTGTGGCGCCCTGGTAGCGAGAGAAATCCCGGCTCTTGGGGTCGACCACAATGGGTTTGCTGGCCTTGCGCGCTACTTCGATGGCCTGTTTTAATACCCGCGGTGTCAGTGTGCCTTTGGCATAGTCAGACAGGATGATCGCATCCGCGTCGGAAATTTCGGCTTCGATGGCACGAAGGATTTGGTCTTCAGCCCGCTCGCTAATGGCCGTCTTTACGTCGCCTTCGTCGGCGCGCAATAGATGATGACCATCAGCCATGAAGCGGGTTTTGACGGTTGTTATTCGCCCTTTGTCATAAACAAGGTCTGCGATCATGCGCTCTTCGCTGGCAATAAGGCGCTTGAGTTCGTTTCCTGAAGCGTCGTCGCCAACCACGCCAATCAGGATCGCCTCGCCGCCCAAGGCCGCGACATTGCGCGCCACATTGCCAACGCCGCCAGGCATGGAAAGCTGTCGTTCTACGGCGACAACAGGAATCGGGGCTTCGGGCGAAATTCGATCAACGCGGCCATAGACGTAGCGATCAAGCATCAAATCACCGACGCAGATAATGCGTTTGCCTTCAAGCTGGCCAACCAATGCTGCTAAATCATGCGGCCCGAGCATTAATGCCCCTCCGGTTCGGGCGCGAGCCCCAGTTCAATTTCAAGCGCGCCGCAAAGCAGATGACCGATAAGGATATGCATTTCTTGTATCCGTCTGGTGGATTGCGCCGGAACCGTCAATAATATGTCTGTGACATCCGGCATCTTGCCGCCGTCTCGTCCGGCAAAGCCCACCGCCACACAACCTTTTGTCTTGGCCATCTCAAGACCCTTGAGAATGTTAGGGCTATGGCCGGATGTTGAGATGCCGATGGCGATGTCCCCTTCCCGCGCCAAGGCTTCGATCTGGCGCGAAAATATTTGCTCAAACCCCAAATCATTGCCGCAAGCGGTTAGCGAGGAGCTATCGGTGGTCAAAGCAATGGCGGCGATGGGCGCGCGGTCATCGATATAGCGAATAGTCAGCTCTGTCGCTAAATGCTGGGCATCAGCGGCGCTGCCTCCATTGCCAAAAAAGAATATCTTGCCGCCACTTCGAATGGATGCGGCGCATGCGCTGAGTAACTCCCCAAAGGGCACACGCACAGCGTCGCGCGTTGCGGCATGCCGCTCCGCGTGATCGTTAAACTCGTCGTCGAAAAATGAAGGTACCCAGTCTTTAGCCATGTTTGCCGATTCAATTGGTTAGAGGCGCGGCAACCTTAGCGAGGTCCGGTGGTCGCGTCACGCCTGAGCTAATTCTTTGGTTTCCAGACGCCTGCAGTCCTCAGCCACCATCTCGGCGACCATGGCCTCGAACCCTATTTTCGGCTGCCAATTCAGGAGGCGCTGGGCCTTGGAGGTGTCGCCATGGGGCACATTTGAATCCGCCGGGCGCAAAAAATCAGGGTCCACATGTATTAACCGCCCCCCGGTCAGCGCGTTGAGGGCATGTTCGTTAATACCCGCCCCATGCCAGGTAAGGTCGATGCCCGCCTCGGCATAGGCGATGCTGGCGAAGTCTCGCACGGCGCGCGCGGTGCCAGAGGCAATGACATAATCATCTGCCGTCGGCATCTGCAGCATGCGCCACATGGCCTCCACATAGTCGGCGGCGTGGCCCCAATCTCTCGAAGCCCCTAAATTTCCCATGGGCGTGGAGCCATTGATCCCTGCGGAGGCTTGCGCGGCCGCCATGGTGAGCTTGCGACTGACGAAGCTTGACGAACGCAGAGGGCTTTCGTGGTTGAACATAAATCCGTGGGAGAGATGCAGGCCATAGTCCTCACGCATGGTGCGGCCATAGTGATAGGCCTCCGCCTTTGATGACGCATAAGGGCTGGCGGGATTGAATGGTGTTCGTTCGGTTATGGGGTCCGGCGAGCTACCAAACACCTCGCTGGAACAGGCACTATATATCCGGGGGCGCAAAGGTGGCGGCAGGTTCAGAACAGCTTCGACAACGACCTTCGTCCCACCAAAATTAGTGCTTTGAACCTCTTGGCCCAATTCAAAACTTTCTCCCACGTGGCTATAGCTGGCCAGGTGGTAAAGTTCCGTGGGGGCAATATCGGCAACAAGTTTCTTGATCGCAGCGTCGTCTGAGACGTCGGCCTCCACCACTTGCACGTCACGGCCTATGTCGCGGCCCCCTGGCGGTATTTGGAGTCCGCGCCCGGCAATATCAAAGCCGGTGACGCGATAGCCTTTGGCAACCAGAAGCTGGGACAAATAAGCCCCATCCTGTCCGCCAATGCCTGTTATGAGGGCCGTAGGATTCGTCATGCCCAACCATTATAGGATTTGAACCATTCCACAAACTGCGGCAGGCCGAGCGCCAGGGGCGTCTTGGGCTCAAACCCGTGGTCGGTGCGAATGGCCGTGATGTCAGCATAGGTGGCATGGACGTCGCCCGGTTGCATGGGTTTGAGCTCCACATCGGCTTTCCGCCCCGTAGCGTCCTCAATGACCCGAATGAAATCCATCAATTCCTCCGGGCGATTGTTGCCGATATTATACACCCGATGAGGCGCGGAACCTTCGTCCTCCGGCGGGCCATCCAGAACCGCGACCACCCCCGCTACGATGTCATCAATGTAGGTATAGTCGCGTTGCAGATCGCCATGATTGAATACGGGGATCGGTTTGCCCTGCAGGATGCTCTCCGTAAAGGTCCAATAGGCCATATCGGGCCGACCCCAGGGGCCATAAACTGTAAAGAAGCGCAATCCGGTCTGCGGTATCCGATAGAGATGGGCATAACAATCGCTCATCAACTCATTGGCGCGCTTGGTCGCAGCGTAGAGTGATACCGGATGGTCTACGGGGTCTGTTTCGCTAAACGGCAGTTTCTCATTGCCGCCATAGACCGAGCTTGATGAGGCATAGACCAAATGACCAAGGGCTGGCTGCGCGCGCGCCAATTCCAAAACCGTCAAATGTCCAATCAGATTTGAATCCGCATAGTCAAAGGGGTGATCGATGGAATGGCGAACACCAGCCTGGGCCGCGAGATGAATGATAGCGTCGAACCGCTGATCTTGAAATCGAGCCAGCAAAGCGTCCCGCTCAACTAAGTCGTGGCGCTCAAATTGGAAGTTATCCAGCGGCTCAAGCTGCGCCAGCCGCGCTTCTTTGAGCTGCACGGGATAATAGTCATTAAGATTATCGATGCCAACGACGCTGTCGCCACGCGCGAGCAATGCTTGAGTGACATGAAAGCCAATAAATCCCGCTGCACCGGTAAGCAGAACGTGCATAGGGGGGCCTTTCATTCAGCCATCTGACAGGGCTATGAGCTTAGCGGACGCGGAAGTTGGATTCTACATACTCGATCAATTGGGCAACGCACTGCTCGATATCATGCTTTGACGTATCAACAACAAGCTCAGCATTGTCCGGTGCCTCATAAGGGGCCGAAATGCCGGTGAAATCTTTAATCTCACCATCGCGGGCTTTCTTATAGAGCCCTTTGGGGTCGCGTTGTTCGCAAGTTTCCACATCGGCCTTGATATAGATCTCATGGAAGGCCCGCTGTGCCGCGCTGCGGGCGCGATCCCGGTCAGAGCGATACGGCGAAATGAAGGCCGTCAGCGCCAAAACACCTGCGTTCGAAAACAGGCCCGCGACCTCACCGACGCGGCGGATGTTTTCTGCACGGTCTTCAGGTGAGAAGCTCAAATTTGCGTTGAGGCCATGACGGACATTGTCACCATCGAGCACATAGACATTATAGCCGCGATCGAACAAACGTCGCTCAAGCTCTACAGCAAGTGTGGATTTGCCCGCTCCGGAGAGCCCTGTGAACCAAAGCACACCACCGGCGTGGCCATTCTTGCGCCAGCGCTCATCATTGGAAATACCTTGCTCCACTTTAGTGATGTTCGTTGAGCGTTGGGTCACCAAATCGCGTTGGTCAGCATAGCCTTCCATTGAGATGATGCCGCCGCCGGCGATGTCATAACCATCAGTGAGAACAAACCGGCCGGTGCGCGGGAGACCTGTAAACTCATCCACTGCCAACATACGTTTGGAGCGTAGAACAATTTCCGCCACTTGGTTGCGTTCAACTTGTCCGGCACCTGAGTGGCTGAGGTCCGTTGTATCGATAATTTGATCGATGGTTTGCACGTCAACCTGTGCTTCTGCATTGGCAATTTTTATCTTGTAGCGCGCACCCGCTTTGAGGGGTTTTTTACCAAGCCAGAATACTTTTGCGCGAAACACGTCGGTTTCAACCGGCGCACTTGAAGTGCCAGAGACAAGTTCGCCGCGCTCCACAAAAATTTGCTCATCAAGTGTGATCCCCACAGACTCCCCTGCAGATGCATGGGACTTGGGCTCACCATCAGACGGCCATTTTTCAAGAGACTTAACGCGCACGACTTTATTGGACGGGCTGAAGAGAACCGCATCACCCACTGAGAGACGACCTGATTCGATACGGCCCGCAATGATACGCCGCTGGTCAAATTTATAGACGTCTTGTACAGGCATCCGGAACGGCAAATGGATCGGCGCCGTGGGCGTGGGGAAGCTATCGAGGGATTGGACGATTGTCGGGCCCAAGTACCACGGCATTGAATCTGACGGGTTGGCGATATTGTCGCCCTCACGAGCTGATACCGGGATCACAAAGGTTGGCGAGATGCCAATGCTTTCAAGATACTCGCGAATATCACGCTCAATTTCATTGAAGCGTTGCGGATCATAATCCACCAAGTCCATCTTATTGACGGCAACGGCAACGTGACGAACACCAAGCAGGTGCAGCAAATAACCATGGCGGCGAGATTGTTCCTGAATGCCTTCATCGGCATCAACAATCAGCATGGCGGCGTCTGATTGCGCCGC
>JAJFIK010000061.1 GCA_021775005.1 Rhodospirillales bacterium
GCAAGCAGGAAGGGTCTTCAGTCCCTCAGGAGAAGGAAAATTTATTTGCCGGTAACGTTCTGCGCCGCTTCGATGGTCGCTGAGAAGCGAGCCGAAAGAGGAGCAGAAGCGTCTTTGGCGGTGGCGGCAAAAAGCTCGCCCATTTTCGTGGCTGCGCCTAAATAGGCTTCAAACGCTGTCTTGGTGTAAACCGTATTGAGCTCAATCAGCTCTTGCAGGCTTTTCGCGCCAGCAGCGGCCTGGGCAACGGCAGCGCCATCTTCCATCGCCTTTTTGGAATAGCTTATGGCCTCGGCGTTGATGGCCTCAAAGCCTTTGGTAGAAACGTTGACGCTTTCGATCAACGCATCGACGTTTTCCTGGGATTGGGCACCAATTTGATCAAACCCGACGGTAGCTTTGTCAAAGCCGTCTTTCCAGGCTTCTTGAGTGGCGGTCACGACTTGCTCAACGGTTTCCGTTGCGCCAGTGGTTTTTGCTTTGGTGGTCATCTTGGATCCTCTTGACGTAGAAAATTTCTAGGTTTTCGGTGCTTTTCGGCGCCTTTTTTGAGGCTTGCCGATTTGCTGCACCGCAACATAAGTCTAGGTACGTTCGCAGGCCCTATTTGTCAAGGCACTTTTGTGCACTGCACAATATCAAGAAAACCGTCGAAATCGGCCCAAATCCTGAAAATCGAACCGCGCCTTAACCTCCCCTTTACGTGTTTTTTTCACATATTTGGGTCTTACGCCGCCTCTGTGAGGCGCTACACTATGGTTACCTACGGTGCCTAAAGCGGTGCCGGAGGGCCGTCAGTATTAGGGAAATGACATTTGGGTCACTGGGACATCGCCATGGCATCGCGCCGATGGACAGGAAGCTGTTTGAAGGCCAGCCGGTCGCTGGGCCTGATTTCTATGCTCGCGGTTCTCTTTGGAGTGTTCTTGGGAGCCGCGCCGGCCCAGGCCAACACCCGCTATGCCGCGCTGGTGATGAATGCTGATACAGGCGACGTGCTCTATGCCCGCAATTCTGAAATGCGGCGATACCCCGCCTCTCTGACCAAAGTCATGACCCTTTACATGTTGTTTGAGGCCATTGATGACGGTCGCCTGGCCATGGACGACCAACTGCATGTCTC
Organism: Rhodospirillales bacterium; assembly: GCA_021775005.1. GTDB lineage: Bacteria > Pseudomonadota > Alphaproteobacteria > JAJFIK01 > JAJFIK01 > JAJFIK01. The sequence continues at coordinate 1,124 of JAJFIK010000061.1, forward strand.
AAGCCGTGCTGATCGCCAACCCGCTTCTGATCTTGGTATCGAGGCGGGATCCACTATTTCGGTGGAAGACGCCATCCAGGCACTGGTGGTGCGGTCCGCTAATGATGTGGCCGTAGTGGTGGCAGAAGCTCTCGCCGACAGTGAGTGGGAATTTGGCCGCGCCATGACCCGCCGCGCCCATGAAATGGGTATGCGGCTCACGCGCTTTGAAAACGCCTCCGGCCTGCCCCATGCCAGGCAACAGACGACAGCACGCGATCTTGGTCTTTTGACTATGCGCATTGTGCAGGACTTCCCCCAGCACATGCACTATTTCAGCCAAGCCAGTTTCACCTATAATGATCGCACTTGGAGCAGCCACAACAACCTGCTCGAAAATTATGAAGGCACTACGGGCCTAAAGACGGGCTACATTCGGGCATCCGGATTCAATCTCATCGCTACGGTCGACCGGGAAGGCCATTCGCTCATTGGCATCGTCATGGGTGGGCGCACATCGTCCCGGCGCGACAGGGAAATGGAGCGCATCCTTGATCTCAATTTTGCCCGATTGGATGCAGATCCCCATTTCGGCAGCCGCGTTTTTTCATCCAACATTCGCCCGGAGCTGCGGCCAGCGCCAAGTGAATGGACCCCGCCGGTCGATGACGGCGAAATGTTGGTCGCCGACATGATCAATGTCACGGCGATGCCGACGATCCGCCCCACGCCGCCGCTTCCCGCTGCCATGGCGGCAATGCCCAGCCCCAACCTTCGCCCGGAACTTGAGCCAGAACTCAATGCCATGGGTGAAACCGAAGCGCTAACCGCCCTCTTGGTCGAAGGCGTTGAGGATGAGCAGAAAGACGATGAGGGCATCGAGGTTGCGGCCTTGAATGTGATGACCGAATCTATCGGCGACACAGACGCTCAATCACCGCTTATCGGAGCCTTCCCGCAATTCTTTGATGCACCCGCCTCGCCAGCAGAATGGGGCGTGACGGTGGGCACATTTACCGGTGCGGAGCGCGCGGATCACAATCTGCGCGTGACCGCCGCGGTGCTGCCAACCATGTTGACCTGGGGCATGGCAGCCCTGTTTCCCGATTCCAATGATGGCGAGATTCAATTTGATGCCGCCTTCGGCCCGATGACCGAGGCCGATGCCGTTGAGATTTGTGCAGGCCTTGCGCGCGAGGGCCACGACTGTTTGCCCGCGCATTCTTTTGATTGGGATAGTGCGCTCAGGCGCTAACTTTGCCCCAGCAAAACATCTTTGGCTTGATTGATCTTGGCGGCGAGATAGTCAGATCCGCCTTGATCGGGATGATATTTCACAATCAATCGCTTATAGGCCTCACGAATTTCTTCCGCGCTTGGCCGCGATGACAGACCCAATATCTCTATCGCCTCAGCCCGGGTCATGTGAGCACGCGGCTGCCGCGCCGAACCGCTGCTGGAAGACTTGCCATCTTTCGCTGCGTGACCAATTTGCGTCATCGGCATCACCGCTGCGAGGATGGCCAGGCCACCAAGAATGAACGCGAAGGGAAAGCGCCCCAGGCCGAATGACGCCAACGCCAAAACCCCAAGCATCCCAACAGTGCCCCAGCGAATCGTGCGCGACATTGCTTTCGGATCACCATTGGCGACATATTTTGCCAGCAACCACAGACCGCCACCAATCAAAAGTGCCGTGAATAGCCAGATCATTTGCGCCCCTTGCGTTTTTGCGCGTGCTGCCTTGCGCCCGAGCATTGCCCACTTTAGGAGCTAAGTCATGGATTGGGTAGAGCAAGACGTAGTTGTGATTGGCGCGGGCGTTGTCGGCCTTGCTGTGGGTCGAGAGCTCGCCTTGCGGGGCCGCGATGTGGTTATCCTTGAGGCCAACGCGCGTTTTGGAGAGGGCGCAAGCTCTCGCTCAAGTGAGGTGATCCACGCCGGCATCTACTATCCTGTGGGGAGCTTGAAATCACGGCTTTGCGTTGAAGGCAAGGTGCGGCTCTATGACTATTGCACCGCCCGCAATGTGCCCCACAAAAACATCGGCAAACTCATCGTGGCGACCAACGATATTGAGGCGGCGACTTTGCCCGACCTGATCGCGCTTGGCGCGGAAAACGGCGTACATGATCTTGAGCTCATCAGCGGCGCGGACGCCATGGCGCGGGAGCCCGCCCTTTTTGCCACCAGCGCTGTCTGGTCCCCTTCCACGGGGATAGTGGATAGCCACACGCTGATGCTGGCGCTGCTGGGGGATGCTGAGAATGCGGGCGCTCATCTGGTCACCCAGGCCGAAGTTTTAAGTGGTGAGATTAGATCCGATCACACGGCAATTGTGGTTGCCCAGCCAAGCGGTCTTTTTGGTATTCGGGCAAAGCAGGTCATCAACGCAAGCGGGCTTCAGGCCCAATCTGTAGTCAGCAGCATTGAAGGCGTACCACAGGCACATATCCCCGCACGCACCATGTCCAAGGGGCAATATTTTGCCCTGACCGGCAAATCCCCGTTCGGCACATTGATTTATCCCACCCCCCATTCGGCGGCATTGGGTATCCACTTGACCATTGATACAGGCGGGCAGGCGCGCTTTGGCCCTGATCATCAATGGGTTGATGAAGAAAACTACGATGTGGACCCCGGTGCCATCGATGAAGTTTTCGAGACCGCGCGGCGGTATTATCCAGGGCTCAGACGCGAAAAACTACATGCGGATTATGCGGGCATCCGTTGCAAAATTCAAAAGCCTGATGAGCCTTTGCAGGATTGGTGCATCAAGGGGCCCGAAGACATGAGTGTCCAAGGCCATGTGCATATGTTTGGCATGGAAAGCCCGGCACTGACATCGTGTTTGGCGCTTGGGACGTATGTCGCTGACCTGCTGGATTAGAGGTGCATGTCCCCGTCTGCAAAAAGGCGGAACGATGCTACTTCCTTAAAGCCCATTTTCTCATACAGTCCTACCGCCATGGGAGATGAATGCAAAACACCCATCATTCCCCTACCGCGATCCGTTTCCTTAAACGCATGAAGGCAGATGTTTCGACCCAACCCCAAGCCCCGAGCTTCAGGTTTTGTTGCAACACCATAGAGACCAATGACGCCGTCGGATTCGCGCGTCACAGCTTTTGCAAGGGCTTCATCTCCGCGCCATGCAATCCAAGCCCGAGAAGATGAGCCCGGTCGCCCCACTTGGGTGACATCGCGGATCTTCTCAAAAAAACCGCTCCACCCCTCGGGCACCTGCCAACGCCAGATGATAAAATCAATAACAACGTCAAAGTCAGAGGGTCCAAGCACTTCTCGGATTTCTATGCCAGCAGGTAGCGCACCGGCATGGGGCAACTCATTTAGGGACGCTACCATCCCAAGCGCCACATCAACCTCGCCAAAGCCGCGCTCCCGCAAACATTGCTCAATGTTTGTTGGCCTTATTGTCGGGTGCAAAAGCCAGAAGAACGGTTTTTGGGCTGCTTCAAAATGCGCAAAGAGTTCATCAGCAATCGGTTCAATGGGCCCGGCCTGTTTTGTGCGCAACACAGCGTTATACGGCAGCGCGGCGATCGGTGTTTCAAACCACATCAGCTCCGGTGTGTCGTGAAGGCGCGAGCCCTCCACGCGCCCGAAATTCGCCCAGAACGACCAGAGGTTTTCTTCAAGTCCCTTGATGGGATTCATTACCAATGTCCTTTGAGTTTTTATGCGCCTGCAACATCCTCGTCACTCATGGCCATGAGGGATGCATTGCCGCCTGATGCTGTGGTGTCCTCGCTGATGGACACCTCCCGCGCAAAACGATGCAAATAATGCGGGCCGCCCGCTTTGGGGCCAGTGCCTGAAAGTCCCTCACCGCCAAACGGCTGCACGCCGACCACGGCACCAATTTGGTTGCGATTGACATAGATATTGCCTGAGCGCACGGCGGCACGCACCCGGCGCGCGGTCTCTTCAATACGAGAATGAACCCCTAGCGTCAGGCCATAACCGGTCGCGTTGATCGCCTCACATACCGCCTCAAGTTTATCAGCTTTGTATCGCACAACATGCAGGATCGGCCCAAACTGCTCGCGGCCCAGATCAGCGATGGAATTAATCTCAAACGCATGAGGGGCGACAAATGTGCCGTGCTGACATCCCGCTGGCAGATCAAGACCGTGAAGCAATTTTGCGTCGCGCTTCATGCGTTCAATGTGGGCATCCAAACCGGCTTTGGCCTCAATATCGATCACCGGGCCAACATCCGTGGCAAAGTCTGCTGGATCACCGATGGTGAGTTCATCCATGGCACCGGCCAACATGGTGATCACACGGTCAGCAATATCGTCTTGCAGATACAAGACACGCAGTGATGAACAACGCTGACCCGCGCTATCGAAAGCTGACGCCAATACATCAACGATAACTTGTTCCGGTAGCGCTGTTGAATCAACGATCATGGCATTCTGCCCGCCGGTTTCCGCGATCAGTGGCACAATCGCGCCCGGCCGATTGGCGAGGCCGCGTTGAATTATCTTTGCCACTTCTGTGGACCCGGTGAAGGCAATGCCATGGATACGCTCGTCGGTGGTCATGGCCCCGCCAATGGCCACACCGCCGCCGGGCAGAAAATGAAGCACATCCCCCGGCACACCAGCTTGATGCATCAGGCGTAGCGCGAGTGCGGCGATCAATGGTGTTTGTTCTGCGGGCTTGGCAATCACTGCATTACCAGCTGCGAGCCCGGCGGCCACTTGTCCGGTAAAAATCGCCACGGGAAAATTCCACGGGGAAATGCAGCCAAAAGTGCCGCGCCCGCGCAAAACCAATTCATTGCGTTCCCCGGTGGGGCCCGGCATCACATGGGGGCCATCAAAATCCGCCCGTGCACGCTCAGCATAGTAGCGCAGGAAATCTACGGCCTCGCGCACATCCGCCAATCCATTGGCGAGGGTCTTGCCTGCCTCTTTAATACAAAGCCCGATAAGGGCGGGGTAGTTATCTTCAAAAAGATCTGCGGCCTTATCCAGAATGTCTGCACGCCCATTGCCGCCAAGCCGGTCCCAATCAACCTGAGCGCTGCCCGACACTCTCAGGGCCTTGTCCAACATCTCCGGTGTGGCTTCAGTGACGCGGCCGATAACCTCTCTCCGATCTGCTGGATTATGGATCGCAACCTCCGCCCCAGTGGTTTCACTGGTGCCGCCAACGATTGCCGTCTCCACCACCGGGTCTCGCATGGCCTCTGCCACTTGGTCCTCAAGGGGTTCGCGCACGGAACGCTCACTCAGCAAGATACCCGCCGAATTCGCGCGGGTTAAAAACATGCTTCGCGGGAGGGGAATACGTGGATGCGCCTTGAGGGTAAGCGTATCGGCTTTGTCCATGGGGTCGGCGATGATCTCATCGATCGGCGCATCATCATCCGCCAAGCGGTGCACGAATGATGTGTTGGCGCCGTTCTCCAAAAGCCGCCGCACGAGATAGGCGAGCAGATCCTCATGGGTGCCAACGGGCGCATAAATGCGCAGCGGCACCGGCAGCCCGCCAGTTTCTTTCTCGGGATCAAGCCCGTTCTCAAGCATCTGATCATAAAGCGGTGCGCCCATACCGTGGAGCCGCTGCATCTCATACTTGGCGCCGGGCTTGGCGATCGCACGAATAGCGGCAACTGTATGGGCATTGTGTGTCGCAAACTGGGGGTAGAACGACGCTGGATCGCTCAAGAGTTTTCTCGCGCAGGCAATGTAGGAAACATCCGTCATCACTTTGCGCGTGAATACCGGATAGCCTTCATAACCATTGAGCTGCGCGAATTTTACTTCGCGGTCCCAATAAGCGCCCTTGACGAGCCGCACAGGGATACGCTTGCCATGCTCGCGCGCCATTTCAGCTAAACCATCGAGAACTGCGGGCGCGCGCTTTTGGTAGCCCTGCACGGCAAGGCCAAACCCGTTCCACCCTTCAAGTTCTGGCGCGGCGAGAACCGCCTCAAAAACTTCGAGCGATATTTCAAGCCGCTCGGTTTCTTCTGCGTCCACCGTAAGACCCAGGTCGCCGTCGCGCGCTTCCTTGGCAAGTTGCGTCAGGAGGGGCACGAGTTCTGCCAGAACGCGTACACGCTTGGCGTCTTCATAGCGCGGGTGAATGGCTGAAAGTTTCACTGAAATAGAAGGCCGCGAAAAAATATTGCCGCTAGCATCGGCGGGTCGCGCGGCGGCCAGTTCCGCTATGGCATTGCGATAGGCTTCAAAGTACCCATCGGCATCAGTCTGGGTGTGGGCCCCTTCCCCCAGCATGTCGAAGGAAAACCGCACGCCGCGTTTTTCTTCACTTGCGCCTTCCTTCAACGCTTCTTTCATGGTGCGGCCCAGTACGAACTGTTTGCCCATAATGCGCATGGCGTTGAGCATGGCGCTGCGAATCACCGGTTCGCCAGAACCCGACACCAGGTTCTTGAGAAACGCCCCTGCATTGTGAATGGCGTCTTCGTGCAGATTGACCACGCGGCCCGTCAGCATCAGCCCCCAAGTGGACGCATTCACAAAAAGGGATTCCGATTGGCCAAGGTGTTTGTTCCAATCAGCAGAGCCGATCTTATCGCGGATGAGCCGGTCAGCGGTCCCCGCATCCGGGATGCGCAAGAGCGCTTCGGCCAAACACATGAGCACCACACCCTCTTCGCTGGAAAGGGAGTACTCCTGCAGGAAGGCATCGATGCCCCCTTCGGGGCGGCGCGCGGTGCGCACCCCCTCAGTGAGCCGGCGGGCGAGCTTGTCCGCCACAAGGCGCTCGTCAGGGGTGAGGCGTGCAGCGGCGATCAGCTGCTCTGCCAGAGCCGTTTCATCGAAGTGATAGAGCTGGGCCCGTTGCGCGCGAAACGGGTCAGAGGGGGTAGTGTCGTCAATCATAGCGCGGACTTTGGCTGAACCTCTCGCGCGGAGCAAGAGGCATTCATGTGACCACCCGGCATTGCCGACTGACGCCTCAATGCCCTAGATTTCCAGGTTCTTGGCGGGGTTAGACCATGGCACCTGAAGATCAAAATACCACCCTTCCCATCGTCCGTACGGTGGAGGACTTGTCGACTATTGTGGCGGACTGGCGCAGCGGCGACGCCCGTGTGGGCTTCGTCCCCACCATGGGGGCATTGCACGAAGGGCATCTGTCCCTTGTGGACCATGCGGCAGGATCCGCCGACAAAGTGGTGGTTTCCATATTCGTCAATCCCGCTCAATTTGCGCCCGGCGAAGACCTCGACGCTTACCCTCGCACAGAAAAGACCGATGCGGCAGCGCTGGCGACCCGACCTGCTGATCTCATCTATGCCCCCAATGCCCGCGAAATGTATCCCGATGGATACGATCTGGGTGTGGAGGTGGGCGGCCCATCGCAAGGGTTAGAAACCGATTTCCGGCCGCACTTCTTTCGCGGTGTCGCCACAGTGGTGACCAAGCTGTTCCTGCAAGTCAAACCAGACATCGCGGTATTCGGTGAAAAGGACTACCAGCAACTTCTAGTGGTTAGGAAACTCACGCGCGATTTAGGGCTACCCATTGAAATTCTTGCAGGTGCGACCCATCGGGAGTGGGATGGCCTCGCACTTTCATCTCGCAATGCCTACCTCTCCGAAGAAGAACGCGCGCGCGCCGCCCAGCTTTATGCGGCCCTGAACGATGTTGCCCATCGCCTTGCGGATGGCGAACCCATCGACAAAGCCCGTGACGCGGGCTGGCAGGTGCTCAAAGGGGCCGGTTTCAAGCCCATTGATTATCTCGAAGTACGCGATGCGGATACGCTTGCGCCCCTTACCTCATTGGAAGGCGAGGTACGCATTCTTGGGGCGGCACGCATGGGCACGACGCGGCTGATCGATAACATTGCGCTGGGTATTTGAGCTACCGCGGGTCAGCACGTCGGGCTGGCGACACGCGCCGCTGAACGCGCAGCTTGCGCCACATGGGCCGCAGCAAAAGCCGCGAGAACATAATACTGACCATGGCAAGCGGCAGGACAAACATCGCCAGATAGGGCCCGAATTCCTGCTGGAATACTATTCCCGCCGCGTTCATCGCACTTATGGTTGATCCGCTGAGCGCCAAAAAAGTGAAGAGAGTAAACAGTGCTTTGACGAGGAAAGAGGACACGCGAATGCTGCGGATTTGCCAGAGCATAACGACGACCCAAACAAAGTAGTTCAAACTCATGGCGGCACTACTGACACCCCACACGGTGCGCTCATCAAGGCCAAAACTCAGCAGCACAATTGACGAAAGACAGAATACCGGGCCGGTGAGACTAAAATTCACCATGATCGAAAGACCAAGTGCATCGCCGCGCGTGATGCGGCGATCTTCTCGCAGTTGGAATGTGGCCACAATCCCCGAAAAGCCTGCCAGCGCAACAAATATAGCCGCTATATTGATGAGCAGGTCTGACGGTTCCATAAAGCACCCCTGATGATTCGCTCATCTAAGGATAGCGCACACCTAGAACATAACAGGCTTGATTGGGCGACTAAGGTCGTGCGGCGGCGGATTCGGTAACTTCACCAACCTGAAGCGTCGGCATCACGTCATTTGGTGCCGAGATCGATTGAATAGCATTGAACCAGATGACCGCCGTTATAAGGCCGCAGGCAAAAATGCCCGCCCAGCCTGCAACCAGCTGATCAAGATCTTGTTTGTCGGTAATCTGACCTTCGGCAAGTGCTGCCGGATTTTCCAATTCCACGCCCTATTCCCCTAACTAGATACGCCGCGACCCCCATCGCGAAACGCTAAAGCAATCCCAATTCAGCCAGTTCAGCACGCAAATGCGGCGGGAGTTGGCCCTTTGCCACCTTGGTGCCCCACTTGCCAATATCAATCGGCGCGTCTTCCCCCTTGAGGTAGCGCCAGCCCTGAAATGGCCGATGCCGCCGCGGCTGAGTCAAATACAGATCCTTGTGCAGGATCAACCGACAGCGCGACACGCCCTCTCCATCTACAAGAGGTTCGATTCCAGTCAACCCCTGCCGCGCCTGGATTATCCCTTTAATAACCCAATAGAGCGAGCCCCCTTCAAGCAACTCATCCGCCCGGCGAGGGCCCATGCGTGTGACATGACAGTTGCGTTTACTACCGTCCCAGCCGCCTTCCTTGCGCCTGGCTTTCTGCCAGATGCCGAGTTCATCCACTGTCTCAACTCCCACACATAACTTGAGGAGATGAAGGGTCATTCCGGGCTGAGGAATTCGCTTACACAGATCGCATCCAGGCAAGCCAGCTCTACGCCCTGTTCGGCCATGGGTACAAAGTCTGAATAGGTTTCTTGGCGCAGCTGGTGAAGCCGTTGGAACAGCGCGCGACCCCGAATTTCCTGCCGCAGCGAAACCATCAACGGTAATCCCGTAACGGGCTCCGGCTCAAACGTCATGATTTCTTCAAACTCATCCACACGGGCTACCACCATGGCGTGGAACGGTTCGGGATTGTAAAGCCGGATCTGACTGACAAAGCCATCGGCCTTGTCTACAGTCATCTGCGCGCGCAGGTGCCCGATGAGCCCCACTTCATCACTATCAAGGTCGTCCCATGGCTGAGGTTGAACTTCATAAATGATGTAGTCGTCGGTCTCCTCAACAACCAAGGGATGCTGATCGCCTAAGGCCTGGCGCGCCTGCTGGTGGGTAATGTCTCTGTCGGCATCTTCATCTTCTGACAGCCGCGCGTAAATGCGCTCCCCTTCACTGGACAGGGTTTGGGGCTGCAGCAAAGTGAATTGATGGCGTTCGCCAAAGGGCTGGAATCTAAATGTCAGGTCCGCATTGTTATTCTGAAAGTTTGTCGTGAAGGCCCAACGGATTTGATTTGCAGCCTCCCCGCGCGCAAGGGCGTGCTCAAGCAGCGGCGGCAATTCACTGGCTTTGGCCATGCTGGCACCAAACACCAAGGGCATAGCAATCAAGGAAAGCGCCATAAAGGCGCGGCAAAGCGTGCTCATAAGACCATGGACCCCACGGATTATTGTTGTTGTGGACTATACCCGCCTGGCACTGGTTTAGCGCCGCCGATTGAAGGTGCCAAGCCCTCAATATGCCTAAAACAGCATCAGTTGCCGGCAAAGGTGACGATCATCATGCCCTCGGCCACCTGATCGCCGGGACCTGCACCGATGGTCTCAATAGTGATATCGGCCGGCGCAGCCAGTGTGTGCTCCATTTTCATGGCCTCAAGCACCACAATGGCCTGGCCGCGTTTGACCCTGTCGCCTGCTTTGGCGAGCACGGAAATAATTTTACCCGGCATAGGCGCGGCAAGCCCTGCGCCGCCAACTTCGGCAGCAAGTTCTGGCGCGAGAGGGTCGGCAAAAGACAACTCATAGGTCCGCGCCTGATGCATGAGCACAAGGCGATCGGCCATAAAGTGGACCCCGGCAGTATGATGCTCGCCATCAATGGCGACGGTCAGGCCGTCCTCATCAAGCTCGCCCTCAACATCGAACTCCTCGCCATCAATGCCAAGGATGACATCACCATCGTCGTAGCGGATGCGCGCTTCAAAGCCATGATCGCCGGTGAATGTCATGCGCTCATGGGCGATACCGCCAATGCGAAACCCATCCAATGCCGCCCAGGGCGATTCCGGCTCAAGGGTTTCCGCGGCCGCCAACTCGGTAACCCCCTGCCGCAAACAGAGAAGCCCAATGACAGCGAGCGCTTTTTCCACGGCGCCCGGCCCGGTTTCCGCGGGCACAAGATCACTGAGATGGTTTTCGATGAATCCCGTATCGATATCGCCCGCGCGAAACGCCGTGTGGTCAACCGCTTCGGCGAGGAAACTCGCGTTGGTTTTGACGCCAGCCACTTCCAGTTCGCGTAAGGCGGTGACCAACCGATCAATGGCTTTTTCCCGTGTCGCATCCCAAGCAATAACTTTCGCCAGCATGGGATCGTAATAGACCGACACGGTGTCGCCTTCGGTGACGCCGGTTTCAATGCGAATGAAGCCGTCTTCTTCAGGGAACTTGAGATGATGAAGTGTACCCGTTGACGGCAAAAACTTTCGGGATGGGTTTTCGGCATAGAGCCGCACTTCGACGGCATGACCCTCAATCTCCAAGTGCACTTGGCTGAGCGGCAGTTCCTCCCCCGCTGCGACGGCAAATTGCCACGCCACCAGATCCTGCCCGGTGATTTCTTCGGTCACTGGGTGTTCCACCTGAAGCCGTGTGTTCATCTCCATAAAGAAGAAGCCATCGGCGGTGAGCGCTTTGCTTGCGTCCACAATAAATTCAATGGTGCCCGCGCCGCGATAATCAATCGCCTTGGCCGCGTCCACCGCTGCTTTGCCCATGACGTCGCGCAGGGCATCAGGCATGCCGGGCGCAGGCGCTTCTTCGACCACCTTCTGGTGCCGCCGCTGCAATGAGCAATCACGTTCAAACAAATGCACAACGTTGCCGTGGCTATCGGCGAAAACTTGAATTTCAATGTGGCGCGGCTTTTCAATGTACTTCTCAATCAGCACATGGCCGTTGCCAAAGGCTTTTTCGCCTTCACGGATGGCACCGTTTAGCGCCGCCTCAAAGTCCTTCGCGTCATCGACCCGGCGCATGCCTTTGCCGCCGCCGCCCGCCACTGCCTTGATGAGCACCGGGTAACCGATCTTGGCGGCTTCTTTCGCCAGTGCCTTTGGGTCCTGGTCCGCGCCGTGATAGCCAGGCACAACAGGCACGCCCGCGCCCACCATCAGTTTTTTTGCGGCATCCTTCAGCCCCATAGCGCGGATGGCAGCGGCGGTTGGGCCCACAAACACAATCCCAGCGTCCTCGCACGCTTCCGCGAACTCTGCGTTTTCAGATAGGAACCCATAGCCCGGGTGGATACAGTCCGCGTGGGCGTACTGGGCAATCTCCAAAATCTTGTCAGCGCGGAGGTAACTCTCATTGGCGGGTGCGGGGCCCAGCAAATGCGCTTCGTCGGCCTCGAGCACATGAAGTGCGTCGGCATCCGCTACGGAATAGACCGCAATGGTGCGCATCCCCAGCCGCTTGGCGGTGTGCATAATGCGGCAGGCAATCTCGCCCCGATTGGCAATGAGAACTGACTTGAACATAGAGACTTATTCCGCCCAGCTTGGTTTGCGTTTTTCAAGATAGGCGCTGAGGCCCTCTTTGCCCTCATCGCTCATGCGGCGGTCGGCAATGCGTTTGGCGGTCATGTGACGGAGGCTCTTGTTGATCTCGCGAAACTTCACGTCGTCCACAAGTTCCAGCGCATCAGTGATCGCCCCCGGCGCGCCCTTGAAGATCAGACTGACGAGATGTTCTTCCATGTCGGCGAGCTCGTCTTGGTCTTTCACCACGTAATGCACAAGCCCCATCTTCTCCGCATAACCCGCATCAAAGCGTTCGCCGGTGGCGAAAAGCGCCCGCGCCATGCGCGGACCAACAGCTTCGATCACATATGGCGAGATGGTGGCCGGTGAAAGGCCAAGGTGCACTTCGGACAAGCCGAACATGGCGCCCTTCATGGCCACGACGATGTCGCAAGCAGCAACCAGCCCCATGCCGCCAGCAATGGCCGGACCCTGCACCAGTGCGATAGTGGGCATGGGCAGGTTATGCAGCTTGTGCAGCATCTCGGCCAGCGCCTGGGCGTCTTCTTCGTTGTCAGAATGGGTCCAGTCCCCCGCCGCGCGCATCCATTCAATGTCAGCGCCAGCAGAGAAGCTTTTGCCTGCGCCCTTCAGGATCACTACGCGGATATGGTCTTGCCCGCGCAGTTCCTCAAACAGGTCCGTCAGATGCTTGACGACATCGGGATTGAAGGCGTTGTGTTTTTCCGGGCGATTGAGGGTGATGACCCCCACCCCAGCACGGGTGGCATCAAACAGGACAGGTGTTTCATCGGACATGGGTGGGCTCCTTATTGGGCGCTATTTGGCCGCAGATTACGTCCCCGTAGCCAGAACACAAGTCAGACTGAAGGCCGCGTCAGGGATAGACCCGCCCAGGTTGTATATGATATACCCTCTCCCACAGATTGAAGGAGGAAACAATGCGCCATGGACGGCTGAAAAAAGAAACCGCGAAGAAAATCAGAAAAATTCGCGACCGCATCGATGAGGCCCAAATCCCTTCTACCAAAGTTGATGAAAACCTCATCATCGGCACCTGGAACATTCGCGAGTTCGGCAAGAAGAAGCGCTCCCAAGATGCGATCCACCTAATTGCGGAGATCATATCGCAGTATGACGTCATCGCACTTACGGAAGTGCGGGACAAGCTCGATGATTTGGCGCGGGTGTTCAAAATTCTTGGCGGCTACTGGGGCGTGGTCTATTCCGACTACAACACTGACGGCGCCGGTAACCGGGAACGCGTCGCTTTCGTTTATGACAAACGCACGGTGCGGTTTACCGGCCTTGCTGCGGAAGCCGATCCGCCGCGAGTTAAATCCGCCGATGGAACATATGTGTTGGAGCACGAAACATGGTGGCGCTCCCCTTACATGGTTGCCTTTACCGCTGGCAACTTTGATTTTGTCATGATGGCGGTTCACATTCGCTGGCAGGGTGGCGTGCGCGCCCGCGCCAAGATGATCCGGCATTTGGCCAAATGGATACACGAGCGCCGCACCGATTCAGGGGCGTCCGATCGCGACTTCATTGTGGTGGGCGATTTCAATATTCCCAGCCGCCGTTCCAGCGCCTTCAAAGCCCTCGTTGAATATGGCTTGCAATTGCCCAGCGCCATGCTGAAGGTGAAAGCGACAAACTTGTTGGAAACCGCAACCTATGACCAGATCGTCCATACGCCCACAAAGGGCGAGCGCTTTACCAATCGTGGCGGCGTTATCCGCTTTTTCAAGAACAAGCACGAGGAGCTGTTCCCTGATCTGAATGAGGCGAAATTCACCCGGCAGATGTCAGACCACCTGCCGCTCTGGATTGAAGTGGATACTTGGATTGAAGACGAACAACTCGACGCGGTGATCAATGGGTGAATAGCGGTTCAGGCCGGCGCGGGTGGCTCAAGATAGGGGTGAATCTGAGGACCTCCACTCTCGTCATGCTCGGGCTTGATAGCGCGCGCCATTGTCATCCTCCGGCTTGACCGGTGCGGGGCCCTCTCCCCGTCATGCACGGGCTTGACCCTACTCAGCTACTTCCACTCCCGTCATGCTCGGGCTTGATAGCGCCCCTCATTGTCATCCTCCGGCTTGACCGGAGGACCTACCTCTCCATCCCCCCGTCAGGTGCCAGCAATGTCATACCAAAGATCGCGCCAAGTCGGGTTCTGGCCTTCAACAAGATCAAGTTTCCATTCCCGATTCCAACGCTTCAGTTGTTTTTCCCGGCGGATCGCCTCGTTCACATCAGTCTGGATTTCGAAGTACACCAGCTGATTGACCTTGTATTCCTTTGTAAAGCCGTCAATGACACCATTTCGGTGCTCATAGACGCGGCGCACCAGATCGTTGGTCATGCCGATGTAAAGTGTTCCCCGCGGGGCGTGAGCCATGATGTAAACGTAGTACTGTTTGCCCATGGCGCCCTCGGTAGATGCTCGGATCAAGTCCGAGCATGACAAGGTGGGGAAAGTCACATCCTAAAGACGCCGAACTTGGTGTCCTCAATAGGCGCGTTGAGCGCCGCTGAGAGGGAGAGCGCCAGCACCCGCCGCGTATCGGCCGGGTCAATAATGCCGTCATCCCAAAGCCGCGCGGTGGCAAAGTAAGGTGAGCCCTCACGCTCATAGGCTTCGCGAATGGGGTCTTTAAACGCCTCCTCGTCTTTGGCGCTCCATTTTTCACCCTGCCCTTCAAGGCCATCGCGCTTCACCGTGGCGAGGACGGAGGCGGCCTGTTCCCCGCCCATCACAGAAATGCGCGAGTTGGGCCAGCTATACAAGAAGCGCGGACCATAGGCGCGACCGCACATGCCGTAGTTCCCGGCCCCGAATGAGCCGCCGATGATGACGGTGAACTTGGGCACTTGCGTGGTGGCCACAGCGGTGACCATTTTCGCGCCGTCCTTGGCGATGCCCCCCGCTTCGTATTTTTGCCCGACCATGAAGCCGGAAATGTTTTGCAGGAACACCAGCGGCACTTTGCGTTGCGAACAAAGCTCAACAAAGTGCGCGACCTTTTGCGCGCTCTCAGAAAACAAAATGCCGTTGTTGGCGACAATGCCGACCGGGTAGCCCCAAATGTGCGCAAAGCCGGTGACGACCGTGGTGCCATAATTTTTCTTGAACTCATCCAACCGTGAGCCATCCACCAGCCGCGCAATCACTTCACGCACGTCATATTGTGTGGAAAGTGTTGGGGGGATGAGCCCGGCAAGCTCGCTGGGGTCATAGAGCGGGTCTTCAGGGTCTTCGATGCGCAGGTTTGGCGCTTTGCTGCGGTTGAGGGTTCCCACAATTTGCCGCACCAGTGCCAGCGCGTGATCATCGTCTTCCGCCAGATGATCGGCAACGCCGGAGATTTTCGCGTGGACATCCCCGCCGCCCAAGTCTTCAGCGCTTACCACCTCGCCCGTGGCGGCTTTCACCAAGGGCGGGCCTGCGAGGAATATGGTGCCCTGGTTGCGCACGATGACGGTTTCATCAGACATGGCAGGGACATAGGCCCCGCCTGCTGTGCAGCTGCCCAGCACCGCAGCGATTTGCGGAATGCCCGCCGCCGACAGATTGGCTTGATTGTAAAAGATGCGCCCAAAATGTTCGCGGTCGGGGAAAATGTCTGCTTGGTTTGGCAGGTTCGCGCCGCCAGAATCCACCAGATAGATACACGGCAGATTGTTTTCGCGTGCGATCTCTTGCGCGCGCAAATGCTTCTTGACGGTCTCAGGATAATAGGTGCCGCCTTTGATGGTGGCGTCATTGCACACCACCACACATTCGGTGCCATTGACCCTGCCGATGCCGGAGATCATGGACGCGCCGTGAATGTCGCCCCCGTGCATGTCATAGGCCGCCAATGGCGAGAACTCCAAAAATGGCGAGCCCGGATCAATAAGCTGCCCCACCCGATCTCGCGGCAGCAGTTTCCCCCGTTTGAGGTGGCGCTCCCGGGAGCGCTCAGAGCCCCCTTGGCCCGCCGCGCCAATGCGCGCCTTCAACTCCGCCACCAGGGCATCATTGTGCGCCTTGTTGGCCTTATAGGCGTCGGACTTGGTATCGAGATTTGAGCGAAGCTGCGACATAGGGCGTTTCCTGCATTTATCTGCCCCTCCCCTAGCACAGGTTGCGATTCGGCGAAAACGAGGGGCAGTCATGCGCAAATATCGGGTCGTTTCGCCCCTGCCCAGAGATTATCCTGGGGTCATGAAAAACGACTCACTAACCAACGGCGCGCGGCTGTGACGAACAAAGATTGGCTCCTCCTCGGCGCGCTGGCGCTTGTCTTTGGCACGGCGTTCTACTTCATCGAAGTGGCGCTGGAGGATCTCGGCGTGCTCGGCGTGGTGTGGGCACGTGTCACCCTCGCTGGCCTCATACTGACGGTTTGGGCGTTCGCCCGTGGAGAGCGCTTCCCCACGTCTTGGTCCGTTTGGGGGTTGCTCGTCTTCATGGGCTTTTTCAACAACGCCCTGCCATTTTCCCTCATCACCTGGGCGCAGACCGAACTCACCGGTGGGCTCACATCGATCTTCATGTCGGCGGCACCCTTGTTCACAATTTTGCTGGCGCATTTTGTTACCCATGATGAAAAGATTACGCGGCCGAAAATTATCGGCATCATCCTCGGCATGAGTGGTGTGGTAATTCTCATTGGACCTGCGGCGGTCCTTACTCTCAACCCTTCAAGCATATGGCAGTTGGCAGCTGTATCCGGAGCCCTTTGCTACGCCATTGCCGGGATCGCTGGAAAACGATTGCACAACCTCTCCAACACAGTGGCTTCTGCCTCCATGTTGCTGGCGGCATCGGTCATGATGTTGCCGGTGGTACTTATTTACGACAATCCGATCGCGGCGCACTGGACCACAAACGCGATGCTTTCGATTGTGGGCCTTGCGTCGATCAGTACCGCGCTTGCTTACCTGCTCTATTTTCAGCTGCTGCGCACGGTCGGCGCGTCAAACATGCTGCTGGTCACAATCCTTGCGCCGGTAAGCGCCATTGGGTTGGGCGTCATGTTCTTGGATGAAACCGTCACGGTTCAGATGTTGCTCGGTGCCGTTGTCATTGGGGCCGGGCTGATGATCATCGACGGGCGGGTATGGCGAAAACTGCGCAGGGCAAGGCAAGCGACTTAAGCCGCGATGGTGCTGAGCGCTTTACCAATCACCTCATGCGCGCGGGTCCAGATCATCTGCTTCCACTCATCGGTTTCCGTGTAGAACGCCGCACGACATTTCGCCTCCAGCTCCTTGCCAAGCGCGCTCTCCCGGTCGCCATGATGGTGAAGCCAATTTTCCTGGCGCAAGCCTTCCAGAACTTCGATGAGCTCGAGGGTGCCGTACTCAAGCGCCACCGCTGCCGTCCACGCCTCGGGCACAGCGGCGAAAAAGAGCGAAGTCATGTCCCCGCGCACCTCTGCTGAGCTTGATGTGCCCGCATGAAGGCTTGTGACATCGTCTGCCCCCCAAATGCTGCCAGCATTGTCCACTTGTCCGGCATCACCGCAGCCAATTAGTTCGCCAATCCCGCTGGGGCCAAGGCCTGTGTGCACGTCAACCAGCACAGCCTTCTTGGTACCCGCGCTGTGAGCGGCCAGGGTATTCTGCCAAGTGGCGCTGGACCACGCTGGCGCGCGGCCGCCATAAAAGAGGCCGTCTGGATAGGAGTACTGCCCTGACGATACAGCCTCTTGAAAGGCGTCCATGCCATGAACGCCAATCCACTCAAATATCTTTGCGTCATAGTCCGCTTTCTTGTCCATCAAGTCAGCGGGGCAAAGCAGGGGGTGAATCTCACTGTATTTCGAGTCGTCAGGATGCTGCGCGTCGTGGTCAAGGCAATTGCGATTAAGATCAATGTTGTCCTCATTGGTGCGGCGCCCCCAACAAAATCCATAGGGGTTCACCGCGTGTGTTAGAACCACCGCCACGTCAGTGGGCAGATTGACGAACATATCCTCCCGCAAGGCCGCCACCTGACAGCCGGACCCGCAATACCCTTCAATGCCGTGAGTGCCGGAATTAATGAACAACATCCCGCGCGCTGCGCCCGGTGCCGCCCCGAGGCGCGCTACATCGGTATAGAGCGGCTCCCCCAGAGGGCCATTGGCATCGGTGTTTTGATGGTGGCTAATCTTTGCGCCCGCTTCTTTTGCGGCGTCGAGAAACTTTTTTCGCGCCTCGCCATAAGTAAGCGAGAAGTGGCGGCTAATGCTTGCGGTCATGGCTAAGGGGTGCTCCGGTAATATCGTTGCCTGCATGAAACATAATCGCGCGCAAATTCGCAATGAATATCGGCAGATTGCGCCTCAACATCGCCACATGCCACACTAAATATAGAAGTGGGCTGGGACCAACGATAGGAGGACACATATCATGTGGGTCCTACTTGGGTTCCTGATACTGGTAACCGTTGGCGGTGCGATCGTCGCCGTGGCGGCTGACGAAAAAGACGGCGATCCCTTCGATTAAATTCGAAGGTGTCGTTTCCGACAATTAGTGCATGCGTTCGATAGCCATGGCGGTGGCTTCTCCACCCCCGATGCAAAGGCTTGCCACGCCTTTGTCCAGCCCGCGCTTTTCAAGGGCGTTGAGCAGCGTCACCAAGATACGTGTACCTGAAGCGCCGATGGGGTGACCAATGGCGCAAGCCCCGCCATTCACATTCACGCGGTCATGATCAAGGCCCATGTCTTTCATGGCCGCCATGGTGACAACGGCGAAGGCTTCATTGATCTCAAACAAATCCACATCGTCTTTCGACCACCCAGTTTTACCAAAGAGTTTTTCCAGTGCGCCAATGGGCGCTGTGGTGAACCAGGCTGGTTCTTGGGCATGACTTGCATGACCAACGATGCGCGCGCGCGGGGTCAGCCCGCGCTTTTCCGCCTCACTGGCACGCATAAGCACCATGGCGGCGGCGCCATCAGAAATGGAACTGGAATTGGCGGCGGTCACGGTGCCATCCTTGGAGAATGCCGGACGTAATTTCGGTATTTTTGACGTGTCAGCCGATCGCGGTTGTTCGTCTGCCACCACGATGGTCTCGCCCTTGCGGCCCTTCACTGTCACCGGCACGATTTCGTCCGCAAAGGCATCGCTTGCCTGGGCGGCCTGGGCGCGTTCAGTTGAAGTGATGGCAAAAGCGTCCTGCGCTTCTCGCGTGAATTGGTAATGCTGCGCTGTGGCTTCCGCATAGGTGCCCATAAGGCGGTTCTCATAGGCGTCTTCAAGGCCATCAAGAAACATGTGGTCCTTGACCTCGCCATGACCGAGGCGAAACCCACCACGCGCTTTAGGCAGCATGTAGGGCGAATTGGTCATACTCTCCATGCCGCCTGCAACCATGACGTCCGCGCCACCGAGGGCGATTTGATCATGGGCCATCATCACGGTTTTCATGCCAGAGCCGCAAACTTTGTTCACCGTTGCGCACGGCACTGATTGCGGCAAACCCGCCCCTAGGATCGCCTGACGCGCCGGGGCTTGGCCCAGGGCGGCGGGCAACACGCATCCCATGAGGGCCTCATCCACATCATTGCCAGAAATGCCTGCGCCTGCGACAGCGGCCTTCACCGCCGCAGATCCAAGCTCAGTTGCGGAAACACCCGAAAGCTCCCCCTGGAAGCTGCCAAGGGCCGTGCGGGCGGCCCCAACGATGACAATTGGGTCAGTGGACATTTTCGTTTCCTTTAAGCGGTTTCTTCAAACAGTTCGCGACCAATCAGCATGCGGCGAATTTCTGATGTGCCCGCGCCGATCTCATAGAGCTTGGCATCGCGCAGCAGGCGTGCCGCTGGGTAATCATTGATATAGCCATTGCCGCCAAGCACTTGGATGGCCTCAAGCGCCATGTAGGTCGCCGTCTCGCCGGCATAAAGAATCGCGCCCGCCGCATCCTTGCGCGCAGTACGGCCCAGATCGCAGGCCCGCGCAACGGCATAGACATAGGCCCGGCTTGCATTCATTCGTGTATACATATCAGCGAGCTTCGCCTGCATGATTTGAAACGTCCCAATGGGCTGTCCGAACTGCTTGCGTTCATGGACGTAAGGCATAACCAGGTCCATACAAGCCTGCATGATACCAAGAGGCCCGGCCGCCAATACGGTCCGCTCATAATCAAGGCCGCTCATAAGAACGCGGACGCCATTGCCGACACCGCCAATGACATTTTCTTCCGGCACTTCACAATCCTGAAACACGAGCTCGCAGGTATCTGAACCACGCATGCCCATCTTGTCGAGCTTCTGCGCTGTACTATAGCCCTTCATGCTCTTCTCAATCAGGAACGCGGTAATGCCTTTGGTTCCCGCACTTGGATCGGTTTTGGCGTAGACCACCAAAACATCGGCATGAGGGCCGTTGGTAATCCACATCTTGGTGCCGTTGAGCACAAATCGGGCGCCACGTTTTTCGGCTTTGAGTTTCATCGAGACTACATCGGAGCCTGCACCGGGCTCCGACATGGCAAGCGCGCCAACGTGTTCGCCGGAAATTAACTTGGGCAGATATTGTTGCTTTTGTTCCTCGTTACCGCAGCGGCGAATTTGATTGACGCATAGGTTCGAGTGCGCGCCATACGATAGCCCCACCGCTGCCGATCCCCGGCTGATTTCTTCCATGGCGATACAATGCTCAAGATAGCCAAGACCCGTCCCGCCGTATTCTTCTTCTACAGTAATTCCGTGGAGGCCTAGCTCGCCCAATGCCGGCCAGAGGTCGCGGGGAAATTCATTGCTGGTGTCAATATCCGCGGCGCGGGGGGCAATCTTGTCAGATGTAAAACTGCGCACCGTATCGCGGATCATGTCCGCAGTTTCGCCCAAATCGAAATCAAGCCCCGGCAGGTCATTGGGGATCATGATGGCGGTCCTCGCTTATTATTATTATCCAATTAGTTGACTGCCGGGTCGTAGACTTCGAGTACATCTGTCTCTGTGAATTCGGCAAAGACCCCGGCCCCGGCCCCGCCGCCCAGAAGATACCACAACCCATCCACCACCACGGATGCAAGGCTGTGCCGGGGGGATGGCAGATCTTCAGCACGTTGCCAACCGCCGCCTGCTTCAGGCGCATAGACATAATGGTCCTGCAAGGTTTCAAACTGCCCGCTGCCGCTGCCCCCCGAGATGTGGATTTGACTATTGATGACACCGGACACATGGGCTGCGCGCGGAGCAGGGAGATCAGGGCCGCGGCTCCAGGTGTTCGCAACGGGGTCGTAGATATCAACGCGGGCGGTAGGCGTTCCGGAGGCACCACGGCCGCCGATGGCATAAATCAATCCGTCATGGGCAACCACTGAAAGATCACTACGCGGAACAGGCAGGTGCGCCACGTCCGCGCTCCAACGATTGTTGCCAATATCGAACATGGCAACTTCAGGTGTCAGTTCGCCATCATCTGATATCCCACCTAGAACGTAGACTTTGCCATCAACCGCAACAGCCCCATGGCGCGCGCGCGGTGACAACATGTCTGTGCCATTGCGCCAACTGGATATGGTGGGAACAAAGACTTGAACTTTAACCAGCGGCGCATCCCGGCCGTCTTCCCCAAACCCACCGATAAGATAAATCTCACCGCCGGTGGCCACCATGGCAAACTGCTCTGCCGATTGCGGCATAGATGGCAAAGAGCGCCAGTAGTCGTATTCGACATCATAAACTTCAAACGCATTGCGGGGGCCCAATAGGCTTGACCCCCCGGCTGCAAAAATCTCGCCGCCAATAGCGGCAGCCTGCAGTTGAGAGCGCCCTTCGTCCAACGGATCGAGCGAACGCCACTCCCCCGCGAAGGCAAAAGTGAACGGCACACAGACAAACGCCAACACGCCAAGGATTATACTAAGTTTTTTCAATTTCATGGCTCCGATATCAGCCGAGCAAAATAATCGTGGCCAAACCAAGGAAGACAAAAAAGCCTACCACGTCCGTCACGGTGGTCACAAAGACCGTTGAAGCCAGCGCGGGGTCCGCCCCGGCCCGCTGAAGCCCCAAGGGTACCAGAATGCCCGCAAGTCCGGCGGCAAGCAAATTCACAATCATGGCAATTCCAATAACCAGAGCCAGCATCAAATCCTGGAACCAAAGCCCGCACAAAAGCCCCAGAACGATGGCAAACAGGATGCCGTTGAGCCCCCCAACCAGGGCCTCGCGCACGATGATCCGCGCTGCATTGGTGGCCGTCAGGTCTTTGGTGGCAATGGCCCTCACCGCCACAGTGAGGGTCTGAGTGCCCGCATTGCCGCCCATACTGGCCACAATGGGCATCAAAATGGCCAGGGCGACATATTGGCTGATGGCCTCGCCGAAAAAACTAATGACCAGCGAGGCCCCGATGGCGGTAACCAGATTGACGGCAAGCCAGGAAAACCGCCGCGAGGTGGTCCTGAACACGTTGTCTGAAAGGCCCTCCTCGTCGCTCACACCGCCGAGCTTGAGGATATCCTCCTCCGCTTCGTCTTGAATAACATCGACCATATCATCAATAGTAATCATGCCGACGATGCGGCCGCTTTCATCAACTACAGGGGCTGACATGAGATGGTATTGATCAAAGGCGTAGGCAACTTCTTCCTGTGCCATATGAGCGGGAATAACCTGCAGCTTCTCATCCATCAGGTCTTCGATCTTTGTTGATCGCCCTGATCGCAGGATACGATTTAGCGCCACTATACCAATCGGGTGCAGACCGGGATCGACGATGAATATCTCAACGAACTCATTGGGCAGGTCATCGGTCTCACGCATGTAATCAATGGTTTCCCCCACTGACCAAAATGGCGGAATGGTGATAAACTCCCGCTGCATAAGGCGACCGGCGGAAAGTTCCGGATACCGAAGACCCATCTCCACGGCAATGCGATCATGATCGGGCACTTGGGTGAGGACTTCGCGCTGCTCTTCTTCGCTAAGATCCTCCAGCAAGTACGTGGCGTCATCAGAATCAAGTTCCGTGACGGCCCGAGCGACGATTTGGGGGTCAAGATATTGCAACACCTCATCGCGGACATCTTTATCAAGATCGCTGAGCACCGCTGAATCAAGATCCGTTCCCATTAACTCCAAAAGAAGGCGGCAATCACCACTGCCGACTTGGCCCAAAAGATCGGCAAAGTCCGCGGCATGCAGATCGCTAAGGAGCGCCTTTACCTCCTCGTTCCGCCCCTCTTCCAATGCCGAC
Organism: Rhodospirillales bacterium; assembly: GCA_021775005.1. Lineage (GTDB taxonomy): Bacteria > Pseudomonadota > Alphaproteobacteria > JAJFIK01 > JAJFIK01 > JAJFIK01. The sequence continues at coordinate 24,382 of JAJFIK010000061.1, forward strand.
AACACACGGCGAATGAAGTCACGCGAGAGCGAAAAGTGCTCGTCCAGCGCTTCGGCTTCGCCATTAGGGGCATCAGGATCAACGGATTGGTCCGACAAGGGTACCTCTTCGTGTGAGTAGAAATTGGACAGAAATTCGGCACGCCAAAAAACGGCGGACAGCTTCCACCGTTTGGCACTTCTATTATCTATGGATTCGGGGCGCGCACGTAAGGCATGAGGCGAAAATTGGTGCGGCCGAGAAGACTCGAACTTCCACGGGTTTTACCCCACAGCGACCTCAACGCTGCGCGTCTACCAGTTCCGCCACGGCCGCACAAAGCCTGAAGGTAGCCCGAAGGGCTGAGGTAGGTCGCGGTGTGTAGCAAACCCCGCTCCCCTTGTGAAGGGGCGGCGTTTTGGGACTGAATCGCTCAAATCCCGTCGCCATCGGTAAGCCCGCCGATGGGATGGTGAATGCCGCACTCGTCTTTGTCTTCCCCCGCCCAGCGGCCGGAACGATAGTCAGAGCCGTCTTGGGTGCGGTCGGTGCAGGGCATACAGCCAATGGAGAGATAGCCATCCGCCACGAGAGGGTGCTGCGGTAGATCATGGGCCCCAATGTAGGCGCTCAGCTCAGCAAGGCTCCAGCGCGCCAAGGGGTTAATGCGGAATTTGCCCTCGGCCAATTCCACCATCGGCATGTCCGTGCGGGTCGTGGTCTGAAAGCGCTTGCGCCCTGTGATTTGCGCCTCAAATCCCTTCATGGCGCGTTGCACGGGCAGGACTTTGCGAATGTGGCAGCAGGCATCGGTGGAGTTGGTCCAAAGAACGCCTTTGGGATCATCTTGCCTAAGATCATCAGGGTGCGGACCAATGGCGCGCACATCGGTCAAGCCCAACACTTCTTGCAAGCGATCACGATAGCGCAATGTCTCGCCAAAGAGCTTGCCGGTATTGAGAAAGAGTACCGGCACGGTGGGATCCACTTGCGCGATTAAATGGAGCAAAACGACAGATTCCGCACCGAATGAGGAGGTCACAGCGATCTGCCCGGCAAACCCGGTAGCAACGGCGTGGCGCAAAATTTCGTCCGCCGAAAGGCTCTGATAAAGAGCTTCAAGCTCTTCGAGCTTGGCGATTTGCGCTGGCGTGCCTTGGGGAATGTCGGCTGCGATACGCAATCCCACATCTTCTGGCGGTTTGGGCGCGAGACCTGGCACCCGGCCATTTTTGAGGGGCAGCGCCGTCATGAGAGCGGCAATCCCTCTTGCACCAGAAACGCATCGGTGCGGCGGGCAAGTTCCGGGATGGCGGCGCCCTCTTGCTTCCATTGCTCTCGCAAGGCTGCGAGGCGCTCAAGACGGGTTGCCCACTCCGGCCCATAATCAAGCTCCAGGCGCTGGCGCAGATAACGCGCAAGACCAGGCGATTGGCCACTGGTGGAAACCGTCAGGAGCAAATCGCCACGACGGATCATGGCGGGCACATGGATATCAGAATTGGGGCGGTCGTCCTCACTGTTGACCAAGGTGCCCGCGGCGCGGGCGAGAGCCGCGAGCCGATCCGCATCGGCCGGGGGAAGGTCTGCCAGGAACAACACGCCGGCGCGGGCAATCTCTTCGGCTGAGGGCCAGTGCGAGATGAGAGCATCGCCAGCAAGGGCCTGCAGCGCTTCACACGGGGCAGCAGCATAGATCTGAAGCTCTTGCCCCCCACCCGCTTTGATCTGCGCAAGACGCCGCGCCGCCGCCGGGCCATTGCCGGCCAGCACCACATTCACTCGCGATAGGTCCAAAACCAGTGGGAACACAGGGCGCCTCATGGATGATTCCACATAAAGTTAAGCGCCATAACTGGATTATTCAAGTTATTAGTGGGAAATCTTTTGTACTACATTTTTTTCATGTGGTATGATCTTTTGCGCAGCATGACTAGATTAGGATCGGAGAACTCTGCCTTGGGCAAAGAATGAGGCCACGCTTATGACATTAGCCGTCTGGCTCACATACATCGCGACCGTTTTGTTGCTTATGAGCACGCCCGGCCCGAGCCATCTGTTGATGCTAACGAACAGCATATCCCATGGTTTTCGCCGCTCGCTCGCCACCGCTGCGGGGGATCTCTCGGCAAATCTATTGCAAATGCTGGCGGCGGGTTTGGGGTTGGCCGCCATATTGGCGGCGTCAGAAATTGCTTTTACGATTGTGAAATGGCTTGGCGTTGCTTATCTCATCTGGCTCGGGCTGAACCTCATACTATCCAAAGCCAAATCAATTGAAGATGGTCACGCGGAACCAAAGCCGCTCATGCAATTTTGGCTGCAAGGGTTTGTGACCTCAGCAGCGAACCCCAAAGCCGTGGTATTTTTCGCTTCCCTGTTTCCGCTATTTATTTCGCCTGAGGTGGCGTTCTGGCCCCAATTTGCGATCCTGTCCGTGAGTTATATCTTTATCGACGGATGTTTTCTTTCCGCCTATGGCAGTGGCGCTGCCTGGATCGCCAAACGATTGGCGGGGCCCCGCCGGGCCTTGCTCAATCGCATTGGTGGCGGCGCATTGATCGGCGCGGCAGCTCTGCTCGGCGCGAAAGCACTGCAGGAGACGTAAGGGTGTCTGAAGCGAATTTTTCCAAGCTGCTGCGCGCAAGTCCCACTGAATGGGCCGTTGCAGACGCGCCCATCCCCTACCCTGACGCCATAGCCGCAATGGAAGCCCGCGCCGCAGATGTGGCAAGTGGCGACGCGGCTGAGCTTGTTTGGCTTTTGGAGCATCCGCCGCTTTATACCGCCGGCACCAGCGCGGATGCTGCTGACCTGACCCAGCCTGACCGCTTTCCCGTCTATAAGACCGGGCGCGGCGGGCAGTACACCTATCACGGGCCCGGGCAGCGCGTGGCCTACACCATGCTGGACTTGCGCGCGCGCGGCAGTGATGTGCGGCTTTTCGTACAAGGCTTGGGGGAGTGGATTATCCGTACCCTCGACGCCTTCAACGTAAAAGGGGAACGCCGTGCGGGCCGCGTCGGGGTTTGGGTCCAGCGGGGATCCCGCGAAGACAAGGTGGCGGCGCTTGGCATCCGTGTGCGCAAGGGAATCGCGTTCCACGGCATAAGCATAAATGTCGACCCTGACCTTGCGCATTACGACGGCATCGTGCCTTGCGGGATTAATCAGCACGGGGTCACCAGCCTGAATGACTTGGGCCTGCCTGTTACCATGGCGGAGGTCGATTCGGCGCTTTTGGCTGCATACCAGGATGTCTTTGGTCCTGTGGTTCGGGCTGAATTCGCGCCGCCGTCGATTACCGTTGCAGCAGGATAATTATTACTTCAACACCGGACTCGGAGAAATTTACCATGCTTGGTTACGCAACCCTCGGCTCAAACAATATGGAAAAAGCGCTGGAGTTTTATGACGCGCTGTTTGGCGCAATGGGCGCTCGGCGCGTTTTGTCGATGGAGCCCACATTCTATCTTTATGGGCGCAAAGGCGGCGATACCAGAGTCGCCATCGTTAAACCCTACAACGGCGAGGCGCAGACCGCTGGCAACGGCAATATGCTCGCCCTTCCTTGCGAAAGCCAAGACCAGGTGCAAGTGCTTTACAATAAAGCCATAGAGCTCGGCGGCAGTGATGAAGGCGCGCCAGGTGATCGCGGACAAGGGTTCTATGGCGCTTATTTTCGTGACTTGGACGGTAACAAGATTTGCTTTTTTAACGTCACGCGGCACGCCTAAGTCCCACATCAGGACGCCGCCATGTGAGCGGTTCATACTTCCTTAAACAGAAAGGCAAGTGGTGCTGGAGCCCGGCCCATTTTGTGTCAAAGTTTAGTCGAATACGACCACGGAGTATTGACCCATGATGTTCGCCCGCAAGTTTTTCGGCAGCGTGATCTGGTTTTTTAGCTTTGTCGCCGTTGCCCTCGTCACTCTTGCGCTCTGCGCCACCGTTGCTTTGACCGTGTTCAATAGCGCAGCGCTCTATCAGGCCGGTCTTATATATGGCCCCGCAATTGTACTTTGCCTGGCTTTTGCGGCTATCGCTGGCTCTACCTTTGGTACCCTGCCCTTTACGCGGCATGAAACCGCCTGAATCCCTTGAGTTTTTCTACCGCAGCTCATCACGTTGAGATTGCCGAGAATATCATCAATACTCCACCGCAATAATTACGGGGGACTAAAGTATGATTGTTGTGCGGAAATTTTTGGGTATCGTCGGCTGGTTTTTCATTTTATTTTTTGGCATTAACATCATCGGCGGTGCCATCGTTGGTGGAATGGCAGGAGCTGATTTCGGAGGTGACATGGAAGGAGCCCAGCGCGCCGGGGCAGAGGCCGGCGAGGCATTTGCGCTTCAATACATGGAATGGATTCTTTACGGGTCCGCAGCCATCGCCGTATTGGGGTCAATATTCGGAATATTGCCCTTCACAAGGCACCGTCGCGGTCGGCGAGATTAAGCAAATTCGACGATCACGTCATCAACGGCCAGGCTATCGCCCGCGCTTGCATGGACTTTTTTCACTTTGCCTTTGACCTCAGAGGTCAGAACGTTTTCCATCTTCATGGCCTCGATCACGGCCAGGCGCTCTCCAATATCAATCTCTTGGCCCTCTATCACATCAATGGAGATGATCACTCCGGGCATGGGACACTTGAGTTCCTTGTCGCTAGCGCCTTTTATCTTACGCGGCATATGAACCATCAGCGCTGCCACCGGCGGACGAATAACGTGAATAGGTAATGTCCGGCCCGCGTGAGTAATCTCCCACCCAATCCCGGTTGCAACTACTTGCGCGGCGACAAAGCGGCCATTGATCTCGCCATGGAAAACCGGCTCCCCCGGCATCCAGTCGCCAATAAAATCAATTGGCCCCGGCGGCACCGGATGATCGCCTTCCCGAACCACGACTGTGACTTGCTCACCTTCATCCTCAATACGAATGGGCACCGGCGTCAGACCCAACATAAATACCCAGTCGCCATCTATGTCGGCAATGTCATACGACATTTGCCCATCAATAAGCCGGTCGCGTTCCGTCACCCGCGTATGGGCAAGGGCTGCCACGGCCACAAAAGCAATAAAATCAGCAGGACGTAATTCGGACCCGCGAAAACCATCAGGATATTCATCGGCGATGAAATTGGTGGAAATGTCACCGGACTGGAATCGCTCATGGCGCATCACAGCTGCAAGGAAGGGTATGTTGTGCTGAATACCCGAGACATGAAATTCATCTAGGGCATCGGCCATGCGTGCCATGGCCGAGCCGCGATCCGGCCCATGAGTGCAGAGCTTGGCGATCATCGGATCATAATAAAGCGAAATTTCCGAACCTTCCGTCACGCCTGTATCATTGCGCACGCTGGTGTCATCTTCGCCGAGCCCTTCTGGCGGTGGCACATAGCGGCGCAAGCGCCCAATGGACGGCAGGAAATTGCGATAGGGGTCTTCAGCATAGATCCGCGCTTCCATGGCCCAGCCGGAAATGCCGATATCTTTTTGCGCGAGGGAAAGCTTCTCCCCCGTTGCAGAGCGGATCATCTGCTCCACCAGATCAACCCCGGTAATCAACTCCGTTACCGGATGCTCCACTTGAAGCCGCGTATTCATTTCCAGAAAATAGAAGTTGCGATCCTGATCCACAATAAATTCGACGGTCCCGGCGCTGTCGTAATTCACCACCTGGGACAAGGCGATGGCCTGCTTGCCCATGGCTTTACGCGTCTTCTCATCCAGAAACGAACTCGGCGCTTCTTCGATGACCTTCTGATGGCGCCGTTGAATGGAGCACTCGCGCTCATTTAAGTGAATGACATTGCCGTGCTGATCCCCCAACACCTGAATTTCGATGTGGCGCGGATTGACGATATATTTTTCAATAAAAACACGGTCATCACCAAAGGACGAGCGCGCCTCATTCTGCGCGCTGATAATGCCCTGCTCCACCTCATCAGCGGAACGCGCAATGCGCATGCCCTTGCCGCCGCCGCCCGCGGTTGCTTTCAGCATTACGGGAAAGCCAATGTCTTCGGCGATGGCAACTGCGGCCTTGGGGTCCTCAATAATCCCCATATACCCGGGCACGGTGGAAACCCCTGCATCCGCCGCCAATTTTTTTGAGGTAATCTTGTCCCCCATGGCTTCTATGGCGTGGGGATTAGGGCCAACAAAGGCGACGCCGCGCTCAGTCAAGATTTTCGCAAAGCTCGCGTTTTCAGACAAAAAGCCATAGCCCGGATGCACCGCATCCGCACCGGTGGACGCAATGGCATCCAGTATCTTGTCCACAACCAAATAGCTTTCAGCCGCCGGCGAGGTGCCAATGTGCACACGCTCGTCTGCCATGAGGGCAAACACCGCGTCCGCATCCGCATCGGAATAGACCGCCACGGTTTTGATCCCCATGCGTTGGCAGGTCTTTATCACCCGCACAGCAATTTCTCCGCGATTGGCGATCAGAATTTTCTTGAACATGCTTTTATCCCAAATCCCGGAGGTAAAATGCCGCGGCCAAATATAACGGAAACATCACTCGTCCCCGAGCAGCGCGCGGGTTTGTTCCAACTGCGCCACAAAGGTGTCCCAGGCATAGAGCGGGTGGCGGTTCAAATTGATAGAAAATCCGGTACGCAAATGAAACCGATTACGCTGCGGGTTGCGATACACCACCAATGTCACGTCCGTCACATCATCAAAATAGGGGTTGGTCCGCAATGCCACATCCCACATTTCGGCCATCACAAGCGCGGAGTTACTGAAGTCCTCTGGTACATCCGGGGAGACCATATGCACAACGGTGCGTTCCCTGTCGGTGCCGGGAAAGATAGTAGCCACAGGCTCCAACGCCACACGCAGGCCACTTGGGAGCCCGACGGTTTGTACCGGCTCTGCCGGGAATATTTCAGACGGCGCGATCAGGTAATCTTCCAAATTGAGCCGGATCCATTGGTTAAATGAGGTTTTGCCGTAATGCGCCTCAATAAGCCGGGTCGGGCGATCACTGGGAGCGCGATCATAAATCTGCACCACAGCCAATTCGATCCCCGCGCCTTGAGCCTGGCTCATAACCGCGAGTTCAAATAAATGATCCGCGGCATAAACAAGACTTGCCTCGTCACGCAGCTCCAGATCCCAAAAAATTGACAAGCCAACATATGCATTGGCAGCGTCGTCTTCATAAACACCGCTTGCACGCACATCATAGGTATTGCCGTCAGCAAAAGTAATTTCTTCCGCCGCAACCCAAGACGGCAAGGCCAGCAATGCGACCAAAATCGTAATGCTGGTAATTACCCTGGCTTGCCAATTGTTCATATCAAAACCACTCCCCATCTATTCGGCCGGCTCACCAGGCACCAGAAAGGTTTGAAAACGCTGAAAATCAAACCGGCTGTTGGGCAAAGCATTCGACATGCTGATAACCAGACCAATTTCCGCATTGTCGGTAATGGCTTGGTGCAGCGTTTCGTTTGAACGCTGCCACTCAAGAAATGCGAGCACAAAGGCACCCAGCGCATCCACATCATCCAGATCAATAGCAAGAGCGCACCGGATCAGCAGCACGTCTTCATTATATTGAAATGAGAAGCCGCGCCGAGGCGGGAGCAATTCAACGTCATAGTCGCCAATACGGTGTGTCGTAGCCGCTTCGAGGCGGCCATATGAACTGGGGCCGGTACGGTACTCAAGATAGGTCGTTCGCTGCCAGGAGCCATCTTCCCGGCGCGCATAGTAGACATCTTCACCATACCGCCGTGCAGTCGGGTCATCAGGCTCAAGGCGCCACTGGATGACAAATGCATGGCGCAAATCGGAATCAACCAGCTCGGCCTGAAACATCTCTTCAAACAGGCGGTCCGCAAGGGGCACAAACACGGCGGGATCGGCAGACAATTCCGGAACAGTGACATGCAAAACCCGGCCCGGTTCACTTGAAGCTGGGTCGGTATAATTACTGAACCCCAGATTGGTAACCCTGTGGCCGTCAAACAGGGTGCGCTCAACGGGCTGCGCTAGCGCGGCCCCGGCAAGGAACAACGTCAATATCAATACAAATGCTGAACGAGCTAAATGCATTACGCCCTCACATGGGAATGTTGTCGTGTTTTTTCCACGAATTCCGTCCTGTGCTTCACACACTAATCAACCAACCGAATGTTTGCAGTGGTCCACGACACTTGTTCATGTCGATGCTCAGGAAGATTCTCTGCCAAAAGAAAGAGCACAACACTTGGCCCACCCTCTGCGATTGGATTATATGCTTCGCTAAATCTCCCAATCTCCATCCAAAATGCTTGCAGCAGTTCACGCATACGATTTGGGTTTCCGATTACGCCGGCTGGCGGCTCCATCCGTACAACAATAGCATCGAAATCTCCATTGGAGATGTGTCCAACATTCGGCGGGTAGTAGATCACAACATCATCGTTGGACAAGGTTGAGAGTTGTACGAATTGCATCGAACCGAAAGAACTTTCCTCGGTCTCAATGTTCAAGTGATTTGTCTTACGCCAAATTCCGTCGTCACCTAGCTCATAGACAATATTTTCAGCAGTACCCGTGTCGCCCGTAGGATACTCTGACAACCATATCTGTGCCACTGTAACGTCTGAATTCGCAAGTGAGATCAGAAAAACCTCCTCGAACAATCTGTCCGCCAACGGAACGTATTGTTGCGGGTCCGTCGGGTATTCTGACAATTCCGCACGCAAAAGAAGGCCATCCCCCATACCAAACCCACTGAAGCCGCCAATCTGAATGTTGTAAACAACATCACCATTGAATAGTTCGTAGGGATTCTCTTGCGCGGCACATGTCGAAACAAATGCAAAGGACGCGACAATCGCCACATAAATTCTATAGCGGAATGTTGTCATGTTTCTTCCACGGGTTTTCAACTGCTTTGTCTTTTAACATGCTCAATGCCCGCGCCACGCGCACACGCGTATTGTGGGGCAAAATAACCTCGTCAATAAAGCCGCGTTGAGCCGCGATGAAGGGATTGGCAAAGCGGTCCTCATAGTCCTTCGTATGCGATGCGATCTTCTCGTCATCGCCAATGTCTTTGCGGAAGATAATTTCCACCGCGCCTTTGGCTCCCATCACCGCAATTTCAGCCCGTGGCCAAGCGTAGTTGACGTCACCGCGAATATGCTTTGAGGACATCACATCATAGGCCCCGCCATAGGCTTTGCGGGTTATGACAGTTACTTTGGGTACGGTCGCTTCGGTATACGCAAACAAGAGCTTTGCCCCTTGTTTGATAAGACCACCATATTCCTGCGCCGTACCAGGCAAAAAGCCTGGCACATCCACCAGCGTCACAATGGGAATATTGAAGCAGTCACAAAAGCGTACAAATCGCGCCGCTTTCCGACTGGCGGCAATGTCCAGACATCCCGCCAGCACCATGGGTTGGTTGGCAACAACGCCCACGCTTGCCCCTTCAATGCGTCCAAACCCAACAATGATGTTCTTGGCAAAGTCCGGCTGGATTTCAAAGAAGTCCCCCTCATCCACCAGCTTTTCGATGAGCTCGTGCATGTCATAGGGCTTGTTGGGATTGTCCGGTACCAAAGTATCAAGGCTCATCTCCACCCTGTCTGGTTCATCGAAACTTGGGCGTTGCGGGGGGAGTTCCTTGTTGTTGAGAGGAAGGAAATCGTAGAAGCGCCGCATTTGCAGCAAGGTTTCCACATCATTCTCAAAGGCCTTATCCGCAACAGAGCTTTTGGAGGTGTGGGTTTTTGCTCCGCCCAGATCTTCCGCCGTGACAACTTCCCCGGTCACGGTTTTGACCACGTCCGGACCGGTCACAAACATGTAGCTGGTGTCCTTCACCATAAAGATGAAGTCGGTCATAGCGGGGGAATAAACCGCCCCGCCAGCGCACGGCCCCATGATCACGCTGATTTGCGGGATCACGCCAGATGCCAACACGTTGCGCGTAAACACGTCCGCATAACCGGCGAGGCTATCGACCCCTTCCTGAATGCGCGCGCCGCCGGAATCGTTCAGCCCGATCACAGGCGCGCCCACCTTCATGGCCATATCCATGATCTTGGATATTTTCTTGGCGTGGGTCTCAGAAAGGGAGCCGCCAAACACGGTGAAGTCCTGACTGAACAAAAATACCTTGCGACCGTTGATGGTGCCCCACCCGGTGACGACACCATCGCCGGGGATTTTTTGACTTTCCATGCCGAATTCGGTGGCGCGGTGCTCCACAAACATGTCGAATTCTTCGAAGCTGCCTTCATCCAGCAACACTTCAATGCGCTCGCGAGCGGTGAGCTTGCCGCGCTTGTGCTGAGCATCGATCCGCTTCTGCCCCCCGCCCAGCCGGGCCCGCGCGCGACGATCTTCAAGCTGATCGAGAATTTCTTTCATATGTCTCCCCAAGGCACGCCAAAGTCCCTGAGCGGGACCACTTCTGATAGCACCCGAGGGAGCCATGCGCAATTGCGGGCACGCCAGAGTTTGAGAAGCAATATCAGAGACTTAGGTGATTGCTCCGAGCAAACGGAGCGCCCGGACCGCAGAACGGAACGAAGCCTGCTTGATCTCATGAAGGGCTTGGGCTTCGTCATCGACGCCCCATTGCTGCTGTTGGAATTTTTCGTCCACATGAGCGGCATTCCAGGCCTGCACCTCATCCACAACGCCATGCAAGACGGCAAGTGCGAGAAGCACAGATCCAGTCAAAGTGGTCATTTCATGGAAGGCCGCGAGGGCAAAGCCCTCAAGGCCATCGAGGTCCGATCTCAGCTGCTCTAGCAAACGCGCGTCCTGTGTTATCGCCGCTATTCCACTGGTCGTGGCAATCGGAGCACCAAGAATTGTGCTGACACGTTCCAAGATGGGTTGCCAAGTCGTTACCTGCATTTCGACCAGCGCCTGCGGGGTCTCTGCCCCATAGCAAAGTAAATCAGTTTGCGCATATGCGGTCAGTGACGCGACAACCTCATCTTTACGCTCGGCAATGCCGTCCAGAACCGTGTTCGCCAATCGAGTGAACGGCATGGTGCCGGGATCAATGTCGCCCTCCTGCGCACGCCATTCATCAGCCACCGCGTCGGCAAACCCACCAACGGGGAGTTCCAGAACGCGGCCCGACGGCGTTTTCACGGGCCGTCCGTCGAGCCGCAGTGAAGAAACTCCCGCAGCAGCGGGTTTCAGTGCGACATCTTTGTAGAAACGCTTCATTCCCCTGCAGGCTCCGCTAACTCCTCAGTAGCCCCCGCATCATTGGCGGCCTCATCGCTAGGAAGAATAACCGGAGCTTCCCCCGCCAGCGCCTCAAGGCAGGCATTTTCAACGTCATCGCCCATGTTGAGCAAGGGCAGTAATGCGGCGGTACCGCCAGTAAGGGCAAGCCCACCGATAGAGGTCGCGACCCCGCGGATCAGATCGCCCGTGTCCGGCGAAATGCTTGGGCTGAGAATTTCACCGTCCACATTGTAGTCCGCAGCAAGATTTAGAAGTGTGGGATTCTTGGGGCGCGGCGATAAATGAAAGTCGATACGGTTCTCTCCCAGGAACACGCGCCCTCGGCCCGTGATGGTGATCAAGTTGGTGTCGAGCAAAAGCGCCTGCGAACGCCCAACGCCGTCTTCAAAGTCGATGCGGCTGACCATACAGCGAAGCGGTGTACGCCCCTGTTCATTGCCAGCGAAGAATGCCGTCAGTAAATCAGCAGCGAGAAAATCAATTCCGCCCTGCCCCAGGGAACCCTCGCCAAGGGAAACGTTTGATTGCCCGGTAAATGTCGCCATCACATCGCGAACGGTGCGCCCTGTGCCAACGCCGTCGACGGCCAAATGTGTTGGCGCCACAATAATGGGGCGACGACCTATATCTTCGAGCAACGCCCCCAAATCAAAATCGCGCACCTGAGCGCTTAGGCGAACAGTTTCATCATGGGCATTGGCATTGAGAGAAAGCTCAAGAGGGGCGCCGCGATAAGTAGCCGAAGCCCCATCCAGGCTGAGCGTGCCGGCCTCAGCTGTGATCGGTAAATCTACATCCGCAAACGTAAGGCCACGATGCTGTAGTTCGTCAATATGAAGTGTGACCTGGCCCGCGGCACGATCAAAACGTTCCATGGGCACAGCAACGTCCAACAAACTACGGCGCGCACCATGAGCAGCATTGCTTTCCGTGTCGACCACGTCTTCTGAAGGCACCGCGCTGCGCAGCAGGCCTGTGTCAAGGTGCGCCATGGTGATCTCACCCTCAGCACGGATGATCCCATCACGACGATAAACAGAGATAGCACCGCTCAAGGGACCCAATACAATCAAGTTTGCATCCTCTGCGGGTTCATTGCGCTCAATTTCCAAAGCATCGATGACAATATCGCCGCGCCCAGCCGTAAGGCGGACAGAACCGACAAGCGTTGCTGTACCCGCGCCGGGTACATCAAACCCTGCGATGGCGCTGAGATGTGAGACATCTCCCGCCACGCCTTCAAAGTTAAGATCCCCAACCACCGGCCATACGCTGGTCAGAGTCCCCGAAATATCCATCGTGTTTTGGCCGACCCTCGCCGTACCCGATATGGCGCTGCTGTCCTGGCGCAGAAAGCTCGCCAAATTGTGCAGATGGCCGGAAACGTCCACCACCGAGCCTTGCGCCTCCCCGACAAACGCGGCCCGCAACCCTTCGCCCTCGGGCACAAGCACAAGATGGTCAATGTCGAAGACTTGATTATCTTCGCCCACCCGCTCGCGAATGAGGTGCAGATTATCAATGTCAACTTCACGCAAGCGCTCCAGCATCCCCAAGATGCGATCGGCCCGTTGATCGATCGCTTCGGCAATAACGGTTTGATTCTCAATGCCCGCGGCTTCGCTAACGGGAAGAATAACTTCCGCGTTGCGGATGCCGACACCGCGCAATTCCACCCGACCTTGCAATAATTTCCAGAGCCCTAATGTCGCCCCGGCGCGCTCGGCCGTTAGGGCTGCCCCAAGTGTTGCTTCCCCCTGCGGCTCGTCGGTGCGTACATCATCGGCGAAGACCCATATTTCATTGATGCGCCACTCAAATCCGATCGCGCCTTCAATTGTGACCGGCCGCCCCAAAAGTGCTTGCCCGCGCGTTTCTGCTTCGGCGCGCAAAGCCCAGGAAAAATCACGCCCCTGCGCCCAGCCCAGAAAAAGCACAACGGCTAGAAACAGAAATATTAAAGCTGATATCAACCGACGTAATACGCTGCCGCCAGTGTCTCGGATAGTTGGGTTACTCAAAGCGCCAATACCTCGTCAATCAAATCTGGCAACGCCGCGAACTCCGGCGCAATTGCTTTTGCTCCCGCATTAAGAAGCATTTGTGGCTCATGGTAGCCCCAACCAACCCCCAATGCTGCAACATTTGCGTTCTTGGCGGTCAGCATGTCGGTTTCTGTGTCGCCGACAAATACCGTATGACGCGCTTCCGCCCCGGTGGCACGCAAGATATCGTGAACCGCATCAGGGTGCGGCTTTGTGGGACCATCATGGGCCGATCTGATGGCAATAAATTGACCATCAAGGCCATGGAGATTAAGCACGTGCTCCACGCCGGGGCGACCTTTGTTGGTGGCGATGGCCAACAAGTGACCTTTGCCATCCAACGCCGTTAACACCGCTTTTGCATCGGGAAACAGGGCGTCGCGATCATGTCCTGCCGCGCGATTGGCGAGAAACAATTGTTTATAAGTGTCGGTCAATGCGGCCACATCGGCGGGGCTTGCGTCTGGTAGTAACTGCGCCCACGCCCCTTCGAGGGAAAGCCCAATGCCGCCACGCACGATGTCGCGATCCAATGGTGGCATGCCATGGCGTTCCAGAGTGCGCGTCATGCAGGCATGAATACCATCAAGGCTATCCACAAGTGTGCCGTCGAGATCAAAGATTACAAGCGTAAGCGGATCACTCACCGGGACAGATCCTCAAACGGATCCTCGTGTTCATTGGCATTGAAGTGAAAGAAGGCCCAGTCCTTCTGCATGTGCCCAGACAAGGGCGCCACAAAAGTCTGCGTGCGCCCGTTCCCCACTGGCAGCGTAATTTGCCGCGCATGCAGGTGCATCTTCTTGGAGATGTTTCCGGTTAGAAAGGCTTCCTTGCCGCCATATTTTTTGTCACCAACAATAGGCGTTTCCAATGCCGCCATATGTGCGCGAATTTGGTGCGTGCGCCCGGTAATGGGCATGACCGCGACCCAGGCGGCCGTCTTCGCCGCAGCTTCCATAACCTTGTAGTGGCTAATGGCGCTTTGGGCGTCGGGGTCTTTTGCTTTGGCTGCCACCATTTGCTCGCCGCCGAGACCACCCATGCGTTTGGCCAGCGGCAGATCAATCGTGCCTTGTGGAGGATGGGGCACCCCCATGGTGAGGCACCAATAGATTTTTTCAACGTCGCGACTGCGCCACACCTTGGCCAGCGCCGAGGCATTGTTCGCGCCGCGGGCAAGGATCATCACCCCGCTGGTGTCTTTATCAAGGCGATGCACCAAGTGGAGCTTCTGGCCATCCTCGCTGCGCAAGCCTTCCAGCAAACCATCCACATGGCGCACGATCTTCGGTCCCCCTTGGCTTGCCAACCCACTGGGCTTGTTGATGGCAACCAAACGCTCATCTTCATAGATCACTAGCGAGCGGATAAATTCTCGATCTTCATCGGAGATTTTGGCGCGCGGCTTTTGCGACAATTCCTTTTCGTCCAACGGCGGCACACGGATGAGCTGCCCGGCTTCAAGGCGGTGGCTGGCTTTGATGCGTCCGCCATCCACACGGATTTGACCTTTGCGCAGAAGTTTTTCCAATCGCCCATGGTTCACATGGGGGAAGTGACGATGAAACCAACGATCCAAGCGAATGCCGTCGTCGCGTTCTTTCACTTCGATTTGCTGCACACCGCTCATGACCAGATCGCCCGTCCGAGCATCAACCCGGCAAAGAGAGCGCCCACCGAAAGGATTACCGACGCAAGCACATAACCCAGCGCCGGGCCAAACGCGTTGCGTTCAATCATGTTGGCAGTCTCAAGGGAAAATGCGGAGAACGTTGTAAAGCCGCCGAGGAACCCAGTGACCAATAACAAGCGCAACTCCGGCGAAATGGAAAACCTAAGCGCTAACGCTTCCACCAAAAGTCCCATGGCAAAACCCCCCGCCACATTCACGATGAGCGTGCCCCAGGGAAAGCCAACGCCCATGGCGCGCAGCATTATCGCTGCCACACCGTAGCGGGCCGAGGCTCCAAGAGCGCCGCCGAGGGCAACGGGGAGAAGGTGGGTAAATTGGAATGACATGAGCGGGAAGCTATTGACCCTCGTCGTCATCTACAAGGCCCGCATTGCGCCCCCGCAGCTTGGCCCAATAGGCGAGGCGCTTGGCGATTTCCCGCTCAAATCCGCGCTCAACGGGGGCATAGAATTGCGGGCGATCACCCACCTCAGCCGCTATTTCCTCTGGGAAGTAGTTCTGGCCGGAAAAGCCTTCCGGGCTGTCTTGGTCATATTGGTACTCCGCGCCGTAACCAAGGTCCTTCATAAGCCTGGTGGGGGCATTGAGAATATGCTTGGGCGGCTGCAGCGAGCCTGTCTCCTTGGCCGATTTTTGCGCCGCCTTCATGGCCACATAGGCTGCATTGGATTTAGGCGCGGTGGCGAGATAGATAGTCGCTTGCGCAAGCGCCAGCTCCCCTTCAGGGCTGCCAAGAAAGTCATAGGCATCTTTCGCCAAAAGCGCCTGTTGCGCCGCAGCCGGGTCAGCAAGGCCAACATCCTCATACGCCATGCGCACAAGGCGGCGGGTAATATAGAGCGGGTCTTCCCCGGCCGTCAGCATGCGCGCCAGATAATAGAGCGCCGCGTCCGGGTCTGAACCGCGCACGCATTTATGCAGCGCGGAGATGAGATTGTAATGGCCCTCTTGCGCCTTGTCATAGATTGGCGCGCGGCGCTGCACGGCTTCTGTGAGCGCCTTGGGATCGAGCGACGCATCAATACCCAGCGCAAGAAGTTCTTCTGCCAAGGTGAGCACAAACCGCCCGTCGCCATCGGCCATGGCTTTCAACGTCACCCGCGCATCATCGGTAAGCGGCAAGCGTTTGTCAAAAAAGCCCTCCGCGCGGACAAGCAGTTTTTCCAATGCGTCATCATCAAGACGGTTCAGCACCATCACCTGCGCGCGAGAAAGCACCGCGGGGTTGAGTTCAAATGAAGGGTTCTCTGTGGTGGCACCAACCAGAATGATTGTGCCGTCTTCCATGATGGGCAAAAACGAGTCCTGTTGCGCGCGATTAAAGCGGTGGATTTCGTCCACAAACAACAAGGTGCCCTGCCCCGCCATACGCCGCGCCTTGGCGGTCTCAAACACTTTGCGCAAGTCTGCCACACCGGAAAAAATCGCGGAGATCTGCTCAAACGCAAACCCCGCATGCCCCGCCAACAGCCGCGCGATGGTGGTCTTGCCTGTGCCCGGCGGGCCCCAGAAGATGATGGATGAAAGCCTGCCGCCGGAGATCATTCGCTCAAGCGGTGCGCCGGTCGCCAGCAGATGATCCTGCCCCACCACGTGTTCAAGCTCGGTTGGGCGCAGCTTGTCCGCAAGGGGGCGCGGGGCACCCTCGTCCATACCCGCCGCTTCGAAAAGGGAACTCACCTTGATCGCTATCCTCTGACTGAAAAACTAAAAGTCTGCCCCTGGCGTTCATACGTAACGTCCCAACGGCCCTGCTGCCTTGATGTGGCACGCTCCAAGTCCTCAACATAGGTGATCGGTGTGCCGTTTACTTCGCGGACAATGTCGCCCGCTTGTAGACGTAAACGCCATGCAGTAGTGCCGCGCTGCATGCCAATGATGACGACACCTGCGAGCATCGAGTCGATACCGTTTTCCTCGTTAAAGGCGGGCGAGAGGTTTGCCACTGTCGCACCCTCGAAGGGATTGCGCCCGGCCATTTGCGTGATCGAGCGCGGCGGATCTTCTGGCGGCTCGGCCAATTCAAGCTCAACCGTGCGGGTGCGCCCCTCGCGGAGAAATTCGATCTCCACGCTTGAGCCCGGGCGCTGCGTGCCAATGCGATATCGCAAGCCGCTGGGGTCAACAATATCAAAGCCTGCGAATTTCAAAATGACATCGCCGATTTGAAGCCCGCCGCGCGCGGCGGGCCCGTCATCAAAAATCTGATTGATAAGCGCGCCGGCAGGACGGTCCAAGTTCAGGCCTTCCGCGAGATCAGATGTCACAGGCTGAGTGGAAACGCCGATCCAGGGGCGCACAATGGGGGTGCCTTCAATGGCGCTTTCCACCACCAGCCGTACCATGTTGGCGGGAATGGCAAAGCCAATGCCGATGGAACCCCCAGAGCGCGAAAAGATTGCCGTGTTGATACCCACCAGCCCCCCATCAAGGGTAACGAGGGCACCGCCGGAATTGCCGGGGTTGATGGCCGCATCGGTCTGGATAAAGAACTGATAATCTGACACACCCACTTGGGTGCGCGCCAAGGCAGAGACAATGCCGCTGGTGACGGTCTGCCCCACACCAAACGGATTGCCCAGCGCCAGTACAAGATCGCCCACTTGCAGCTCGTCGGAGTTATGAAAACGCACCACCGGCAATTCTTCATTGCCTGGATCAATACGCAGCACAGCAATGTCTGTACGTTCATCAGCAAGAATGACCACCGCGTCATATTCACGGCGATCAGCCAGCGCCACGGTGATTTCTTCACCACCAGCAATGACGTGATTGTTGGTCACGATAATGCCATCTGATGAAACAATAACGCCTGAGCCCAGCGATTGGGATTGGCGCTCTTGGGGCCCCCGAAAACCGAGTCCGAAAAAACGCTCAAACAAAGGATCATTGGCAAAGGGCGAGGTAAACTCGCGCACCACGCGGCGGGAGTAAACATTCACCACCGCAGGGGCCACACTCCGCACTACAGGTGCATAGGATAACTGCACCTCAGCGCGGCTTTCTGGCATCTCACGAATTTGTGCGCGGGCAGACTTGGGAACGGCAAGCCACACAGCAACCAGCACCACCACAAGAAGCCCAAGCCAAAAGGCCAGCGCCGACGGTTCTTTTACAATGTCCATAATCATATCCATTTCTTACGCGTCCCCGCCTGGAAACCTGAGCCCATCATAGCATTTGATGGCCAGACCCCAAATGAACAAGGGTTAAGGAACGACCAAAGAAAAAGGGCAGCCCGAAGGCCGCCCCTATCCAGTTCTCAACCTTCTTATTGGGCCAATTATTCCTCAATCGTCTCTTTGATCTCAACCGGACCAGAGTCCAGGCCTTTGGCCTCAGGGTCGCGATCGACAAATTCGATCACCGCCATAGGAGCGGCATCGCCAAAACGGAAGCCTGCGCGCAAGACACGGGTATAACCACCTGAGCGACCCTCGTAGCGGCCCGCAAGGGTTTCAAACAGCTTGGAGACCATGGCTGCATCGCCAATTTTGGCTTGAGCCTGACGGCGCGCATGAATGGTGCCGCGCTTGCCCAGGGTGATGAGCTTGTCCACATAGGGCTTAAGCTCTTTTGCCTTGGGCAAAGTCGTCTTGATCTGCTCGTGCTTAATCAGCGCCGCAGCCATGTTCACAAACAACGCTTTGCGGTGTTCGTGTGTCCGGTTCAGCTTCCGGCCTGAATTTCCGTGTCGCATGACACAACTCCTTTAAAGAACGGCGATCCGTTCAGTATTGATCTTCGAACCGCTTGGCCAGGTCTTCGATGTTTTCCGGCGGCCAATTCGGCACTTCCATTCCAAGGTGAAGGCCCATGTTGGCGAGCACTTCCTTGATCTCATTCAGCGACTTACGACCAAAGTTCGGGGTCCGCAGCATTTCGGATTCCGTCTTTTGGATCAGGTCGCCAATATAAACAATATTGTCGTTCTTCAAGCAGTTGGCGGAGCGCACGGAAAGTTCCAGCTCGTCCACTTTCTTGAGCAGCGCGGGATTGAATTCCAACTCCGGCTGAGTTTCTTCTTCGACGCGCTGCTGAGGCTCTTCGAAATTCACGAAGATCTGCAGCTGGTCCTGAAGGATGCGCGCGGCATAGGCCACAGAATCGTCAGGCGAAATGGTGCCATCGGTTTCAATGTCGAGCGTCAGCTTGTCATAGTCGAGCACTTGACCCTCGCGGGTGTTTTCAACTTTGTAGCTCACACGCTTCACTGGGCTGTAGAGCGAATCCACAGGAATAAGGCCGATAGGTGCATCTTCAGGGCGGTTGCGATCTGCCGCTACATAGCCCTTACCAGAATCAACGGTAAATTCCATGTGGATGTCAGCGCCTTCATCGAGGGTGCAGATAACGAGATCCTTGTTGAGGATTTCCACATCAGCCGTCTCGGTGATTTGCCCGGCAGTCACTACGCCTGGGCCAGATGCTTTCAGCGTGATGCGCTTGGGCTCTTCCGCATGAAGGCGCAAAGCGATCTGCTTGATGTTCAGCACAATGTCCGTCACGTCTTCGCGCACACCGGCGATGGACGAGAACTCATGCAACACACCATCGATCTGCACTGAGGTAATGGAAGCTCCTTGCAGGGAGCTGAGCAACACGCGACGCAGAGCATTACCAAGTGTCAGGCCAAAGCCGCGCTCAAGGGGCTCTGCCACGACGATGCCCAGACGTGCAGGGTCGTGACCCGGCTTTGTCTCGAGTTTCGTCGGCTTGATCAATTCTTGCCAGTTTTTCTGGATCACGTCCAAATCCTCACCGGTTAATGCTTCGGACCCCACAGGCAGCGAGGGCCAAAGCGTTTCATTTTTTTTGCGCGGCGTTCTTTCCCGCGCGGAATACCAAATCTATACGCGCCGACGCTTTGGGGGCCGGCAACCATTATGCGGAATGGGCGTCACGTCGCGGATTGACGTGATTGTAAAGCCCACAGCTTGCAGCGCCCGCAGCGCGCTTTCGCGACCTGAACCAGGGCCCGCGACATTTACTTCCAGAGTTTTCATGCCGTGTTCTTGCGCTTTGCGACCAGCATCTTCTGCGGCCATTTGTGCGGCATAGGGCGTAGATTTCCGCGAGCCCTTAAAGCCCATGGTGCCTGACGATGACCATGCGATGGCGTTGCCTTGCGCATCGGTGATCGTCACCATGGTGTTGTTAAACGTAGCGTTTACATGCGCCACGCCTGCTGTGATGTTCTTGCGTTCCTTGCGACGAGGACGCGCCGGGGTTTTAGCCATATTCGTAACCTTCTAACTCGTCCGTCGTTATTTCTTTTTGCCAGCGATTGCTTTCGCTGGACCCTTGCGCGTGCGCGCATTGGTATGAGTGCGCTGACCACGCACCGGCAACCCGCGGCGATGCCGCAATCCACGATAGCAACCAAGATCCATGAGACGCTTCACGTTCATGGAATTTTCCCGGCGCAAATCACCTTCCACCACGTGATCGGCATCAATGGTCTCGCGGATCAAAATGACCTCTGCATCGCTCAAGTCCTGCACGCGCTTTTCATCAGCGATGCCGGCCTTGTCGCAAATTTCGCGAGCCTTGGTATCACCGATACCATGGATGTATGTCAGCGCGATTTTTACGCGCTTGTTCGTCGGTATGTTGACGCCTGCAATGCGTGCCATGGGCACCCACTCCTTTAGTTCCGCTTTTCGCGCGGGAAAGCTGACGGGATTCGCTTGAAGGGGCGGAATATAGCCCCTCGATTTTCCCCGTCAACCGCGCAAATCAGCTTCTTTTCTAGCCTTCCAATCCACTCAGAACTTCATCGATCTGAGCAGCCACTTCTTCAATGGTTTTCATCCCATCAACCTTGTGCAGCCGTTCCTGCCCCTCATAATAGGGCAGCAAAGGTGCCGTATCTGCAAAGTACCGGTCCAACCGGACTTTGAAACTCTCCGGATTATCATCGGCGCGGCCTTCTTCGGAGAACCGCTTGCCAATCCGGGCAATTACCTTTTCCTCGTCCACTTCCAGACGAACCACCGCATCAACGCGAGTGGCATGCTTATCCATCAACGCATCGAGCGCTTCAGCCTGGGCGACCGTCCTTGGAAACCCATCGAAGATGTAGCTCTTGTCAGCGCCACACGTCTCAATCTTCTCTTCGATCAGGGCGATGACGATCTCATCTGAGACCAAATCTCCGCGATCCATAATCCCGGCCACTTTTTGACCCAGCTCCGACCCGGACGCCCGCGCTGCGCGCAGCATATCCCCGGTTGAGAGCTGTCTCATGCCATGCTTTTCCACAAGCAGTCTTGCTTGCGTGCCTTTCCCGGCAGCAGGCGGCCCGAACAAAATTACATTCATCGACGCGCTCCACGGAGCTTCGCCTTCTTAATCAAACCCTCATACTGGTGGGCAAGCAGGTGGCTTTGTATTTGCGCCACCGTATCCATCGTCACGGTCACCACAATCAGAAGCGACGTGCCGCCGAATACCAACTGGATGTTATAGGCCCCGAAAATAAACTCCGGGATGAGGCACACCACCGCAAGATAGATTGCACCCACAGCAGTCAGTCGGGTGAGCACATAGTCGATATACTCTGCGGTGCGTTTACCGGGACGAATGCCAGGAATAAACCCGCCATATTTCTTGAGGTTGTCAGCGGTTTCTTCCGGGTTGAACACAATCGCCGTATAGAAAAACGCAAAGAAAATGATGCCGGCGCCATAGATTGCCAGGTAAAGCGGTTGCCCCCGCCCAAGGAAAGCCGTCACGGTAGAAAGCCACTCAGGGCCCCCGCCGGCCCCGGCCTGAAAACTCAAAATCGTTACGGGCAGCAACAAGATCGACGAGGCAAAAATAGCCGGGATCACCCCTGCGGTGTTCAGTTTCAACGGCAAGTGAGAGGTTTCCCCGCCAAACATGCGATTGCCCTGTTGGCGCTTGGGATACTGCACAATCAAGCGGCGCAGGGCGCGCTCAAAGAATACAATCACCACCAGCGTGCCCAATAGCAGCAACACAATGAACAAGATGAGAAAACCGGAGAGGGATCCATTTTGGCCAAGGGTGAAGAACTGCGCGATGGTTCGCGGCAACTCCGCCACAATGCCTGCGAAAATGATCAACGAAACGCCGTTGCCCACGCCGCGGGAGGTGATCTGTTCACCAAGCCAGAGAAGGAACATGGTACCGCCCACAAGGGTGATTACCGTTGAGAGACGGAAGAATATGCCGGGATCAAGGGCAAACGAGCCTTCAATGCCGGTGGCAATGGCATAGCCCTGCACAGAAGCCAGCAGCACCGTCAGATATCGTGTGTACTGATTGATTTGCTTGCGCCCTGCCTCGCCTTCCTTCTTTTGAAGGCGTTCCAGGTTCGGGCTCACCGTCACCATAAGGCGCATGATAATGGATGCAGAGATGTACGGCATAATGTTGAGGGCAAAAATCGCCATGCGCTCAACCGCGCCCCCGGCAAACATATTGAACATGCCCAGGATGCCGCCACCGAATCCGGTTTGGAACGCTTGCTGATACGCAGCAATGTTCACACCGGGCAACGGGATATAAGTGCCGATGCGATAGACCACCAACGCAAGCAACGTGAACAGCAGCCGCTCGCGCAGCTCCTTCGCCTTCGCGATGGACCCGAAATTTAGGTTCTGGACAAGTTGTTCAGCGGCTGATGCCATTCAATTCAATCCTCGGCTCTAGTATTTCTTAGGCGGGCGTTGCCATTTTTGCTTCGGCGCGGCCACATTAACTTTGCCGCCTGCATTTTCGACCGCCTCGATGGCAGCCTTAGAGGCTCCGACAACCTCAAACACCAGCTTGGCTTTGAGTTTGCCTTTGGCCAAAAGCCGCACGCCGTCTTTTTCGCGGCGGATCACGCCAGCAGCGATAAGCGCCTTGGCATCGACCGGTTTGCCCGCATCAAGCTTGCCCGCATCCACAGCCGTTTGAATGCGGCCAATGTTTACACCAACCGTGAGCTTGGGGTTCAGCGGATTAAAGCCGCGCTTTGGCATCCGCATGTGAAGCGGCATTTGCCCGCCTTCAAAGCCCTTAATGGCCACACCGCTCCGGGATTTCTGCCCCTTTACGCCCCGTCCACCGGTTTTGCCTTTGCCCGAGCCAATACCCCGGCCCACGCGCGTGCGCCCCTTGCGGGCGCCGTCTTTATCAGAAAGCTGGTTCAACTTCATCGTCTTATTCCCTAGCTCGCTTCGTCCACAACGCGGACGAGGTGCCCAATCTTGTTGATCATCCCGCGCACGGATGGGGTGTCTTCCAGAGTACGCCGCTGATGCATACGCGTCAGGCCGAGACCTTTAAGCGTGGCACGTTGTTTTTTCGGCTGGCGGATGGGGCTGCCGATTTGCTCGACCGTAACCGTGCCACCAGATTTCTGTGGCTTCGCTGCCGCTTTCTTCGTCGCTTCTTTCGCAACTGGTTTGGCCTCAGCTTTAGGTGCCGCTGCTTTCGCCGTTACTTTTTTCTCAACAGCCTTCTTCGCGGTCGCCTTTTTTGCAGTCGCCTTTTTAGCCGTGGTTTTCTTCGCCGCTGCTTTTTTGGCCGTGGCTTTCTTCGCCGTTTTTTTGGCGGCTTTCTTTTCTTCTTTGCTCATGGTCCCTTGCCCTTATTCAGTTGCGGCCAGGGGATCGGAAACGCCATCGTTACGGCGTCCCACAATCTCACCCACCTTCTTGCCGCGTTTGGCAGCAATCTGACGGGGGCTCACTTCATTCTTCAATGCGTCGAACGTCGCCCGCACCATGTTGTATGGGTTCGAAGTGCCGATAGACTTGGCCACCACATCCTGGATGCCCAAGGTCTCAAACACAGCGCGCATGGGACCACCGGCAATAATGCCCGTTCCCGGAGGCGCTGCCCGCATCACAACCTTGCCAGCGCCATGCCGACCCTTAACGTCATGATGCAGCGTCCGGCCTTCACGCAAAGGCACGCGAATCATCTCGCGCTTGGCAGCTTCCGTTGCCTTGCGGATGGCTTCGGGCACTTCGCGTGCCTTGCCTTTACCGAATCCAACGCGACCTTTTTGATCACCAACGACCACAAGCGCGGCAAAGCCGAACCGACGACCGCCTTTAACCACTTTGGCAACCCGGTTGATGTGAACCAGCCGATCGACAAACTCGTTGTCGCGATCGTCGCGTCCACCGCGATTGTTCCGGTTATCACTTCTCGCCATGAGAACTGTCCTTTATCGTTAAAACTTCAAACCGGCTTCGCGCGCACCATCAGCAAGCGCTTTCACCCGGCCATGAAATAGGTAACCGCCCCGATCGAAAATCACTTCCTCGACCCCGGCCTTCTTTGCCCGCGCGGCAATCAATTTACCGACTTCCATAGC
The DNA here is from genome assembly GCA_021775005.1 of Rhodospirillales bacterium. GTDB lineage: Bacteria > Pseudomonadota > Alphaproteobacteria > JAJFIK01 > JAJFIK01 > JAJFIK01. The sequence goes on from JAJFIK010000061.1 coordinate 48,677, forward strand.
AGCCGCCGCGTTACCGCCCGCGTTGCCCTTCAGGTCGCCATCCAAAGTGGACGCGGACGCAATTGTTTTGCCGGCATCATCATCGATGACTTGCGCATAGATATTGTTCGCCGAACGGTGAACCGATAAACGAAGGCGGCCTTTGTTCCGCTTCCGCAATGCGCTGCGCACTCTGTCGCGACGGCGCGTGAATAGTTTGTTGCCCTTGGTCATGGCCCTACTTCTTCTTCCCTTCTTTGCGGAAGATATATTCGCCAGCATATTTCACACCCTTGCCTTTATAGGGCTCCGGCGGACGGAAGCTGCGAATGTCGGCTGCTACTTGGCCCACGCGCTGCTTACTAATACCGCTCACTTCAATTTCTGTTGCCTTAGCGGCTTTGATCTCAATCCCCTCGGGAATATCGAACTTCACTTCATGACTAAAGCCAAGCTGCATAATCAGCGTCTTGCCTTGCACTTGCGCGCGATAGCCAACGCCGTTGATCTCGAGGTTCTTTTTGAACCCTTCGGTAACACCGCCCACCATATTGGCCAGCAATGTGCGGCTAAGCCCCCAATGGGATTTGCCTTCTTTGGACTCATCTGATGGCGCAATCGTGATGCCATCTTCGCCTTGAGAGACCGTGACGTAATCTGAAAAGATGTGCTCAAGCTCACCCTTTTTGCCCTTCACCGTAACCGCTTGCCCATCAATAGACACGGTGACACCGTCGGGGATCGCAATTAATTGTTTGCCAATTCGCGACATTGTTCTGTTTCCTCTTCCCGTGCCCTAGTAGACCCGGCAAAGAATTTCGCCGCCCACATTTTCCGTGCGAGCTTTTTCGTCAGACATCACACCCTTGGGTGTGGAGACGATCGAAATTCCAAGACCATTGCGCACCAACGGAAAATCCTTCACAGCCGAATAAACCCGCCGACCCGGCTTGGACACACGCTTCAGCTCTTGGATAACCGGTTGGCCATCGTAATATTTCAACTCAACTTCAACCACAGGCGGCTCACCGTCGGCTTCCACAATAGTGAACCCGCGGATGTAACCTTCATCCTGCAGCACGTTCAACACGTTCACGCGCAGCTTTGAAGATGGCGACGAAACTTTCGCTTTCTTACGCATCTGCGCATTGCGGATGCGTGTCAGCAGATCACCCAAGGGATCGTTTAATAGCATTGCTCGTCTCCCCTACCAGCTCGACTTGACCATGCCAGGGATTTGTCCCTGGGAGGCCAATTCGCGCAGTGCAATCCGCGACATTTTCAATTTACGGTAGTAAGCCCGCGGCCGACCCGTCAGCTCACAGCGATTACGCACGCGCGTCTCGTTCGAGTTACGCGGCAATTCAGCAAGCTTCAGGCGCGCTGCAAAGCGCTCCTCGCCTGGCACATCGCTGTCGTTCGCAATTGCCTTGAGCCGCTCACGCTTGCTGGCGAATTTCTTCACCAGTTTTTTGCGCCGCTCGTTCTTCATAATGGAACTTTTCTTAGCCATTCAGGTTCTCCGGTCTGTCCGTTTCACTTCTGCTTCATCAAACTTGGCTTATTCGCCAAATGGGAAGTTGAAGTGACGCAACAGCTCCTTTGCTTCTTCATCCGTCTGCGACGATGTGCAGACAATAATGTCCATGCCCCATATATCGGTTACGCGGTCATATTCGATCTCTGGGAACACGATGTGTTCTTTGACGCCCATGGCAAAGTTGCCGTAGCCATCAAAACTTTTACTGTTAAGACCACGGAAATCCCGCACACGCGGCAGCGCGATGGTGATCAACCGGTCAATAAACTCATACATACGCTCACCGCGCAGCGTCACTTTGCAGCCCAATGGCATGCCATCACGCACTTTAAAGCCCGCGATAGATTTCTTAGCCCGCGTGACCACCGGCTTCTGGCCGGCGATTAGCGTCAGCGCTTCAACAGCGTTCTGCACCTTCTTGGTGTCGGCCACAGCTTCGCCAATACCCATGTTGATGACGACTTTCTCAAGCCGTGGCACCATCATCGGATTGGCGTAGCTAAACTTCTCAACCATTGCCGAGCGCACAGTCTCGTCATAGTGAGCCCGCAGGCGCGGTGTATAATTTTGTACGTCAGGCATCGATTATCTCTCCCGAAGCCTTGGCGAAGCGGACCCGACGTCCGTCTTCAAGTGTTCTAATGCCCACGCGCGTGGCCTCACCCGTTTTGGGGTCGCTCAGCGCGAGGTTTGAAATGTTGATCGACAGCTCTTTTTCTACAATGCCGCCGGCTTGAGTTTGGCTGGGACGCGTATGGCGCTTGACCACATTAACGCCCTGCACAATCGCGCGCGCTTCGCGCGGGATCATGCGAAGGATTTCGCCCTTCTTGCCCTTATCACGGCCCGCAATGACAATGACTTTGTCGCCCTTGCGAAACTTCTTTGTTACGTTGTCCAACATCGCCATGGTTAGATGACCTCCGGCGCAAGCGAAATAATCTTCATAAAGTTCTTTGCCCGCAACTCCCGCGTCACCGGACCAAAGATCCGTGTGCCGACCGGCTCCATGTTCGCGTTCACGAGCACAGCTGCATTGTTATCGAAGCGAATGGCGCTGCCATCGGGACGGCGAATTTCCTTAGCCGTCCGCACAACGATCGCCTTCATCACATCGCCTTTTTTGACGCGACCGCGCGGAATAGCTTCCTTCACAGAGACAACAATTATGTCGCCGACAGAAGCATACTTCCGCTTGGATCCGCCCAAGACCTTGATGCACTGGACGCGACGCGCACCGGAATTATCGGCCACGTCCAAGTTGGTTTGCATCTGGATCATCGGTCCAAACCTTTCAAATCACCGCTCGCGATTAACTCGCGTCGGAAATCAATTCCCACGATTTCGTTTTTGACATTGGTCGACACTCGCGAATGCGAACTTTATCGCCGACCTTTGCCGCGTTGCTTTCATCATGCGCATGATATTTCTTCGTCCGGCGCATGGTCTTCTTCAGAACCGGGTGTGTCACACGACGTTCCACAAGAACCACTACGGTCTTGTCGCCTTTGTCGGACACCACCTGACCGTTTAGGATACGTTTCGGCATAGCTCTAACTGTCCTCTATCTCAGGCGGTGTCTTCTGAAGCGATGCGTTGCTCCAGGACCGTCATGATACGTGCCACATCCCGCCGCACCTTTTGGATGCGGGCAGTATTTTCCAACTGACCAGAGGCCTTTTGAAAGCGCAGGTTGAACTGCTCTTTCTTCAGCTTGACGAGCTCGTCATTGAGCTGGTCCACGGTCAAATCTCTTACTTCGCTCGCCTTCATGGCTCGCTCCTTCTCTTCCAGCGCTGCTTATGCGTCGATACGCTGAATGAACTTGCACGAAATCGGCAGTTTTGATGCACCAAGCCGCAGCGCTTCGCGCGCGGTATTCTCATCGACGCCGTCGATTTCAAAAATTATCCGGCCGGGTTTAACGCGAGCTGCCCAAAATTCTGGCGAGCCCTTGCCTTTGCCCATGCGAACTTCCGTCGGTTTCTTCGACACCGGAACATCGGGGAAGATCCGAATCCACACACGGCCCTGCCGCTTCATATGGCGCGTGATCGCCCGACGAGCCGCTTCGATCTGACGTGCGGTGACACGATCAGGCTCCTGCGCTTTCAAACCGAAAGCACCGAATGTCAGCGCGGTACCGCCTTTGGCATTGCCGTGAATGCGGCCTTTGTGCGCCTTGCGGAACTTTGTGCGTTTTGGTTGCAGCATAACTCTTCTGCCTTCTTAAGCCGGACGACGGTTGTCACGACGATCGCCGCCGGGACCACGCCCGCGACCACCATCTGGACCACCTTCGGCGGAGCGTTTTTCTTGCGCCATCGGATCGTGTTCCATGATCTCGCCTTTGAAGATCCAGACTTTGATACCAATAATGCCGTATGCGGTTTTGGCTATCGCCGTGCCGTAATCAATGTGAGCGCGCAGTGTGTGCAACGGCACCCGACCTTCGCGATACCACTCGGTGCGCGCGATTTCCGCACCACCAAGCCGACCACCACAATTGATCCGGATACCTTCGGCGCCCAAACGTTGGGCGTTTTGCACCGAGCGTTTCATGGCCCGACGAAACGCCACGCGGCGTTCCAGTTGCTGCGCGATGTTTTCCGCCACAAGGCGCGCGTCAACTTCAGGCTTGCGCACTTCAACAATGTTCAGGTGCACTTCGCTATCAGTAAACTTGCCAAGGTCCTTACGCAGCTTTTCGATATCGGCACCCTTTTTACCGATCACAAGACCTGGACGCGCAGAATGCAGCGTCACACGGCATTTTTTGTGCGGGCGCTCGATGACAACCCGGCTCACACCAGCTTGTTTGAGCTTGTCTTCCAGGTAACCCCGTATCTTGAGATCTTCCTGCAGCAGATCGCCATATTCCCGGCCCTTCGCGAACCAGCGCGAATCCCAGGTGCGGTTGATGCCGAGGCGCAAGCCGATCGGATTGACTTTATGACCCATGACTTAGCTTCCTTCCGTCTCGCGCACGACGATGGTGATTTCGCTGAAGTGCTTGTCGATCCGACCGGTCCGGCCGCGCGCTCGAGGGCGCATCCGCTTCATGACCAGATTTTTGCCGACCCACGCTTCAGACACGACCAAGGCGTCGACATCGAGCTGGTGATTATTTTCCGCATTCGCGACCGCTGACTGCAGCACTTTGCGCACTGGGCCCGCGACACGCTTTGGCGAGAATGCCAATTCGTTTAGCGCGCGCTCAACTGGAAGCCCGCGAATTTGCTGGGCAATCAAATTGAGTTTTTGCGCACTTGTGCGGATGAGGCGGCCTTTGGCCATAGCCTCATTCTCACTCTCGCGCCGTTCTTTTGAAGGCTTGCCCATTATTTCCTCTTCGACTTCTTGTCCGAGCCGTGACCGAAATACGTACGGGTCGGGGAGAATTCACCGAGCTTGTGACCCACCATGTCTTCCGTGATCAGCACCGGAACAAACTTATGCCCGTTGTAAACACCAAAGGTGAGGCCGACGAATTGCGGTAACACTGTTGAACGACGGGACCAGGTCTTGATGACCTCTTTGCGCCCGCCACCGGCAACCTTGTCCGCTTTCTTCAGCAGATATCCGTCAATAAACGGACCTTTCCAAACTGAACGTGCCACGTTCTAGCTCCTATCGTGACTTGCGCGCATGACGACTGCGCACAATGAATTTGTCTGTCGTTTTATTCTTACGGGTCCGCTTACCCTTGGTGGACTTACCCCACGGGGTCACCGGATGACGACCACCCGAAGTCCGCCCTTCACCACCGCCGTGGGGGTGATCGACCGGGTTCATGGCCACACCGCGAACGCTTGGCTTCTTGCCAAGCCAACGCTTGCGGCCCGCCTTTGACAGTTTGACATTTTGATGATCCGGGTTCGACACGGCGCCAATAGTTGCCATGCAGGTTCCCAGAACCTTGCGCTGCTCACCTGAGCCGAGGCGCAAAATTGCGTAACCCAAATCGCGGCCCACCAGCTGAACGTATGACCCCGCAGAGCGCGCGATCTGACCGCCCTTACCTGGTTTCATTTCCACATTGTGGATGATGGTACCAATGGGAATGGACGAAAGCGGCATGGCATTGCCAGGCTTCACGTCAACGCGGTCGCCGGCAATGACTTTGTCGCCAACTGAAAGGCGCTGCGGCGCAATGATGTAGCTCAGCTCGCCATCGTCATACTTCAGCAAGGCGATAAAGGCGGTGCGATTGGGATCATATTCCAACCGTTCCACAGTTGCCGCCACATCAAACTTGCGCCGTTTAAAATCAACCTTGCGATATGTGCGCTTTGCCCCGCCACCAATACGGCGTGCGGTAACACGGCCCCTATTGTTCCGGCCACCATGCTTGGTGAGGCCTTCGGTCAATGTCTTCTCCGGCGCGCCTTTGTGGAGGTGCGAACGGTCAACGAGCACGAGGCCGCGCTGACCAGGAGTGTTTGGTTTATAGGTCTTGAGTGCCATTTTCTTCGATCCGGCCCTTAGAGTCCTGTGGTCACGTCGATAGAGTGACCTTCCTGAAGTGTAACGACCGCCTTCTTGACGTTCGATTTCTTGTACATCCGACCGCGGAAACGCTTCGCCTTGCCTTTAGTCAGGATGGTATTCACCGCCGTGACTTTGACCTTGAACAGCTTTTCCACTGCCGCGCGGATTTCAGGTTTTGTTGCGCCAATGGCAACCTGAAACACCACTTGATTGTTCTCACTTGCGAATGTCGCCTTTTCGGTAATTACCGGCTTGACGATCACATCGTAGTTCTTGACGTCACTCATTTGAGGCGCGCCTCCAATTGCTCAACCGCTGAGCGCGTGAGCACCAGCGTTTCATGAGCCAAAATGTCCCGCACGTTCGCGCCCATGGAGGGCAACACATCGAGATGCGGAATGTTGCGCGCCGCGAGAGCAAAGTTCTCGTCCACGGCGGCCCCATCAATCACAAGTGCGCTCTTCACACCCATTTTCGACAGAGCATTTTGCAGCTCGCGGGTTTTGGGTGCCTTCATCTTGGTATCGTCCAGAATGATCAGCGTTTTAGCGCCGGCCTTAGTCGAAAGCGCATGACGCAAACCAAGCGACCGCACCTTCTTGGGTAATTCCGTATCATGGCTCCGCACCACGGGACCGTGCGCCTTCGCACCACCGCGGAAGATGTTTGAACGCCGGTTCCCGTGACGGGCGCCGCCGCCTTTTTGGTTACCAAACTTTTGGCTGGAGCGATTGATCTCGCCCCGCGTCTTGATCTTGCGTGTGCCTGAGCGCGCCCGATTAGATTGCCAGGTGACGACGCGATGCAAAATGTCGGCACGAGGCTCAAGACCATAAATGGCGTCGTTGAGCTCAATGTCGCCGGCCTTGCTGGCGTCGAGTTTAAGGACGTCGAGTTTCATTACGCGTCATCCTTCTTGGTATTATCCGCGGCTGGCGCTTCGGTTACTGTTTCTTCAGCCGCCTCAACAACGACTTCTTCAGCAGGCGCTTCGGTTTCGGTATCAGCGGCCTTTGGAGTCTCTTCTTCGCCCAAACGAAACGCGCCGGGAAAAGGAACACTTTCAGGAAGCGCCTTCTTAATGGCGTCGCGAATAAGAACCCAGCCACCCTTGGAGCCCGGCACTGAGCCTTTGATGAGCAACAATCCGCGCTCAACATCGGTGCGCACAATCTCAAGGTTTTGAGTGGTCACGCGAACATCCCCCATGTGACCGGCCATCTTCTTGCCTTTGAAGACTTTACCTGGATCTTGGCACTGCCCCGTGGAGCCGTGCGAACGGTGAGAGATCGAAACCCCGTGGGTTGCGCGAAGGCCTTTGAAGTTATGACGCTTCATGGCCCCGGCAAAGCCCTTACCAATGGAGGTGCCCGAGACATCAACATGCTGCCCAGACACAAAGTGGTCGGCAGTCAATTCCGCGCCCACGTCAATCAGGTTGTCTGCACTGACACGAAACTCGTGAAGCTTGCGCTTAGGTTCGACCTTGGCAATGGCGAAGTGACCACGCATGGCGCGGCTCGTATTCTTTGCCTTGGCAAACCCGGCCCCAACTTGGAGCGCGGTATAGCCATCACGGTCGGTGGTGCGTTGCGCCACGACTTGGTTCTTTTCTAACTTCAGAACTGTGACAGGCACGTGCCGGCCATCATCTCCAAAGACGCGGGTCATGCCCACTTTCTGTGCGATCATACCAGAGCGCATAGCTCTATCGCCTCCTCAAAACAGCCTTACAGCTTAATCTGCACATCCACACCGGCAGCCAGGTCGAGCTTCATCAGCGCGTCCACGGTTTGCGGTGTAGGGTCAACAATATCTAAAACCCGCTTATGGGTGCGGATTTCAAACTGCTCGCGGCTTTTCTTATCGATATGCGGCCCGCGCAGCACTGTGAATTTCTCAAAACGGGTCGGCAGCGGAATGGGCCCACGAACCTGCGCACCTGTGCGCTTCGCCGTGTTTACAATCTCACGTGCCGAGTTATCGAGCACACGATGATCGAAGGCTTTAAGCCGAATGCGAATATTCTGTCCTTGCGCGGCCATCTTCTTTTTCCTGCTTACCCAATGGGGTGTTCGCTAAAGTTTCGGGCCGAACATAATGTCCGACCCGATAGAATTTCGATTACTCGATAATTTTGGATACGACGCCTGCGCCGACGGTCCGGCCGCCTTCGCGGATGGCGAAGCGCAGCTTCTCTTCCATCGCAATCGGCACGATCAGCTCAACGTTCATTTCCACATTATCACCAGGCATCACCATCTCGGTGCCGCTGGGAAGTTCAACAATGCCCGTCACATCCGTGGTCCGGAAGTAAAACTGAGGGCGATACTTGGTGAAGAACGGCGTA
>JAJFIK010000062.1 GCA_021775005.1 Rhodospirillales bacterium
AATTCGTAACGCACGTATTCAAGAACCGAGGACTCAGAGAAGTCCATGATGGGAAACACGGAGCGAAATACAGCTTCGACACCTACGTCATGGTCGCGTTCATCCGACGGCACATTCTCTTGCAAGAAGTGGGCGTAGGAGAGTTTCTGAACCTCGATGAGGTTCGGCATTTCTGCGACTTCACGAATGCGCCCGAAGGATTTGCGGATGCGTTTCCGGCCGGTAAAGGAGAGCGTCATGTGTGGTCCTCTTAAACCTAATTCAGGTCCGCCTTAAAATTGCGAAATGGCGTTTGCCAATTCACGGGCCCCTCACAGCGCGCGGGCGGGCGCAAGCGACAGCGGGGGTATTGCTTGGAGGCGGATGATGCATCACCCACCTCCAAGATATGCGTGAACTCAGTTATTTGAGTTCGACAGATGCGCCAGCGTCTTCAAGTTTCTTCTTGATCTCTTCGGCTTCATCCTTGCTGACGTCGCCTTTGACTTCCTTAGGCGCGCCTTCAACGAGGTCCTTGGCTTCTTTGAGGCCAAGACCGGTGATGGCACGAACTTCCTTGATCACATTGATCTTCTTTTCGCCCATCGAGGTCAGGACAACCGAAAATTCGGTCTGTGCTTCTGCAGCAGCTTCACCACCGCCAGCAGCTGCCGCAACCGCGACAGGTGCCGCAGCAGAGACGCCCCATTTTTCTTCCAACAGCTTGGAAAGTTCTGCCGCCTCAAGGACGGTCAGGGTCGAGAGCTCATCTACGAGCTTATTCAAATCAGCCATTGCTATGTTCCTTTGGCTTTCAGTCAGTTCAAATTAAACGCGGGATCAGGCCGCTTCACCCGTTTTGCCGTATGCACCAAAGACACGTGCCAGTTGGCCTGCAGGTGCGCTTGTCAGCACTGCAATCCGCGTAGCAGGCGTCGAAATCATGCCCACGATTTTCGCCCGAAGCTCATCAAGAGACGGCAAGGAGGCCAGAGCCTTCACACCGCTTTCATCGAGTAGGGTTTCACCCATCATGCCGCCGAGGATTTTGAGTTTTTCGTTATCCTTGGCAAAATTCACCGCAACTTTCGGCGCTGCAATCGGATCATCCGAATATGCAATTGCCGTCGGGCCAGTGAAAAAGTCACCAAGGTCCGATTTAGCGGTGTCATTCAGGGCGAGCTTGGCGAGCCTGTTCTTCGTCACTTTAAAATTGGCACCCTCACCCAGCATGCGGCTACGCAGATCAGTAATCTCCGCAACCGTCAGGCCTGAGTAGTGGGTCACCACGACGACGCCACTGTTTGCAAACATCCCAGACAGGTCGTTCACAACATCGGCTTTTTGGGCTCTATCCACGTCACTCCTCCGGTATTGATCCGCACCTTGCGGATCGTGACCAAATGCCAGCCTCTTGCCGCTGGCAGGAAACTCCCCGGCCAATGGCTGAGCGCTGACGCTCAATGCCTGCCCCAGGGAGTGAACCGACTGAGGATTGCGCCGCCGAGGCGGAACCATCCAAACTGTCGTTTCTTCCCCGTCTATGCAGGCCGGTTGTTTAAACTCTCTAAGGTGAGAGCACCTGCAGTCTCGGACAGGATGGATCGGATCTTGAGTACGCCAAGAGGTCCGACCCTCCGCCCCGCCCGCCTCAGTTAAGAGCCGCGCGAGGAATTCTTTGTCGCAAAAGGCCTTACGCCTACTCGCCCATTACGCTTGCAATATCGATCTTCACGCCCGGCCCCATGGTGGAGGTCAGCGCCGTCTTCTTCACATATGAGCCTTTAGCGCCCGCTGGTTTTGCCTTGAGCACGGCACCAATAAAGGCGCGAACGTTTTCTTCAAGTTGCTGCTCGGTAAACGATGCCTTGCCGATGCCCGCATGAAGGATGCCGGCTTTTTCGACGCGAAACTCAACCGCGCCGCCTTTGGCATCTTCCACAGCCTTTTTGACATCAGGCGTTACCGTACCCACGCGCGGGTTGGGCATCAGGCCACGGGGACCCAAAATTTTACCCAACCGGCCCACAAGCGGCATCATATCCGGCGTCGCAATACAGCGATCAAACTCGATGGTGCCCTTTTGGATCGTTTCCATCAGATCTTCTGCACCAACAATGTCCGCGCCAGCAGCCTTGGCTTCATCAGCCTTTTCGCCTTTGGCAAACACCGCAACACGCACGGTCCGGCCGGTGCCATTGGGAAGCGCAACCACGCCGCGCACCATTTGGTCCGCATGGCGAGGATCGACGCCTAAGTTCATGGCCACTTCGATGGTTTCATCGAACTTCGCTGTCGCGCGCGCTTTGACCATCTTCACCGCGGCACCCAACGGATAGACCGCCTTGGGATCGATGCCTTCGCGGGCGGCTTTCATTTTCTTTGTCATTTGTGTCATCGCGGTTACCCCTTCACCTCGATACCCATCGAGCGCGCAGAGCCCTCAATGATTTTCATGGCCTGCTCAATGGTATTGGCATTGAGGTCGGGCATTTTAGCTTCGGCAATCTCGCGCACTTGCTTTGCGGTCACGAAACCCGCGACTTCCTTACTTGGCGTCTTGGCGCCCTTTTGCAGCTTGGCAGCCTTCTTGATGAAGAAGCTCGCCGGCGGCGTTTTGGTTTCAAATGTAAAAGACTTATCCGAGAAGACCGTAATAATGGTCGGGATCGGCATGTTCTTTTCCATCTCCTGCGTCTTGGCGTTGAACGCCTTGCAGAATTCCATAATGTTCAAGCCGCGCTGACCCAGTGCCGGCCCGATTGGCGGAGACGGGTTCGCCGCCCCTGCGGGTACCTGCAATTTCAGGTAGCCAGTAATTTTCTTAGCCATCTTTTCCTCTTCCCCTAGCCCAAGACCATTCTCGGGTCGTTCAACGGGTTAGCGGTTTAACGGGCGTGAATATTCCGCGCCCTTCCGCAACATTACTCAGGCCTTTTCGACCTGGGCATACTCCAACTCAACCGGGGTTGCCCGGCCAAAAATCGAAACCGCCACTTTAAGCCGCGCGGTTTCCTCATCCACTTCTTCAACTGTGCCGTTGAAAGAAGCAAAAGGTCCGTCGATGACGCGTACAGCCTCACCAATTTCAAACATGATGGTCGGCTTAGGCCGCTCCACCCCTTCTTGGACTTGCTGCACAATTCGATCGATTTCGAACTGCGGCACGGGCAACGGCCGATTGGCGGTACCCAAGAACCCCGTCACTTTCGGTGTCTCTTTAATCAAGTGATAGGTTTCGTCCGTCATCTCCATTTTCACCAGCACATAGCCGGGAAAAAACTTTCGTTCCGCGTTTACACGTTGCCCACGGCGCAGCTCCACCACTTCTTCGGTAGGCACAAGAATTTCGGAGAATAAATCTCCAAATCCGTGCTGTTCGACCTGTTCTTTGATCGACTCCGCCACCTTCTTCTCAAAATTTGAGTAGGCGTGGACGATGTACCATTCGTGCGACATGCGTTTCGCAGCTCCGTTCTTTTCCGTTCAAACGCCCTAAACTTGAAGTCCAAGCAAAAACTGAATGATGACGCGAAGCGCCATATCCAGGAAGAAAAAGAACCCCGACATTATGACAACAAAAACCAACACCATACCCGTGGTTACAATGGTTTCCTGACGCGACGGCCAAGTCACTTTTGCAAGTTCCTGTCGTACTTCCTGCACGAACTGAAACGGATTGGTCCGCCGCTTTACCGGCTCGGTTGATTTACCGCCCGCGGGGATGCTGTCCTTGCTCGCCATTCTTGTCTTCAATCCTTCGAGCCCGTTTCCGAGCCATGCCCCTCAAATACGCGAGGGTAGTATTAGGTGGCAGGAGTGGAGGGGCTCGAACCCCCGGCCCTCGGTTTTGGAGACCGATGCTCTACCAACTGAGCTACACTCCTAAACCGGACCGAGGTCGGGCCCCGGCCCGCTATTACTGTTACTCGATAATTTTGGATACGACGCCTGCGCCGACGGTCCGGCCGCCTTCGCGGATGGCGAAGCGCAGCTTCTCTTCCATCGCGATCGGCACGATCAGCTCAACGTTCATTTCCACATTATCACCAGGCATCACCATCTCGGTGCCGCTGGGAAGTTCAACAATGCCCGTCACATCCGTGGTCCGGAAGTAAAACTGAGGGCGATACTTGGTGAAGAACGGCGTA
>JAJFIK010000063.1 GCA_021775005.1 Rhodospirillales bacterium
GGGCTGGGTTCACCATCGACGCTTACAATACAACGGAGAACGCCGCCGATGTTGCTACGCTTCGGGTAGCACTTGGGCTGGAGACAATGGACATCTGGGCGGTGTCTTATGGCACGATATTGGCGCAGGCCTACATGCACATTGAACCCGACGCCATTGGCGCGCTGGTTCTGGACGCTGCCGTGCCCATTGATCACGTCCTTGCATCGGGGCTGGCGGAAAACATGCGGCGCACGCTCGATCTTTACTGGCACGATTGCATTGCCGCGGGGGAGTGTGTTGACGGCACGATTTCGTATGAAGACCGGCTATTGGACCTCATCCCCGCCTATGATCGCTCGCCCCTTCGGCTTATTGGATTCTCGCCGGAACCTGATGTGGTGGTGACCTACGTTTATGTGACCGGACAGGATTTGGCGCAAATCGTATTCAGCCTTTTGTACACGCCAACAAACTACAGCCAAGTTGAACGCCTGCTGGGATTACTTGAACGGCGCTCCACGTCATTTTTACGGTCCCATTATCAACGCCTCGCCATACCCGGATTTAGCTTTGGCATGCACTACGCGGTGAATTGCCGTGGGCCGTTTCTCGACGCAGATGCCGCCGCAGCCCAGATCGCCCAAGACCCTATTTTAGCGCGGGCTTTGTCAGTGGGTTTTTACGGAGAATTTTGCCCGGTCTCCGGCCTTACCCAACCCGTGGCCAGCGAGAACGATCCGGTGGCATATCCGCGTCGGGTGTTGGTGATCTCAGGCGACCGCGACCCCATCACGCCGCTCTCGCTTGCCGACCCTTTGCGCGAGCGGTTTCCTGCTGCTGGGTTTCTTGAAATTCGCGGGGGCGGGCATGGCCCCAGCCGCGAGGTTCCTTGCGCCCAGGAAATTGTCCGCGCCTATTTTGCCGATCCCAACGCCCCAGTGATCGACTATTGCTCGCCCATATTCGCGTCCAGCGATTAGGCACAACGACCCCAAGCATGAAATTACCGCCATTTGACAGCCCCAGGCCCCCGGCCTATCACGCCTGAAAAGAGCTTTAGGGAGTGCCCCCATGGACTTTGAATTGAGCGAGGACCAGCGCGCCGTACAGGATATGGCGCAGAGGTTCGCTGAGGAACATCTGACCCCCTTTGCAGCGGAGTGGGACGAGTCTGAGGAGTTCTCTGTTGAGACCCTTCGCATGGCAGCCGACCTCGGCTTTGCCTCAATCTATGTGCGCGACGATGTGGGGGGCTCCGGCTTTGGCCGCATGGAAGCAGCGCTGATATTTGAAGCGCTTTCGGCTGGCGATGTCTCCATCGCGTCCTTCCTGTCCATCCATAATATGGCGTCGTGGATGATTGATCGTTTTGGCACTGAGGAACAGCGCCAGGAATGGCTGCCGCCGCTGACCAATATGGAATTAATCGCAAGCTATTGTCTGACCGAGCCCGGCTCCGGTTCCGACGCTGCCGCGCTCTCCACAAAGGCGGTGCGCGAGGGCGATGACTATGTGCTCAACGGCACCAAACAATTTATCTCAGGCGCAGGGCTTTCAGATGTCTATGTCACTATGGTGCGCACAGGCGACGATAGCCCCGGCGGCGTGTCATGCCTGATCATTCCCAAATCCACCCCCGGAGTTTCCTTTGGCAAGCTTGAAAAGAAAATGGGTTGGAAGTCGCAACCAACCGGACAGGTGATATTTGAGAATGCGCGCGTTCCTGTTGCCAATCGTATCGGCGCAGAAGGTGAGGGTTTCAAAATCGCTATGCAGGGCCTTGATGGCGGACGCATCAATATTGGCGCGTGCTCGTTGGGGCCCGCGGGCAAAGCCATTGAGATGACCAAAGACTACATGAAAGAACGCAAGCAGTTTGGCAAACCGCTGGCTGCGTTTCAAGGTTTGCAATTCATGCTCGCCGATATGATTGCAGAATTTGAGGCCTCGCAGCTACTGATCTATCGCGCAGCTCATGCGCTTGATAACAGCCTGCCCAACACCACCATGAAGTCCGCCACCGCAAAGCGGTTCGCCACCGACATGTGCTCCAAGGTGGTCAATGATGCGTTGCAGCTTCATGGCGGCTATGGCTACACCAAAGATTATCCGTTTGAACGCTGGGTGCGTGATCTGCGCGTGCATCAAATTCTTGAGGGGACCAACCAAATCATGCGCGTCATTACCGCACGTGACGCGTTGAGGCAGTAACGACCTACGGGGGACGTATCCATGCACGGTAACTTACGACTTGGGCTCTTCGTGCTCAGAATTTCCATATTCGTATTTTTTGCGATCTGGGTGGGTGAAAAATTTTTCAACCCGGAAATGACCATCGCTATTTATGCTCACTTTTATTTCCTGGATGGTGTGCCCGTCTGGGGCGCGTATGTGACAGGAATTGTGCAGGGCGTAATTCTTCTTGGGTTCCTGTTTGGCGCCCTCAAATTCTGGAGCTATGGCGCGCTTTTGGCGATGCATACGTTCTCAACCCTTTCCAGTTGGCAACAGATCATTACGCCATATGAATCCAACCACCACCTTTTCGTAGCAGCCATTCCGGTATGGGGAGCCTTATTGTTTCTTTTTCTCATGCGTGATGAGGATTCCATGCTCAATCCCTTTAGCCGAAGTGAGATCTCGTGAGCGCCGCCGCCGACATTATTTTCACCCAGCGCGGCGCGTTGGGGCATGTTTTGCTCAACCGCCCTAAGGCACTCAATGCCCTGACTCTGGAGATGGCGCTCGCCATGACTGAGCAGCTGCTTGTCTGGGCCGACGACGACGGCGTGCAGGCGGTGCTGGTTGAAGGCGCAGGCGAAAAAGGGTTTTGCGCAGGCGGCGATATTCGTGCGCTCTATGAGTCCGGCAAAGCGGGTACGCCATATTGGTATGAGTTTTATTCCAATGAGTACCGTCTCGACACTTTGATCCAAGAATTCCCAAAACCCTATGTGGCTCTCATCGACGGCATCACCATGGGCGGAGGCGTGGGGATTTCGGTCAATGGACGCTATCGTATCGCCAGCGACCGCACCGTGTTCGCTATGCCTGAAACCGGCATCGGCCTTATTCCCGATGTGGGCGGGTCTTACTTCTTGCCGCGCATGCCGGGTGCCATGGGTATGTATTTAGGGCTCACCGGTGCAAGACTGAAAGCTGCCGACGCCACAATGCTTGGCATTGCCACGCACTATGTACCTGATATTGCGCTTGATGCCTTACGTGCTGATCTTGGCGAAATCACTAGTAGCAGCGAAGTGGATGGAATTCTTGCAAGTCACGCTGAGGCCATTACAGAGGCCCCCAGCGATGCGATCTGCGGCCATGTCAATGCGCACTTTGCAAAGCAAAATATAGCCGCGATCATTTCCTCTCTAGAGGAGGCCGAAAACGATTGGGCCGTAAAAACCCTTGGAACTCTTCGCGCCAAGTCACCGACATCGGTGCTTGTTACATTCGAACAACTTAGCCGAGGTGGTGCCCTGTCCTTTCGTGAGGGCATTGCCCAGGAGTTGCGCTGCGTTATGCGCGTGCGTGATGGGCATGATTTCTTTGAGGGCGTAAGGGCCGTCATCGTTGACAAAGACAATGATCCGAAATGGAAACCCGCCCGCATTGAAGACGTGGACCCGGTTTATGTCGCGGCGCATTTTGACAACCTTGGTCCACAAGAACAAACATTTTTGGAAAGAAAATAGGAGCATCTCCCATGGCAACCATCGGATTTATCGGGCTTGGCAATATGGGGGGACCCATGGCGCAAAACCTCTTGAAAGCAGGTCATGGGTTGAAAGCGTTTGATCTGTCCGCGGCCGCATTGGACGCAGCGAAAGCCGCAGGGGCCACTATTGCCACAAGTGCAGCCGATGCCGCCACCGGGGTAGACGTTGTCGTGACCATGTTACCGGCCGGGCAACATGTGCGCAGTGTCTATCTTGACGGGGACAAGATCCTTGAGGCCGCCGACAAGGGGACGCTTTTCATCGACAGCTCCACCATTGATGTTGATACAGCCCGTGCGGTGGGTGAAGCAGCGGGCGCCAAGGGGTTGACCATGGTGGACGCACCTGTCTCCGGCGGGACCATGGCAGCGGAAGCGGGAACACTGACTTTCATGGTCGGCGGCAGCGATGAGGGTTTTGCCAGCGCGAAACCCATCCTTGATGTCATGGGCAAGAATGTTTTTCATGCCGGCGGTTCGGGAACAGGGCAGGCGGCTAAGATCTGTAATAATATGTTGCTCGCGATCTCCATGGTGGGGACATGCGAAGCATTTGTCTTGGCGGAGAAGCTGGGGCTGGATGCGCAAAAACTCTTTGAGATTTCATCCACCGCATCAGGTCAATGTTGGTCGCTGACCTCCTACTGCCCGGTGCCAGGCCCGGTGCCTGCCGCTCCGTCAAATCGCGACTATAAGCCAGGGTTTTCGGCTGCGATGATGCTCAAAGACCTGCGCCTCTCCCAGGAAGCGGCTCAAAACGTGCGCGCCGCAACGCCCATGGGGGCGGAAGCTGCTCAGCTTTATGGCCTGATGGAGTCCCTTGGCAAGAGCGACCTCGACTTCTCCGGTATCATCAAGTTGATCCGCGGTGATCTATAAGCCGCCCTCGCGGGGTGGACCCAAAAGGGCAAGCCATGCAAGCCTCGTCCCCATGCCACGTCAGCAGCGGAGCCCATTTGTATCATGCGTAATTTAGGATTTGTCGGCCTCGCGGTCGCCGCCCTTATCGCCATAGCCGCCACACTCTGGTTTGTGCTTTTGGATCGGGGGGAGGACTTTGCTGTCGCCGGTTTGGAGCGCGCCATAACCGAAGCGGGCGGCAGCTTCGCATCCATCGAAGTTGACGCGAGCCTAGGTGAGGTGGTGATTACCGATCTCAGCCTTCCGGACATCCAATTTGATGGCGGTGCCGAACAGCTTGATCTCCTGGAAATTGAACGGTTGTCTGCGCGAGGCGTAGCGCGACGTTCGTTTGCGGAACTGGTACGGCTGAATTCTGAGCAACACCTATTTGATCAAGTCATCCTTGAAGGCGTGACATTGGTAGAAGCGGGGCAACGCATCTCCATTCGCCGTGTCCAGGTCAGCGATGCTCGCATTGTGCCCAGCGCAACGAGATCGCCCATGGGAGACACGGTGACCCGGGAACAGGAAACCGCTTATAACGCGCTGCTGGTTCACCTGGGCGAAGTTGAGATCAGCGGCTTTGCCTCACCACGCGAAGGGATTACCGGCGCGGAAATGGAGCTTGCGACGCTGACCGGCTACGCTGGTGGAAGGTTTGAAAGTTTTGACGCATCCGGATTGCGCCTTTGGGACAATGGTCAGACCGGAACCGTTGGTGATTCCATATTACTGCAAATTGGTGCCCTGCGTCTGGCCGATGTGGATATGACCCGCGCCCTGAATAGGGTTGTTGCAGGGCAGGCACTGACCTTTGAGCGCCAAAGTGAAATTCCCACGTTTGCGGAGCTGTCTGCAGAGGTCATCGAAGCCGAAGATGAACTGGGCACCGCGATCCAGATTGCGCGTATGAGCTTTACCAACAGCGCCTACGTCGGTGCGCTTGCAACTGAATCCAGCGTCACTGTTAATGAGTTGCATTTCCCCTTGGACACCGACGCGGTTGAGTCAGCGCAAATCAATACGCTCCGGCGTCTCGGCTATGATGATCTGATTATTGATTTCAACTACCACTCGCAATTCGACATGGCGACGGGGGTTGCCAACCTGGATCGCATGCAGGCGGCGGTTCGTGACATGGGGGAGCTCAGTCTGGATCTCTCTCTGCATGATGTGCCCTTTACCGAAGATATGGTGGAGATGACCGGGGCCACGCTTGCGGAATCGGGCTTTATTGATCAAATGCTGGCGGAAGCGACCTTTGCCAGTGGCACAATTCGTTTTCAGGATATGGGCATTGTTGATCGCTTGATCGATTTCCAAGCGCTTCAAGAGGACAAAGCGCCCGAGGATGTGCGCGCCGAAATTCAGGCGCAACTATTGGCTTCCCGCGCAGAGATGGCGGCGTCACCCTTGGCGCTGGAGGCGATGGATGCGCTGCTCGCTTTTGTTGAGAGCCCTGGCAGCATTACAGTTGCAGCAAATCCAACAGAACCAGTGCCTGTGAGCCAAGTGCTTGTCGCAGCACAGATTAATCCCGCACTTTTATTGGAAATCTTAAACTTGCGTGTTTCCGCACAAGACTAATCGTCATGGCGACGAAGATCTGGGTGTAAACTGCGACCAATTATATGATCATTTCTACTGATCACATGATGGCTTGATCCCACCAGTAATGGATCAGGACCGTGCACGACATGCTCGTTTTTCCCCGGGTAGGGAAGCTCAGCCAAGAAGTGGCGCATGCAGTTCAGTCGCGCGCGTTTTTTGTCGTCTGACTTAATGACTGTCCACGGCGCATCCGCGGTGTCGGTATAGAAGAACATGGCTTCTTTGGCTTCGGTGTAATCGTCCCATTTATCAAGGGACGCCATATCAATCGGTGAGAGCTTCCATTGCTTGAGCGGATCAGACTTGCGAGAGTCAAACCGACGTCTTTGTTCTTTTTGTGTGACTGAGAACCAATACTTGAACAATCTTATGCCGCTCTGAACGAACATGCGTTCAAGTTCAGGGGTTTGGCGCATGAAGTCGAGATATTCATTAGGTGTGCAAAAACCCATAACACGCTCAACACCTGCGCGATTATACCAGGACCGGTCGAACATGACGATTTCGCCGTTGCTGGGCAGATGTTCAACGTAGCGTTGAAAGAACCATTCTCCCTGTTGGCGATTGGTGGGCTTGGGCAGCGCCACGACGCGAGCGCCGCGCGGATTAAGGTGCTCCATAAATCGCTTGATGGTGCCGCCCTTGCCGGCCGCGTCGCGCCCTTCAAAGAGCATTACAATTTTTTGGCCGGTATCTTCGACCCAATGTTGGACTTTCAGGAGTTCGACTTGAAGCTCAGCCTTAGTCTTTTCATATGCCGCGCGCTTCATCTTGGTCTTGTAGGGATACTTGCCAGTTTCAAATGCCTGGCGAATAGCCTCAGGATTCTGACGCATCTGAGCCAACTGATGGCGAAGATCACCGCCAGTTTTGGCCGAAGTCATTTCCGTCGCGCGGAATTGTCCATTCTTCTTTGGCGTTTTGTCAGGCATTGCCGTCTCCCCGTATCTGACGAGAGCGTAATTCGATCTGCTTTATACAGCATTATGGGTTTTAGTGCGGAACTGCGACAATCTGATCCGCCTGTGCCTCGGAAAAAAGGTTTTGTTAACAAACAGGCAACTTCAAAGCGCGACAACTCAAGAAGAGCTTTGCCCATTAACTCTGTCGCAATCCCTCGTGGGTAGAGTTGGCGCTTAGATTTGTTGCGACCAAGCGAGGACGTGCCATGACCATGGCTAATCAGGCTCAAGGGCTATCGACCGAAGATCAGGTTGGGGCCATCGCGTCCGAATACCACCGCTCTCTCAATCTGGTTGAGCGGCTGCACCGGCAATTGCTGGATGTCATCAAAGATGAACTTGATCGGCAAGGGCAAAAAGACATCAATTCTGTGCAAGCGTTGCTCATCCATAATATTGGAGACCAGGAGCTGACCGCCGGCGAGCTGCGCACCCGCGGACATTATTTAGGGTCCAATGTCTCATATAATCTCAAGAAACTTGTTGAGTCCGGATATATTGATCACAAACGCTCTGACGTGGATCGGCGCTCTGTTCGCGTAAGCCTGACCCAGTCGGGCCGGGACGTGCGGGACATACTTTCTCACCTATATGAACGTCAATTGGAGTCCATTGAGCCCGTTGGTGGTATCACCGCCGATGATTTTCATCAGATGAACGTGGTATTGCAGCGTCTTGAGCGTTTCTGGGGGGACCAGATTCGCTATCGCCTCTGATTGGGGATGTCGCTTCGGCGACAGGGGGATGAAGGAAAAGGTCTGACTGGTGCTTTATGGCCAGCCGGGCCTTTTCTGTATTGAGTTAGCACCGTCAACATTGTTTCGGCTCTTCCCGCCCAAACCCGATTGTCTAAGCTCGACGGGTCGGGAACTATGCCGCCTACAATTCATATCGAATCAAAACTCGAGGACTGCATGCACAATTTTTTAGGAGACGGCAGCGTTCTGGCCATGGCTCATCGTGGCGGTGCCCGTGAAAATCCGGAGAACACCCTTGAGGCATTCGAGCACGCCATAAACCTTGGAATTCGCTACATCGAATCTGACGTACAGGCCACCGCCGACGGTGTCTTAGTTATGTTCCATGATTTCACGCTTGATCGCTTGGCGGGTCGGCCTGGGCGTATTGCTGATCTGAGTTGGGCGGAAGTGCAGGAGCTCAATATTCTTGAGTCTGGGACAGTTCCTCGCTTTGAGGATGTGCTCACGGCGTGGCCAGAGGTTTGTTTCAATCTCGACGCCAAGACCGCTGACGCCGTTACGCCCCTTTGCCGTTTGATGAATGAGCGCAATTGTTTTGACCGTATTTGTCTGGCCTCGTTTTCGGATAAAAGCATTACGGCCATTCGTGAGGAGTTGGGCTCGCAACTGTGCACAGCTGCGGCGCAAGGGGAGGGACTACGGTTTATGATGGAAGCGCGGCTTGGTCTGACCCCGGCACCGCTTAAAGCTGACTGCCTTCAATTGCCCCCCAAGGCTGGCCCACTTTCGATTATCACGCCACGTGTGCTTGCAGCTGCATCACAGGCGGGCATTGCCGTTCATGCTTGGACTATCGATCAACAAGAAGAAATGCAGCGCTTGCTTGATCTCGGCATCGGCGGGATCATGACCGACCGGCCAACGCTTTTGATGAGTGTTCTTGAGGCTCGGTCAGCAGGGCAATTGGTGCCCAATTGATCCTGTTGTTGAGAATCTCTCGCAACTTGAAAGACCGCTGGAAAATCAACCATTGATTTTGCTGCCCATCCGGCTGAATCTTGGTAGAGTTCGGCAGCTACAGGGTGGTTCTTGCGACAATTTGCGCCGCATCCTGCCGGTCATAGGCATGGTTTAGTCGCCTAAATCAGTTATGAGTTCACTTACGGGTTTCGGGAGAGGTACATGGCGGTTGGTTCGGACAAGTCGGGTGGCAACACCCAGGCTACCAATGTTGCTCCGCTTGGCCATAATGAGCCGCCTTATCGGCGCATGTACAACAAGGCTGTCTCCGATGCTCTCGCTGCGGTGAGATCCGAAGGCCGCTATCGTGTATTTGCTGATATCAAGCGGAATTTGGGGGATTTCCCAAACGCTCGTTACTTCAAAGACGGCGAGACCCACGATATCACCGTCTGGTGCTCCAATGACTATTTGAGCATGGGACAGCACGCCGTCGTTGTTGAAGCCATGCACAAGGCCATTGATGATGTGGGGGCTGGGTCCGGCGGCACGCGCAACATTTCCGGCACAACGCATTATCACGTTGAACTCGAGCGCGAACTAGCCGATCTCCATCAAAAAGAAGCGGCGCTGCTTTTCACCTCCGGGTTTATTTCCAACGATGCGACGCTTTCAACTTTGGCGAAGATTTTGCCGGGGTGTGTGATGATTTCTGATGAGATGAATCACGCTTCGATGATTGACGGCATTCGCCGAGGCGGGGGCCCCAAGCGGATTTTCCGCCACAATGACATGGATGAGCTGGAAGGCATTCTGGCCAGCGTGCCGCTCGAAACGCCCAAGATCATCGCCTTTGAGTCCGTATATTCTATGGACGGGGACTTTGCGCCGATCGCCAAAATTTGCGATCTGGCTGAGAAATACAATGCCCTGACCTATATGGATGAAGTGCACG
Organism: Rhodospirillales bacterium; assembly: GCA_021775005.1. Classification (GTDB taxonomy): domain Bacteria; phylum Pseudomonadota; class Alphaproteobacteria; order JAJFIK01; family JAJFIK01; genus JAJFIK01. The sequence goes on from JAJFIK010000063.1 coordinate 9,799, forward strand.
GCGTTGGTCTTTATGGCCCCAATGGGGGCGGTGTTGGCGAACGCGATAAGGTCATGGATCGGGTCGACATCATCGAGGGCACCTTGGCAAAGGCCTTTGGTGTTATGGGCGGCTACATCGCAGCCACTTCTGAGCTAATAGATGTAGTGCGCTCCTATGCGTCAGGATTTATCTTCACCACATCTCTTTCGCCTGTCTTGGTGGCAGGTATTTTGGCCAGTGTGCGCCACCTCAAATCAAGCTCCCGGGAGCGCGATGCTTTACATGAGCGGGCCGACGCGCTGAAGGCGGCCTTGACCAAAGCGGATCTTCCGGTAATGCCATCGCCGAGCCACATCGTGCCCATACTCGTCGGCGATCCGGTGCTTTGTAAGCAAGTCACGGACAAGCTGCTGGACGAGTTCGGGATTTATGTGCAGCCGATCAATTATCCCACAGTTCCAAAAGGCACCGAACGGTTGCGTCTAACGCCAGGACCGTTTCACAGTGACGAAAAGATTGCCGAACTGGTTTCCGCCCTGGAAACGATTTGGATTGATCTCAAGCTGCGACGTGCCGCATAGCAAAGTCCCATTTATCGACGAATTAGAGTACGAGTTCGAGCAAATTGGCGAATCCATAAAGATAACGGCTAAGGACCCCGCCACGGGCCTTGAGGTATCGCTCGTTGCCCCCCAGACCGTGACCCAAGCTGAAATGAAGCGTGAGGCTGCAGCGAAGCTGGCCTATGTGCTGTCGTCCCAGGCCACCGAGGGCGGGGACGCCTGATTTAGCGTCCAAAAGGAAGCCCTTGCGTCTCTCTTGTGACAATTCCACGAAATATGGTACGACGCCAACCAAATATGGGCGGGCGCCAGGTGGCGCTCGGCCAAAGTTCAACCAGTTAAGATTTGGGGATATTGGACGGATGACCGCCACCCACGAAACCGGACTTTCTGCGCCGGAAGATGACTTTTTCTCTCAATCGGTCGCGGCGCGCGATCCGGAGCTGGCAAACGCGCTAACTGAAGAATTACATCGCCAGCAAAACCAGCTGGAACTCATCGCGTCAGAAAACATTGTGAGCCAAGCCGTGCTCGAAGCACAAGGCTCGGTCCTGACGAATAAATACGCCGAAGGTTATGCCGGGCGCCGTTACTATGGCGGCTGCGAATTTGTCGACAAGGCCGAAGTGTTGGCCATTGAGCGCGCCAAGAAACTCTTCTCATGCGGATTTGCCAATGTGCAGCCCCACTCAGGCGCACAGGCCAATCAGGGGGTCTTTCAAGCCCTCCTAAAACCCGGCGCCACGATCATGGGGATGAGCCTTGCTGCCGGCGGGCACCTCACTCATGGCGCACCACCCAATCAATCGGGCAAATGGTTCAACGCGGTTCAATACGGTGTGCGTAAAGACAATCACCAGATTGATTTTGATGAGGTCGAAAGCCTTGCGCTTGAACACAAGCCGGAACTTATTATTGCAGGGGGCTCAGCCTACCCGCGCTTTATCGACTTCAAGCGCTTTCGTGAGATCGCAGACAAAGTGGGTGCCTACTTCATGGTCGATATGGCGCACTTTGCAGGATTGGTTGCCGGCGGCGTTCACCCCAACCCCATTGACAGCGCCCATATCGTCACAACAACCACACACAAAACCCTTCGCGGCCCCCGCGGCGGTATGATCCTCACCAACGACGAGGTCATTGCCAAGAAGATAAACTCAGCTGTGTTCCCAGGTCTTCAAGGCGGCCCGCTGATGCACGTGATTGCGGCCAAGGCTGTGGCCTTCGGTGAAGCCCAGCGGCCGGAATTTAAACTCTATGCACAAGCTGTGGTCGACAACGCCAAGGTTCTTGCCAACACCCTCAAAGACGAGGGCATGGACATTGTTTCTGGTGGCACTGACACCCACGTGATGTTGGTTGATTTGCGGCCCAAAAACGTTACCGGCAATATTGCGGAAGCGGCATTGGAGCGCGCGAACATCACCTGCAACAAGAACGGCATTCCGTTCGATCCAGAGACGCCAACCATTACCTCTGGTGTGCGTTTGGGATCGCCAGCGTTGACTACGCGTGGTCTCGGCGGCGCTGAATTTGCGGAAGTAGGCCGGCTCATTGCCAAAGTTTTGGACGGTGTTGCCGCCAACGGCCCGGAAGGGGACCAAGCCGTTGAGGCAGAGGTGCGCGCCAACGTGGCGACAATCTGTGCCGCCTATCCGATTTATCCCGACACGGAGTACACCGGCTAATGCGTTGCCCTTTTTGCCAATCGGACGACACCCAAGTTAAGGACTCGCGTCCTGCCGAAGATGGCGCTGCCATTCGCCGCCGCCGTTACTGCAATGATTGCGGCGCGCGGTTTACGACCTATGAACGGGTGCAGCTTCGCGAACTGATGGTAGTCAAGAAAACCGGCCGCAAAGTTCCCTTTGATCGCGATAAGCTAATGCGGTCATTGCAAATAGCCTTGCGCAAACGTCCCGTAGAGCCAGACCGTATTGAGCGTTTGGTTAGCGGCATCGTCCGCCGCCTTGAAAGCCTTGGTGAAACGGAAATCCCATCGGACCTTATCGGCGAGATGGTGATGGAAGGACTCAGCTCCATTGATGCCGTCGCCTATGTGCGATTTGCCTCGGTCTATAAAAACTTCCGCGAGGCTCGCGACTTTGAGCAGGTTCTGGGGGAGCTGCGCGGCGACGACGAAAAAGCGGGTTAGGGTGGAACATCGCGCTCAAGATATCGCACATATGAAATCGGCGCTGGCCCTCGCGCGGCGGCATCTGGGCAATACGGGGGAAAACCCATCTGTGGGCTGTGTCATCGTAGATACGGCAGGGAATGTATCTGGACGCGGCTCCACCGCCCGTGGCGGCCGCCCCCATGCCGAAACCTTGGCGCTCGCTCAGGCCGGACCGGCGGCAAAAGGAGGTAGTGCCTATGTCACGCTTGAGCCGTGTGCCCACAGAGGCGCGACGCCGCCTTGCGTTGACGCTCTGATCACAGCTGGCGTGTCTCGGGTAGTCATCGGCACCAAAGATCCTGACCCTCGAACCGCAGGCAAGAGCATTTCCAAGTTAGAAGGGTCTGGCATAGAGGTCGTGAGCGATACATGTCGCGCGGACGCCCAAGAGGCCATCCTGGGATTTACCTCACGCATCAAACGGGGGCGCCCGGCGGTTACGTTGAAAATGGCCACATCCCTTGACGGCAAGATCGCGACCCACAGCGGCCACAGCCAGTGGATCACCGGGGAAGCCGCCCGCAAAGCTGCCCATCTGCTTCGCAGCGAACATGATGCCATCATGGTGGGCTCAGGCACTGCGGTGGAGGACAACCCTGATCTGACCTGTCGCATTGAGGGGCTTGAAGATCGCTCCCCCGTGCGCATTGTGGCTGATGGCCGCTTACGTTTGCCGCTAACATCAAATCTGGTGACATCAGCCGTTGACCACCCCACATGGGTGATCACAGCAAAAGCCGAGAACAAACCGCGCCAAAAAGCCCTTAAGGACGCCGGGGTCGAGATCATCGAAGTTGGGCGCAACCCCACCGGAGAACTTGATTTGAGTGAGGCTCTCAACGTGTTGGGCGCGCGCGGATTAAACCGTGTTCTTGTCGAGGGCGGATCACACCTTGCCGCTTCGCTTCTGCGAACCCATTTAGTAGATCGAGTGATTTGGTACCGCGCGCCGTTGGTTATCGGCGGCGACGGTCGACCAGCATTTGAGGCGATGGCTGTAGGGCAATTGAACGACGCCGTGGGGTTAAAACGCATTTCGTTGGAGACAATCGGCAAAGACGTTACGGAAACCTATGAAATCCATGGGGTTACGGATGCGCTGTTTGGGGTAGACTAGAACTATGTTCACAGGAATTGTCACAGATAAGGGCCGTATCAGGTCCATTGAGGCCAGGGGTGACACCCGCGCCATTGTTGAAACAACCTTCGACATGTCGAAGGTCGATGTCGGCGCGTCTATTGCCTGTTCCGGCGCGTGCCTTACAGTTGTTGAGAAGGGCGAGGGCTGGTTCGCCGTCGACATCTCAGCAGAAACACTCTCCAAGACCGCACTGGGATCCTGGGTTGAGGGAACGCCGGTTAATCTTGAACGCTCTTTATGTCTCGGTGAAGAACTTGGTGGACATATCGTGCTTGGTCATGTTGATGGCGTCGCGAATGTGGAGCGCATCATACCGGAAGGCGACTCTGTCCGCTTTGAGTTTCATGTGAGCGATGAGTTGGCGCGCTTTATCGCACCCAAAGGGTCGGTGACTTTGGATGGCGTATCGCTGACCGTAAACGAAGTGCAGGGTAATCGCTTTGGCGTCAATATTATTCCGCACACACAGCAAATCACGACATTTGGCGACCTCAAATCTGGCCACAAAGTCAATCTTGAGATTGATGTCCTCGCGCGCTATGTGGCGCGCCTACAAGGAACAGCCGCATGAGCATGTACCGCGACTATCTCTCCAGCGCAGAGGAAATCATTGAGGACGCGCGCAACGGGCGCATGTTCATTCTTGTGGATGCAGAAGATCGCGAAAACGAAGGTGACCTCATCATCCCCGCTCAAATGGCGACCCCTGAAGCGATAAATTTCATGGCTCGGTATGGCCGTGGACTTATTTGCCTGGCCCTAAGCCAGACCCGCGCCAAGGACCTCGATTTGGAGCTTATGTCGCGCAATAATCAAACGCGGCATCAAACTGCCTTTACGGTTTCTATTGAAGCGCGCGAAGGGGTTTCCACTGGCATTTCCGCGCATGACCGCGCGCTGACTATTTCCGTGGCCATTGATCCCACCAAAGCTGCGACAGATATTGTGTCACCGGGACATGTGTTCCCGCTGGTTGCGCGGGATGGCGGCGTTCTGGTGCGCACCGGGCATACCGAAGCAAGTGTGGACATCGCGCGGCTTGCAGGCCTCAACCCCTCAGCGGTGATTTGCGAGATTATGAATGATGATGGCACCATGGCCCGGTTGCCTGATCTAGTAACATTCGCCCAGCTTCATGGTTTAAAAGTGGGCACCATTGCGGACTTGATCAGTTATCGCCGCAAGAATGATCACTTCTTGCATCGCGCCATTGAGACCACGTTCGAGACCGAAGAGGCCGGCACCTTTGATCTTAAGGTCTACATCAACAAGATTGAATACGCCGAACATATCGCGCTGGTAAAGGGCGACCTCTCTGGACCTGAGCCTGTCCTTGTGCGCATGCATGCCATGAATGTCTTTGAAGACGTGTTGGGCAAAAAGGGCGGCCGCGCGCATCAATTGCAGCGCTCGCTGGAGCTCATCAACGAAGCTGGTCGCGGTGTTGTCGTGGTCATTCGCGATACCCGCAGCACCGTCGTCTCTGACATGTTACGGGGGCAAAGCGCACAGCCCGGCGACGAGCCGCGCCGCTTGCGCGAATATGGCGTTGGCGCTCAAATCCTGCTTGACCTTGGCATTCATGAGATGGAACTGCTCTCTAATACACCGACAAAAATTGTAGGCCTTGATGGCTATGGCCTTAAAGTCGTAGGACACCGTTCGATCGACTAACGCGAAAGTAAATCCATGAGCCCTGCGCCTCGTATCCTCGTTGTTGAAGCCCGCTTCTACGATGACATTGCCGATATGTTATTTGCCGGTGCTGAGTCAGTTCTGGCAGCGGTCGATGCCACTGTCGAGCGCGTCTATGTACCTGGTGTATTGGAAATTCCCGCGGCCGTCGCCATGGGGGTTATGTCCGAACAATTTGATGGTGCGGTGGCCTTGGGCTGCGTTATTCGTGGCGAGACAACCCACTACGACACCGTCTCTGAAGAAAGCGCACGGGCGCTGATGGATATATCTGTTGTTGAGGGCCTTCCCCTTGGCAATGGGATCCTCACCGTAGAAAACCGCGATCAGGCGGTTGTGCGGGCTGATCCTACTCAAAAAGACAAAGGCGGAGACGCGGCGCGGGCCTGCCTCGCCATGCTCGACGTGAAACGCAAATTTGAAAGTATGGACGCGTGAGCAAACGATCCCAGCAAAGAGCTCAAGAGCGTAGTGCCACGCGCCTTGGTGTGGTGCAGGCGCTCTATCAGATGGAAGCCGGCGAGACCCCCCTCGACAAAGTCATTGAAGAATTTCAAATGCACAGGTTTGGCATTGATGTAGATGGCATCGAGCTGCCATTGGGTGACGAAGCCTTGTTCGAGGGGATCATGCGGGGCGTGATCGAGTTTCAGGTTGAGATTGATCGCGGTATCGATGGGGTGTTGAAAGAAGGTTGGCGTCTCGACCGCTTGGACAGCACCTTGCGCGCCATTCTTCGCGCCGGTGCCTATGAACTACTTCACCGCAAAGACATTCCGCCAAAAGTATCCATCTCTGAATATGTCCACATTGCCGAAGGTTTCTTTGGTAAAGACGAAGTGGGTTTCGTCAACGGTGCCCTTGATCGTTTGGGCCAGGCCCACCGTGCGGCGGAACTTTCCAACTGAGCCCATGAACGAGTTTGAGCTTATTGCTGACCTCTTCGCGCCGCTGGCAACGACGCCGGGGGCCTTTGGGCTCAAGGATGACGCCGCTGTATTCCGTGCGCCTGAAGGCTTTGAGACCGTTATCACAAAGGATGTGATGATTGAGGGGGTCCATTACCTGTCAGGCACCAACCCGGCCCGTGTGGCGCAAAAACTGCTGCGCGTAAATCTATCTGACTTGGCCGCCATGGGGGCAGAACCCCAGAGCTATTTGCTGGGGTGTCAGTTTCGCGAAGACGTCTCCCAAAACTGGTTGCATGAATTTGCCCAAGGGCTGACGGAGGATCAGACAACGTTCGGTATTTCGCTCCTGGGCGGGGACACCACAAAAACGCCCGGACCCAATGCATTTTCGCTGACGGCCATCGGGGCTTTGCCTCAAGGCACCGCGATCCGTCGCAGCGGCGTGCAGCCCGGTGATGAGATTTGGGTCAGCGGCACCATTGGCGATGGGGCAATGGGGCTCATGATGGCCAAGGGTGAGTATACACCGAAGGACGCCAGTGACGCCCCGTTCCTCAAAGATTGTCTTGAATTGCCGACGCCGCGCATAGGCCTGGGGCAACGCCTCCGAGGCATTGCCAGCGCTGCAATTGATGTCTCCGACGGGTTGATCGCCGATCTGGGCCATTTGGCCCGCGCGTCCGGTGTGGGCCTGACCCTTGCCGCTGATGCCGTGCCCCTTTCAGATCCTTGCCGCCGCGCCTTGGCCGAGGGCGCTTCAGATTTGGCAACCTTGCTTACCGGGGGGGACGACTATGAATTGGCGTTTAGCGCACCGGCTGGGTCTCGTGATGGGCTCCTGAGCGCGGCAGATGATGCTCATGTTGCCATTACCTTGGTGGGCCTGGCCAGTGACGGGGAGGGCACTGTGCGGGTCTTAAATGAGGGCCAGCCTATGGCCGTCAGCCAATCAGGCTACCGCCATTTCTGACGCCAACTGGCGCTGATTGCCGAGCGAGATTGCTTGGCAAAGGTTTATTGCGCTGGCTGTTGCCTTTGGAGGGCACATTTGGCATGTTCCCGCCGATTTTCGTTCCTTACGAATCTTTGAAGACGGGGCCGGGGACGGGCCGCATCAATCGCCGTCGCACCTAACAATAAAAGGACATCACAATGAGCACACTCTTGTGGGCTGTGATCGCATCAGGACTTCTCGCCATTATCTATGGCGCGATGACCACACGTAGTATTCTCGCTGCCCCAGCGGGCAATGAGCGCATGCAGGAAATTGCTGCGGCGATTCAAGAAGGCGCAGGCGCCTATCTCAACCGCCAATACACCACTATCGCCATGGTCGGCGTGGTTTTGTTTGTAGCGATCATTTTCTTGCTTTCATGGCAAGTAGCCATTGGCTTTGCCATCGGTGCGGTTCTTTCCGGCGCTGCTGGCTATGTCGGTATGTTGATTTCGGTCCGCGCCAATGTGCGCACCGCCGAAGCTGCGCGCTCCAGCCTTGCAGCTGGGCTCAATATTGCCTTCAAGTCAGGTGCTGTGACCGGGATGCTGGTCGCCGGGTTCGCACTTCTGGGCGTTACTGGCTACTACGTGATCCTCACTGAGCTTATGGGCTTTGGCCCTGGTGATCGGATGCTGGTGGACTCGCTGGTCGCGCTGGGCTTTGGTGCTTCGCTCATCTCCATTTTTGCTCGTCTAGGCGGCGGTATCTTCACCAAGGGCGCAGACGTCGGCGGTGATATGGTCGGCAAGATCGAAGCAGGCATGGCCGAAGACGACCCTCGCAACCCAGCAGCAATTGCTGACAACGTTGGTGACAACGTGGGCGATTGCGCCGGGATGGCCGCAGACCTTTTTGAAACCTACGCCGTGACCATTGTTGCGACGATGATTTTGGCGGCGATTTTCTTCGCTAATGCAGAGTATGTAACCAACATGATGCTCTATCCCCTGGCCATCGGCGGTACCTGCGTTATTACCTCAATCATTGGTACATTCGCCGTACGCCTCGGCAAAAGTCAGAACATCATGATGGCGCTTTACAAAGGCCTTATAACCACTGGCGTTCTTTCTGTGATCGCATTGTGGCCGGTGACTGAGTACGTCGTAGGCTGGAACAATGAGTTTACCGTGAACAGTGCCAGCTTCACTGGTCAGAGCCTCTACTACTGCGGCCTCATTGGTCTTGGTGTGACGGCGTTTTTGATTTGGGTTACCGAGTACTACACCGGGACCAACTTCCGTCCGGTGCGCTCCATTGCCGAAGCGTCAGTTTCCGGTCATGGCACCAACGTGATCCAGGGCCTGGCTGTTTCCATGGAAGCCACAGCAATTCCAGCAATTATTGTTGTGGTTGGCATTATTGCGACCTACAGCCTTGCTGGTCTTTTCGGCATAGCCATTGCGGTATCCACCATGCTGGCCCTTGCTGGAATGGTTGTCGCGCTTGATGCCTTTGGTCCGGTGACAGATAACGCCGGCGGCATTGCAGAAGGTGCCGAGCTGGAAGAAGGCGTGCGCAAAATTACTGACGCGCTTGACGCTGTAGGTAACACCACCAAAGCGGTGACCAAAGGTTACGCCATTGGCTCAGCAGGCCTTGGCGCACTTGTGCTCTTTGCAGCCTTTACTGAGGACCTGAATTACTTTGCCGGCAACGCGACGGAGTTTCCGTTCTTTGAAGGCGTTGTCGCGGACTTCAGCCTGACCAACCCGTGGGTCATCGTGGGGCTTCTGATTGGGGGCATGTTGCCCTACCTCTTCAGCGCCATGAGCATGCAGGCCGTGGGCCGTGCTGCACAAGGAATCGTTGAAGAAGTCCGGCGTCAGTTCAAGGAAAAACCAGGCATTATGACCGGCGCTGATCGCCCTGATTATGCCCGTGCCGTGGACATGCTCACCAAGTCAGCGATCAAAGAGATGATCGTGCCGTCATTGCTGCCGGTCCTTTCACCAATCGTGTTGTTCTTTGTGGTGATGTTTGTTGCCGACAAGTCAGCAGCCGTGTCCGCCTTGGGTGCTATGCTATTGGGTGTCATCGTGACCGGGCTTTTTGTTGCCATCTCCATGACCGCCGGTGGCGGGGCGTGGGATAATGCCAAGAAGTACATCGAAGATGGTAACTTTGGCGGCAAGGGTTCTGAAGCTCACAAAGCATCAGTAACCGGCGATACAGTTGGCGATCCTTACAAGGATACAGCCGGCCCCGCGGTGAACCCCATGATCAAGATCGCGAACATTGTGGCGCTGCTTCTGTTGGCGGTGCTTGCGCATTAAGTCACGTACTCAGACATAAAGAAGGGCCGTGGGATCAGATCCTGCGGCCCTTTTTCTTTGTCGCCCAAGCGGTGAGATTATTGCGGCGTTGGAATGGAAGCTCGTCCAATGTTGCCAAGCAATTGCTCTAGGATAGTGAGCTCTCGGCCGCGCGTTGGTGTGCGACGATTGGAATAGCTCACAACCTGTCCCTGCTCGATGCCATAGTGCGCAATATCTTCAACTTTGTTTTCGTCGTCGAAGTAGATTGCAACAACTTCCCGATCGATGACTTCCTCGCGGAAGAAGGCGACGCGTTCGTGACGAGAGCGAATGTAATACCAGGCTGAATCGTCAAAGGTGCCGATCGCTGAGGGGGAGCCCAAGCTGTCCTGAACGGTCTGGCGGGAATCAGTGCCAATCGCGATTTGAGCAAGTTCTGATGCGTCCGGGACATATCCCCGGTTCCGCTCAATGGTGGAACACCCCGCAAGGGTGGCAGCGACACAAGTGGCCACTGCGATGGCTTTAAGTCCCCCCAAGGGATGCTTGATCATCAAATTGCTCTCCAAACCGATAACGCGACAAAGTCGGACGTTGACCTAACCCGGTCCGACGCTTAGTTCAAGCGCGCTATTGCTCTGATTTTGAAGGATATTGTCAAGAGATGTTTGGCTGGGTAAGCGCACGTCTGCGAGATCGTCGCCAACGCAGAAAGGCGGCAGTGGCCCTTGTCCATAGGGTCTTTGAGGCTGCACGTCAGCCAGCGCTCTACACCAAGGGCGGCGTGGCAGATACCTTCACGGGGCGCTTTGACCTTTCCTCACTCCATGCGGGGCTGGTGCTGCGGGTTTTGCGGCGGCGTCCGGGGCTCGAGCGCTTGGCCCAGGCATTTGCCGATGAATTCTTTGCAGAAATCGATGATTCCTTTCGCCGGTTGGGCGTAGGGGACGCCGCCATTGCCCGGCGGGTGAGGGGATCAGCGGAGGGGTTCTATGGCCGCCTGAAGGCCTATGACGACGCCCTTAATGCTGGTGGCATCGACACGCTTGGCGTTGCCCTTGCGCGCAATCTCTATGCCGCCGAGGAGCCAAGTGCCGAGTGTCTTGGCGTCATGGCAGAATATGCTTTGCGCATTGTGGGCATGCTCAATGTTGTTGAGCGCTCTAGCTGGCAGCAGGGTGAGATAGAGTTCCTATGCTTTGAGGGAGGTATGGATCATGGCGCCTAAAGAGGACTTCTCCCGGCCGGTTCAAATTGGCGAGATTGGTGTTGGGGGGCTTGAATTTGCCATCGAGGCTGATGCGGATGAGCAGAACTTATTGGCAACGCTTCTTGGAGTTGTCACTGTCAACTCTTTGTCCGGACTGGCGCATGTCCAACGCTGGCGAAAGGGCGGGGCGCATTTGATTGTCGAGCTGAATGCCAACATCAGACAGACCTGTGTCGCTACTCTTGAGGATTTTGACTCAGACTTTCAGTGTCGAATCGAACGCCACTTTGCCGATCCTCGCGACAAGATTCTTACTGCCATAGACGAAGCGGAGCTGGTGGTGGAGCCGGATGGGGACGATGGGCCAGAACCGTTGTCGGGCCCTGGGTTTGATGTCGGCCACGTCATCATTGAGCATCTCGCGCTGATCCTTGACCCCTACCCAAGGCGCCCGGAGGCGGAATTTGTGGAGCATCAAGAGGGGCCAGCCAAAGTCTCGCCCTTTGCTGCGCTCCAGGCCTTAAAAAACGAGAAAGATCAATGATTTAGCCAGATACCAATTGACCCTCGCGAGGGTGTTGTGTTTGGCGAAAATATCTGTATGTTCCGCGACCTTACGACTGGGAGGCGGCTTTGAGCTGACCTCGCGCGCCCGGTTCAAAGAGTTTAGAGCTTCAACACCTTTAGAGCAGAGACAAGACGATGGCCGTTCCTAAGAGGAAAACTACTCCTTCGCGCCGCAACATGCGCCGTGCCCATGATGCACTGGTCGCAACGGCAACCAACGAGTGCCCCAATTGCGGTGAAATCAAACGCCCGCACCATATTTGCGCCTCATGCGGCCATTATGACGGCCGTGAAGTGATTGAGGCGGAAGGGTCGCTCTAAATCCCTTGCGCCCGGCGGGGGCCAAACATTGAGCAATGAAATCAAAATAGCTGTTGATGCCATGGGCGGCGACCACGCCCCCGGTAGTGTCATCGACGGTTGCGCCATTTCCTATGAGCGCCATCCCTCCGTTCGTTTTTTGTTGTTTGGGGACGAGGCAAAAATCAGAGCTGAGCTTGCGCGCCACCCCGGGCTTGAAGCTCACGTCGAAATTCACCACACCCCCGACGCTGTTCCCATGGATGCCAAACCGGCCCAGGCGGTCAGGCAGGGCCGCAAATCTTCCATGGCCATGGCGATTACATCGGTGAAGGTCAAGCGCGCGGCAGCAGTAGTTTCTGCTGGCAGCACAGGCGCGCTCATGGCCATGTCGCTGATTCAATTGCGCACCTTCCCAGGCGTGAGCCGCCCAGCCATTGCTGCCATCTGGCCCACCATTACCGGCGAGACGCTGGTTCTTGATGTCGGCGCCAATGTGGAATCCACCATCAAGCAGCTGGTTGATTTTGCTGTCTTGGGTGAGGCTTTTGCCCACGCGGTGATGAAACGGGAGCGACCAAAAGTGGGGCTGTTAAACATCGGCTCCGAAGATCTCAAAGGCAACGATGTCGTTAAAGCTGCCGATACCTTACTGCGCGCCGCCAATCTTCCCATCGACTATGTGGGCTACGTTGAAGGCGATGACATTAGCGGCGGCGAGATTGATGTGGTTGTGACCGATGGCTTTAGCGGCAACATTGCGCTTAAAACCGCTGAGGGGACCGCCAAGCTTGTGGCGCATTATCTACGCAGCGCGATGCAATCATCTTTGCTGTCAAAGATTGGCGCCGTGCTGGCCTCCGGCGCGTTTAATATATTACGCAAGAAGATGGATCCCCGCAGTGCCAACGGCGGTGTGTTTCTTGGCCTTAATGGTCTGGTGGTGAAAAGCCACGGCGGCACGGACGGCCTTGGCTATGCCAGCGCGCTTGATCTGGCCATTGAGCTTGCCGATAGCGATTTTAATGATGACATTACCCATGCGCTTTCGCTTGTGAACGAGAAGGTCGTGGTCGCTGAAGCGGAACTTAAGGCAGAGAAAGCACGCAAGAAGGACGCAGCAGTACAGTGAGCGTTATTAGATCCATTCTAACGGGGGTCGGGTCCTACCTCCCTGACCGCATTTTGACCAACGCTGAAATGGCCGAATTGGTCGATACAAGCGATGAGTGGATTCAGGCGCGCACGGGCATCAAGCAACGCCATATTGCAGCCCAAGGCGAGCTGACCTCAGATCTTGCCCTGGCTGCAGCAAGAGAAGCGTTGACGGATGCAGGGCTTGAAGGCCGCGACCTTGACCTTATCATCGTTGCCACCGCGACCCCTGACCAAACCTTCCCGGCCACAGCGACCAAAGTACAGGCCGCCCTTGGCATGACCACTGGCGCCGCCTTTGATCTTCAAGCGGTATGCAGCGGTTTCATATTTGCCCTTGCCACCGCAAATAGTTTCATCAGAACGCAGCAGGCCAAGCGAGTGTTACTCATTGGCGCTGAAACCTTTTCTCGCATTCTCGATTGGGAAGATCGCAGCACCTGTGTGCTTTTTGGCGATGGCGCGGGCGCCATGGTTTTTGAAGCGGGCGAGGGCGAGGGCAGCAACGAAGACAAAGGCATCCTTGCCACTCATTTACGCTCTGACGGGCGTCAGCATGATCTTCTTTATGTGGATGGGGGGCCTTCTTCAACCCAAACCACGGGGCATCTGCGCATGAATGGCCCTGGCGTGTTTCGCCATGCCATTACCAACATAACTGAGGCGGTAAACTCATCCCTTGACGAGACCGGCCTTAACGCGGCGGACATCGACTGGTTCGTCCCTCACCAGGCCAACCAACGCATTTTGGATGGCACGGCCAAGAAGCTCGGCATCAGCACCGACAGAATTATTTCCACGGTGGGACTTCACGGCAATACATCCGCCGCATCGGTACCACTGGCCTATGCAGTGGCGCGGGCCGATGGGCGCATTAAAGACGGCGACCTTGTGCTCATGGAGGCCATGGGCGGGGGCTTCACCTGGGGCTCGGCGCTGGTTCGCGTCTAAGCCTTGCCTGTGACATGCGCGCCACGGGGCACATGCCCACCATCCCTTTGATTTCATTTACTTATTGACCTCCTGCGAGGTGATCCTTAGGGTTTTCCACCTTGGGGATGACGAAGGAGCGGTCTGATGACCAAGCGTACGCTCACGCGCGCTGATTTGGCTGAAGCGGTCTATCAAGAGGTAGGTCTTTCAAGAAGCGAGTCGGCACAGCTGGTAGAATCGGTGCTCAATGAGGTTGCCGATACGCTGGTTAAAGGCGAGACCGTAAAGCTTTCTTCTTTCGGGTCTTTTCAGGTTCGACAGAAAAGCGGACGCGTGGGCCGCAACCCCAAAACCGGGGAAGAAGTGCCCATTGAACCACGCCGCGTTCTTGTCTTCCGGGCCTCGCATGTTTTGAAGGACCGCATAAACAGCACCTTGTCGGCCGACGCCGCGGAATAACCCGCCGGCGCGCATAAGCCGATAGGGGTATGATAAGGTGAGCGCTCTGAGGAAGTCTCCGGACGCATTCCGGACCATCAGCGAAGTGGCCGACGATCTCGACGTGCCGCAGCATGTCTTGCGTTTCTGGGAAACGAAATTCGCTCAAGTCAAACCTCTCAAACGTGCCGGCGGACGGCGCTATTATCGCCCTGAGGACATTGATCTTCTGCGCGGTATCCGCACGCTTCTCTACAGCGATGGCTTCACCATCAAAGGGGTGCAGCGGGTGTTTCGGGAGCAGGGTCTGCGTTATGTCATTGAAACCGGCCGCATGGCTGCGCGCGAAAGCACGGCGGCAGCTGCGGAGCGTCCTTTGCCGGTCTCGCGCACCCATTCAGGAACCGCAACCGGCGACACTGAGGCACCGCCCCAAGCCACCATTGATCCGCTTGCAGCGCCCATCGTAGCGACACCAATAGAAGTGCCTGACGGCTCCTTGTCGTCACGGCAACGCTCAGCGCTCAGCTCCATTCTTGATGAGCTTGAAGACATGCAAAACCAACTGGCCAAGGGTCGCACAAGGGCGCAGGCCGTTGTCTTCAAGCTGGATCAAGAGATCGCCTGAAAGCCGGTCATCATGGCTTGCGGGCCCGAGGGGCGGTCGATATAGTCCGCGCCCTTAGTCGACCCCCCAACTTAATCGACCAATGATCGGAACGTAGCGCAGCCTGGTAGCGCACTTGTCTGGGGGACAAGGGGTCGTGGGTTCGAATCCCGCCGTTCCGACCATTTCTCCCTCGAAAAATAACGTTAATAGGTTTGGATCAACAGGCGTTGCCGTCGGGCCACACCATTCATTTGTATGGCGCCTTTATTTGCATAAACCGGGCCTTTCCGTTGATTTCGCATGGTTGTCCGACGTCGTGAACGATCAAGTACAGGCCGTAATTGGCGCAATCACGAAGCCCTCGGCGGAAGAATAACTTGTAAGCCCAGCACCGCGGCACAAAACTAGTCCCGACCAATGCAACCGAGCGCGGGGGATGTCGGTTGCACGCCAAAATTATATTTCGTCGTCCCCCACAGCTGAAGCTCGGGAGGCGAACATGGCAGTATTCAATGGGACAAGTGGTAATGACTTTATTAGTGGCGGGGCTGGTGATGATGAAATAAATGGCTTTGCCGGTAATGATGGACTTCGAGGTTTTGGTGGTAACGATGTCTTGAATGGCGGCGACGGAGACGACCGTCTGGAAGGTCGCGACGGAGATGATATTTTAACCGGAGGAGACGGCAGAGACATCTTTGTATTTCGGCAATTCGGCGGCGATGGTGTCGACACAATTACAGACTTTGAAGTTGGTGTGGATCTTATAGAACTTCCATTTGGTGGCATTCAGTTTGATGACCTAACCATCACACAGGTTGGCAGTGACACCGTCATCAGCCATAGTAATACGTTTTACTCCGTCAATATCACCCTCTTGAATGTTGATGCCTCAACAATTGATGGGACTATTTTCACCACCCCTTTGTTCACCGATGGGGACGACGTTGTTACGCTCACCCAACAGCCGGGTTTTTTCTCTGGTTATTTCGTACAGACCGGTGCCGGGAATGATGTCATAACCATGGAAGCATTGCTCGGATATGCCGCACTGGGCGCGGGCGATGACACCATTTTTGTTAGCTCAGTGTTCGATTATGGTACGACGATTTTTGGTGACGATGCCGACCTTTTGAACGACACAAATGATGGCAATGACACCATCTACATTGCCGGCCTATATGCAGAAGTTCAAGGGGAGGGGGGTGACGACTTCATCGATATTGGTGCTGCTCAGTTTTCGCCATTTAATAATTGGTCAACCTCGGGCGTTTTCGGCGGATCTGGCAACGATACCATCATCAGTGGTCTATTCGACGATTTCATCAGTGGCGGGTCCGGCGCGGATGTGTTCGCCTTCCGCACCATATTTGGCAAGGACATCATTCGCGATTTTGAAGACGGCGTGGATATGCTCGACATGACAGAGGCTGGCGTGACGGCCTTTGAGGACATGTCCATATATCAGCTGGGCTCTGACACTGTCGTTCAAGTGGGCAACAATGCTGTCATCCTTGCCGGCATTGACGCCGCTGACATTACCGCAGACGACTTCGTCGGCCTTGGTGCTGGCGGCGGCGGCGGCGGCGGCGGTGGCGGAGGTGGCAACGAGCTTATCGGCACGCCGGACGCAGAGGTCCTTGATGCCTCGGCCGAAACCGATGGCTTTATCATTTCCGGCCTTGGGGGCAACGACACGCTGATCGGCGGCAGTGGCGGGGACACCCTTTCAGGCGGTCCCGGCACGGACGATGTTACCGGCGGGGCGGGCGCAGATACATTTGTCTATGTTGATGGCGACGGTGTTGAACGCATTTCCGATTTTGATCCCAGCAGCGGTGATGTCATTGATCTGACCGGCGCGACCGGTGTTTCATCCTTTGCTGACCTTCAGGCTAGCTGGACCGCGCGCGCAACATTAACGCGCATCAATTTGCCCGATGGCGGGACTATCGTTCTGACTGGCGTCACGTCCGATCAACTGAGCGCCGATGACTTCATTTTTTCCGGTGGGGCGGGGCCGTTATCGGTTCCAAATAGCTCCGAGAGCGACGATGGGGGTGCGTCGATCATTGGTGATCTCCTCGCTCCCAGCCTTCCAGATCTTGGTAGCCCCGGCGATATTACCGGAAGTGCAGATAATGTATGGGCAATAGAGGACCGGGCCGAAGGATTTGACGGGCATCAACCGCTTGGCGATTTTGTGTCATTCCAGATATGGGATGATTTTTTGCTCTAAGTCGGACTTGGCGGGCGAGTTGTTTGGCTCCCAACAAATCTGCCGGTCTTAACCTCCGTTAAGGTTTCTGTGGTCCTCTCAGCCTCAGAGCCATGAGACACAGATTCGACATATCCCGATGGGGGGGCGTAGGGCTGGTCCTTGCCGCCTTGATAAGTTTGCCGCCCGCGTCGCTGGCGCGGGATTACGGACCCTATTCGCAAGCCGATCTGATCTCCCTTGAGCTGGCGCATATGGCACCCAGCGCTACTCAACCTTTCGCAGATGCCTTGGCGCGCTCAGAGCTCTTTGAACAGCGCATGCAGGTCAACTTTATTCATCAAAACCCACAGCGCGCTTTGGTGCTCTATGACTGGTCCGGTGATCCACACACCGCGCGGCGGGCGCGGCTCTCAGCAATCATGATCCGTAACTTGTTGGGGCACTTCAATTTGGAAGTCCATCTGCACCGCGTAAACGACTATGAAGCAGGGCAGATGGAAGGTTATGACGCGACCATCTATGTGGGAGAGATTTTCGACAATCCCTTGCCATCTGCGTTTCTTCGCGATGCCTCGCGCACGGAAAATACGCTCATATGGATGCAGTATAATTTGCATCAGCTCGAACAATTTCGCGCTGGGTCGGTTCGCGCGCGCGGGCTCATCCTCGAAGGAAGCGGGGACGAAGTAGTCGCCAGCGGCGCCCAGGTGCGCCCAGCGTTTTATGACACGGTGTTCTATCGCGGGTTGCCATTTGTAAAATTTTTTGCGCCTGCTACGGATGAACATCATGCTCTATATGATCCGGCGATGGTGCCGGTTTATGCCACCGCCGAAACTCAAACCCTTGTTGAAATAGGAAACAGCCAGACCGGCGAAGTACGGCCCTACATTACGCGGCAGCGCAATTTTTGGTTTGTTGCCGAAATACCGCTGAGTTTTACCGGGGCGCGAGACCGTTATCTTGTTTTCGCAGATATTCTTCATGACATGCTGGGACTCTCTCACGATGCGACTCACCAAGCGATGGTGCGGATCGAGGACCTTCACGCACAAGTTGGTCTTCAGGGGTTTCATCGTTTGACAGGTCTTCTTGAGCGATACGATGTGCCTTACTCCTTGGCTGTCATTCCAGAGTTTCGAGAAGTTCGTGCAGACGGCACTGTTTTATCTGTGCCAGTGGATTCCGCCCCCGCAACTCAATTTCGAGAGGCAATGGCCGATGCCGTCGATCAAGGCGCGCAGGTCATTATGCATGGGGTGACGCACCAATATGCGGATCGGCCCAATCCTGACCGGGGCACGTCAGGCGAAGACTTTGAATTTTGGGATGCCGCCAACGACGGGCCGGTTGAGGACAACAGCATCGAATGGGCCATGCGGCGCACGCAGCGAGGGTATGACACCATGGTTCGCGCTGGGTTTCGGCCGACCATCTTTGAAACTCCACACTACCTTGGCTCGCCCAACGCCTCATTAGGCGCGCGCTTGGTCTTTCCTTACACATACCAACGTGTGGCCTATTATGGTGCAGATGACCTCAACCCCTTCGCAGAGGTGCTTCGTGACGAATACGAAATTCAGTTCTTTCCCTACATGATTTATCAAGATCACTACGGCCAAGTCGTGGTGCCGGAAAACCTGGGCAACCTTCAGTACACGCCACCGGTCCAATCAGCGGATTACCTTTTGCGAAATGCGGCTTATGGATTGGCGGTTCGCGATGGCGTCGCCTCGCTGTTCGTGCACTCGTTCTTATTTGTGCCCTATATGGGCGTGCCGGCCTATTCAGACTTCACAAGTGTCATCGAAGGCATTTCAGCCATGGGATACGACTGGGTCGGGGTGGATGAGTATTTGACCCAACATGGGATGGACCCGGACGCCAGAGTTGGCAACACGACAAGCGACTAACGAAATGCCTTTAGGCAGTGCCTAATCGATGCGGCCTTTTTCGATCAGATTGAAAAGGCCAAAAATACCAATAACAATGCCAAGTGCGATAAGCGCAGCCATAGGTTAATCTCCCGAATTCATCTAAGCGCGTTATACCGAAATAAGCCGTTGTCGCAAGTTATTTGGGCTGGCCACAGAGGCTATTGCTCAGGATCGGATTGGTTCATCCAGGCCATAAAGGGCCGCAAGGGCAGCGCCCAGGCAACGCCGGCGACGATGTAGAAGGGGATTTCAAAGGTCCAGTGAGCTGGCAGCAATGTGGTCGCGATGGTCACCACCACGGCAATGTAGAAAAAAAGCCCCAGGAGCAAAATGATCATGCCGATAAACTTGCGTAAAGGTGCGCTCATGAGGCCTCAAATGTCTCTCAGCGTAACAAGCAAGCTTGCCCCGCGCCGTGCTGACCGCTAAATCAGCGCCATGACCGCGAACTCTAGTGCATCACAAAGCGTTTCCCAAACCCACCATCGCCTGGTGGGGGGATGGCTGCTTATTGTCGCCCTGTTGGTGGGTCTCATGGTGATCGTAGGCGGAGCAACGCGGCTCACCGATTCAGGACTTTCCATCACTGAATGGAATGTGGTGACCGGTATCGTCCCACCGCTTTCAGATGCCGCGTGGGAGGCCGAGCTCGATAAGTATCGCACCATTCCTGAGTACCGGTTGATCAATCGCGGCATGACACTAGACCAATTCAAAGCAATCTATTGGTGGGAGTGGGGGCACAGGCTCTTGGGCCGCTTCATTGGCCTTGTTTTTTTAGTCCCGTTTGTTTTTTTCATATGGCGCGGATGGATTGAACGCGAACGTTTGCCGCGCCTGGCGCTGCTGTTTGTATTGGGCGGCGCGCAAGGGGCGCTGGGGTGGTTCATGGTCATGAGCGGCCTTGCTGATCGAGTGGACGTAAGTCAGTACCGCCTTGCGGCGCACCTGGGATTGGCCTTTTTGATTTATGGCGCGTTGCTTTGGACCGCGCTGGATTATTTCAAAGGCTCCTGGAGTGGTGTCACGCTTCACAAGCGCGGCGTCACCATAGCGCTCGCGCTAACGACCCTTGCATTTCTGCAAATTGTCATCGGCGGGTTTGTCGCCGGGCTTGATGCCGGATTTGCCTATAACACCTGGCCATTGATGGATGGCGGCATTGTTCCGTCAAACCTATGGGTGCAAAGCCCCTGGGTCAGTAATCTGTTTGAAAACCCGGCGACGGTGCAATTCGCCCATCGCATAATGGCTTATGTGCTATTGGTGGCTGCACTTATGGTTTGGTTTCAAAATCGCGGGCGAGGCGGAGACGTCGCGCGTGCAAGCATCATCACAGCGGCGGCTGTTTTGCTTCAAGCCGTGTTGGGGGTTTGGACATTGGTTGCTGTGGTGCCCATCGCACTGGGGTTACTCCATCAAGCCGGTGCGCTGATTGTCATTGGCAGTTGCGTCTTTTTGCTCCACACCGCTAACCGCAGCTCAGCGGTCTGACCACTCCGGATCGCGCTTTTCAATAAAGGCGCCGATACCTTCCTCTGCATCGCTGTGCAGCAGGTTCGCCGTCATAACCTGGGCGGTATATTCATAGGCATCCTCTAGCCCCATATTGAGCTGACGATAAAAAGCTTCCTTGCCAATACGAACGATGGGGCCCGGCTTCTGCACGATCTGGCCGGCTAGCTTGCGCGTTTCTACTTCAAGTTGGTCCGGGGCCACAACGCGATTGATCAGCCCGATGCGCTTGGCCTCTGTGGCATCAATGGCATTGCCGGTGAGTAACATCTCCATGGCGGACTTTTGCGGCACGTTTCGAGAGAGCGCGACCATAGGCGTTGAACAGAACAGCCCTATGTTGACGCCGGGGGTGGCAAAGGTCGCCGTGTCCGCTGCCACCGCCAAATCACATGTCGCTACAAGCTGACACCCAGCGGCGGTGGCCATGCCTTGCACCTGCGCTATAACGGGAACAGGGCAGGCGAGGATCGCCTTCATAAGCGCCACACACGCGGCGAAGAGGATGCCATAGGCAGCCTCACCCCGGTCCGGCTCCTGACGTTCGGCTTCAATCTCCTTGAGATCGTGACCAGCGCAGAAAACCGGCCCCTCAGCGGCCAGGATGATCACCCGGACCCCATCGGCCTTGGCAGCGCTCTCAATGTCCCCCCGAAGCACCCTCATCATCGCTGTAGATAGGCTGTTGCGAGAGGCGCCACGCGCCAGGGTGATGGTCCGGATCGGCGCTTTCAGATCGTTTCTGAGGTAGGTTTCCATGTTCATGTTGCCGAGGGTGCCTTTTTTGAGGTATCACTATACCGCGAATGTATCACGTTGGTTTCATTGCGAAATTGGAGCCAATATGTGTTGACAGAGTCATTTGCCCCCCTTATACCCCGCGCCTTCAGATATGAATACCGGTTCGGGATTAGGAACAATGAAAACATACTCAGCCAAACCTTCCGAGGTTGAAAAGAAGTGGCTGCTGATCGATGCCGAGGGCCTTGTTGTTGGTCGTCTCGCCAGTTTGATCGCCACTCGCCTGCGCGGCAAGCACAAGCCCATGTATTCGCCAAATATCGATTGCGGCGACAACGTTGTGGTGGTGAATGCGGAAAAGGTCTTGTTCAAGGGCAAGAAGCGCACTGACAAGATTTACTACTGGCACACAGGCTATCCTGGCGGCATCAAGTCCCGCACAGCTGACAAGATCCTTGACGGCAAGCACCCAGAGCGCGTGCTTGAATTGGCCGTGCGCCGGATGTTGCCCAGCGGCCCCTTGGCCCGCGAGCAACTGAAGAAACTGCGCGTCTATGCCGGCGCCGAGCATCCCCATGAGGCACAGCAGCCCGTGAAGCTGGATGTTGCGTCTATGAATCCTAAGAATACGGCGAGGGCATAACCCATGGCTGATGAAATCAAATCACTGGAAGACCTGGGCGAGTTGAGCAAGACGGCTGCTGGCGCGGATGCTGAAACCGGCGATGTGGCCGTGCAAGAAGTTGATGCCCCGCGCGAACCTGTGCGGGACGAGCAGGGGCGGTCCTATGCGACCGGCAAGCGCAAGGACGCCGTCGCTCGTGTATGGATCAAGCCTGGCACCGGCGCTATCGTTGTGAACGGTCGCGACTACAAGCAATATTTTGCGCGTCCTGTGCTGCAAATGCTACTGCTTCAACCGCTTAATGTGGCACAGCGTGATGGTCAATTTGACATCATGTGCACGGTTAAGGGCGGCGGTCTTTCCGGCCAAGCTGGTGCCGTGCGCCATGGCCTTTCCAAGGCGCTGACGCTTTTTGAACCGGATCTTCGCGGCGTCTTAAAGCAAGGCGGCTTCCTCACGCGCGACAGCCGCGTTGTGGAGCGCAAGAAATACGGTCGTGCCAAGGCCCGCAAGAGCTTCCAGTTCTCCAAGCGCTGAGAAGAGCATTCGGGAATATGGGGTCAGAATTGAGCGGCGGGTGCCTTATGGCCCCGCCGTTTTTCTTTGGGAGGAGCAATCATGGAATTCAGAGAAGCAACCACTGAAGACCTCAGCGCTATTGTTGCCTTGCTTGCTGATGACGCGCTTGGGCAGGCACGCGAAGCAGAAACCTCGCACGATGCTTATGGTGACGCATTCGCTGCGATTACGGCCGACCCCAATAATTTTCTCCTGGTGGGAGAAAATGCTCGCCATGTGGTCGCCACCTGCCAGCTCACTATCATTCCGAATTTGACATTCACCGGCGCGACTCGCGGTCAGATCGAAGGGGTGCGCGTGGCAAGCAGCCAACGCGGGGAGGGGACGGGCAAAGACCTTATCGCCTTCGCTATCGAGCTGGCAAAGTCAAAGGGCTGCACCATCATGCAGCTGACCACCAACAAATCACGTCGTGATGCGCTGCGCTTTTATGAGGGGCTCGGATTTGAAGCCAGCCACGAAGGCATGAAGCTCTATCTCTGAGGCTTAGCTTTTGACCATGACATAGGAGCCCGGTGCGTCCTCGATGGGCTTGAGCTTGCCATCACCCGGCAGGCGTGCCGGAACCTTCTTACCAGATTTTGGTTTCAGCCAACGATGCCAATCGGGCCACCATGATCCTGCATGCTCGGTTGCCCCAGCGACCCAGTCCTCCACATCCGTCGGTGTCTTGGCGTTGGTCCAATGCTGATACTTTTTGGCGTCAGGGTGGTTGATGACACCGGCAATGTGGCCCGAGCCCGCCATCAGGAACTTCACTTTGCCGCCGAAAAGCTGCGTCGCTTTATAGACGGAATTATAAGGCGCGATGTGATCGCCTTGAGAGGACTGCAAATAGATCGGGATTTTAACGTCTGCCAAATTGAGTGTCTTGCCGCCCATCACCATCTCGCCCTTGGCTAACCTGTTGTGGCGATAGCACTCTCGCAAGTAAAACAAGTGCATCGCCTTCGGCATCCTCGTGGTATCGGAATTCCAATACAAAAGGTCGAATGGAAAGGGCTCCTTCCCCAGCATGTAGTTCTTGATCACAAACGACCAGATGAGATCATTTGACCGCAGCATGTTGAAGGTGCTCGCCATCTTGGCGCCAGACAGAACACCGCCTTCCGCGTCCATCAATTCTTCAAGTGCATCTAGTTGCTCATCATCAATGAAGACTTGCAGGTCCCCGGCCTCAGAGAAATCCATTTGTGCAGCAAAGAACGTGGCGGACTTGATGCGGCTGTCCTTGGTGGCGGCCATATAGGCCAGCGTGGACCCCAGCAGGGTTCCGCCGATGCAATATCCGATGGCATTCACTTCCGCCACACCGGTGGCTTGTTCCACAGCATCAACAGCGGCCAGAACACCTTCTGTCATGTAATTTTCAAAAGATTTGTCGCCCAAGCTTTGATCTGGATTGACCCAAGAGACCACAAATACGGTGTAGCCTTGTTCGGTCGCCCATTTGATGAATGAGTTATCCTGGCGCAAATCCAGGATGTAGAACTTGTTGATCCATGGCGGAAAAATCAGCAGCGGCCGCTCAAACACTTCATCAGTGCGCGCATCATACTGAATGAGCTGCATGAGATCGTTTTGAAACACGACCTTGCCCGGACTGATAGCGATGTTCTCGCCAACTTGGAACTGATCCTCGTCAGTTTGCGATATCTCAATGGAACCGCCGCCGCGCTTTAGATCTTCAAGCAGATTATCAAGACCATGCACCAAGCTTTCACCATTGCTGTGAAGGGCGGTACGTAAAACTTCCGGGTTGGTCAAAACAAAATTGGTCGGGCTAAGGGCGTCGGCGAATTGCTTGGTATAAAAGTCTACCTTGCGGCGCGTGTCGGCATCGAGCCCGTCCACATCGCCGACCGTATCCTGCATCCATTTTGCGGTGAGCAAATAGGATTGCTTGATAAAATCAAACACGGCTTTCTCAGCCCAATCTGTATCGCGAAATCGCTTGTCGCCGCGCTCAGGCGCTGCAACAGGCGTAACATCTTCCCCCAGAAACCGTTTCCAGGTGGATTGCCAGAGCTGCGTTTGTGCTTGCCAAAGATTGAGCTGCGCTTGCATGAGGCGCGCTGGGTCAGCGGAGAATTGTTTGAGAAGATCCAGAAACGCTGATCCCACATTGAGAGGGTCAGAGGTTCCCCCTGATCCTGGCTTGGCTTGGGCCTCAAGAAATTCCGAAAGGATTTCCCGGCTCTTTCCTGCCACGCGCACCATGTTGCGGCCAAATTCAACCGGATCAGTGACCTGATAGCGGTTTTCCTGATGCTCGTTGGGGCTCTTGGTCATGAGGTCGATCCTGCCTGCGCTCGCTTCCTGGCTGCGTTCTATACACGAATTCCCGCCCAGATTGCCAGCCTTGAGCGCTTGGGCCTTGGCTAAGACTCTGCCACACTATTGTTCCAACAAGCCATGGAGGGGGCCATGCAAAAGTTCACGGCTCTTGCGGCAGGTGTTGCTGCCGTCTTTGTGTTCTCAGTTGCTTATGCGTCCCAACCACCACCTGATTTTTCAGATGCAGCGCCGCTTGAGCGGTTGCTGAGCCCTGAAGAATTGGAAATGGAATTTGGCCCTGCCTCGCGGTTTGACCGCGACGGCTTTGAGAACCCCTGGGCCGAGCGCGGCGGGCTCGTCTCCAAAGCGCACCCCGCACGATACGATCGCACGCGCGATCTCTCGCTCATGACGAACAGCCCCATCGCGCGGGTGGAGCGTCTTCTGCCCGATCATCTCAATGAGTTCTACGATCTCATTTTGTATGTCAGCAAAGCGCCGGAGGGGCCCTTTGCGCAGCAGATGTTTGTTTTTGAACGCGATGAGGCACGCGCTTTGGAGCTAACAGATCGGTGGCTGATCTCCACCGGCCGCGAACGGCGGGAGCGCTATTTCACCACCACACCGCCGGGGCTCTTTATGCTTGATCCCAATCGCATGGTGCCGGCGGCCTATTCAGCGCAATGGGATGGCTCAGCCATGCCCTGGGCGATGTTCTGGAACTATTCCTATACAACACGCATGTCAGGCTATGCCATTCACGGCATAGCGCCCCGCTATCAGCAGTATCTCGGCAGCCGCGCCTCAGGCGGCTGCGTGCGTTTACCCCTTGCACAGGCCGAAGGACTTTTCCGCAGAGTGCAGTCCGAATTCCGCGGCAATGTTCCCATCTTCCCTTTCAACCATGAGCGCGGCACGACATCTCGTGATGGCTCCGTTGTCAGAGACGAAAACGGCGACGTGCAAACGGAATGGGGCTATCGTGTTCTTCTGATAGTCGATACCTTTGCCGGATAGCCCATTGGAGAGCCAGACCCCGTGTTGCGTTTGATCGTCATAACCGTTGCTGCCGTTCTGCTTGCCGCCTGTACAACAGGGGAGACAGAGGCATACCCGCGGCTGGGCGATGCACCCGCGCCGCCCGAAACCACACTGAGCCCGGAACGCTCTGCCCAAATCACCAGAGAGCTTGAACAAGCACGCGATGAGGCGATTGATTTTGCCGCGCAGGGGCGTCGCTCGGGCACAGGCCCTGCGGTTCCTGTGTCAGACCCCGAACCTGAGCCCGAGATTGAGTCCGATGATGCCCTTGAGGCGGAAATAATTACAGAGCCCGTCACCGAATGAGGCATTCTCTTCGACTTGGGATCGCTGGCCTTGGCACCGTCGGCGGCGGTGTTATGAAACTTCTTGCGCGAGAGGGCGATCAGCTCAAGGCGCGCTGCGGGCGCGCCATCGAAGTCAGCGCCGTGAGTGCCCGTGATCAAAACAAACCCCGCGCCTTTGAACTTGGGCAAGCCCAGTGGGTGAATAGTCCGCTTGATCTCGCTGCCCGCGATGATGTCGATGTGGTGGTTGAACTCATCGGCGGTGAGGACGGTATCGCCCTTGAGCTTGTGCAAAGAGCGCTTGAAGCAGGCAAGGATGTGGTTACCGCGAATAAGGCGCTGCTTGCGCACCATGGCCCAGCGCTCGCCGCCTTGGCCGAGGCAAAGAATTGCACCATTGGATATGAAGCCGCTGTTGCAGGCGGCATTCCCATCATCAAGTGTTTGCGTGAGGGGCTTGTAGCCAATCGAATTGAGCGCCTCTACGGCATTCTCAATGGCACCTGCAATTACATTCTTACGGACATGGAAGAAACCGGGCGCGAGTTTGCAGAGGTTCTCAGCGAAGCCAAGGCGTTGGGCTATGCAGAAGCTGATCCAAGCTTTGACGTGGGCGGCACCGATACCGCGCATAAGCTTGCCATTCTTGCTGCTCTGGCCTTTGGGGCGCATGTGCCATTTGGCGATCTCTTCGTTGAAGGAATTGAGCGGATCCGCCCTGCAGATATGGAGTTTGCCTGGGATCTTGGCTATCGCATTAAGCTTTTGGGGCTCGCCTCTCGTGAAGGCTCAGGGGTCGCCGCCAGGGTGCATCCGGCGCTGGTGCCCCTTACCGCCCCCATTGCGGAGGTGGGGGGCGTGATGAACGGCATCACCGTCGAAAGCGATCCGGTGGGCACCACCGTGCTGGAGGGGCCGGGAGCGGGCGAGGGCCCTACAGCTTCTGCCGTTGTTGCCGATATTGCAGACATCGCCCGCGGCAACCGGCAGAATTTCTATGTGAAAGGCGCAAAGGACCTCGAAAACGCCGGTCTGGTTCCTTTTAGCAGCCTCATCTATCGCTACTATTTACGGCTAAATGTCATTGACAAACCTGGCGTAATCGCCTCGATCACTGCAATTATGGCAAATGCTGAAATCTCGATTGAGAGCCTCATCCAGCCCGCACGCGCGCCTGATGAGGCCGTGCCTATTGTTATTCAGACCCACGAAACCACCGAATCGGCTATGGCGAGCGTCATGCAGCAAATTGACGCTCTTGATGCAGTGATTGAAAAGCCTTGCCTCATTCGCATTGAGGCGGTTTAACCGCTGTCCGAACCAGAATTTTGCCAAGAACAATAATGTCCGCGGGGAGACATCCATGCCCAAAGCCAACAAATCAGCCTTGGCCGGCCTTGATCTCGACATCGTTCGTGTCACTGAGGCAGCAGCCTTTGCGGCATCAAAATTGGTCGGCCGCGGCGATCAGAAAGAAGCCGATCAAGTGGCTGTGGACGCTATGCGCACTGCACTCAATAACCTCAACATGGATGGTGAGATTGTCATTGGCGAAGGCGAGCGCGACGAAGCGCCCATGCTGTTCATTGGTGAGAAGGTTGGGAACGGCGAAGGTATCGCTGTTGATATTGCGCTCGACCCCTTGGAAGGCACCACGTTAACCGCCAAAGGCGGCGCCAACGCGCTTGCGGTTATTGCGGTTGCGGAAAAAGGTGCGCTGCTTAACGCGCCTGACACCTACATGGAGAAGATCGCCATCGGCAGTGGGTACGCTGCTGGCATCGTTGATCTCGATAATGACCCGGCGGACAACATTCGCGCCGTGGCAAAAGCCAAAGGGGTCGATCCGCGCGATGTTAAAGCATGCATTTTGGATCGCCCGCGCCATGCGGAGATGATTGAAAAAGTGCGCTCCACCGGTGCGGCCATTATGCTTATTACCGATGGCGATGTGGCGGGCGTGATTGCGGCCACAACGCCTTCCACTGGCATTGATATCTATATGGGCACCGGCGGTGCCCCTGAGGGCGTTCTTGCGGCAGCTGCTTTGCGCGCCATTGGGGGGCAAATGCAAGGCCGTCTTGTGTTCCGTAACGATGACGAACGCGGGCGTGCCGCACGCATTGGCATCACCGATTTTGACAAGAAGTATGACCTCACAGATATGGCCCGCGGCGACATCATTTTTGCCGCCAGCGGTGTGACCGATGGTTCACTCCTTAACGGTGTGCATGTAGAGGGCGACGGGGTTTCCATTGAGACGCTGCTCATTACCTCCACACCACAAGAAATGCGTGTCATCCAAAGCGATCTGCCCCTGAGCACTTTTGAGGGCTAAGTGTGAGCCAGACCCAACCGCCAATGCTTGATCTCTCAGTTCTGGGACGGCAATGGCAGGTACGGCAAAGCGGCGGCGTCGCGGTAACAAAACTTGCCCAGAAGGGCGGGCTCTCAGAGCTTGTCGCAAGTATCTTGCTTACCCGCGGTGTCACCGATGACACCATTGCTGCCTATCTAGACAACACCATCAAAAGCCAAATGCCGGATCCCTTCTCGTTGGTTGATCTGGAAGCGGGCGCACGGCGTATTGCCGATGTCCTGCGCGCTGGGGGCCGTGTGGGTATCTTTGGCGACTACGACGTGGACGGCGGCACGGGCACGGCGATCCTTGTGCGCACCTTGCGCAGCTTGGGCATGACAGCCCTCACCCATATTCCTGATCGCCGCACAGAGGGCTATGGGCCCACAGCTGCTGCCTTTGAGAAACTGGTGGATGGCGGTGCCAATCTCATTATCACTGTTGATTGCGGCACGACCTCCTTTGACGCTCTTGAATGGGCCAAGGGGCGGGGCATTGATGTGGTGGTTGTGGATCACCACCTGCCCACCGGCGCTCTGCCGCCTGCTTATGCCCTTATCAACCCGCAACGCAGCGAAGATGAAAGCGGCCTTGGGCATTTGAGCGCGGCAGGGGTGGCGTTTCTCCTCGCCGTTGGGTTGGTCAAAGTTTTGCGCAGTGAGGGATTCTTTGAGGGCGGCGATGTTGCCGTGCCCGATCTTTTGGCGCTGCTTGATCTCGCCGCCTTGGGCACCGTTTGCGATGTGGTGGACCTCAAAGGTCTCAATCGGGCTTATGTTTCTCAAGGGTTGAGAGTTTTGGGTGCGGGGCGCAATCCCGGGCTTGCGGCGCTTTCCAAAGTCGCCCGCGTCAACGGTGCGCCATCGACCTATCATTTGGGCTTTGTCTATGGCCCTCGGCTCAACGCCGGGGGGCGATTGGGGCCACCGGACCATGCGCTGCGCCTTCTCACCACCGATGATGATGTTGAGGCCATGCAAATCGCGCGGGAACTTGATGCCCTCAATGCTGAACGCCGCGTGGTGGAGCAAGGGGTGCAAACTGAGGCCCTTGCCCTGGCCGAAGACCAAGTGGCCCGCGGCGCGCGCGTTGTTGTTGTTGCCGGGGAAGGCTGGCACGAAGGTGTCATCGGCATTGTTGCGGGGCGCCTCAAAGACAAAGTGCAACGCCCCACGCTGGTCTTGGCCATTGGCGAGGATGGCATCGCCAAGGGCTCCGGGCGGTCACTGAAAGGTGTTGATCTAGGCTCTGCCATTGTGCAGGCGGCAAGCGATGGCGTGGTGCTGAAAGGCGGCGGACATGCCATGGCCGCGGGGCTTTCCATCGCCGGCACGCGCATCGATGAGTTTCGCAGTTATCTGGAAGCTGCATTGGGCAGCGAAGTGGAAGAGGCTCTCGCGCACCGGGTCTCTCACCTTGATGGTGTTGTCGGCATTGGTGCCATCGATGAGGCCCTCAGCGACGATCTTGCCAAGGCAGGGCCGTTCGGGGCAGGCAATCCGGAACCCATGGTGATCTGCCGCAATGTGCAGGTGAGTTATGCGGACAGGGTAGGGCAGGACCATGTGCGCGCGGTGCTCAAGGACAAGGCTGGCGCGCAACTTAAGGGGATTGCCTTCCGCGTCGCCGACAACGCCCTTGGGGCAGCCCTCATGGAGGGCACGGGTAGGCCGCTTCATCTGATTGGGCGAATCAAGGAAGACAGCTGGAATGGGCGGCGTCAGGTGCAGCTCCAGATCGAGGACGCTATTCGCGTCTGAGGCCATAAAAGGGGCGGGTCTTAGCCCTCTTGCGCTCCCACTCACGGGCGTTTATAAGCCCCGTTCGGCAAATCAACCGCCGTCTCAGCGCTCCCTTCGTCTATCGGTTAGGACGCAAGGTTTTCAACCTTGAAAGAGGGGTTCGACTCCCCTAGGGAGCGCCATTTTCCCTGCTTAGAACTCATACAGCGCGGCGCATAGAGGCGTTTCATAGTCGCCTACGTCGTAGTCGCCATAGTAATCGTCATCGCGGTAGTCGACGCCGTTGCAATCAAATTCGTTGTAGACATAGATGTCACCGTCGAGACTAAACGGCGCGAATGCGCCAACGGGATTGCCGGCAATGATGTTGCCGCTGACCAGGATCGGCTCTCGTTCCAGCAAAAACAAACCCGTTTCACTTCGGTAAATGCGATTGCCTCTGATTTGGCCTTCCCCCGACAGCAAGTAAATACCAAATTGCAAATTGCGGAAGAACATGCTGTCGCTGATCTCGAATGTGGCACCGGCTTCCACTACGAGGCCCGTGGTGTTGTAGAGGACCCGGCTATTGCGCAACGAAAATATAGTTCCGGGCGCACTGCCATAGGTGACGACAATGCCGTCGCGGTGATTTCTGATCTCACTGTCGACAATGGTCGTGGCGCTATTGCGCACCCTGACCCCAACGCCGCCCCCGTCACCGGCGATGGTGACATGATCCAATGTTAGCGCTCCACCCTCGGCATTCAGGCAACTTGTGCCATGAATCCCCATGTTGCGAATGGTGACATCGCCGCTGGCATAGATGTTTATGCATCCCGCATTGGCCGGGCCTTCGACCACCGGTTGCGCCAACCCCCCAGCGCTGTGATCAATACCCCAAAGGGTGACACCGCGGTAAATATTGAAGTGTTCTGCATAGACGCCGGGATGGATATAGACCGTACCATTGGCGGCTACGGCGCAAACCGCGCGGGCAATGGAGTCGTAGCGCCCAGCACGGTTCGCCGCGCCCGGTTGCACCACCGCCGAAGCGAGAGAATGGGAACAATTGCCGTCGCTGGGATGGTCCGCGCTGCCACCGGTCGAGCCGCCGCCGTGGGACCCGCCACCGTGAGAGCCGCTGCCATGGCCCCCTGGCCAAGTGGATAGCCCTTCAAGGCGATAATCCTCATCAGCTTCTTCTGCGAAGACGAAAGACGCGGGCGCCATAAGCACCAAACCTAACAGGCCAAGGATGAACATCATCCGACGCATAAGTATGTCCTTCCTGTTGCTACTGCTCGCGCCCTAAAAAGTGGGGCACGCGATTTGCGGGTGTCCCAAGCTGCGCGCATCGCTGAAGTGATCTCGAGCGATGGCTTCACGCGCCTGGGGTCTTAGGTTCATGTATTCTTCGTCGTCCCGCCGAATGTTGGTGGCGCCGCCCTCGTTGATGTCCACGTCACCTTCAAGCCCGACGTTTGCAGAATACAAACAACCCAAATTGAAGTGCGCTGCGGCGGAGTTTTGACTTGCAGCTTCCTCAAGCCAGAAATGCGCTGCGCGAAGGTCGCGCCCAACGCCGATGCCGTTCACATACATAATACCAAGGGCGTTCTGGCTTTCCGCGTCGCGCACCATTTGAGCCGCCTGACAAATCAGCTCAACCACTTCGCGTGACTTTATGCGTCCGTCGGCATCCACATTGAGATCGTTTTGAAATTGCGCCACCGCAGCGCGCGTGCGCGGTCCCATATCGCCATCTATGTGACCTCGGTAGAGGCCCAGTGCATAGAGCGCGCGTTGAATAACGTTGACATCAATGCGCCCCACAAGTGACAGCGGGTCACGGTAGGCGACATCTTGATAGACAAAACTTTGGCGACGCTCCGCACTGCAGGTTACCGTCAGCCCCTGTAAGGCCCATTGAGATTCAAGTCCCGCTTGCGTGGTTGGTCCCGCGACGATTGAATTTTGAAACGCCACCCGCGCTGCCGCGATGTCACCGCTGGTAAGGTGGGCTTGCCCTGCATTCAACCATGCGCGGGATTGGTCAGGGGTCTCCGCCAGGGCCGCGCGATTTTCCTGAAATGCACTACCACGGGTGAGCGCTTGAGAGTTCTGAAATGGCGTGGGATCAAACTCATCGGTGTCGCCGTAAGAATAGCGTTGCCAGTCGGACGCCAGCGCTTCGGCGTGGCCCACTTGACGATCAGTTAGGGGTACGATGAAATTCGCAACACCGGTGCGCAATTCACGCAAGCGCCGGTCAGCCTCGCCATTGCCGCCATACCGCGCCACAAGAAATGCCGCATAGGCGCGGACATCATTGGGTAAGGCATCGCGCTCTACAACAGCGGGGAAGTATTCCGGATCAAGGAACAGCTCGCCAAGGCGATATTGCGCTGCCGGTCCCCCATCCAAATAGATCTCAATCACGCGCGAATAGGCTGCGATGATATCGTCCTGGCCAAGAGCGTCTGCCTGGTATTCGCGAGAACTTTGCCCGGGCAGGGACATGTTGGACAGCTCGCGGCGGCGATAATCTGCAGGCTGATAACCTTGCGCAGCGGCGAGATTGTACCACACCAATGCTTCGACAAAATTGGAATGCACAACGAACGTGCCTTCCTCATAGATGCGGCCCAGATGAAATTGATAATAAGGTGTGCCGTTGTAGCCAGCCGCCTCCGTGTAAAGTTCTTGCAGTTGGCGCACATTGCGCAGCTCGGTTGATTGACTTGCACGCGCGCCAGGGTCGCCAACACCAAGGAAATCATATAATGATCCGAGCACTGACTGTCGTGTGCCATCTTGCGCTGAAGCGACGCTGCCTTGTCCTGTTGGGCCGAAGATCACAAAAACCAACACGCCCAAAACAATGGCGCCAATGCCGACGATAGCGAGCAAAGGCCGACCTCGAGATGGCACTTCGTTCACCGCTAGATCCGAATGTCGCCAAGACATAACCAACACCTCCTCAGATCTCAGGGGAGAGCGTTCATTGCGAACAACATGTCCGGTTAGAGCCCCCATACGCCAAGGCCCCCGCGCTCGCCCCTTGAGCCGCAGGCCTCAAGCGTTAACGATACGCCAGTTGTTAAGGTTAATGTGTCACGTTCTTACAACAAATCTGGGCAATCCCTGTTTGCTAGCGAATTCAGCACGTTGCAGCGCAATAACTTGGTGAACCGACTAGGCCCATCCGCCTGCTAGCGGAATGATATGGCCGGTCATAAACCCACACCCATCACTGGCGAGAAAAGCCACAATGTTTGCAGCCTCTGATTGTTTGCCCAGACGACGAAGGGGTATGCGGCTGAGGATTCTTTCACGCACCTTTTCGTCCTCCATAAGCGAGGCGGGAAAATAGGTTGGGCTCTCAATGAAATTTGGGGCGAGGGCGTTCACTTGAATATTCCAGCGGGCCAACTCCTGCGCCAGCGAGACCGTCAGCGCATTCGCAGCCCCGCGCGCAGCGACATAAGCACTATAGTTTGGCAAGCCCCGAAGCGGCGCAGCTGAAGTTACGAATATAATCTTGCCGCTGCCTTGCGATTTCATCAGCGGGACCAGCGCGCCGGTCCGCAAGACGGCGTTATGGACCAAGCGGGTCATGGTTTCTGTGAGCAGCTCTGCGGTGATGTCCTCAATGGATGCCTTGTGTGCGGGGTAGGCGTCATTATTGACAATGGCGTCAATGTGCCCATGAAGGGACATAACCGCGTCATGTAATTCAGCCGGCGATTGGGCGGCAATTGGGGCGAGTGCAGGATGCTCATCTTGAAACACCTCGCGTACCTTTTGGTCCTCAAATGCAGCATCATGGCAAAGCACGGTGAACCCATCGTTGGCCAAAGCGAGGGCCGAAGACGTGCCGACAAAGTGGAGGACGTCTGTCACCAGCGCGACGCGGGGGGCCATTGGGATCTCCTTGGGGCGAGGCGGTTGTGATGTCCTTGTGGCATATCTCAGGGTGGGAATGCGATCCCGAAGGCAAAATTGGCTCAATCTATGGGTTTGGGGGCCATTGGGATGCCGCAAGGGGCCTGAGTCGCCCTTGACGGGAATCCACTTTTCCCAATACTCTTATGTGGTTAACCAGCGCTCTTTGCGTTGCGGGTGTGCACCAGCCTGAGAAAAGGTTTTCTGAGGGCCATCAAGGGCAACCACATCCCCAGCGCATTGTGATATGGTTAACAGCGAGGCCATTGACGGGGCGGGCTGACCAGGGATGAGTGACAGCGTTACTGAATCTATCGCAGCAACCGATGAAGACGCGCGGAAAATCACCGGCGCGATCAAATGGTTTGACCCCAAAAAAGGCTATGGCTTCATCATCCCGGCGGATGGCACGGGTGATGTTCTTCTGCACCAGACCCATCTCAGCGAATCCGGTTTTGAAAGTGCACCGGAAGGGGCCACCGTGGTTTGTGATATCGTCGAGCGCAGCAAAGGCCTTCAGGCCATCAAGATTTATGAGATCGACATCACTACGGCGGTGGTCCACGAAGACAATCCCGAAACCACTGCAAAGAATGTGCGGCAACATGTGCAGGCCGAAAGCGACTCCGTTGAAGTCGAAGTGAAGTGGTTCAACCGTTCTAAAGGCTTTGGCTTTGTCACCCGTGGCATGGGCACCCCGGACATTTTTCTCCATATGGAGACCTTGCGGCGCCTGGGTATCAAGGAATTGGCCACCGGCGCGAAACTGATTGTCAAATTCGGCACCGGGCCCCGCGGCTTGATGGTTACTGAGATCATCGAGCACGTCTCCTGATCGCCAATCATTGACTTGATTTGGGGCCAATCACGAGCCATCGTCCTATTATGTTGAGAATACTCATCGTCTCCCTTGTTGCAGGGCTCATGGCCTGTAGCCCCCTGAGCGATAGCGCCGCGAGCGGGCCGTGGGATCAGGTGACCGTGGTCACCAGCGCGGGCGCCCATACTTTCCATGTGGATATCGCAGATGATCCAGATGAGCAGCGCCGGGGCTTGATGTTCCGCCGCGAGCTGGCCGAAGATGCCGGTATGCTGTTCCTCTACGAGCGCCAGCAACCGCTCAGCTACTGGATGCGCAATACTTATATCTCGCTGGACATCATTTATATCGACCAAGAAGGGCGCATTGTCAGTATCGCGGAGCGCACCACGCCCTTGTCTGAGCGATCTATCCCCTCTGCTGGTCCGGCCATCGCCGTTTTAGAGGTCCTGGCAGGAACCTCGGCGCGGTTGGGCTTTACCCCGGGGGACGAAGTGAGGCACCCCTTTTTTGACGGTATTGCCACCTCAGAATGATCGATTGATTTTCAATCCGGTATGGGGTTAAGTCCGCGCCCTGTTCGGGGCGTGGCGCAGCCTGGTAGCGCATCTGCTTTGGGAGCAGAGGGTCGCAGGTTCGAATCCTGCCGCCCCGACCACAGGAGCTTACTTCTCAGCGGTGGCTAGAGCATCTCTTGAGCTAGCCGCAGAAGCCCTCAAGCCTCCCAGCGCAGGGCAAGCCCAGCCGCCTTAGCCATTAGCACACGAGCCTTGCGGCTGGTGATGCTCCGGTCGATGCTTCAGTCGTTCGCAGCAGGAATTGGGCTCAAGGCCGACCTCCAGTCCCACAATGCCCCGCCATTGATTTTAAACCAAAATGGGATAGGACTTGGCGCCAGATCGAAAGAGGTACTCAGAACCATGCTCGCCCGCATTTACAAACCGGCCAAAACGGCCATGCAATCTGGCCACGGCAATACAAAACGCTGGGTGCTTGATTTTGAGGGTGCCTCGCCGCGAGAAATTGAGCCCCTAATGGGCTGGACTTCGTCCGCAGATACCTTGGGCAGCCAGGTGCGCATGTACTTTGAGAGCAAGGATGCGGCGGTTGCTTTTGCCAATCGCAATGACATTCCCCATGAGGTCCAGACGACGGAGTCCGAGAGCGCTCCGCGCAAGGGCAAGTCCTACTCCGACAATTTTGCCTTCAGACGAAAAGAAACCTGGACACATTAGCCGGGGCCTTTGCCCGAGTCGGCTATCATCGCGCCACCGGTCCCATAGCTCAACTGGATAGAGCAGCTGCCTTCTAAGCAGCAGGTTGCAGGTTCGAGTCCTGCTGGGATCACCAAAAGTATATTTAAAAACAATTAGTTACAACAAAGAGTTTAATTGATTTAGTTCTAGCTAGACAGTCTAACCGGAAAAGTTAGACACTTTGTTCCTGCTAAGTCCTTGATCTGACTCATTTCCCTGCTGCCCGCCGGTTAGAGGGGTTTATCTCAGTAGTGGTTGCGAATCGTGTTGATACTGTACAGTATCAGACCTCGGTGTGGTCTTTCTGTGCACACCCATTTAGTGGGATACCGTACGGTATCCTATATTGACATTTTGGAAGCAAGCCCATATATGGGTACCGAACGGTATCACAAGAGAAGATACCGAGCGGTATCAAGTTGGTCGCCTAGCCAGATAGGATAGTAAGATGAGTAACAAGAAAAAGAGCAAAGACAGTGCGGTCACTGGCGGAGTGTTCGGAGAAGATCACTTTGAGCCAATAAACAGGCATCTCACGCCGGGTGGTTTTTCGGTGTCTGATTTGCCGTTAGATCGCACCCTCAACGCTATCCAGTCATTGAACATGCCCTATAGCGAAACGGATAGAATTTCCAACCTGCTTGGCAATATTGATCCATTAGGTTCAGTAATGCGTGACCAAATGGGAACTTTGCCACCCACTGAGTACAATTCACTTGGAAGTGTCCTTGGACGGCCGTCTTACATTGATGAGATTTTTACTCCTGGGTCGTCGTCACTTTCCAATTACAGCCCGGAAGCTCGTATCTCTACGCTCGCTGATGATCTTGCCGCGCAGATAACGTCAGCAGGTTTAACGCTTGCTGAAATTGATCCGTTCAAGTCGCTTTTGGCAGACCAAGTGGGAACTTTGCCATCCACTGAGTGCAATTCACTTGGAAGTGTCCTTGGACGGCAAATTCATGCTGGGGCAAATGATTTTCTTTCTTACGTTGGCTCAGAAAAATATGCACCAAGTTCATTTGATTCTAATGCACATGAATATGCGCCCACTTCGAAACCGATAAGCAAGCCTTCGGCAAAAAGTACTCGAATAAAAAATTTGGAAATTTTGGGTTCTATGGTGCGTGCACGACGCGATGAACTGGGGCTTTCGCAGCAAGAACTTGCTGACATTGCTGGTGTTGGGCGTCGGTTTATTTCCGAGTTTGAGAGGGGTAAGATCACAATTGAGTTCGGGAAAGCAATTGATGTCTTGAATGCTTGCGGTATCGATTTGGGTGCAAGCTGCCGATGACAATTGAGTTAGATGTGTTTCTTGAAGGATATCAAGAACCAATTGGGGTAATTGTTGGTGATGAAATCACGAACAACCTGGAGTTCAAATACAGCGACGCTTATTTAGAACGCGAAGACAATGTGCAGTTATCGCTTTCGCTGCCGATCCAAGAAAAGGAATACAAGGACTCAGAATGCAAAAGCTATTTCACAAATCTAATACAAGAGAACAACTCGCTTGAGACATTAATTGATCAACTAGGTATTGATAGAAACAACACTGCCGGCATCCTCTATCACATCGGTGCCGATTGCGCTGGCGCAGTATCGTGCGTCCCAAAGGGTTCACCAGCTCCAAAACGTCCGGGAGATCTAAGAACTGACTACGATGTGATCGAAAAGGACCAAATTGTAAAAATCATTCACGAACTGAGCGAATACGGTAGATTGCCGGACGGGACGAGAGACCCATCACCCGTTGCAGGCGTTCAACCCAAACTAGCTTGCGTATATACTGGTGGCGTATTTCTCCAACCGAAGCCCGGACTCGGCGTACCTACGACCCATCTGCTCAAGGTGGTTAAGCGTGGGAGTATCTTAACAAGTAAGCATGAATCCATTGCGCTCAATGTAGCCAAGTCAGTTGGATTAGAAATTCCAGATTTTGTTGAAGGTGACTTTAGCGGAGCGATCTCAACAATCTTGCTAGAGAGATACGATAGAACCTTCGACGGCAGCACAATATCGCGAATTCATCAAGAAGACTTCGCGCAAGCACTAGGACTCCCTCCGCGCCTTAAATATGAAAGGAATGGTGTGATCGGCCGTCGTTTTGACGCGCGATCCATTGTACGAATTCTGAAAGAGACAACGGCGCCAGCAATTTCAATGCGCAAATTCATCAAGGCGACCTTTGTAAACCTCGCGCTCGGCAATGTAGACAACCATGGCAAAAACCATGCGTTGCTGTATCGGAAACCAGGGTATCCGACACTCGCTCCATTTTACGATATCGTACCTACCCGGCTAGACAAGCGATATGCAGATCAGTTCTCGTTCAATATTGGGTCAGCTGAGAGAATTGACAATCTGACGCCCGAGGACGTTGCAGAGTTCCTAGGACAATTTGGTTTGAAAGCGAGCCAATCTAAGGCGATACTCAAAAACGAAGTCAAACCTGCAATTGCCTCAATTTCGGAACAAATCGAACACGTAGCTGCCGACGGCCATAAATTGCTGGCTGACTTGATCGCTCAGAATACGTCCTACATCTGCAATATCCTTGAATGGGGTGATATAAAAATACCTGTTCGGGATTTATTCGCGCATGATGTTGGCGGCTGGATCGACTAACCAAAGGAACGGCTTAGACACCCATGCTCTGTAACCCGCAGTTTCCGGTCACATCCCAACTGGCCAAAAGTGTCTAACCCCCTTGAACCTGCTTACTTTGTTTGTTCCTTCTAAGCAGCAGGTTGCAGGTTCGAGTCCTACTGGGATCACCATTGCGATCTTGATCACACCGCCAAATCGGACTTGGCTGTGCCCGTGCGGAAGCGGGGCATTCCAGCGAGCTCGAATGTTCCTAACAGGCCAATTTGTGCCAAATCATGTTCTATTCCGCTAGCCACTGGTTGCTCGCATCTAGCAGCGCATCTACGCTAACCAAAGTGAACGATGCCCAATGCCGCGCAGACTTGGAGAATTAAATGCAACTTCTTGATGGAATGAAGACCCGCCTGATCCTGCCGTTGGGATTGGCGCTTTCTCTCGTTGCTTGCGGTGACAGTGATACCTCGGCGACCTCTGAGCTTCCGCCGCCCGATGCCGTTGCCGATTTGGCCGTGCCGGAGGAGCCTGCGGTGGAGAGCGCTGACATCCCGCCCGCCTTTGCCGATTCAGAACCGGCCCAAAACGCGACCTCCGAAGGCCTGCATCAAGGCGGTGATCCCGGTGAGAGCCTCTACCGCAGAGGGCTCTATCGTGAGGCGCTTGAGTATTGGGAGGTCGCCGCTGAGGACGAAGACAACGCCTACGCCGCTTACCGTCTTGGCGTTGAATACTACGACGCTCAAATTGTCGAGCGAGATATTCCCACTTCCGTGCGCTACCAGCAGATGGCAACTGAGTTTGGCAGTGCTGCGGGCATGTTCGAGCTGGCCGGATTTTATGAGGCTGGTCTTGGCGTGCCGCCCGACCTTCCTCGTGCCGCGCAGCTCTATCTTCAATCGGCGTTGCGGGGCTTTCCGCCGGCGCAACACAATGTTGCAACCATGTTTGAGGAAGGCGCCGGACTAGAGCGCGATCTTGTGCGGGCCTATCTGTTTTACCATCTCGCCATCGAACAGGGTTTCCGCGTGAACTTTGAGCCTGTGGGCGACGGCAGCTCGGCCGTCTTTTCAGACCCGCGCCGGCGCCTTGATCAGGAACTCAGCGATGAAGAAATCGCATTGGTACAGGACCTGATTGCCAATTTTGAGCCGATTGAATAGGCAATGGCGAATTGGTCAAATTGGTCCGGCTGGGTAACGTGTGAGCCAACGCAGATTGCCACCCCTGGCAGCGAAGAAGAACTCGCCGCTCTCATGGCGACAACCGATGGGCCGATCCGGGTGATCGGAACCGGACACTCCTTTACACCTCTTGGGGCCACCTCGGGCACGCTCATCACGTTGGAAAACCTCACTGGTCTTGTCAGCGTCGACATCGAGCGCATGGAAGCAACCGTTTGGGCCGGCACGCCGATACACGAGTTGACGCGCGCGCTCCATGCCCAAGGGGTAGGGCTCATCAACCAAGGCGACATTGATC
>JAJFIK010000064.1 GCA_021775005.1 Rhodospirillales bacterium
AAGACCCTTCCTGCTTGCAGGGAGGGTCTTTTTTTGTGCATTGCGCCAATTGACCTCTGGCCGCGAGGTGAGCAAGACCCTAACTTAATATTCATAGTGAATGGGCGACAGTAGCTTTTGTAGACACTGGCGCTTGCAGGAAACCACCGGGAGACCGATGTCCGACAAGCAAAATCCGCCGGATGATGACTTTGAAGTTGGGATTGTCACCAAGACAAAGCCCAAGACCAAGCGCCCGCCGCTCTACAAAGTGATGTTGTTGAATGACGATTTCACACCAATGGAGTTCGTTGTTCACGTGCTGGAACGGTTCTTCAATAAGGGCCGGGAGGATGCGACGAGAATTATGCTGCATGTCCACCGAAGTGGTGTGGGAATTTGTGGTGTGTTCACCTACGAAGTCGCAGAGACAAAGGTGTCGGCGGTAACAGAGTTTGCCGCTCGTCATCAGCATCCTCTTAAATGCACAATGGAAAAGGAGTAAGGGCGCGTGCCGACGTTTTCGGAAAGTTTTGAACAAGCCTTTCACCGCGCACTTCGGTTTGCGTCTGAGCGCAATCACGAGCATGCGACGTTGGAGCACCTGTTGCTCGCCCTTACCGAAGACGACGATGCCGTCGGGGTGATGGATGCCTGTGATGTGGACATTGAAATGTTGCGCCAGGGGCTCATCAGTTACATCGATAATGATTTGGCCAATTTGATTGTCCCCGGGCTGATGGAGCCCTCGCCGACGATTGGCTTCCAACGTGTGATCAAACGCGCCGCCATTCATGTGCAGAGTTCTGGCCGCGACCAGGTGACGGGCGCGAATGTTCTTGTGGCGCTGATGAGTGAGCGCGAGAGTCCGGCCTTCGCCATGCTCGAAGACCAGGATATGTCGCGCTTTGATGCGGTCAATTTCATTTCTCACGGAGTCGCCAAAGCGCCCGGCAAGTCCGAGCCTCGGCCCATTCGCGGGCATGATGAGGAAGATCTCGGCGAAGATGGCAAAAAGGCCAATGACGCGCTTGAGAATTACTGCATAAACCTCAATGCCAAGGCCGCAGAGGGTAAAATTGACCCCCTTATTGGCCGGGATGCCGAGGTGGAGCGCGCCATCCAAATTCTTTGCCGTCGGAGCAAGAACAATCCGCTTTTTGTGGGTGACCCGGGCGTCGGCAAGACCGCCATAGCTGAGGGCCTTGCGCGCCAAATTCATGAAGGCGAAGTGCCGGACGTATTGAAAGACGCGACGATTTTCTCCCTCGACATGGGAACGCTTTTGGCGGGCACACGCTATCGCGGCGATTTTGAAGAGCGTCTGAAATCAGTCATCAAGGAACTTGAGGACTATGATGGTGCCATCATGTTCATCGATGAAATTCATACAGTGATCGGCGCGGGAGCCACATCCGGCGGGGCCATGGATGCCTCAAACCTGCTCAAGCCGGCCCTGCAGTCGGGCACGCTCCGCTGCATGGGGTCGACGACCTATAAGGAATACCGTCAGCACTTTGAGAAAGATCGCGCACTGGTGCGCCGGTTCCAGAAAATCGATGTGACTGAGCCGTCAATTGACGACACCATCAAGATTCTCAAGGGCCTGAAGCCTTATTTCGAGGAACACCACAAGGTACGCTACACCGCTGACGCATTGAAAACGGCAGTTGAGTTGGCAGCAAAATATCTGCACGACCGCAAACTGCCGGACAAAGCCATCGATGTGATCGACGAAGTGGGTGCGAGCCAAATGCTCCTCCCTGAATCGCGGCGCAAGAAAACCATTGGCGTCAAAGACGTGGAAGTTGTGCTTGCGAAAATGGCGCGCATCCCCCCGAAGACCGTATCCAAGACCGATACCGAAGCGTTGAAGGATTTGGAAACAAACCTCAAACGCATGGTGTTCGGCCAGGATGAAGCCATCGGCAAACTGGCTGCGGCCATGAAGATGAGCCGGGCGGGCCTGCGTGAAGCAGAAAAGCCGATCGGCAACTTCTTGTTCTCCGGCCCCACGGGCGTGGGCAAGACGGAAGTGGCGCGGCAACTCGCCAGTGTCATGGGCCTGGAGCTCATTCGCTTTGATATGTCGGAATATATGGAACGCCATACCGTGAGCCGTTTGATCGGGGCACCTCCGGGCTATGTGGGCTTTGATCAAGGCGGGCTTTTAACAGACGGCATCGATCAGAACCCCCATTGTGTCTTGCTGCTTGACGAGATTGAGAAGGCGCATCCGGATCTGTTCAACATTCTTTTGCAGATCATGGATCACGGCAAGCTGACCGATCACAATGGCAAGAAGATCGACTTCCGCAATGTCACGTTGATCATGACCACCAATGCGGGCGCGGCAGATTTGGCCAAGCCTGCCATTGGGTTTGGGCGCGAGAAACGAGAAGGGGACGATTCAGAGGCGATCAACCGCTTGTTCTCCCCTGAATTCCGTAATCGGCTTGATGCCATCATCGGGTTCAAAAGCCTGCCGCAAGACGTTGTGCACAAAGTGGTGGAAAAATTCGTCATGCAGCTCGAAGCGCAGTTGGCGGATCGCAACATCACGTTTGAGCTCAATGAAGCGGCGACCTCATGGCTTGCGACCCGCGGCTATGATGAGCGTATGGGGGCTCGGCCCTTGGCGCGCGTCATTGAAGAAAACATCAAACGGCCGCTGGCGGAGGAAATCCTCTTCGGCAAGCTTGCCAAAGGCGGGGAAGTTTTGGTGAAAACCAAAATGGATGACGACGGCAAGGAAGTGATCACGTTTGAATTTGAAGCTGCGCCGGAGCGTCGCCCACGCAAAAAAGGCAAAGGTGGTAGCAAGAAAAACACCGAGGAAGTTGAGTAGGGTTCAGAGTTTCTCTGCGATCGTCCTTGCCAACGCCGCCAGTTCCGCGTCATCAGCGCGGCCATCACCGCCGTGTTTACCGAGCGCTTCACCTTGCCATTTTGGAATAATGTGGAAGTGGATATGAAATACAGTTTGCCCCGCTGCCGCGCCATTGAATTGCATAATGCGCACACCATCGGGCTCCAGAGCAGCTTGCACGGCTTTGGCAACTTTCTGTGTTTTGACGGCGAGACGCGCCAGCCATTCTGGTTCGATCTCAAATAGATTTGCA
Source organism: Rhodospirillales bacterium (assembly GCA_021775005.1). Lineage (GTDB taxonomy): Bacteria > Pseudomonadota > Alphaproteobacteria > JAJFIK01 > JAJFIK01 > JAJFIK01. The sequence continues at coordinate 3,102 of JAJFIK010000064.1, forward strand.
GCATCTGTTTTTGGAATCACCAGCGTGTGGCCGTTGCTTTGCGGAAATATGTCCATAAAAGCGAGCACCTCGTCATCCTCAAAGACCTTGTGACAAGGGATTTCGCCGCGCAGTATTTTGGCAAACAGGTTCTCTTTGTCATAGCTCATTGCTTCAATCCTTTCGGAACGGCAGATGCCGCTTTAAGTGCGTTTGATCTTCAGCCACGTGGCGGCGTTCTTGTTCCAGGTAGTTGTCTACGGCGGTACGGAAATTGGGGTCCGCAATCCAATGCGCTGAATATGTTGTCACAGGCTCATAGCCGCGAACAAGTTTGTGGCCCCCTTGAGCGCCAGCTTCTACGGTTTTGAGGCACTTTGCGATGGCATAGTCGATGGCCTGGTAGTAGCAGAGCTCGAAGTGCAGAAACTTATGGTGTTCCGTACAGCCCCAGTAGCGGCCATAGATCGTGTCGCCGCCAACCATATTGAGCGCCCCGGCAATGGGCTGCCCATCGCGATAGGCGAAAATCAGTAAAACATCATCAGCCATGCGCTTTGCAAGAAGCGAGAAGAACGGGCGTGTGAGATAGGGATAGCCCCATTTGCGCGCGCCGGTATCCTGATAGAAGACCCAGAACGCATCCCAATCTGCTTCGGTGGCTTCGCGGCCGGTGATCCACTTGATCTCGATACCATCTTCAACGGCGCGAGCACGCTCCCGGCGCAGGGCTTTGCGCTTGGCCGATGACAGCGCTGCGAGAAAATCCTCAAAGCTCTCATAGCCCTTGTTCTGCCAATGAAATTGTTGGTCCGTGCGCTGCAAAAACCCCAACCGCCCCAGGGCATCCCAGTCCGGCTTAGGTAGAAATGTGATGTGGGCGGACGATAGCGCGCTTTGATCGGTGACCTGCGCAATGGCAGAGGCAAGCGCGGTGCGATAAAGCTCTGCGTCGTCCCCCGGGCTGATCAAGAGGCGCGGGCCGGTTACCGGCGTGAAGGGCACAGAAAGTTGCAGCTTGGGATAATACCGTCCGCCCGCGTTCTCAAAGGCTTCCGCCCAGCCATAGTCAAAGACGTATTCGCCTTGGCTGTGGCTTTTCAAATAGGCCGGTGCCGCGGCCACAACTTTGTTGTCTCGTTCCAGCAAGATGTGATGCGGTGCCCACCCGGTTTCGGCAGAAGCCGAACCACTTTCCTCCAGTGCGTTGAGGAAGGCGTGACTGACAAAGGGATTGTAGGGTTGGCCTTTTGGGTTGGCAATCGCGTCCCACTCAACGGGGGCAATAGCGGCCATGGATGGCGCAGTTCGCGCGCTAAACGTTCCCTCGGTCATGCAGCTGAAACGCCCATGATGCCATGGTCCTCAGGCCGAAAGCCCTCAAAAATTATGTTGTCGGCATGACGAAGAACTTTTGGCAGGTCGGTTGGGTCTTTTACGGTCCAGGCAAGGACAGGTTTGCCCAGGGCGCGCATGCGGGCCGGGCCAAAGGCGGGCAGGTGTCTGTAGTCATAGGCGCAAAACTGCGGACGGCTGACGAAATTAAACAGCATCTGCGTCATCGCAAGTTTACCCAATAGCGCTTGACGGCTGCCCGACGCGCGAAAAAAATCCTGTGAGACCTGCCCGCGCGGAAATCGCGGGGCGTTTTTGGCGAACCAGCCCACCGAATAGGGATTGAAGGATTGAATGGCGAATGTGCCGTTATAGTCATCCAGCAAATTCGCAACGCCCTGTTCTAATTGTCCTACATCACGGCGAAAGGATTTCAGCTCTATAAGCATCGGCACGCGACCGTCAATTTGTTTGAGTATCTCTCGCAAGGTGGGAATGGTGTCAGCGCTGCCGTTTAGTTTGATTGATGTCAGCTCGGTGCTCGAGTGATCGGCCATTTTACCGCTCTCATCGGTAAGGCGCTCAAGGGTGCGGTCATGAAAGACCATGACCTCTCCATCGGCGGCAAGGTGCACATCAAGTTCGATGCCATAGCGGGCGTCAGCTGCGGCCTCGAACGCGGATCGGGAATTTTCCACAATACCGCGCGAGATGTCATGAAGCCCGCGGTGAGCAATGGGTGTTGTGCAAAGCCAATCAGCCATTATGCAATTTCAAACACCGCATCGATCTCAACGGCCACGTTGAACGGCAAGCTCGGGGCGCCAACGGCAAAGCGGGCATGGCGTCCTTTGTCTCCCAGCACATCCACCATTAAATTGGACGCGCCGTTTATGACCGCTGGATGATCGCCAAACTCTGGCGGGCAATTCACAAACCCGCCAAGTTTTACGCAGCGCACGATACGCTCAAGGTCTCCGCCACATGCATCTTTCACCTGCGCCAAAATATTGAGGCCACAAAGACGCGCAGCTTCCTGACCCTGTTCCACGGTAAAGTCTGTGCCGACCTTACCGATGAGGTCCAATTTTCCTTCGGCATTGAACGGCACTTGGCCAGCAACAAAAACCTGCTTGCCGCTTATGACATATGGCACGTAGTTCGCGGCTGCTTTGGCCGGTGTGGGCAATGTGATTTTGAGCTCTTTGAGGCGCGCTTCGATGGGTCCGGTCATGGGATATCCTTAAGTTGGGTCTACCCCCAGACTAGCAAGACAGGGCGCGCCCCGCCATGACTAAGGGCTACTGGATTAAATTGGGCGGTGTTCGCCCGGCAAAGAATGCTTCCAGGTTATCCAGGGCCAACATTCCCATGGCAGTGCGGGTTTCCAATGTGGCGCTGCCAAGATGGGGGAGCGCAAAGACATTGGGCAGATCGCGGTATTCGGCGCGCAGATCAGGTTCGCCATCGAAGACATCAAGACCGGCTGCTGCCAGGCCGCCACTCTTAAGCGCAGTGATGACGTCCTCGTCCACCAGCAGGTCACCGCGCGCCGGATTGATGAGGATAGCGCCTTGGGGGAGGTGCGCCAGCCGCTCCGCGTTGATCATGTGGCGGGTTTCCGTCGTGGCTGCGCAAGCCAGCACCAGAACATCCGATATGCCGAGCAATTCTTCGAGGCTCGCGTGAAAGATCGCGCCTGTCTCAACGCCCGCATCTGTACGCCTGCGACCGTGATAATGGACCGTCATGCCAAAGCCGCGGGCGCGAGACGCGATGGCGGTACCAATCCGGCCCATGCCCACAATACCGAGCCGCTTGTCGCCCAAAGATGATCCTAAAAGGTGGGTAGGGGACCAGCCTGGCCAACTCGCCTCGCGGATTTGCGTCATGCCTTCCTTGGCCCGCCGGGCCGCGCCGAGCATGAGCAGCATGGCGATATCGGCTGTCGCGTCAGTCAAAACATCAGGGGTATTGGTGATGGCGATATGGCGTTCCGCCAGGGCGGCGAGGTCTAGATGGTCGAGGCCAGCGCCAAAATTGGCAATGATCTTCACCGATGCAGGCAGGGCATTAATCATCGGGCGCGGCAGTTTGTCTGCGACACAAGGCAGAAGGGCAGCGGCACCTTCAAGGCGGGCAAGAAGGGCATCGCCGGTCAGGGGGGTATCTTCTGTCGCCAGAACCGCATCAAAGATTTGCACGGCGCGGGCCTCCACAGGTTGCGGCAGAGGGCGGGTGATCACAACTCGCGGAGGCATTGGAGGCATCCCTTATTATTGCCACAGGTTTCGTGTAGGGTTGTCCCATGGTTCGTATGATTTTTACAATTCTGGCGCTCAGCGTCTTGGGGCTTGGTACCGCAGCGGCGCAAGCGCTGCAGCCTCATCGCGCGCTCTATCGTGTGGAATTGGCTGACTCGACTGCATCTACAGGCATTATGGACGCCAGCGGGCTCATCGGGTTCGAATGGACGGCCAGCTGTGAGGCCTTCATTTCCAGTCAAAGGCTCTATACGCGGTTTGTGACCACGGAAGGGCTTGCGACCAGCTCCGACATTCTTCTCAATTCCGAGGAAGCGCTCGATGGCAGCAGTTTTAGTTTTGACATCGCCGACCGGATCAATGGCAATGTGATTGATCACGTCGCGGGTGATGTAGAAGACAATATCATCCGCTACAGCATGCCCATCCGGCAGTTGGGCGATTTGCCCTCGGGCACCATATTTCCGACGGCGCAGTCAGCGCTTCTGCTCACCAGTGCAATGGCGGGGCAGGAATATGTGGAAACCCGGATTTTTGACGGCGGAGACGAAACCGAAGTCTATGACATTGTTTCGCGCATTTCTCGTCACAACGAGTTTTTTCTACCGCATCCGGATTCAGATGGCGTAACGCTGCTCGCTCCGCTTCAGTCTTGGTTTGTGGCTATGAGTTACTACACCCTGGAAAATGTAGACGGACTGCCGCATTATGAGGTGTCCTATCGCATGTTCAACAACGGTGTTGTTGACGAGCTGCTGATGGATTATGGCGACTACGCGTTTCGCGCGCGTCTCATGCAGCTTGACTATTTAACGCCGCCATCTTGCTGAGGCTTTTCTTTGGAGTCGGCTGGCGGCTTTGAGCGGCGCAAGCCGCGGCCTTTTCCAATTGCTTCTTTGCCATATTTATCTCGAAGCTGATCCACGGCCCGTTCTGCATCCGCGCGTCGGGTACGCGCTTCGTCAATGAGGTCCGGTGGGTCGGCGTGTTGCTCATGAACCAGCCCGCTGATGCCAATTCCGATCAAGCGGAACGCCGTGCCATCCACTTCTGGTTTCAGCATATCGCGTCCCACATCAAAAATTATGTCTGCCAGTTGCGTCGGATTCTCAAGCGAATGGCTGCGGGTTCGGATCTTAAAGTTTGACGTGCGGAGCTTTAGCGTAACGGTTCGGCCAGCTGTTTCTTTTTCTTTGGCAAGGCGCGCCACTTTCTCTGCGAGGCGCCAAAGAATGCGTTCAAGTTCTGCGTAATCGGAAATGTCGTCAAAAAAAGTTGTCTCGTTGGAGATGCTTTTACGCTCTGCTCCTTGGTGAACCTGGCGACGATCCACACCGTGGCTCAAGCGCCAGATGTGCTGCCCCATCACGCCGTAGCGCCGCATCAGCTCGGTTTCTTCCATTTTTTGCAATTGACTTACACGGGTAATGCCGTCGCCCTTTAGTTTCGCGCCGAAGGCCTTGCCCACACCCCAAATTTTGGAGACCGGCAAGCTGGCGAGAAACTCCATGGTCTCAGCTTTGCCAATGACAGAAAACCCTCGCGGTTTATCAAGGTCTGATCCGATTTTGGATAGAAACTTTATGTGAGAGAGTCCCACAGAGGCGGTAATGCCCAACTCATCATCGATACGTTTAACCAGCCGCGCCATGAGTTCTGCGGGTGGTGCTTTGTGCAGCCGCTCGGTGCCAGAGAGATCAAGAAACGCTTCATCAAGGGAAAGCGGTTCCACAAGGGGCGTAAGCTCTCGCATCATGGTGCGGATTTCTTTTGAGATGCTGGCGTATTTTTCCATGCTTGGTTTGATGACGACCGCATTGGGGCAGGCCTTCAAGGCTTTGAACATGGGCATAGCAGAGTGAACGCCGGAAAGGCGTGCGATATAACAGGCCGCCGAGACCACCCCGCGCTTGCCGCCGCCCACAATGACGGGCTTGTCACGTATGCTGGGGTCATCGCGCTTTTCAACCGAAGCATAGAACGCATCGCAATCCATATGAGCGATGGATAGCTCCCGCAATTCAGGATGGCTTATCAGGTGTCGCCCCCCGCAGGACGGACAACGCTTCGTGTCTTCATCGGGCCAGGTAAAGCAATCACGGCACAGGGTGCTCATGCGCCAGCCCCCGCGGTGCCGGTTGCTTCAGGCCAGAGCCACGCCGCGCCGCGCACACCACCGGAATCGCCATGGACATGCTTGAGGATCGGCACGGAGGTTTGGTCAGAAAAGACGTAGTCGGGCAGGCGTTCAGGGATCAGCTCATAGAGTGCATCTGCATTGGAAAGACCACCGCCAAGCACGATGCAGTCGGGGTCGAGGACATTAATCACAGTGGCGAGACCGCGCGCGATGCGATCAGCCAGCAAGGCCACGCTTGCCTTTGCGGCTGCATCTCCGGCATGTGCGGCGGCGACAATTTCAGCGGCTGATAAGTCTTGGCCAGCGTTGCGCTTATGGGCAGCGGCAAATCCCGGCCCGGAGATCCAGGTTTCAAGGCATCCCGATCTGCCGCAAAAGCACGAAGGCGCGTTGGCGTGTTCTGTTGCGCTAGGCCAGGGCAGGGGATTGTGGCCCCACTCCCCCGCAATGGCGTGGGGCCCCACAAGTGGTCGCCCGTTGATAACAATACCGCCGCCGCAGCCGGTCCCAATGATCACGCCGAAGACGACCTCCTTGCCCGCTGCGGCACCGTCTATGGCTTCTGAAAGGGCAAAGCAGTTGGCGTCGTTGGCAAAACGCACCGGGCGAGCGAGAGCCTTACCGAGATCAACGTCAAACGCACGACCATTGATCCAGGTCGAATTGGCATTTTTTACCAGCCCAGTGGCGGGTGAAACGGTGCCGGGAATGGCGACGCCAATGGTGCCGGCCGCGTTGCAGTTCTCCTCAATGCGTTTCACCATAGCGACGATGGCGGCGATAGTTCTCTGATAGTCTTCGCGCGGGGTGGAGCAGCGCAAGCGAGCAAGCTCCACGCCCTCTGCGCCGAGGGCAATGCCTTCGATTTTTGTGCCGCCAAAGTCGATACCAATTCGCATGGCTGCCAGCCTAACCCAGAAGTGCCTTGCGGATCAGGGGTTCCGCCAAATGCCACTCATCCACCCGGTGAAGTGCAGCGGGGGCAGCTGGAATCAAGGGACGCAGGCGCTCGTCAGCCACAAAATGGATCGCTTTAGCCCTTGGAGCGTGCTCGAGCACCGAATCAATATTGTGAGGGATATCGTCCATAAAGAGTGTCGGACCAGAGGTTTGCGCGGCAAGGGCTTTGGCTGCGGGCCCCTTGAGGCCTTGATTGGCTATGACAGGATAGGCCATGCCGTGTTTCGCCAATATTTGAGCGCGGGCCTGGCGTTGCGGCTGCGGGGTATTGGTCAGAACGATGATCTGTATGTCGGGGGTCAGGGCGGCTAATGATTCGGCAGCCCCAGAGACAGGCTCAAGGGTGTGCATATGCCCCGCAAAGAAACCATCGATGAGGCTGGAAACGTCCTCACGGCTGGCGGCAGTACCATTATCGGCGTGCTTAATGTTGCCAAACAGCGAGAAGGATACAAGATCAAGCAGATACCCTTCATTGTTCAGGTGCACTTCCAGACCGCGCAAAAATTGCAGCAGAACCTCGTCGGCGTCACACAAAAGCATGGGTTTTGTCGAATCGATTTGTAGCGATTCGATTTGATTCGAAACGGCAGAGGGCAAGGACGTCATGACCCCGTGCCGCCCAGGGCATGCAGGGCGCGGGTCACGTCATTGGGGCTGATGCCCGATTCGGTTTCAAACCCCAGCAGCAAGTCTTCATACCTTGTTAGGAAATCCAGCACGCCAGCGAGAAATTCAGGGTTGTTTGCTTGTCGCCGTAGTTCAGCGCCATCAATACCAGTTTGGGTCAGTAATGTGCCCCGTGCTGTTTCATCGGCAACAATGTAGCCAAGCGCCTTAAGGGCAATGGTTTGCGCCATTTCGGTATCTTGCTTGGGGTTCATGTCCATTCCATCCATCTCACAGGGACGCGAAAGCATTGATTAAGGTTATTCCCGTTTAATTGGCAAGCTCAGGGCGCAGATGGCGCTCTAAATTTCTTTCTAAGGAGTGCGATCGTGTTCGCGGGGGAGACGGCAGTGACTGGCAAGACCGTCCTCATTGTTGAAGACAATGAGCTCAACATGAAGTTGTTCCACGATTTGCTGGAAGCGCACGGCTATCGCACCATTCAAACGCGCGATGGCTTGGCAGCGCTTGATTTGGCGCGAGAGCATCACCCCGATCTGATTTTGATGGACATTCAGTTGCCGGAGGTTTCAGGCCTCGAAGTCACCAAGTGGCTCAAGGATGACGAAGACCTCAAATCGATTCCTGTCATTGCGGTCACTGCGTTCGCCATGAAAGGCGACGAGGAAAAGATCCGCCAAGGGGGCTGCGAAGCTTATATCGCCAAGCCCATTTCTGTCGCACATTTTGTTGAAACCATTGGCCGCTTTGTCGGTGATGCTGCCGAGGAGGCCTAAGCCCATGACTGCTCGTGTACTCGTTGTCGATGACATCATGGCAAATGTGAAACTACTCGAAGCGAAGCTAAAGGCTGAGTACTACGATGTGGTCTCCGCTATGAGCGGTGAAGAAGCGCTTGAAGCAATCAAAAACGAAGTACCGGATATCATTTTGCTCGACGTCATGATGCCGGGCATGGACGGGTTTGAAGTTTGTGAACGCATTCGCGCCAATCGTGATACGCAGCATATCCCTATTGTTATGGTCACGGCACTTGATGCCCCGGAAGATCGTGTTCGCGGCCTTTCTGCGGGTGCTGACGATTTTTTGACGAAGCCGGTGAACGATATCGCCTTGTTTGCGCGAGTAAAATCCCTTGTACGTATCAAGATGATGACCGACGAATTGATGATGCGCCAAAAGACTGGCGAAGAAATGGGTCTTGTGGACTCTGAAGAAACGCGTCTGCCTGACGAAGTTTCAGGCCGTATTTTAATCGTCGAGGATCGTGAAATTTCCGCACAGCGAATTGCCAAGGCTATTAGCCCCGGTAATGAAGTTGAGATTGAAAGCAATCACGAAGAAGCCTTAATTAAGGCGCGTAGCAATGACTATGGCCTAATTGTTACGAGCCTTGATCTAAAGTCCATCGATGGCTTGCGCTTTTGCTCACATCTGCGGACCATGGAAGCGACCCGGCAGACACCGATTCTGATGGTAGCTGAAGAAAGCGACATGAAGCGACTCGTGCGTGCGCTTGATATTGGTGTGAATGACTATTTGCTTCGGCCCATTGATGAGAACGAGTTGAAGACACGGGTTAAAGCGCTTCTGAAACGAAAACTCTTTCAGGACATGATGCGGCAGAACTTGCAGCTGTCCTTGGAACTGGCCATTACCGATCAGCTTACCGGCGTCTATAATCGCCGCTATATGGAAACGCACCTAAGCGGGCTTGTGCGCAAGGCCAAGGTCAATGGCAAGCCGCTTTCCATGCTGATGTTGGATATCGATCATTTCAAGAACGTCAATGACAGCCATGGTCATGCCGTGGGGGATGAAGTTTTGAAAGAATTTGCCGGCCGCCTACAGCGCAATGTGCGGGGGCTTGATCTGGCGTGCCGCTATGGCGGTGAGGAATTTGTTGTACTGATGCCTGAAACGCCACCTGACTTCGCCATGATGGTAGCGGAACGGCTTCGCGCGGATGTGGCTGATCTACCGTTTGAGACTGAGTCCGGTGAACTCAGCATCACCATTTCAATTGGCATGGCTACCCTGCGCACAGATGGTGACACGGTCAGCGAGACGGGTGAGGCCATGCTCAAGCGCGCGGATGAAGCGCTCTATCAAGCCAAAGGCGAGGGCCGTAATCGGGTTGTGGTTGCCGCCGCGTGACAATTCTAATTTCCGGCCGCTAGGGGGGCCGCATTGATCCCGCAACGGATCAAAGAAAAGGGCCGGCGTCCCGCGGGGGAGGCACCGGCCCTTTATCATTTGTAGCGCCAAGTAAATGGCAGCTATTTGATTTTGCCTTCGACAAATTCAACATGCTTGCGCACAACCGGGTCATATTTCCGAACGCGCATTTTTTCAGTCATTTCCCGTGAATTTTTCTTGGTCACGTAGAAATAGCCAGATTCCGAAGAATTCAGGCGAATCTTGATCGTTGGTTGTTTGGCCATCGGGGCCTCCTAAAATGGCGCTCACCGGCCCTAAACCGGGTGCAGCCTTGATTACTTCAAAGAGCGCCGGAGACTACTCATGGCGAAGGCCCTGTCAAGCTCTGCTTACGGTGCTGCCGCGCAAAGACCAAAACCGCATAAATTCCGCAGAAAGAGCCCAATATCAGCATCAATCCGGTCGGGTCCCAAAGGTCCATGGCAACCCCAGAAAGAGGCGGCCCGACGAGGGCCCCTGCGCCATACATGGTGATAAAGGCCGCATTGGCACCGGCAATCTGGCCCCCTTGGAAACGCTCGCCCATGCGGGTCAGCCCGATGGTGTAGAGCCCCACGATAATGCCGCCAAAGACAAACAAAATGGGATAGAGCAGCCACGGGATCCCCAATGTTAATGGGATCAACACAGCAGCGATGGTGCCCACCACAGCACAGCCCAGCAGCACTTTTTGTCGGTCGATTCGATCCGCCAGCATGCCAAGGGGGATCTGGCAGACCACATTCCCGGCAGCGGCGACCATCAGCATGATGGCAGCAGCAGCGGGCAGGAGCCCGGCGCGCTCGCCATAGACCGGCAAGAGATTGAGAATGCCCATTTCCACCGCGCCAAATACAAAGGCCGCCATCATCGCGGCCGGGGCGGCGGTGAGATAGGGCAGCACCGCGCCCTTGCCGTCTGCGGGGGGCGCCTCGGGAGCTATATCTCGGGCAAGGATCAACGGCACCACTGCAAGGGCAAGAACGCCAATTGCGACAAAGACCCCAAGCCAACCTTGCTGGCCCACCACCGCCAGAAGACCGGCCCCAACCGCAAACCCGCCCGACAAAGACGCTGCATAAATGCCCAAGGTGCGACCGCGAGTCTTTTCGGTGGCGATCAAGTTGATCCAGATTTCTGTGGCCACAAACAGTCCGGTGAACGCCAATCCCAAAACAAATCGTAAGGCAAACCACAGCCAAATGCTGTCACTCAGCATGAAGAGCAAAAGCGAAACCATCATGATCGCAAAAAATAGGGCCAAGGCGCCCACGGTACCAAAGCGCCGCATCAGTGCTGGCACAAAGGAGCTGAACAGTAAGGTGGAAAGGGCGGGGACCGCTGCGAAGATGCCAATGATCGCGCCGGGGTGGCCTGCACGATCAAGCATCAGGCTCAACAATGGCGTAGACAGCCCAAAGCCGGCGCCAGCCACCCCAATGGCGGCAATGATCGCAATCAAACTGCGACGTTGTTCGCTTTCGGTGAGATCAAGATCAGTGCTCAAGGGCGGCCCCAAATTGTTTGGGCCGTTTTATCGTTCTTTGTGCCGGTTGGCGAGGCTAGTGTTCCTCATATTGGGCACGGCCTTTGTGAAAGCGAATATAGGGAACTGGACGTTTAATCTTGGGGTTGCCCACTCGTGCGATCACTTCGTTGAGTACAGTATGCGTCACGTTCGGGACATCCAGCTCTTGAGATTGCGAAAGGGCAATCCAATGCAAGTCCACAAGTTCGCCGGAACCGCTTAGTTGATCAGGTATCTCCGCACTCACTTCATCGGTAAAGACCAGGAAAAACCGCGTATCAAAGCGGCGCACCCGATTGGGCGGCGTGATGGCGCGAAACATGTAGCGCAAGGGGCCGAGCTGCGGCACATGCCCTGAGGCGAAAAACGGTTTCCAGTTTTTTGACTTTGTGTGCGGCGGGCGGTCCACGGCGCTGCCGATAATAAGGCCGGTTTCTTCAAAGGTTTCGCGAATGGCGGCCATGGCGAGGGCTTTGGCCCGTGCAGGTGATATACCGGCCTGCAGTAAACTGTTCGCGGTTTCAGGATGAAGCGCGTCCACTGTCGGCAGGCGTCCGTCACCAGGGTCAACACGGCCACCGGGAAAGACATACTTGTTGGGCATGAAAGTATGCTTCCCGCTGCGCTTGCCCATCAATACGCGGGGCAAATCCCCATCCCGGCGCACCAACACCAGTGTCGCTGCGTCGCGCGCGCGAACGGAGGGGCCGGGGACGATCTTCTCATCTTTGTCAAAATGGGGGCTGCGGGTCACTTGCGCCGCCTTGCCTTGCCAAGTTTGGATCCATGGGGTTTGCCGCCCTTGCGATCTTTGGGGCCTTTGCCGCGCGGCCTGCCGCCACTAGACACCCCGGAGATCGTTTTGGGGTCACTTAGAAGTTCAAAACGCAAGCCACCGGTGAGCGGCGTTGCTTCACGAAGGCGCACTTCAACAATGTCGCCAAGGCGGTAGCCCTTGCGCGAGCGATCGCCCACCAGCGCGTGGGTCGCTTCGTCGTGAAAGAAGTACTCGTTCCCCAGTGTAGCGATGGGCACCAGGCCATCGGCACCACTATCGGGCAGCCGCACAAAGAGGCCAAATCGCGTCACGCCGGAAATGCGTCCATGAAAAGTCTCACCCACCTGATCATGCATATAGGCCGCAAGGTAGCGATCAACGCTGTCACGTTCAGCCGCCATGGCGCGGCGCTCATGATTGGAAATTTCCTCCGCGATCTCGGCCAATTTATCTGCTTCAACATCCGTCAGACCGTCCTTGCCAAAGTCATGCGCGCGGACGAGGGCGCGATGCACAATCAGGTCTGCATAGCGCCGGATGGGGGAGGTGAAATGCGCGTAGCGCCGCAGGTTCAATCCAAAGTGGCCAAGGTTCTCCGGCGTGTAAACAGCTTGGCTCTGAGAGCGGAGAACAATGTCGTTCACCAGCTGATTGAACTCAGTATCTTTAGCTCTTGCCAGAATAGTGTTGAAGTTCGTGGGCTTCATCACCTGGCCTTTGGCGAGGGAGAGATCAATGCTCGCCAGAACTTCGCGCAACGAGTTGAGTTTTTCCTCCGTCGGCGTGTCGTGAACACGGTAGATAAGGGGCGAGCGCTTTTGCTCCAAAGTTTCAGCGGCGCACACATTCGCCTGGATCATGCATTCCTCAATGAGACGGTGCGCGTCGAGCCGCATGCGGTTGCTGATGCTTGCGATTCGGCCTTTTTCATCCAACTCGATTTTGCGCTCGGGTAAATCCAAATCAAGTGGCCCGCGCCGATCTCGCGCGATAGCCAATGCCTCATAGGCATTCCACAAGGGGCGCAGTACGGATTCAAGAATGGGAGCGGCCTTTTCGCCGGGGGCGCCATCGATAGCGGCTTGGGCTTCCACATAGGATAGTTTAGCGGTGGAGCGCATGAAACCGCGCATAAATTTATGCCGCCGTTTCGCGCCGGACTTGTCGAATACCATTTCCACGCACATGCACGCGCGGTCTTCGCCCTCACGAAGGGAGCAGAGGTCATTTGAGATGCGCTCCGGCAACATGGGCACAACGCGATCAGGGAAATAGACCGAATTGCCACGCTTCAGTGCTTCGCGATCCATCGCTGTGCCGGGGCGGATATAGGCCGCCACGTCAGCAATAGCGACGCGCACAATGTGCCCACCTTCATTTTTGGGATCATCGTCAGCTTCGGCATGAACTGCATCATCATGATCCCGCGCGTCAGAAGGATCAATGGTGATAAAGGGGATACCGCGCAAGTCAGTGCGCTTGCCCAATTGGGCAGGCTGGGCGGCGTCCGCTTCCGCCAATACAGCACTTGGCAGCTCATTAGGAATGCCGTGGGCATGAATGGCGATGAGGCTGACTGCCTTGGGTTCCTCCACGTCACAAAGGCGCTCAACCACGCGCGCGAGCTTGGTGGCATGGCCCTTGGCAGGCATCAGTTCTGCAAGAACCAACTCACCATCTTTCGCGCCATTGGTCTCGTTACGATCCACCAACAGGTCACTTTTGGCCCGTTTGTCCACGGGGTAGATGCGCGCAGCTTTGCCATCCTTGCGATAGACGCCGAGAATTTTCTGAGCCCCGAGCCCGAGCTTCTTGATGACACGGGCTTCATGGGTGCCATCCTTCAAGCGATTGATGCGGGCCAGAACGCGATCACCAATGCCGATGGCAGGTCCTCGGCCCTGACCTCGCTCCGGGGCCATGTAAATCTTGGGCGGCGGGCTTTCGCTTTCCCATTTCATGGGCCGGGCGAGCAATTCGCCGTCTGTGTCACGATCAAACACATCCAGCACCGTCACTGGCGGCAGCTCCCCCTGAACCACAAACCCTTTGCTGGGCTGTCGGGAAAGAGTGCCGTCTTCAATGAGCGCCCGCAGATCCTCTTTTAGCTGGATGCGACCGTCGGCTTTGATGTTGAAGGCTTTGGCGATCTCGCGCTTGCCGGCGTGACCCTCGGCCTCGCGGATAAAGCGGATGATGTCTTTTCGCGAAGGGTAGCCCGGATCAGATTTATTGCGGGCCACGAGACATTACTCCGCTGCCTTGTCGAGTGCCGCATCGTCATCCGTCGGTTTCTTGGCGGCGGACTTTTTCTTCGCGGTTTTTTTCTTGGCCGTTTTCTTTTTGGCGACCTTTTTCTTTGCCGTCTTCTTCTTCGCAGCCTTCTTTTTGGCGGCTTTCTTTTTTGTGGCCTTTTTCTTCGATGGCCCCTTTGCCGCCTTGGCCGCTAAAAGTTCCAGCGCCTGTTCCACCGTTATTTCTTGCGGGTCGGACCCGCGGGGCAGCGTTGCGTTGATCTTGTTGTTGCTGACATAGGGTCCGTATCGGCCGTCCATGACCTGGATCGGTTTTTCATTTTCCGGATGATTGCCGAGTTCCTTTAATACGGTCGGCCCACGGCGCCCTTGGGTTTTCTTTTCAGCGAGCACCGTTACGGCTCGATTGAGGCCGACGGTAAAGACTTCCTCAGGGCTATCAAGATTGGCGTATTTGCCATTGTGCAGCACGAACGGACCATAGCGGCCAATACCGGCGCGAATTTCAGCGCCGTCCTCAGGGTGCATCCCCACAAGGCGCGGCAGGGCAAGTAATTCCAGGGCGAGATCAATACCTACATCTTCAAGCGCAAAGCTGCGCGGAATGGAGCTACGCTTAGGCTTATCGCCTTTGTCGACGGGCTCACCCAATTGCACGTAGGGACCAAAGCGACCGCTTCGCAAAGTGACCTCTTGGCCAGTTTCAGGATCAAAGCCCAACACCTTGGTGCCCTGATCCACGGCATCGGCGTTGCTTTGATTGAGCTGGCGGGTGAAATTGCAGTCTGGATAATTTGAGCAGCCAACGAAGGCCCCATAGCGGCCGACCTTCAAACTGAGCTGACCTTCATCGCATGACGGGCACGCACGCGCATTGGAGCCATCTTCCTTCGCGGGGAAGACGTGCGGGCCCAGCAATTCATTCAGCGCGTCAAGAACCTCGCTTACGCGCAGATCTTTGATCTCGTCCACATGAGCAATGAAATCTTTCCAGAACACACCAAGGAAATGAGTCCACTCCATCTTGCCAGCGGCAATATCATCGAGTTCTTCTTCCAGCTTGGCTGAGAAGTCATACTCCACGAAGCGCGCAAAGAAGCTTTCCAGGAACGCCGTAACAAGCCGCCCCTTGTCCTCAGGAATAAAACGGTTGCGATCCATCTGGACATAGCCGCGGTCGCGCAAGACCGACAGCGTGGAGGCATAGGTAGAGGGGCGGCCGATGCCGAGCTCTTCCATCTTCTTCACCAACGATGCTTCGGTAAAGCGGGGCGGGGGTTGGGTAAAGTGTTGGTTAGGCGTCACTTCCACCAGCGACAGGGCATCACCGGTCGTCAGTTTAGGTAACAGTTTGCCATTTTCGTCGTCGTCGCTGTCGTCCTGGCCTTCTTGGTAAAGGCTTAGGAAACCGTCAAACAAAATCACCTGTCCCGTTGCGCGCAAGGTGGCGTTGCCATCTGAGGTGGCGAAATCAATGGTGGTTTGCTCCAGGCGGGCGCTTTCCATTTGGCTGGCAACCGAGCGTTTCCAAATCAAATCATAAAGCCGCGCTTGATCTTCATCGAGAGCGGCTTTGAAGTCTTTCGGCAGGCGCGTTGGGTCTGCAGGGCGAATGGCTTCGTGGGCTTCTTGCGCGTTCTTGGCCTTGGAGGTGTAAGCGCGGGGGCTGTCAGGCAGATACTGTTTGCCGTGCACCGACCCAATGACATGGCGAATCTCAGCAACGGCCTCCGGGATGATGGTTACCCCATCGGTCCGCATATAGGTAATGAGCCCGGCGGTGTCGCCGTCAATCTCGATGCCTTCATAAAGGCGTTGCGCCACCTGCATGGTGCGTTTGGCAGTAAATCCAAGTTTGCGCGCGGCTTCTTGTTGCAAGGTGGAGGTCGTAAATGGCGCGGGGGGATTGCGCCGTACGGGCTTGCTTTCAACGCTGGAGACCTTCAGCCCGCCAACTTCGATGGCAGCAACCGCAGCCTTGGCGGCGGCTTCATCGGGTAGGCCAAATTTGTCCAGCTTGCTGCCATTCAAGGCAAAGAGCCGTGTGCTCACCAGTTCCCCGGCAGATGATTTAAGCACAGACTCAACCGACCAATATTCTTGTGGATTGAATTTCTCAATCTCAAGTTCGCGATCGCAAATGATGCGCAAGCAAACTGACTGCACACGTCCGGCAGAGCGCGACCCCGGCAATTTGCGCCACAACACCGGCGAGAGCGTGAATCCAACGAGATAATCCAAAGCGCGGCGGGCGAGATAGGCGTCGATAAGTTCTTCATCAAGGCCGCGCGGCTCCTTCATTGCCGCAAGAACTGATTTTTTGGTGATCGCGTTGAACACCACGCGCTCAACATGGACACCCTCCAGCGCCTTCTTCTTCTTGAGGATCTCCAGCACGTGCCAAGAAATGGCTTCGCCTTCTCTGTCAGGGTCAGTGGCAAGGATCAATTTGTCTGCGCCTTTGACTGCCTTGGCGATGTCATTGAGGCGTTTGGTGGCCTTGGCGTCGGCCTCCCACTTCATTTCAAAGCCCTGCTCGGGATCCACTGATCCGTCTTTCGAGGGCAGATCGCGCACATGACCATAGCTGGCAAAGACCTTAAAGCCCGGGCCGAGATACTTGTTGATCGATTTGGCCTTGGCCGGAGATTCGACGATGACGACGTTCATGGATTGTCCTGATTGCCCAAAAAACTGAAACTTTGCACCCCATTATGACGCCGGGCGGGGGCGGGTCGGGGCGCAACAAATGGAGAAACGATCCGGGCCTGTCAACCGGGACACTTAACACTTGGCCCCATTCAGGAGAGAATTACCCGGATAACGAGAACTAACGTGTGTTTTACAAGTCGTTCTAAATATGCATCCGAGGGTTTGTTTTCCACCCGCACAATTCAAGCTATCAGCCATAAAGTTGCGGCTGACCGTTAGTGCGCGCCTGGCGCGCTTTGCGGAGTTTTCCCCGCATACAACGCAAATTGCCGCCATTGATCCTGATGGCGGGGCATACGATTGAATTGGAAACTACATGGCCACTGGCGGCGATCCCCCCGGAACCCGAGAGGAAGCGTTGGCGTATATCTTCGAAATGACTAGTGCACTGCGGGAATTGGCAGAAAAACACCGGCTGCATTTTCTTGTCTATTTGTTGGAAATGGCCGCCCTGGCGTCGGTGGGTAACGGTAAGGAAAAATGATCTTCGCGCGATTTTCAGGAGATTCGGCGAAAAGCAGGTCCCGGTAACCGCTCAAGCCGTCCTGCCAGTTCCAACTCCAGTAGGGCCGCAGCCACGTCTCCCACGGGCAGGTCTGCTTCGCGGGCCAACACATCAAGGGCGATGGGCGCGCCACTGAGTAATTCGCAGACCCGATCTACTGTAGCGGCGGGAATGTCTTCGGGCATATCTGCGGCCTCATCGAAACCTAATTTCTGACCCAAGGGCTCGCAAGGCGACAAGGCGTCTAGTTCCTCCAGGATGTCATCCACGCCGGTGGTTAGCTTTGCCCCATCTTTGATTAGACGATTGGCCCCCGCCGCGCGAGGATCACTTGGGGCACCGGGAATGGCAAACACCTCGCGGCCTTGCTCCAGAGCGAAGCGGGCGGTGATGAGTGAGCCGGACCTGAGCGCTGCTTCCACCACGACCACGCCAAGGGCAAGCCCTGAGACAATGCGATTGCGCCGCGGAAAGTGCCGCGCTTGAGGTTTTACGCCCCACGGCATTTCAGAAATTACTGCGCCGCGCTCTCTGATAGCGCCATAGAGGTCTTCGTTCTGGGGCGGATAGACGTGATCCACGCCGCCAGCCATCACGGCAATAGTGCCGGTATCAAGGGCTCCTTCATGGGCGGCGGTATCGATGCCCCGCGCAAGGCCAGAGGTGACAGTAAGTCCTGCGCTGCCGAGCTCCCGCGCCAGCCCCCGTGCAAAGGCACGGCCCGACGCAGACGCATTGCGCGCGCCAACCATCGCCACCATGCGCGCGCCCAGGTGTGAGGTATCGCCGCGCACCGTGAGTACGGGCGGGGGTTGATCAATGGCCGCAAGGAGTGGGGGGTAATTCTCCGACCCCATATAGACAAAAGTTGCACCAGCTTTTGAGGCCGTTGCCTGCTCTGCTTCGGCGTCTGATTTTTGGCAGATCTTGATGGCGCGCTTGGCACCTCCCTTACGCGCCAGATCAGGTAATTCATCAAGCACGCGAAACGGGTCGCCATAGCGCCGCATGAGACCGGCAAAGGTCGCCGGACCTACGTTTTCTGAGCGAATAAGCTGGAGCCAGGCGAGCTGCGCTTGAGGTGTTTGCGGCGGGTTGAAATCAGTCATGACCACAACCTTACACAAGCCATGGGGTTTGACTATCTACCAGCGGTTTAGTCCTTCTTGGCGCCAATGCGGGGCTCTTCCCCTTTGAGCAGGCGACCGATGTTGGCGCGGTGCGCCCACCAGATGATCACCACCAGCAGCGCCGACATCTCAGCCAACTGATACTGCTCAAAGACCCAAAAGAGGATTGGTGTCGCTAGTGTTGCCACAAGGGCAGCGAGGGAGGACATGCGGAACACAGCCGCTATGGCGAGCCAAATGCCGATGAACAACAATCCCACTTGCCATGCGCCCACAAGGGCAATGCCGAGGAAGGTCGCGACGCCTTTGCCGCCCTTAAATTTGAGCCACACCGGAAAGATGTGACCGATGAAGGCAGCAGTGCCCGCGATCACCGCATGGTCAGGCCCCCAGAGCGATAGGAACAGGAGATAGACCAGCCCGCCCTTGGCGCCGTCACTGATTAGCGTAGCAGCCGCGATCCATTTATTTCCCGTGCGTAAAACATTCGTCGCGCCAATGTTGCCAGAGCCAATATCGCGTACATCCCCAAGGCCAGCGATGCGGGTATAAACAAGACCAAAGGGAATGGATCCAGCAAGGTATCCAACGGCGGCGCTGATAAGGTAATATGGCAGCGGCGTCAGCAGTTGTGAGAAATCTGGCATGGCTTAAGCCTCCGCGATCATGTGTGTCACGCCGCCCACAATTGTGCGAAGGGCGCGCCCTTGCAAGGTGCGGCCCTGAAGCGGTGTGTTGCGCGACTTCGATTTGAATGTACGGCTATCCACTTTCAATGGATAGCCCACATCAATGAGTACAAGATCAGCAGGGGCACCCGCACTCAGCCGCCCTTGAGCTAAGCCAAGAATAGCCGCAGGCCCACTCATCAGCATACGGAGTACTGTAACGAGGTCCGCATGCCCTTCATGATGTAATTGCAATGCGGCGGGCAATAGCGTTTCCAAACCCACAGCGCCTTCCGCGGCATCGGCAAAAGGCATGGCTTTGTCTTCAGCTATGCGTGGGCGGTGGCTGGACACAATAGCATCAATGGCCCCCGACGCGGCGGCTTCTGCAAGCGCTTGCCTCGTTTGTTCTGCGCGCAACGGTGGGTTTAGTTTTTTCGTCGTGTCATAGTCACCAACATCAAGATCATTGAGCAAAAGATGATGAGCGGAAACAGCGCAAGTCGCCTTCGTTCCCGCAGCCTTGGCGCGCGCAAAAGCATTGAGCGCAAGCTGCGAGGAGATTTGCCCCAAGTGATAGCGCCCCCCGGTGAGAGCGGCCAGCTGCAGGTCGCGTTCCACCATGATGCTTTCAGCCTCTTCGGGGATGCCCGCAAGGCCAAGCCGCATAGCGTGTTCGCCATCAGCCATTACGCCACCGCGGCTTAGTTCCAAGTCCTCTGCGTGATTGGAAATCACCGCGCCGAAACTGCTGGCATAGGAAAGCGCGCGCCGCATGAGGAGCGAGCTAGCGATGGGCTTGTCTCCATCGGTGAACATGATCGCACCTGCCTCAGAGAGGAGCCCGATCTCGGTCATCTTCTCGCCAGCGAGCCCTAATGTGACAGCGGCGGCGGGGTAAACGCGCACTTGTGCGGTCACGCTTGCCCGCAGGCCCATGTAGCTCACAAGGGCAGGGTCATCGATGGCGGGGGCAGTGTTGGGCATGGTTACGATTGACGTGACGCCGCCGGCAAGGGCAGCTGCGCTAACGCTTTCAA
This sequence comes from Rhodospirillales bacterium, assembly GCA_021775005.1. Taxonomy (GTDB): domain Bacteria; phylum Pseudomonadota; class Alphaproteobacteria; order JAJFIK01; family JAJFIK01; genus JAJFIK01. The sequence continues at coordinate 23,225 of JAJFIK010000064.1, forward strand.
GGTCCTCAAGGTGTTCATCGCCGGGCTCGCCTACAAAGACGCGCATGTCGATGAGGCCCGGGGCAAGCACGTGCCCGCCGCAATCGATAATTTCCGCGTCCTCGGCAATGCCGTCGCGCCCTTTGGCAGGCTCTACTGCGGCAATGCAATCGCCATCAATGATCAAACGCCCCAGTTCATCCAGCCCGCTGGCCGGGTCGATCAGTCGCGCGTTGTGGAAAACAGTCAAACTCATGCCCGGGCTCCCACGTCATTACGCCGATGTTGGCTTAGAGCATCCAAAATGGCCATGCGCATGGCAACGCCCATCTCCACCTGAGTAAGGATCAGGCTTGTCTTTGGGTCGTCAGCCACGCGGCTATCAATTTCAACACCGCGATTTATCGGGCCGGGGTGCATAACCACGGCGCCAGGTTTGGCCAGCGCCAGGCGCTCCGGGGTGAGGCCATAATATCTGAAGTACTCGCGAGTGGAGGGCAGCAATGTGCCTTCCATGCGTTCATTTTGAAGCCGGAGCATCATCACCACGTCTGCACCCTTTATGCCGGCCTCAAAGTCGTGGAATATTTCCGCGCCCCAGCGCGTCGCATCCGGCGGCAATAGCGTCGGCGGGGCCACCAGGCGAACCCGCGCGCCCATCATGGCCAGAAGATAGAGGTTGGATTTGGCCACGCGGCCATGAAGGATGTCACCACAAATCGCCACTGTTAGCCCGCTGAGATCGCCAAACTTGTGGCGCATGGTCAAGGCATCAAGCAGCGCTTGCGTTGGGTGCTCATTGGTGCCGTCACCGGCGTTGATGATGGAGCAATTCGCTGTGCTCACAAGCATGCGCTGCGCGCCAGAGGCGTGGTGGCGCACCACCAACAGGTCTGGGTTCATGGCATTGAGGGTCGCCACAGTGTCGAGCAGGGTTTCGCCCTTGGTCACGCTTGAGGTGGTCACCGCCATGTTCACGGTGTCCGCGCCGAGGCGCTTGGCGGCTAGTTCAAAGGAGGCTTGCGTGCGGGTCGAGGGTTCAAAGAAGAGGTTGATCACCGTGCGCCCTTTAAGGGTGCTGAGCTTCTTGTCTTGTTGGCGGTTCAAATCCACATAGGTGTCCGCCAAATCCAAAAGAGATGTGACATCGCCAGGGGATAAATCCCGAATGGAGAGGAGGTGTTGGTGCCCGATCAGGGGCGCTTTGGGTGCGGCGCTCATGTCGAAGCGCACTCTATAGGGACAACGGGGCTCTGTCGCAAGCGGCATACTCCACAAGGTTAGCGGCGGCTATCAAGAAAGCCCTGGAGGATATAGGCGGCGGCCAGTTTATCTATGAGCTCGGCGCGGCGGGCACGGCTGGTGTCGGCGGCAATCATGGCGCGCTCCACCGCGGCAGTGGAGAGCCGCTCGTCCCAAAAGGTGAGGGGGGCGTCGGTAAGCTTGGCAAGGTTCTGGGCAAACGCACGGGTCGCCTGGGCGCGCGGGCCCTCGCTGCCGTCCATGTTTTTGGGCAGGCCAAGCACAAGGCCGATGATTTTGTTTGCGGCCATCAGCTCTATGAGCTTGCTCGCGTCTACGCCAAACTTTTTGCGTTTGATTGTCTCCAATGGTGTGGCGATCATCTGGGTGCTGTCGCTCACGGCGATGCCAATGGTCTTGGTGCCAAGGTCGAGGCCAAAGAGCGCGCCGGTGGTGGGGAGGTCCGCATTCATCGCGCGCCGATCTCCACGCGATTGTCGGCGGGGTCGCGCGCAAAGAAGCGTATGAGGCCGGCGGCATCGATGGGCTCTGGTGTGATCTCAACACCCGCAGCCTCAAGGGCCGATTGAGCTGCCCCAAAGTCAGGCACCAGAAAACAAACATGGGCTTTGGTGGTTTCGCTATGGCTTGCATCCACCCCAACATGAAGTTGCTGGGTGCCGATCTGAAACCATGCCCCGCCGCGGGCCTTTAACTCGTCCGGCTTCGCAATCTCAGGGAGGCCCAGCACGTCGCGATAAAAGGCAATGGTTGCTGCCTCTTGAGCGGGCGCACAGGTGACCTGCACATGGTCGATGGCGGTAACATTGAGACTCATGGAGTGGTTATATACGGGTTGTGGCCGAGGTTCACCCCCACCAGACGCTTTGCGTCGACCTCCCCCGTCAAGGGGGAGGTTTGCCGGTGCAGCACTCTCTTCCTTCCTCCCTTGCGGGGGAAGGATAGGATGGGGGGAAAGCCCGCTTGCGCGCGGGGCCCGGTATTGCTACCTCTCAGCGCCAATCCAGAGCTGAATTGTTAGGGAAACCCATGTCGGTCGATCAAGACACGGTCCGGCGCATCGCGAAGCTTTCGCGCATCGCCATCAAAGAAGAACAAGTTGAACCCATGACGGGGGAGCTGAACGGCATCCTGGCGTGGGTGGAGCAGCTCCGTGAGGTGAACACCGATGGCGTGCCGCCGCTCACCTCTGTGGTGGAGGCGAAGTTGAGCATGCGCGAGGACGTCATCACGGATGGCGGCATTCCTAAGGATGTAACGCGCAATGCCCCCGAAACCGAAGACGGCTTCTTTGTTGTGCCGAAGGTGATGGAATGAGCCAGCTCACCGATATGACCCTGGCGCAAATGCGTGACGGCCTGCGCGCTAAGACCTTCAGCGCCCATGATTTGGCCGAAGCGCATCTGACAGAGATGGAAGCCTCCCGCATTCTCAATGCCTTTTTGGTGGAAACCGGCGACAAAGCCCTCGCCATGGCGCGGGAAAGTGACAAGCATCTTGAGGCAGGCACGGCGCGGCCCCTTGAGGGCATTCCCCTTGGCATCAAAGATCTCTTCTGCGTCAAGGATGTGCCCACCACCGCTGGCAGCCATATTCTTGAGGGTTTTTCTCCACCTTATGAAAGCACGGTGACGCAGAATCTTTGGCACGACGGTGCTGTTTGCCTCGGCAAGCTCAATATGGATGAGTTTGCCATGGGCAGCTCCAACGAGACGAGCTACTTCGGGCCGGTGAAAAACCCCTGGCGGCGCGCAGGTTCAAATCAAGACCTGGTTCCCGGTGGGTCCTCCGGGGGATCCGCCGCTGCAGTGGCGGCCAAACTGGTTCCCGGCGCAACGGGCACCGATACCGGCGGCTCCATTCGCCAACCGGCAGCGGTCACCGGCATTGTGGGTGTAAAGCCCACCTATGGCCGTTGTTCGCGCTGGGGCGTTGTGGCGTTCGCGTCTTCTCTGGATCAGGCGGGGCCGCTTGCGCGCACCGTGCAAGATTGCGCCATCATGCTCAAATCCATGGCGGGTCATGACCCGAAGGATTCAACTTCGCTAAAAGTCGATGTGCCGGATTTTGAGGCCGCCATGACCGGCGACGTGAAGGGTTTGCGCATTGGCGTTCCCAAAGAATATCGCGTTGACAATATGCCGGAAGAAATTGATGCCCTCTGGCAGCAAGGCATTGAGTGGCTGAAAGCAGCAGGCGCTGAGATTGTGGATGTCACTCTACCGCACACCAAATATGCGCTGCCAGCTTACTACATCGTAGCTCCGGCGGAGGCATCATCGAACTTGGCGCGGTATGACGGGGTGCGCTATGGCCTACGCGAAGCAGGCACCGACATTACTGAGCTTTATGAGAACTCCCGCGCTGCAGGCTTTGGTCACGAAGTACAGCGCCGGGTGATGATCGGCACCTATGTTTTGTCTGCGGGCTATTATGACGCTTACTATCTGCAGGCGCAGAAAGTGCGCACGCTTATCAAGCGCGACTTTGATGAGGCGTGGGCCACCTGCGACGCGATCCTGACGCCAACAACCCCTGGCCCTGCATTTGCCATTGGCGAAAAGGCAGACGATCCGCTGGAAATGTATCTCAATGATATTTTCACGGTAACGGCGAACATGTCGGGGCTACCAGCCATTTCAATTCCGGGGGGCGTGACCAAAGACGGCTTGCCTTTGGGTCTTCAACTCATTGGCAAAGCTTTGGATGAAGAGACGTTGTTCCGTGTTGGCGGCGTGATCGAAGAGGCCGCACAGTTCACCGCGCAGCCTGATGTGTGGTGGAGGTAGGCCATGACAACGAAATCTCCAGAAGCCACCACAGGGCAAAAATTGATCCAGGGTGTCACCGGCCCATGGGAAATTGTCATTGGCTTGGAAGTCCACGCCCAAGTGAGTTCCAACTCGAAGCTTTTTTCGGGGGCAGCCACCGAATTCGGCGCGGCACCCAATAGCCAGGTGAGCCTTGTTGATGCGGCTATGCCGGGCATGTTGCCGGTGATCAACAAATACTGCGTGGAACAAGCGGTGCGCACGGGCCTTGGCCTGGAAGCGCAGATCAACAATTACTCCGTGTTTGATCGGAAAAACTATTTCTATCCGGATCTGCCACAAGGTTATCAAATCTCGCAGTACCTTCAGCCTATTGTGGGGGAGGGCACGGTGCTTCTTGATATGCCCGATGGAAAAACCGTTGAGATTGGCATTGAGCGCCTGCACCTGGAGCAAGATGCGGGCAAGTCGATCCATGACATGCATCCGCAGCATTCGTTGGTGGATTTGAACCGCTCTGGTGTGGCGTTGATGGAAATTGTCTCCAAGCCGGATATACGCTCGTCAGAAGAAGCGGGGCTTTACGTCACTAAGCTGCGTTCGATCCTACGTTACCTGGGCACCTGCGACGGCAATATGGAACAGGGCTCCATGCGTGCCGATGTGAACGTGTCCGTGCGCCGCCCTGGCGAAGAGTTGGGCACAAGGTGCGAGATCAAAAACATGAACTCCATCCGTTTTATTCGCGCCGCCATTGAATACGAAGCCCGTCGCCAGGTGGACGTGATCGAGGAGGGCGGCACCATCACCCAGGAAACACTTCTTTATGATACCGCCAACGGGGTTACGCGCTCCATGCGGTCCAAAGAAGAAGCGCATGATTATCGCTATTTCCCCGACCCTGATTTGTTGCCGCTGGAACTTGATCAATCCTGGGTAGATGAAATTCGTTTGTCATTGCCAGAGCTGCCGGACCAAAAGAAAAAGCGGTTTATCGATGATCTTGGCCTGTCGCCTTATGACGCCAGTGTGCTGGTGGCCGACCGCGAGCGCGCAGCCTATTTTGAGACCGTTGCTGAAGGCCGTGATGGCAAGCTGGCCTCTAACTGGGTTACCTCTGATCTCTTCGGGGCGTTGAAGAAGTCTAATCTCGATGTCACCGAAAGCCCGGTTTCGGCTGAGGCGCTGGGGCGTCTTATTGATCTCATCTCCGACAACACCATTTCAGGCAAAATCGCCAAGCAAGTGTTTGAGATCATGTTTGCAGAGGGCGGTGAGGCCGCTGACATTGTGGAAGCGCGCGGGCTGCGCCAGGTGACCGACAGCGGTGCCATTGAAGCGGTAGTAGATGACATCATCGCTGCGAACCCGGAAAAGGCCGCCGAAGTTGCGACCAAGCCCAAGGCTCTTGGCTGGTTTGTGGGCCAGGTCATGAAGGCGACGCAGGGGAAAGCAAATCCCCAAGCCGTGAATGAGATACTGAAGAAAAAGCTGGGCGGGTAACGCAGAGCCGTTATGGTTCATCCCAATGCGAATTAAACTATGGGACCCCGCACATGATTGAATTTCATACCTGGTGGACGCCAAACGGTTGGAAAATTGGCATCATGCTCGAAGAGTGCGGCCTTGATTATGAGCTCTTCCCCGTCAACATCGGCATTGGTGATCAATTCAAACCAGAGTTTCTAGCTATCAGCCCTAATCACCGCATTCCGGCAATCATCGACCGTGACGCAGAGGGCGGGCCGCTGTCTATATTCGAGAGCGCAGCGATCCTTATGTATCTGGGGCGTAAAACCGGCAAGTTCTATCCCACCGATGAGCGCAAGCGCACCAAGGTGGAAGAATGGCTCATGTGGCAGATGGGCGGGGTCGGCCCCATGTTTGGCCAAGCGCACCACTTCCTTATGTATGCGCCGACGATTGAGCCAGACGCCTCAAAGCTTGAATACGGCCAGAACCGATACCGCAACGAGACCCGACGCCTCTACGGCATTATGGACAAGCAGCTTGGCAACGAAGAATTTTTGGCCGGCGAATATTCCATTGCCGATATGGCGGTGTGGCCTTGGGTGCTGCCCCACACACGGCAACAAATCGAGCTGAAAGATTTCCCGAACGTGGACCGATGGTTTCAGCAATTGCGCGCGCGCCCAGAAGTTCAACGGGGATATGAGATCTGCAAGGATGAACGCGAGGAAGCCAATAAGGTGGATGACCCCAAGAAGGCGCAGGAAATCCTGTTTGGTAAAGAACAGTTCAAAAAACACTAAGGCGGAAACCCAATGATCGACTTCTATACCTGGTCCACACCGAACGGCCGCAAGGTCTCCATCATGCTCGAGGAATGCGGCCTTGAGTATAAGACCTATACGGTCGACATCGGGAACGAGGAGCAATTCCGGCCAGAATTTATTGCGGTCTCTCCCAACAACCGCATCCCTGCGATTGTTGATCCCGATGGGCCGGGTGGTCAGCCGCTGGCGCTGATGGAATCGGCTGCCATCATGATCTACCTGAGCGAAAAGACCGGCAAGTTTTTGCCTGGCTCCGGCGCGGCGCGTGCCAAAGTCATGGAATGGTCCATGTGGCAGATGGGCAATATTGGCCCCATGCTTGGGCAAGCTGGACACTTCGTCAATTATTCGGAAGAGAAGATCGAATACGCCATCAACCGCTATGTGAACGAGTCCGCGCGCCTATTGCGAATTCTTGACGACCAACTTGGCAAAGAAGAATTCATGGCGGGCGATTACTCCATTGCGGATATGCTGACCTACCCGTGGATCGTTCCCGCATGGACCCCTTTACACGCGCTTAAGAAAGACGTGATCGGGGAGGGTGCAAATATCACCCGTTGGATGGCCACTATGGGCGCGCGACCCGCAGTATCAAAGGGTATGGCAGTGCCTGACGAGTACGCCGTCAGTATACGGAATAAAGCGTAAGACTTTCGCAAGTAGTCTTAATTTCCGTTTACTAAAAACTCTTTTCGCCTTAACTCCGCGTTTATCACAACGGCGCACGATCCCCCCTTACACGGACGGCTGGGGGGTCGTCCTTTAGGTGACCTTGTGGGTCACGGACCTAAGGGAGTTGGGAATGGCGTGTTTAGACGCAGGGGAGCGCGAGCTGCATCGCTTGGCAAAGGAAGACCGGGCTGCAGACGCGATGTATAGTTTAGGCATCATGTATTCCACTGGCGATGGCGTGCCGATGGATTACGTCGAAGCCCACAAGTGGTTCAATCTATCTGCCATGCTAGGCAATGCTGATGCGCGGGGGTGGCGTGGACAACTGGCTGAGGAAATGCGGCAGACAGATATTGCTGAAGCACAGCGCCAAGCCCGCTCATGGTTACAAGATAACAAAGACGACGAATCCGACGCAGCGTAAAAGTTTGGATTAGGCTTGCTGTTGGGCTGCTTGTTGGCGGGCTTTTTCTCGCTCCAGGCCCTCGGCGTCAGTGAAAAACGTGAAGAGGCCCAGGCGCACACCCTTGGTGACAGGCAAAGCCTCGTGCAGCAGCGAACATGAGAAGACTACGCCCCCCCCTGCGGGTGGTGAATAAAGCCCGCGCCCATACTCAGGGAAGCGGAGCTCGCCTCCTTCATATTCAGATGTATTTAGATTGATCGTCACGGCAAAGCGCCGGTGGGCTGTGTGTTGCGTGGTGTTGTCACGGTGGCGACCGAAGGCCCCTTCGTTTGCTGCATCATAGCCGCCAATGCGGAGCGCCTCCATGGACGCGATGCGCATACGAAATGCTTTCTCTAGCAAAGGTAGCACGCGCCGCCCAATTTGGGCTTTGACTTGGGTAAACAGTTCGCCGTCTGGCAACACAACATCATCTCGTCGTTTTATGCTCGTAACGTCTGCCGCATTACCCTGCTGGGCGCTGGCTACCGTTCCTTTTTGTTTGGGATTATTCTTCCAATGAGCAATCAACCCTTTGCAAAGGTCTATGTCGAGAATATTTTCAATCATGAGCACAGGCGCTGCATGGCTGATGATTGATGGCGTGTCCTTGTCGTATGCCGCTTCGCAGAAGGTTATCGCTGCATCCAGTTCAAGATCAGAGAATTGCGCTGCGAGTTGGCCTTCTGGGGATACAACAGCAATGGCGCGCCCGGTCGAGCCGGTATAATAGACGGCGGCCTTCCGGCTCTCATCAAACAGGTCCACGCCAATTTGGGTTTCGTCCGGTAGTGCCATGACCACCACAAACAAGCGCCCTTCAACGGCTTCCAGGCGTGCCCGAGCCGCTGCAATAGCCTCGCGCCGGGCGGTGATGTCGTCCACTTCCAGAAACAAAATAATTTGCCAGCGCCCGGCCCGTGTCTGTTGGCTCAGGCCAACGCCGTTTCCTTTGGCGTCGGGTAGCACCACATTGGGTACAGGATCGCCAATGGCTAGGGGGTCAGGGGCGTCTTGCTGGTTCATAAGGGGCCTCGTGGGGAATGGTTTTGCGCAGAGTGGCAAAGCCAGTGTGCAGGGGCAAGCCCAAGTCGCTGAATCTGGCGTGTTATCTGATGAAATGGGCTTGTGGGTCATCACAGCAGTTTGAGAACGTATGTGTCGGAGATTGGCTATTCTGGAAGCATGACGACTATTAGACAATTGATCGCGCTCACGGTCCTCTGCATTGCAGTAGCGGCGCCGGCGCTTGCGCAAGATGAGTTACCTAGCTGGTGGCAGGACCATGTCTACTTCATGAGTCATGAGGGCGGGACCTGGCGAGCGGCCAATCGGGATGTGACCGAAGATCCACGTTCGCCAGACCATTTCGAAATGGTTTGGACACGCGTCAATGATGGCTATGGTCTGCGTGGTCGTCTCTATGGTTTGCGCGACGGCGAAAACGTCGGCGAGTATTGGACCTTCGCTGAATTTTGGCACCCCGGGGAAGCGCGGGCCATACTAGAGCAATGGAGCGCCCGCGGCGCGTACGGCATCGGAGAGCTTGGATCGGTTGGTGAGCACCGCTACGAATTAGCCCAGACATTTTGGACTCGCGCAGGTCAAGCATCGCAGAGTGGGCATCGGACTTTCGAAGACGGCGATACCTACAATACCGATACCTTCGCAATTGACGGTGATGGGAATTGGGAACAATCCGGCGGTCTTGTTTGGACGCGGGTTACACCGTCGCAATAAAACTAATTGGTTAGTGATTTGCGTTTCTTTTCCAAGAATTCACGTTCAGCCACATTCTGCGTCAGCTCTAGTGCCCGATCATATGCCCTATGCGCTTCGGTGTTTCGTCCCGCTCGCGCCAGCATGTCGGCTCTTGCTGCGTGAAACGGTTGATACTTTGCAAGGCGGGGTTCGATCTCAAGGGCCTTTAGCGCCGCAAGCCCCGCCTGAGGCCCCTCAGAATAAGAAACCGCCACAGCGCGATTGAGCAGCACCACCGGGCTTGGGTTCTGGGCATACAATTGGTCATAGAGCCCAATCATGGTGAGCCAGTCGGTTTCGGCGAAACTTTTGGCGCGGGCGTGCACCGCGCTCAAACTTGCCTGAAGTGTGTATGGCCCGGGCGATGCACTGTCACCGGCCATCATCAAATGGGTCAGGCCTTCAGCAATGTCATCAGGCTCCCACTTATCGCGATCCTGCGCATCAAGAGGAATGATTTCTCCCTCGCGCCCCAACCGCGCATACCGCCGCGAGTGATGCAGCAGCATGAGTGCCAGAAGGCCCGCCGCCTCAGACTCCGCTGGTACCAGCCCGGTCACAATCCGCCCCAGGCGAATGGCCTCTTCGCACAAATCAGTGCGGGCATGGGTGTCGCCCTTCAGTGCCGCATAACCCTCGTTGAAGATGAAATAAATCACGGCGAGGACTGCCGCCATGCGCTCCCCCCAAAGCTCAGCATCAGGGACGGTATAGGGAATGCCGGCAACGCTGATCTTGCGCTTCGCCCGCACAATACGCTGCGCCATGGTGGTCTCGCTGACCAGGAAGGCGCGGGCGATCTGCGGCGTGTTGAGGCCGCAAATTGTCTTCAAGGTCAATGCGACGCTTGCTTCGTGGGGCAGCGCCGGGTGGCAGCAGGTGAAGATCAGCTTGAGGCGATCATCAGGAAACGGGGAGGGATCATCGTCGTGAGCACCACCTTCAAGTTCCCTCAGTATCGCCAGCTGCTGTTGCTTGGTCTGAAATACTTTGGCGCGGCGAATGGCATCGATGGCCTTGCGCTCAGCGGTGCGGAGTAACCAGGCGCGCGGGCTTTTGGGCATACCGTGGTTTGGCCAATGGGATAGGGCAGCGACATAAGCATCTTGCAAAGCATCCTCGGCCAATTCGATTTGCCGTACGCGGTGCAGCAGGGCCGCTAGAACGCGGCCCCACTCCTGACGCACCGCATGGTCGATCTGGCGGTTTGTGACCGGAACTGGCTCTTCAAAACGATCAGTCACGGCCACATCGCATCAGTCAAACACCACCACGGGGCGCACTTCAATCCGGCCATGTTCAGCGCCGGGGATTTTAGCCGCCCACTTGAGAGCTTCATCAAGGTCTTTGCAGTCGAGCAGATAATAACCGCCTAATTGCTCCTTGGTTTCTGCAAACGGTCCATCAACTATTTCGGATTTGCTGCCACGCACAGAAACTGTGCTGCCGGACTCCGACGGTTGAAGCGCATTGCCGCCGCGCATGACGCCGGCCTCATTGACTTCATTGGTGAAGGCAAAATAGCCCGCCATTATTTTTTCAAATTCCGGGGTACCGGGCTGGGGTTCGGTTTTAGGGTCAGTGTAGATGCCAAGTAGATATTCCATAGTGTCCTCCATTTTTCCCGCTCAAGAATCTCGAGGGGGTCGGACTAAAGACGAACGGGCGTGCCCCCTTTCGACAGTCAATCTAGAATATTTTTGCCGTTGAGGGCCATTTCTGTCCTTTGCGGCGGTCAGGGCGATCAGGGGGCAATATTTGGGGAGAAATCTGCCTTGAACCCCTGGCCTATATCGGCTATCTCCGGCGACGGAGAGGTGGCCGAGTGGCTGAAGGCGCGCCCCTGCTAAGGGTGTATACGTTAATAGCGTATCGAGGGTTCGAATCCCTTCCTCTCCGCCATAACAAAGGCCGCCCCAAAATGCGTTTGGCGCAAAGGGGGCGGCCTTTGTTATGGTGAGGCGGCGTGGTGATTTGAGCGCCGTTCGACCGGACGTTTGGCGAACTTATCTCGCCTAGCAACGGCAGCGCAGGGCGAAGCCGAGCACATCCCTTCCTCTCCGCCATGCCGTCCTTGTCCATACCAAAAACTCTATCCGCGATGGTAGGGGGGACCGCAGCATGATGGTGCGCGATGTTGAAGGTCTATCACTCCTCGACCACATCATCGTCTTTGGAGAAGCCCACCTTCGCCGGGTCATGGGGGCGGATGTCCATTACTACAATAATGCCCGAACGCACCTTTCATTGAGCAAGAATGCGCCGGTCGAGCGAAGGATTCAGACCAGTGGCGGCATCAGATGATGTCTCACCTCGCCGGAAAGAGCGTTGTGAGTTTCATATCCCGATATCACACATTGTTGGCAACCGAGCAAAATGTTCTAACTGCTCTTTCTGATGAGTCATTCCATTTGCCACTCCAACCCAACCGAACGTAGTTTGAAAAAGACTTAGTTGGCGAAAAGAGTGTGCCAGGAGCGACGCTAACTCCATGCTTGAGAGCTTCAATACGGACCTTCCGTGAGTCAATTGAAGTATCTAGCCCAATCCACAGTAAGGCACCGCCTTTCGGCAAATCAAATACGGCGTTTGGAAGGTTTCTGGCGACGATGTAAGCCATAGACTCAACCGTTTGCGAAAGCGAATTCTTAAGGCGAGCAATTTGTTTCCGATAACCACCTTCAGCAAGAAACTGCGCCAAGACTAACTGAAATTCGGCGGGAGTCGACAAATTGAGTGTGTACTTTATTGTGAGTGCCTTTTCATGATATGCCCCTGGTGCCAACCATCCGACCCGGTACGCTGGCGATACAGTTTTGGAAAAAGATGAACAAAAAAGAACGGCATCGTTATCGTCGCGAGATTGCAGTGTGGAAAGTTCCTCTTCACCGAAATGCAAATCTCTATTTGTATCGTCTTCAATTATGGCAATTGAATTTTCAACTGCAGTTTTCACCAATTGATCCTTAATATCTTCAGAGATTACACCACCTGTCGGATTCGAACAATTTGGCATGGCATATATAGCCGCGATCGAATGACTTCTGATTACTGAATTTAGTCGAGGAATATCAAGTCCGCCGAGTGAAGTTGTTGGAATTTCTATGGCTTTCATCTGTAGTGATTGCAAAATTTTCAAAAACCCAGGATAGCACGGTGTTTGAATGGCAATCGTGTCACCCCTACTTGCAACACATCTCAATGCTATCCAAAGTGCTTCTTGGCAACCATTTGTGACAATGATTTCATCAGGCGACGTGTTTACTCCTCGCTCCAGCATTAGACGACTAATGCCGCGCCGCATCGCAGGAAGTCCACGAGGATTTGGATACTCATAAAGTTCACGACAATGGGAACGAACAATTTTTCGTGTTAATCGATTAAGTTCTTCGCGGGCGACCAAATCTGGCTCCAATTGAGAAAGCCCCAATTGGGAAATTGAGCGATTGGAAGACTCGCCCAGCATTTCTGGCATCAAATCATCAAAATCTGACAACGAATGCGATTTGCGCGAAATCTCAGGTTCAACACTCATCGCTTCATGGCTTTGTCTGTTGTAAACGACAAAAAAGCCGGTTCTGGCGCGGGCCTCTATTAAGTCTTTGCCTTCCAAAATTTGATAGGCAGAAGCAACTGTTGCCATGCTAACATTTCGCAACTTCGCAATAGACCTCATCGAGGGAATCTTTTGCCCGTAACAATAGGTTCCCTGAATGATAGATTGCCCCAATTCTTTCGCGAGTTTTTGGTACTTCATTGCATACCAACCATCTGGCTGTATTGGTTCAAGTGAGTTGAAACTGTATCTATGACGGCTGAACCACTAGCGATATAGTCAACTATCCAATTCGTTACTGGGATAGTCAAATTCTGTGAGCCAAAGATGCCTCAATACAGAAAACCAATTCTGAGCATAGAATCAATCGCCACGAAAACATACCTAAGTGGCGATGTGTTTCCTCGCCCCCTAAGTAGTCCAATAATTCGTAGCTCCACTTTTGCCGCAAAATCGAGCGACGAACTCGCGCGAAACTATATGACGAAAGAGGTGTCGGGTGAGTTCTATCAACGCTTCGGCCACACAAGTGACTTGGATTTGGGAAAGAAGATGGCTGCACTAGAAGGCGCGGAGGTTGCAACGACGTTTGCCACCGGCATGGCAGCGATTTCTACCTCACTTTTGGCTCATCTGCCTGTTGGTTCTCATATTGTCGCAAGTGAGCAAATTTTTGAACAAACTTCTGCAGTTCTAAAATGGTTATCAGATGAAAGAAATGTTTCAGTGACTTTTGTGGATACTCGTATTGTTGGAGACGTTGCATCTGCTGTCCAACCAAATACCCAAGTCATCTATGTTGAAACACCGTCAAATCCAGCCCTTTGGATTAGTGACATCGGAGGCATTGGCGAAGTCGCAAAATCATGTGGAGCTCTGCTGTTTGTCGACAGCACTTTTGCAACTCCTCTTGTTCAACAGCCGATATCATTGGGTGCATCATTGGTACTACACTCTGCAACGAAATTGATCAGTGGTCATATGGACGTCATGTGCGGTTTAGCGATTGGTGACAGAAGTGTTTTGGAACCTATAGTTGGACTTAAGCAACTACTTGGCGGAATTATGGATCCACAAGCGAGCTGGCTGATTGAAAGAAGTTTGAGGACACTACCAGTTCGTGCGGAAAAGGCTTTCTCGACTGCCCATGAATTAGCCGAGTACCTGGATGGCACTAGCCGCGTAAAGGAGGTTCGCTATCCAATGTTGAAATCTTATGAGGGGTACGAAATTGCAAGCAAACAAATGAGCGCCGGTGGCAGTGTTGTAAGTTTTACTCTCCATGGTGGTTCGAAATCTGCAAAGGAATTTATCGACAATCTGCAGATTGTTCAGATCGCGAGCAGTTTGGGTGGGGTGGAAACAACAATTGAAATACCGAATGACCTCGATTGGAATGATGATGCTCCAGCAAAAGACCTGATCGCAATCATTGATCCAGGGCTAATTCGTCTCTCCGTTGGATTGGAAAATTCAGCCGAACTGAAAGCGGATATTGATCGGGCATTGAGCTTAATTTCATCTGCTTTGTGACACGTTGTGATGCGATCGAGATAGAATGTTCCATAGGGACGAGGCATTGATTGCTGTGCCCACCAAAAACTCTATCCGCCCAGTTCAGACGTCAGGTATTCCCTGTTTGGTGACGCAGATTTCTCTGGTACTGGACCGAATATTCTCCGTATTTTCCCTGTTGACAGGGAAAATATGAGAGACGGTTCGCTCTGGACTGCCTCCACCGCATACAAAAGAGCCGCCCCAAAATGCGTTTGGCGCAAAGTGGGCGGGCCTCTCACCAACTCCATTGCTTTTGTGCTGTTTTATGTGGGGGTGCTGATCATCACTTTCATTGCCGGATATATTGCTTGGATGTGCCTTAAACCGCAGAAATAGGGGTGGTCCGGTTTGGCATTCTTTCCGCATTGCAACAAAAGTGACGCCTGCGTCACTTTTACCCATACCCGCAAATTAAGCGTGGTCATACGGTTCAGGTCCCGATCAGGCCAGTGCGCCGGTACTCGGCCCCGTCGGGGCAAGAGGAGCCGTGTGCCATGAAAGTCAATCTGGTCGACCACCCGCCCCGCGATATCCGGACTTTCGGTGACCCGGGCGAACTTGCCGATAAGCTGTCCCCTGAGGATGTCGAGATTGTACGGGAGATTTTCAATACGCCGCTGAAGGGGTCCTACAATTGGGACTATGAGAGCGCTAACGCCAAAATCCGCCGCCTCTATGAACTTGGTAAGCAGTTCAACTGGAATGCTGAGATGGATGTGGACTGGGATGTGCCGTTTGATATGGCCCAGGGTCCCTCGCAAGCGGGCATGAACCCCTTTCATGACCACCCGGTTTTCCTGGCCATGAGTGACGAGCAGAAAAATAGCTATGCCTGGCGCTCGCTGGCGCAAGTGCTTTCCCAGTTTCTGCACGGGGAGCAGGGCGCCATGATGGTGGCCTCGCAGTTGGTTTCCTGTGCGCCGACATATGACGCTAAATTATACGCCGCGTCGCAAACCTTTGATGAAGCCCGCCATGTAGAGGTATTCAACAAATACCTGCGCACCCGCTGTAAAGTGGAATATCCCATCAACCCCAGTTTGAAACTGTTGCTGGACAAGATCCTCACAGATGAGCGCTGGGACTTGAAATTCATCGGCATGCAAGTGCTGATCGAAGGGCTCGCCTTAGCGGCGTTTCAGACTATGGCGCAAACAACGCGCGATCCATTGCTCCGCCAAATCGTGACCCTTGTGATGCGAGACGAAGGCCGTCATGTGGCATTCGGTGTCAACTATCTGGAAGACTGGATCAAAGCATTGACGGAAGAGGAAATCGAAGAGCGGGCGCAATTCGCCTACGAAGCTTGCGCCATTATGCGGGAGCGCTTGTTCTCAACTGTTGTGGAGGAAGAGTTCGGCTTCGACAAAGAGGAAGCGCGCCGCGCGAGCATCGATTCCGAAGGCGGCAAAGCGTTCCGCAACTTCCTGTTCGAGCGCATGATCCCCAATCTAAAACGGGTGGGACTGCTGACGGAAAGCGTGCGGCCGAAATTTGAAGCTCTTGGCGTGTTGCATTATGAAAATGCGGCGTCCGATGCGGAGATCGATTGGGCGGCTCTGGAGCGGCCCTTGGAAACCGGCACCCTCGAAGCGGCAGAGTAAAGGCGCATCAATCTGCTTGCGTCGCTCACGGGCGGCGCAAGCGGGTGCAGTTATTTCACGCCCAGGCGCGCAAATTGCTCCTCCGGGGCATCTATTTGCCTAAGGGCGGCGTGCAGCATTTCAATCATGTCCTTTTCCAAAGGATCACCGCAGCGATTTTCCTGCTCAGTGGGGTCTTGATCCACACGGTAGAGGTGATGATCGCCGGGCTTGTGGAACATGGCCCAATAAGGGAGCAAATCCCCCGGTTGGAACGGTTGGCGGATCACGGGAATGTCGGTGCCGGGCATGGTATCCAAAAAGGCACGCGAATCCGGATCGGGCAGGCGTAAATTGGGATAGGCGGTCAGCGGCATCGTGGACCAGCGGTTTGACCACATGGAGAGCGGAAATCCATCGCCCACCGCGGCACGAGCGTATTTGTTTTTGCCATCCTGGATTTGAACCCATTGGCCATAGACGCCGCCAATGGCCCATTCCCGAATAGACACCGCGGCGTTTTCAATGAGCGGCATGAGCGAGTGCCCATGGGTCACATAGTGAGACGTGACGTCAAACACATCGCAGAGCGTTGTGTGGATATCGACGTTCGTCGTAAGGGCATCAATGTCTCGCGGCGGCTGCCCTGGCGCGGAAATGAGCATGGGAATGTGACCCAAAGGTTCATATTGCGGCACAAGCGGCTTACCCCAGATGTCTTTCTCCCCCAGGTACAGGCCGTGGTCCGTGCATAAAATAAACAGGGTGTCATCCCAAAGATTTTGGCGATCCATCTCGTCCAGAATTTTGCCGAACCAATGGTCAATCATAGAAAGCTTAGAGCCATAGTTCGCTCGCAGATGCGTTGCCTCGCGCTCCGTTAATTTTCCGTTCTTCAATGTGTCGGTGGAATAGGGCGGCCATATAAGTTGCTCACCCTTCCAGTCGGGGTCGTATGTCCCGGCCCAGGGCTTGGGCGTGTCAAAGGGTTCATGGGGGTCAAATTCATCTACAAAAAGAAAGAAGCTGTCACTGTTGCTTGCGTTTTGTTTGAGCCACTTAGCGCTCGCCGCCATGGTGCGGGCCCCCGGAAAGTCAGCCTCAGTTTTGAACCAGGTGCGGGAGAAGTCGTACCCGTGCTTGCGTTTAGGATCGCCTAACCTCGGCTTTGCATTGAGGGCCGGGGTGCCCAACCAACTTGGATCTTCACGGGTCTTCCAGGGATCAGATTCACTCCCGCGGGTGTAATCCCAGGCGAAGAAGTCTGTATGGTAATTCTCGCCGCCTGTTTCAAACAAATGAGGGTGGTCGGTGATGAGCTGAGTGACAACACCTATTTGGCGCAGTTGATGCGTAATGGGCCGTTCCCAAAGCTCAATAGACCCCCAAGGGCGCCACAAAAAGTCGAGCGCGCCTACAAGGATATCATGCCGCGCGGGCATACAGGGTAGTGACCCGGTGTAGTGATTGGTGAACCGCAGCGATCGTTTTGCAAGGCGATCCAGATTCGGCGTCAGGAATTCCGTGCCGCCATAGCAGCCAAGCAAGTGCCGATTAAGGCTATCAAGCAGGACAACAATGACTTTTTTAGGCTTGGTCACGTGGCGCCCCGTTTGTGATGATGTAAGGCAACTGCCTTATTGGCCGTTCCCTAGTATTGAGAAGCCCATGATGTAAGCAACGGTCCCGGCCCAGCCGATCAAGTAAAACGCGCTGCCCACAATTATCGTCAATAAATGGGCGAGCGCCGTGGATAGAGCGGCAGCAATCTTTGAATCATCCGCGCCATTTTTTACGGCCGCCTTGATGTCACGCCCGATATGTCGCACCCGTAAAATGCCGACAGACCATATGCTGTAGGAAATCGCTGTAAATCCGGTGTAGAGCAGCACCATTAAAAATTGCAGCTCGCCGTCTATGGCCTCACCGGCAATAAACTTTGCCGCCAGAACCGCTGTCGTCAAGCCGATCCAATATTCCACGCGGGACCAAGCAAACGTTGCGTACTCTTGGTATAGGTGCGCGAGATCTGTGGTTTTCATTTTATCCCCCCATATGTGTGGCGTGTTGATCTATGCCGCGAGAAATCCTTCCAAACGGTCACGGATCAGCAGCTCCGCTTCCGCCATAATGCTGTCGATAAGTTCCTTGCATGTCGGAATGTCATTGATCAGCCCGGCCACCATGCCGCAGGACCATGCCCCCGCATCCATATCGCCTTCCATCATAATGCGGGGGTAGACGCCCGCCACTTCTTCTATGATGTCCTCGAATTTCAGGTCCGCGCCAAGCTCACGTTCTTTCTCAAGCAGTTTCTCCACTGCTGCGTTGGTGAGTACGCGCTCTGTATTGCGAAGGGGGCGCATAACCAGCCGTGTATCGAGTTCAGAAGCGGCAACAATGGCCTTCTTCACATTCTCATGCACCGGCGCTTCTTTGGTGGCAATAAAACGCGTGCCCATGTTCATGCCCTCAGCACCCATTGCCAGCGATGCCACAAGCGAGCGAGCATCCGCCATGCCGCCTGAAGCAACAAACGGAATCTCAAGTTCATCCGCTGCGCGCGGTAGCAAGATCATATTGGGGATGTCGTCTTCCCCGGGATGCCCGCCGCACTCAAAGCCATCAACAGAGACGGCGTCGCAGCCAATACTTTGTGCCTTTAAGGAATGGCGCACGGAGGTGCATTTGTGGATCACGCTGATCCCGGCATCTTTAAGCGCGGGCATCACTTCCTGCGGGTTTCGCCCGGCGGTCTCCACGACTTTTACGCCGCCGTCGACGATGGACTTCACATAGGCGGGATAGTCCGGTGGATTGAGCGATGGCAGGAACGTGAGGTTCACACCAAACGGTTTGTCGGTCATGTCGCGACATTTGGCGATCTCATTGGTCAGATCGCCTGCGCTGCGCTGGGTCAGCCCGGTGATAATGCCCAAGCCCCCGGCATTGGACACCGCCGCCGCCATCTCAGCAAAGCCGACAAAATGCATGCCCCCCTGGATGATGGGGTGCTGAATGCCGAACATTTCGGTGATTTTGGTCTTCATGGGGGCTACCTCTTTGCCGATTTGGGTGTCGAATCTGCCATTCTATCTGTTCAGAATGGGCTGACAAATTCTCAATTCGCTCCTGCTGGGTAAACTGCAACATGGACCACAACATAACCATACCTTTCCTGCGCGAAATCGTGGTGTTTCTTGTGGCGACCAGCGTGATTATTCCGATTTTTCACCGCCTGCGCGTAAGCCCGGTGTTGGGGTACCTCATTGTAGGTGGATTGATCGGTCCTTTTGGGCTCGGTCTCCTAGCCCAGGAATTCAGCGTTCTCTCCTATTTTGTCATTACAGATTTGGAAGGCATGCGCACCCTTGGGGAACTTGGTGTTGTCTTTCTTCTGTTTTCCATTGGGCTTGAATTGTCCACTACGCGGCTCTGGACCATGCGGCGCTCGGTCTTCGGTCTGGGGAGCGCGCAGATCGTTGTTTCCGGAGTTGGCATAGGAGCCGTTGTTTGGCTATTTGGAAACTCCATTGAAGTATCAGTTTTGCTCGGCATGTGCTTGGCACTATCGTCGACGGCCATTGTGATGCAGCTCCTATCCCAAAGCCATCGGGTGACCACCCCTGTGGGCCGTCAGGCGTTTTCCATTTTGCTAATGCAGGATCTGGCGGTGGTTCCCATTTTGTTTGTTGTGGGCATGGTTGGTGCCGGTAGTGGCGGCAACCCAGCACTCACTATTTTGTTCGCTGTTGGTAATGCTGTTCTCGCGGTCGGCATAATATATTTGGTGGGCCGCATCGTGATGCGACCGTTCTTGCGTTTCGCAGCGATGACGCCGGGCCGGGAGCTCTTCATGGCGGCGGTTCTTCTCGCAATCGTCGGCACCGCGGCGATGACAGGCATGGCGGGGCTTTCCATGGCTTTGGGGGCGTTCCTTGCTGGTCTTTTGCTGTCGGAAACGGAGTTTCGCCACCAAGTTGAAATCGACATGGAACCCTTTAAGGGCCTGATGATGGGCTTGTTCTTTATGTCGGTGGGCATGGGCATTGATTGGCGTCTCCTTTCCGTTGAGCCGGTCAGCATATTGGCCGCTGTTGTTGGCCTCTATTTTTTCAAGTCCACCGTTGTTGCTCTGCTCAGTGCCGCGTTTGGCGCAAAGCGACACACGGCTTTGGAGGCCGGATTGCTCCTCGGTCAAAGCGGTGAGTTTGCTTTCATTGTTCTGGCGGCGGCGCTTACAATTGGATTGGTGAGCGCAGAGGTGAGTCTAATTACTTTACTCGTGGTCGGGCTGACCATGTTGATAACGCCTCTTGTGGCGGCGGGCGCACGACGCATTGCAGCTCGTCTGGAATTGCGAACGGCCTCGAATGAGCAAGGCCTACAGCTCGCCGACATGGGCGAGGTAGAAGGCCGCGTGCTTGTCGCCGGATTTGGTCGGGTCGGGCGCATGGTAGCGGACGTGCTGGTTGCTGAGACCGTACCTTATCTGGCGCTAGATGCCGACGCAGATACGGTTCGGATTGCCCGGCGCGACAATCTTCCGGTCTATTATGGTAACGCGGCGCGGCTGGAGCTTTTGCAGCTCACTCGGATTGAGCAAGCCCGAGCTGTGGTCGTCACTATGAACGCGCCCCAGGCCGCAGAGCAGATCGTGAAGGAAATTCGCGAAGCCTGCCCCACAGTTCCAGTATTTGCGCGCGCGGCTGACAAAGCCCACGCGACGCGGCTCATAAAAGTCGGCGCAACCATGGCTGTGCCGGAGACCGTCGAAGCGAGCCTTCAACTGGCGGGGCAGGTGTTGCGAAGCCTTGGCGCCGGCGATGAAGTGGTGCGGCGCCGGCTTGAAGAACAACGCACTATTGAGAGTATTGAACGCTAGAGCAGCATTGTGCAGATTTCTCGCCGCTGTCGCTTTGGTGCTTGTGGTCTGTTAAGGTGCAACCACGTTTGCGTAGGGGAAGAGTATATGTTTGATAAGTTGAGTGCCGCCGTTTGTGCTGCCGCATTAGTGATTTCTGGCGGTTCGGCTAGTGCCTTTGACGCTACCTTGGGGGATGACACCTATTTTGTACTGAGCGGTGATGCCTGGGTGGCCGTGGCGGCGGGAGGGGATGATGAAGGCCTATTTGCGCGCGGCACCCTGACCGGTGTTGTGCAGCATGTCTTTACCGATGACATTCAGGGCGGGTTTTTACTGACCCTGGAAGGGCGCTCAAACCAGGACGATGATATTGACAATATCGGAGACGGCCCTCGAGGTGAGATCTATCGCGCCTATGCTTTTGCCGAAACACGATGGGGCAATTTTGTCGCTGGCAAGACATTCGGTGCTGTGACTGAGTTGGTGGACGTGGCACCCAGCGCTATCGAGCTCAATTACGGAATTGATACGCCGTTTTTTATTCACGTCATGCGCCCCCGATTTGCGCCGCGTTCGGCAACCATGTCACCGGATTTTCTGGAGCGCACTGAGCGCGTTGCGTACTATTCTCCTGATGGGGACGGTTTTCGCATCGGGGTGAGTTACGCGCCAGAGCTACAGGACGATGGCAAACAGGCGCTGACATCCATTCACTCAAATGATGCAATTGAAGTTGCAGTGGTGTGGCGTCAACCTTTTGACGACGGGGCCATCCGCCTTTCCGCCGGATACCAGCAAGCCGCAGCGAATGTTGCACCCGTTAATATGGCGACGGCGGCGGACCAATCCCATTGGTCTGTTGGCGCGCGGGTAGATTTAAGGGGTTTTCAAGTCAGTGGCGGCATGCAAGTGACGGAAAATACCTTGGGGCTTCGCAATATCGACAATGTTTCCTACCAGGGCGGCGTGCTTTATGGTTGGGATGATTTTTCTGTCTCCGCTTCTTATGGGTTTTCTGAGGATCAATACTCCCGTAATCTTGTTGTAAATCCAATTCTGGGCGGTTTTGGAGATGCGCGCGTTGAGATGATCGAGGTCGCAGCGCGCTATCAACACAGCGCACAGATGGCCCTTTCCGCAGCCATTACTGTCGTGGACTATGAGGATGAAATCATCGCACCCACGGCTGCGAATGACGGTGTTGTTGCGGTGGTTCAATTACATTTCGGGTTTTAGCGACGATGCCGCACGGTGATATACGAGTGATGCCGAGTTGGCCCTTACGCTTTTTTGCGTTCGCTGTGCTGTCGGTTTTTCTCGGCGCTACGAGCCCTGTTAGTGCACAAAACTTAACGTCAGGCCAGCAAAGCGAAGCGCAGCGCACATGGGATGGTGGGCTGATTTTTGTGCCGTTTCGCGGCGGCGTGGCTTGGGGTCCATTGCAGGACCTGATGCCATGGATGCTTACCGAACTTGGGGGGGAGAGCTTTCCAACCATCATTTATATGCATGGTTGTTCGGGGATCGACGGAATATCACGCCAAGTAGGTAACACTTACGCAGCGCAAGGGTTTGTGGTGATTGCGCCAGATAGTTTTGCCAGACAGAACAAACCTGCGAGCTGCGATCCGGTAACGAACGAGAGCGGTATGCATCGCGGCGTGCTCGCCTGGCGTCAGGCCGAATTGGATCTTGCCATCCGAAATGCTCGAGCCTTGGCTTTCGTCGATGGCAGCCGCATCAGCGCACATGGTTTTAGCGAAGGCGCCATTACCGTTGCTACTTTTGAAGGGGTGCCTATCAATGCACGCATTGTGGAAGGCTGGACCTGCCATGCGGGTTGGGTGGAATATGTTGGAATTAACGCGCCCGATAATGAGCCCGTTCTTACGCTGGTAGGTGAAGTTGACCCGTGGTTCCAGCAAGCATGGAGCCGAGGTGATTGCGGGCGTTATCTCAACAATTCCAATGGATCGCGATCAATTGTCTATGAGCGCGCGCATCGCCTTGGTGGACTTCATTACCTTTTTTGGGACCCCGTAGCGCAGGCTGAGGTGTTCAACTTCATTGAGCAACATTCAAACTGAAGCGTAGTTCCAATTTTTGCCAAAATTGTGGGCTATTGGATTAGAATGTCAGCATGACCGGGACATCAAGTAGATTGGACCAAGGCGCGCGATCAGTCATCATGATCCGGCCCCATGCCTTCCGCGTGAATGAAGAAACAGCCGTCGATAATAAATTTCAGGCGACCGCCGTGGATGAACCTGCCGGCGTTCTTGCCGCGCGTGCCTTAGCGGAAGTTGACCGGGTAATCGCCGCGCTTGAGGAGGCAGGCGTTACGGTTCATGTGTTCGATGATGATGGGACGCGCGATACACCAGATTCGCTTTTTCCAAACAATTGGATATCCGCCGGGCCCGATGGGCGCATTGTGCTTTATCCCATGTTTACCCCAAATCGCCGCAGAGAACGCCGCGCCGACGTGGTTCGAATGCTGCGCGGTGCCTATGACGTGTCCGAGATCATGGATTGGTCGAGTTTTGAGAGTGAAGATCAGATACTTGAAGGAACCGGCTCCATTGTCTTTGATTATGTCAATCGTATCGCCTATGCGGCGCGATCTGAGCGGGCTGATGAGGACTTGTTCGCCAAGTATTGCGATGAGTTCGGGTTTGAGCAGGTGCTCTTTGATGCGCTGGATCAAGACGGTGACATCATCTACCACACCAATGTTGTCATGGCTGTCTGCGAGAAAATCGCATTGGTGGGGCTCGACTGCGTCGCGGATCAGTCAGACCGAGCGCGCATTTCGGCACGACTAAGCGCAACCGGCCACGAAATTGTCACGCTTACGCAAGCTCAGATCAACGCGTTTGCCGGGAACTGCCTGGAGCTCGAAGGTGAAAGCGGCCCCGTACTAGTCATGTCCTCACGAGCGCTGGCAGCATTTCGCCCCGAACAAATTGCTACTATTGAACGCCACATGGCAATTCTAACATTCGACATTCCCACCATTGAACTGGCGGGCGGGTCTGTGCGCTGCTTGATGGCTGATGTGCATTTGCAGAAGAGCAGCGAGCCTACATAAAGATTGTCGCGGGGTGTTCCATATAGCCCTTCATAGCTTGGATCATTTGCGCCGCAACGTATCCGTCCACGACGCGATGATCAAAGCTCGATGAAAGGTTCATCATCAGGCGCGTGGTGATGGTGCCGTTTAATGGCACCACGCGCTCAGCGATTTTATTGACGCCGATGATTGCCACTTCGGGGTGGTTGATCACCGGGGTGGTTACAATACCGCCGATGGGGCCCAGACTGGTGATGGTGATGGAGCTTCCTGAAAGTTCACCCATCTTGGCCTTGCCCTCGCGGGCTGCGGTGGAAAGGCGCGCCACTTCATTGGCGCAGTCCCATACATCCAGGGCTTCAGCGTGTTTGATCACGGGGACCATCAAGCCATTGCCGGTTTGAGCTGCGATGCCAATGTGCGCGGCGTCATAGCGTGTGATGATGCCGGCCTCAACGTCAAACGTAGCATTGGCTTCGGGAAATTCCCGCAGCACTTTCACTAGCGTTTGCATGATAAACGGCAAGATTGTAAGTTTTGGTTGGCCGTCGGCGCGGGTGGCATTGAGGTGTTTGCGTAAGGCTTCAAGTTCGGTGACGTCCACTTCTTCCACATAAGCAAAGTGCGGAATGGAACGTTTGCTGAGGGCCATCTTCTCGGCGATTTTGCGCCGCAGGCCTATGAGCTTGATTTCTTCCACACCGGTGCGTTTGGTCTTTGCAGATGTCGCCGCCACACGCCCGCCGCCCTTCACAAAGGCGTCAAAGTCATCGCGGGTAATACGGCCCTTGGGGCCGGAACCTGCAACGACGTTCAAATCCACATCCGCTTCCATAGCGCGGCGGCGAATGGATGGCGACGTGAGCGGGCGCTCGCTTGCGGCATCGGGTGACTTGGCTGGTGCAGGCGGCGGCGTGGGTGCTGCAACCGGAGCCGCGACCGGTGTCGGTGCGGGCGTTTCCGTCACTGGGGCGGCAGGGGCTGGTGCCGGTGCGCTTGCATCACCGTCACGCTCAAACACTAAAAGTTCACTGCCGACCGCAAGAATGTCGCCGGGTTCACCGGTGGTGCTGACAATTGTTGCGTCAAAGGGCGCGGGGATTTCCACCGTGGCCTTATCGGTCATGACATCGACCACATTGTCATCTTCCTTGACCACGTCGCCGGGTTTTACGTGCCATTCGACAACTTCGGCCTCGGTAATGCCTTCTCCAAGATCGGGTAATCTAAATGCGTGATGAGCCATGGCTTAAACTTTCATGACGTGTTGAAGCGCATTGATGATGCGCGCTTGGCTGGGGAAATACTCCCACTCATGGGCGTGGGGGTAGGGTGTGTCCCACCCGGTTACGCGTGTGATGGGAGCCTCCAGATGGTAGAAGCAATTTTCCTGAATGGCAGCGGAAAGTTCAGCGCCAAAGCCACTGGTTTTTGGAGCCTCATGGACGATGACGCACTTGCCGGTTTTTTCCACCGACCAGGTGATGGTGTCGAGATCAACTGGCGCAAGGGTGCGCAGATCGATGATCTCCGCATCAATACCGGATTTCGCCACTGCCGCCAGGGCTACATGCACCATGGTGCCATAGGTAATGATGGACGCGTCTTTGCCCGCGCGCACGACTTTGGCTTTGCCAAGCGGCACAGTGTAGTGCCCATCAGGAACATCGCCGCCAGAGTGCTGCGCCCAGCTTTTGGCTGCCGCTTCGTGGTCGCCATCAAACGGGCCATTGTAGAGCCGTTTTGGTTCAAAGAAAATCACCGGGTCGTCGTCTTCCACGGCGCTGATCAGCAGGCCCTTTGCATCATGGGGCGTTGAGGGTACCACGACTTTGATGCCTGGGATGTGAGTGAAGAACGCTTCAGGGCTCATGGAATGGGTTTGCCCCCCCCGAATACCGCCGCCCCAGGGGCTGCGCACGGTGACAGGCGCGGTATACTGGCCGGCACTGCGATAACGCAGGCGCGAAAGCTCAGAGATAATTTGATCAAAGCCTGGGAAGATATAGTCAGAAAACTGAATTTCGGCGATGGGGCGTAGCCCATTTGCGCCCATACCAATGGCCATGGCGATAATGCCGGCCTCGGTGATGGGGCTATCGAAAACGCGCTGAAGACCGTGCTTGGCTTGCAGTCCATCGGTTGCGCGAAACACGCCGCCGAAATAGCCGGTGTCTTCGCCGAAGATGACAACATTTGGGTCGCGCTCGAGCAAAATGTCTTGGGCCGCGTTGAGGGCCTGAATCATATTTTGTTGTGGCATGATCAGGCTCCAAACTCTTCGCGTTGGCGTTTCAGGTTTGGCGGCATGTCCTTCAAAACATCATCGAAGAGGGTCACCGGGTCCGGGCGCGGGGCGGCATTGAGCGTACCATAACCTTCGGCTTCCTTAAGATCGTTGAGAACTTGATCAGTAATCTCACCTTCCATTTGCGCATGGCGTTCGTCCGACCACTCACCAATGACAATCAGGTGCGTCTTAAGCCGTTCAATGGGATCGCCTAAGGGCCAACTCCCCCAATCCTCCTTGGGGCGATAGCGTGCCGGGTCGTCGCTGGTGGAGTGCGCGCCACCGCGATAAGTGAGAGCTTCAATAAATGTGGCACCAAAGCCTTTGCGCGCGCGTTCTGCCGCCCAGGTCGTTGCCGCATGCATGGCGAGAACGTCATTGCCGTCAACACGCAGACCTGGAATGCCATAGCCGATGCCTTTGGCGGCGAAAGTCGTTTCATTGCCGCCAGCGATGCCTTGGAAGGTTGAGATGGCCCATTGATTGTTGACCAGGTTCAGGATCACCGGCGCGCGATAAACGCTGGCGAGCGTCATGGCGACGTGGAAATCACCTTCTGCACTAGAGCCTTCACCAATCCAACTTGCCGCAATGGCCTCCTCGCCTTTGTAGGCGCAGGCCATCGCCCAACCCACAGCTTGCGGGAATTGGGTGCATAGATTTCCTGAGATTGAAAAGAGGTTCCCTTCACGCCAGGTGTAGTGAACCGGTAGTTGGCGTCCCATCAGATTGTCCCGCGCATTGGACATGCAATGGCTGGCCATATCCACCATGCTGCGACCGCGCACAAACAAAAGGCCTTGCTGGCGATAGCTGGGAAAAAGTGTGTCTTCATCACGCAAAGCCATGCCCTGGCCAATGGCGATCGCTTCCTCACCATTACTGGTCATGTAAAAAGACATCTTGCCCTGGCGGTGCATGCGCAACATGCGATTGTCGTAGATACGAGTCTGCACCATGTGGCGCAGGGCCGTGCGCAAGGTTTCAGCACTGAGCTTGGGGTCCCACGGTCCGACCGCCTTGCCATCATCGTCAAGGACCCGAATTAAGCCATAGGAAAGGTCGTGGGTTTCACGCGCTGCTACATCAATTTTGGGGCGTGCCGCCGCACCAGCGGGTTCAAGGGGCACGGAACTAAAGTCCGGCGCATCACCCGGGCGCGCGACATTGGATGGAACATGAAGGTTGTTCTGAGCCATCTTTGCATTTCTCTCCACTTACGGACCGCCTGCCCATTTTTATTACTCTGCCGTTACAGGTCTGATTTACTCAGCGCGCGGGGAACGCTACGCCGAATAACGGGAAGGGCGGCGGATATCGTCGTATAATTTTGGCTTGGATATACTGGCTAAAGCGGAGAAGGGCTACTCTCCGTGTGGAGATTTCATAAACACCCTCTCGGATGGCCTTTCGGGGTCGGAATTTTTCAATTCTGCTTGGTTTTCCGCAATATCGTTTTCATAATGGGTCAGGCGGGGTTGGCCGAGAATCGCTTCCCTTCAGACCCATTGCGACAGCAGGTCTGCTGGGCCACCATACCGCAGCGCAATACCAGGAGAGGGTGCCGCCCCTAAATGTCTCAGTTTTTCCAGTCTCTCGCCTATGAAAGACCACCCGCAATCGGCATGGCGGCACCGTGGTTTTCCGCACCAACGCCGCGCAATCCTCACTTTACTTTCTCGTCGTTGGGGGGGCGCTGGATTTTATTGCACTTTTTTGGAGATAGTCGCGTGCCGCAAAGCACGAAATTCCTCGCCGCCCTGGCAGAGAAGCCCTTCGATTTTGGTGACGATCATTTCGTAAGTTTTGGCGTTACTTATCGTCAGCGTGATTTGGAGGACGCCGCGGTTCAACGTGCTTTTCCCGAACGCCGCGTCTTTTTGGATGAAGATTTTGAAATTGCACGCCGGTATGGCCTGACAAAAACCGTTGCGGAAATAGAGGGCGGGCCCTATCGCGCGCGATGGTTTTTGCTTGACCCGACGCTGCGTGTCTATGACAGCGGAGCGCCACACGAGTACGATCGGCTTGCCAAGATTATACGAGAATTACCTTCAACAGATGAACATGTAGGGCTCGCGGAAAACCGATTTGCGCCCGTCTTGGTTATACCCCGCGTCGTTAGCCGCGACTATTGCAAGCAACTCATTGATGTCTACAACAAGGGCCAGCCTGAAGTTTCCGGGTTTATGCGCCAAGTTGATGGCAAGACTGTTCACCAATTTGACAAAAGTTTCAAACGGCGCAGTGATGTAAGAATCGCAGATGAAAAGCTACGGACCGAATTACGAGCGGCGGTGCTCACACGGATCGCGCCGGAAATTCACAAAAGCTACCAATTTGATGTGACGCGTATAGAGCGGTTTATCGTGGCGTGTTATGACGCGGACGAAGGCGGGTTTTTCCGAGCGCACCGAGACAACACCACATCGGGAACGGCTCATCGCCGCATGGCGGTGACCATCAACCTCAATACGGAAGACTATGATGGTGGCGGTCTTCGTTTTCCAGAATATGGAACAAGAGAGTTTCGCGCGCCGACAGGCGGTGCCGTCGTCTTCTCTTGCGCTTTGCTTCATGAAGCGCGCCCGGTACTTAGGGGCACGAGATATGCAACACTGCCATTCCTTTATGATGATGCGGCGGCGGAAATCCGCGCTGAAAATCGTCATTTGCTTCAACCAAGCCCCGAACCCAACGATTTGGATATGATAAAATGACGGATACAAAGTTTGACCTTGTTGTTTGGGGGGCCAGCGGATTTGTTGGCAAGCTAATCTGTGAATATCTGGCCAGCTCATATGGTGGCGGTTCTTTGCACTGGGCCATGGGTGGACGCAGCCAAGAAAAATTGGAGGCGGTTCGTGCCTCCCTTGGTGATGGCGCGCAAAACATCCCTATTGTTACCGGCGATGCCATGGACGCCGCCGCCCTGGATGGCATCGTTATGAGCACCAAGGTGATAATCTCAACGGTGGGGCCGTATGCCTTGTATGGCTCTGAAATGCTTGCCGCCTGTGCGCGCCACGGGGTCGATTATGTAGATCTCACGGGCGAAACCCAGTGGATCGCCAAAATGGTTGATGCCCACCAAGACGCCGCGCAGGCCTCTGGCGCGCGCATCGTGAATTGTTGCGGCTATGACTCCATACCTTCGGACCTGGGTGTGTTTTTGGTCAATGAATATGCCAAGGCCAATGGCAATGCCCCGTGCACGGAAATCATCATGGCGGTCAAAGCTGCCAAAGGCGGCGCCAGCGGCGGAACGATTTGGAGTTTGCTGAACGTGATTGAGGAATCGCAGCGAGATAAGGCCGTCGCGAAACTGTTGGCGAATCCCTTTGCCATTGCCCCAAAAGGTGCCAGGTCCGGCCCGCGGCAACCTTCGACAAACGTCTTGGAATATAATGCGGACTTCGGCATCTGGCTGGCACCCTTCGTCATGGCAGCCATCAACACCCGCGTTGTTCATCGCTCAAATGCATTGATGGACTATCCCATGACGCGCGAGTTTCGCTACAGCGAGGCTATGATGACGGGCCCAGGGTTTGGCGGACGCATGGGGGCCTATGGCCTTGCGGGCGGCTTGGGATTATTTGCTGCGCTGGCAGCCATCGCCCCAACACGCTCGTTTCTTAAGTCATTTGTCTTGCCCAAGCCGGGGGAGGGGCCTTCGAAAGAAGCCCGTGAGACAGGGTTTTTCAAACATGTGGTTTTGGGAAAAACTGAAAGCGGCGCAAAGCACGTTGCCCACGTCACGGGCGATCGCGACCCTGGCTATGGCAGCACCGCCAAGATGATCTCCGAGGCCGCACTCTGTCTGTTGTGGGACGTACCGGAAGAAGACAAAGGGGGCGGCCTCTGGACACCGGCATCGACCATGGGGCAAAAGCTCATCGACCGGCTTGAGCAAAACGCCGGGCTGACTTTTACTATTCAAGATGCCGCCTAGGAAGAACCCTCAAAAATGACTGATGCCACAGAAGATCCAGTTGAGGAGCTCCTTACGCTCCTTGATCTTGAACAGATCGAAGTGAATATGTTTCGCGGGCACAGCCCCGATGTCACTTGGCAACGGGTCTTTGGCGGGCAGGTCATCGGTCAAGCGTTGACGGCGGCCTATCACACCGTTGAAGGGCGCACATGTCATTCGCTCCATGGCTATTTCATTCGCCCGGGCGACCCCAAAATCCCCATCCTTTATGAAGTGGACCGCTCTAGGGACGGCAGAAGTTTCACAACGAGGCGCGTTGTTGCCATTCAGCATGGGCGGCAAATTTTCAATCTCGCCGCCTCATTTCAGATAGAAGAGCAAGGCTATGAGCATCAATTCGACATGCCTGATGTTCCCATGCCGGAAGATCTAAAAAGCGAAAAAGAACTGCGCGCGGACATTATTGATAAGCTACCGCCGGAAGTTGCTGCGCATTTCCTGCGGCCCCGGCCGGTGGAAATTCGCCCAGTAGAACCGCAGGATTATCTCAACCCCCAACCAACCGGGCCCTCGCAGTACAATTGGATTCGCGCGCGGCGATCTGTGGGGGACGACATCGCCCTCAACCAATGCATTCTTGGCTACGCCTCGGACATGACGCTCCTTGATACCTGCATTCGCCCTCATGGCATCAATTGGTTATCCGGCAAGTTGCAGACCGCAAGCCTTGATCATGCAATGTGGTTTCATATGCCGTTTGATGCGGGCGAGTGGCTCTTGTATGCCCAAGATAGTCCCAATGCCCATGGTGCGCGCGGGTTCAACCGCGGCAGCATCTTTACGCGCGATGGCCGCTTGGTGGCGTCTGTGGTTCAAGAGGGTTTGATCCGCCCGCGGTAAAGACGAAAATACCTTGTAATTCAATATGCTATGACTGTGATCTCAGATCATTTTGGAGATTTCTGGATAGCTTGTTGCCGGTTTCCATTTTCAGGTTACCATGCATCGGGTCGTTCATCGACTGGAGGGAGCCATGCTGCGCAATCCTGTTTTGATCCTGACGTTGGTCGCGTCATTTTTTGTGATCCCCAATGCTTTGGCCGAATTTCCCGATGATTGGGATCGCATTGATACTCAAGTTTTTCATCGCGGAAAATCTAATGCGGAAACCGTCTTCCCACTGGATCGCCGTTATGAACGGGTGGCATTCATCTCCCGGGATGGTGGCACCCAGTGCCAGTTTGTGCGGATTGTCTTCGGCAATGGTACCGTGCAACTGATTGAAGATCAGCGATTTCGAGTGAACCGGGAACGCCGCGTAAACCTAGATGGCGATGAACGTCATGTATCCCATGTCAGGTTCCGCTGCCGGTCACGTGTTGACGGGCCAACGCGACTGATCGTTTACGCCAGGTAAGGCTTGCTAGGTCCCGTTACTCAGTGAAGATTGCCCGAACAAGAGGAAAACAACATGACGATCACGGGTGGGTGTTATTGCGGCGCGGTGCGCTATGAAGCAAGTGGTGATGCAGGTTTTAAGGCGCAATGCCATTGCCGCGAGTGTCAGTTTTTTACCGGCGGGGGGCCAAACTTTTTCATGGTGATGCCAGGCGAGGGGTTTCGTTTTACCAAAGGCGAGTCCAAACCATTTGCCCGTTCGGACCTTGAAACACCGGTAACACGCGAGTTTTGTAAAGACTGCGGCACACCGCTGCTAACGCGTTCACCGAGCTTGCCTGATGCGGTCATTCTAAAAATCGGCTCCCTGGATGATCCCAGCCAATTTGGAAGTCCGGCGGTTGCCATTTTCACTTGCGACCAGCAAAGCTTTCACATGATCCCCGAAGGTGTTCCGGCATTCGACAAATTGCCGGGTTAGCACAAGGGCCATCATGTCGAACTACCCCTTTAATCCGGTGACCAAGGCGTTGCCTGCTACGGTCCCTTTTGTAGGGCCTGAGGCGCAGGAGCGCGCCCGTGGGCGACCCTTCAAGGCGCGGCTTGGGGCCAATGAAAGCGGTTTTGGTCCTTCCCCAAAAGCACTTGAAGCCATGCAGGCAGCGGCCGCTGAGGTCTGGATGTATGGGGATCCGGAGAATTACGATCTCCGGCACGCTCTTGCCGCACACCACCAAATCCCGCCGGAAAATATTGTCGTGGGCGAGGGGATCGACGGGCTCTATGGCACCGTCGCACAAATGTTTGTGGAGCCAGGGACACCCATTGCGACCTCGCTCGGGGGCTATCCGACGTTCAACTATCAAATGGCGGGGCGTGGAGCAGCAATCCACACCACCCCCTTTGTCGATGATAAAGAACACCTGAGCGGCCTTATTGAATTGGCAAAGCAAACCAGGGCGCGGCTGACCTTTCTGGCCAACCCCGACAATCCCATGGGTACCTGGTGGGACAGCGGCGCGGTCTTGGAGATGATCGCCCACATTCCAGGCGGCAATATTTTGTGCCTGGATGAAGCCTATTGTGACTTTACCCCGATGGGGACCGTGCCGCCGATTGATATCACGGACCGGCGGGTCTTGCGGTTCCGGACCTTCTCAAAAGCCTATGGCATGGCAGGCGCGCGCATTGGCTATGCCATTGGTGAGGCATCGCTGATCAAAGCATTTGAGAAAGTACGCAATCACTTCGGTGTCAATCGCGTGGCGCAAGCGGGCGCGCTGGCAGCATTGGGGGACCAAACCTACCTGCGCAAAGTCATCAGCAATGTGGAATTGGCGCGAGAGCGGATCTATAGCATCGCCGCCGAAAATGGATTTATAGCCATTCCATCTGCAACGAATTTTGTCGCTATAGATTGCGGCAAGGATACTGACTTCTCAGATCAGATCCTTGCGGGGCTCTTGGAGCGAGATGTCTTTGTGCGCAAACCATGGGTGGCACCGCAGAACCGTTGTATTCGCGTGAGCGTCGGGACTGATGAAGAGCTCGATCTTTTCGCCCAAGCCCTTAGAGAGACCATGGCCGCGCTGTAGCCGGGCTTAGGTCAGCGGTTGGTGGGTATTTTCGCGGTCTTTTGCGGTAATCGCCGGGTTTATTTGTGAATTTCGCCGTGATGACAAAAATGTGAGGCAAATACCTGTGATTCGTCGGGCTCTGAGACGTAACGGTCTGTAAGGGTGGACATCCCATGTTCAGGGTCAGGAAATGCCTGTCCTCAACTACGATGGAGCATCTAATTATGAAAACGAAATTGACTGCTGTCGGCTTTGCCACTGCCGTTGTCCTCGCCGCTGGGTCCGCTTTTGCAGGCCCGAACGCCCAACTGGGCTTTTCAGGTTCCGGCGATGCCCAAGCCGATTTCGACGCTTGGGTTGCAGGCACGTTCGACGGTGAATATGTCCATTGCTACGGCGTAGCCCTTGCTGGGGAAAATGATTGCGCCGCTGGTGCGGGTACGTCCTGCCAAGGGACCTCAACCGTCGACTTCCAAGGTAATGCTTGGGGCTTGGCGCCAGCTGGTACCTGCGCAGATATCACCACGCCTGATGGTAATGGCTCGCTTGCGGAACTTGATCGCAACATTCCTGCCTAAGGCTTGAACTAAATTTCCGGATGGACCGTCAGGAGCCGCACCCGATGATGTCCCATACCACGCCTCCCAGGGCTGATATCCAGCGTGCGTCTCCCCCGATGGGCGCTGGGCTTGGGCTTAAGCCTGAGTATTATCGCGATGTGCTTGATGTTCCTGGCAACGACCTTTGGGTTGAGGTTCATCCGGAAAATTACATGACGGACGGCGGTCCTCGACTGGCTTGGTTGACAGCCATTCGTGATCGCCGTCTGCTTTCATTGCATGGCGTGGGATTGTCGCTGGCAGGGGATGAAGCGGTGGATGCTGCTCATTTGGCGCGGTGGAAAACCCTCGTCGACCGTTTTGAGCCTGAACTCATTTCAGAGCATGTTGCCTGGTCAGTGAAGGACGGGATTTATTACGCCGACCTTCTGCCTACGCCGGCCACCAAATTGGCAGCGGATTATCTTTGCGCCAATATCGACCGCATGCAGAGCGCCCTTGGCCGCAAAATTCTTATCGAAAACCCCTCGCTTTACATCGACCTTAAGGGAGACATGAGCGAACCGGAATTTCTAACCGATATTTGCAAGCGGACCGGGTGCGGGCTGCTATTGGATGTGAACAACGTCTTCGTTACGGCTAATAATATTGGGCGGGATGCCAAGGGCTATATTGATGCGATCCCGGCGAATTTGATCGGCGAGGTTCATCTGGCGGGGCATCGCCCGGACCCGATCCTGGGGCAAGCGCTGCTCATTGATAGCCATGACGAGGCCATCAACGAAGATGTCTGGGCGCTCTATGATTATTTGATCGCGCGGGTAGGGCCAAAGCCCACTCTGATTGAACGTGATTCAAATCTGCCGCCTTTTAAAGAATTACTCGCTGAAACCAAACGCGCCCAGGCCAAACTAACGCAAAGCGAAGGCATGGAGCTTGCCAATGGCTGAAACGGCTTCATTTCACGATGCCATGATTTCCAATATGCGTGGCAATTCCGAAGCGCTGGTGCCTTACCTGCGCGAAGCCTCCGACGTGGGTCGTGCGCGGGTCTATCAAAACAACATGCTGAGCGCTCTTGGCCAATCCTTGGTGGACAACTACCCCGCTGTGGCACGGCTTGTGGGCGATGAATTCATGCGCGCCCTAGCCCGCGCTTTTGCGGAAACTCACCCCTCGTCCTCGCCTCTTATGACCGCTTATGGCCGGGAATTCGCGAGCTTTATAGACGGGTTTCCGCCGACGCAATCCTTGCCCTATCTTGGCGATGTGGCGCGGCATGACTGGGCTTTTATCGAAGCGCTGTTTGCTTCTGATGAGGCACCTATGGCGGCGAGTGCACTGCAAGGGTTGGATGACGCTCAAATTGCAGCTCTTGCGCCCGGGCTGCATCCGTCTGTGCGCACGTTGAAATCCAAGTGGAACGCATATGAAATCTGGGCCAGCAATCGCGACGAGCAGGCCTCGACAAAACTTGCGCTCAAGGAAGCACCAAGCCACGCGCTAATCTGGCGCGGGCCATCTGGGATAACACACCGCGCGATTGCTGCGCCGGTTGCTGTTTTCCTAAGAGCTATTGACGACGGCCAGACGCTTGGAGCCGCACAAGAGATCGCTCCAGAGCCGGAAACAATAATTTTCTTTGCGGATGCTCTACGGCTCGGAGTTTTCGGCGCAATCGACAAGACGAGGTAATGACTATGTTTAACAATTTGGCCGTGACCGGGCAAAGCATCTATCTAAGTTTTAGCGGGATAACCGCGAGGTTGGAACCACTCGTTTTATTGGGCTTGCGTCTATTAGCGGCGCGCGTGTTTTGGAAATCAGGCTTAGCCAAGGTGGAAACGGTAGAGGTGCTGGGCTTTCGTCTCCCCACACCGGAAATTCAAAACGGAACCTATTTTCTTTTTGGCAATCTCTACTTTCCCAACATGCCGGAGTGGTTCACAGATCTAGCAGCCATTGGGGCGACCATTGGGGAGCTGTCCCTGTCGCTCTTGTTGGCATTTGGATTCATTGCAAGGTTTGGGGCCTTGGGACTGCTGGTTATGACCGCCGTCATCCAAATTTTCGTATTCCCAGCGGAATGGTGGGCGGTTCATGCGTGGTGGGCAGCGGCACTTGCTGTCGTGCTGGTGCGCGGACCCGGTTTCATTTCAATTGATCAATTCATCGGGCTCAATCAAAAGAACTGAGTGTCGCTCATAAAGAAAGGCCGGCATGGGGAATGCCGACCTTTCTGGGGGATGCCTTGAGCCCAAGGCCCAGGGCAGGGTGAGAGTTATTGGAGCCGAATTGATCCAATGCCATAGCCGATGTTTTGACTGAGGTTGGAATAACGACCCTCAACAGTGGTGCAGCGTCCGCGATAATAGGCGTCTTCACAGACTTCCCACCGGCCACCTAAAACTTCCAGGCTGCCGTCATACCCCGCGGCGTAGAGGGAGAAGTCCTCGATATCGACACCGACTTCAAAGTAGTCACCGCGATAACCGCTGCTCGCATAAACGCCGACACCATAATCATCGCGACGTGTGTCGCCGTCATAGTAACCGCCATAACCGCCACTGTATTCACGGTTGTTGTAGCGATGGCGGCTGTTTATGCGGCGGACTGAAGAGATCTCGTTGTTGATACCGAAGTTGCGCAGGTTCCGTGTGCTGCTATCAACAATGAGGCAATACCCATTGTAGTTGCGACGAGTGCATATTTCCCAAACGCCGCTCAGGACACGAATAGAGGTTGTCCGATCACTAAAGCCAATTCGGTTCAGGTCGCCAATATCACTACTGATATGGACATAGCGTCCGTCATAGTCGTTGCGGTTATAAAGGATGATCCCGCCAGCGTATGAATCGTAGCGACCATAGTCTGAATAGCCGAGGTAATACCCACCACCATACCCACTATAATAACTGCTTCCGCCACGGCAGTGGCTGAGTGAACCAAAACTCAAGCACCAGCTCACGTGGTCATGGCCATAGTGGTCACGATGATCATGACCCCAACCGGAATTCCGGCCACAGTGATAATTGCTGCTACGGCTGCTGCACCAGTTAGCGTGCCCGTGACCGTTGTGTTGATTGTGGTCATTGCCCCAATTATTTCCATCGTTGTGACCATCACCACGTCCATCGTGGCGTCCGTCGCCGCGCCCATCGTGCTGACCATCACCACGCCCATCGTGGCGTCCGTCACCGCGTCCATCACGCCGACCATCGTCGCGTCCATCACGCCGACCATCGTCGCGGCCCTCATGCCGTGCTTCCCGATAGCCTGGGCGGCTCTCATTGGCCTCTCTGCGGCGCTCACGATATTCATCGCGGTTTTCCTCGCGGCGATCTGAACGCGCGTCCTGGCCGTTATTGTTACGGCTGGCGTGATTATCCTGCCGGTTGTCCCTGCGATCTGCGCGATTGTCCGGACGATTGTTGGGACGGTTGTCCCTGCGATCGGCGCGGTTATCTTGGCGATTATCTCGATGTTCTGCGCGGTTGTTTTGTTGATTGTCGCCGCGGTTGTCCTGGCGCTCGGCGCGATTGTCCGGCCGGTTCTCGCGACGACCCTGTTGATTGTCGTGTTGTTGGTTGGATTGCTCGTTGTTGTTATTTCCGCGCCGGGCTTCGCGCCGCGCCTGGCGTCGTTCCGCGCGAGACTCATCACCGTCACCGTCACGACCGCGCGCTTGCACTTGAACAACAATGGGGTCGCCATTTTGAAACGCATTGATCGGCGCGCCAGGGGCGGCAGAAGCGTTTTGAGCAGCGAATATGGAAATGGCGATTAATCCG